>CAKUEH010000079.1 GCA_934646185.1 uncultured Oscillospiraceae bacterium | reverse complement strand
CCGGTATAGAGTCCCGATTTGTAAGCCTGGAGGTATTTCCTCCTTCGCTCTCCCCAAATGCCGATCTGTGGACTCTCCGGGGCTGTCAGATTCGGAAGCAGATACGCTCCCTCCTGCCGATAGGTGCCGCCCATTGCCTCAAAAATCGTTTGCATAGTCAAATCCTCCTTGTTTGATTTCTGTGGTCATTTTACTAGGAGGACGGCTTTGCGGCAAATGTGTGAAGGACTCTTCCTAATGAAAAGATCATCCATCTCATAGTAGCAGCGGATCATCTAATAACTGTGCTCTTGCGTGATTTATTACGCAAGAATGAACTTGCCAATTCGCAAAATCATGGCTATCATATAAATTACAGGAAAAGGAGTTGGACACGATGGATGGAAAAGCACAGCTTTATAAGGATATACTGGATATTGCAATGTACGCCATTAACCGCGCAAAGCCGGATTATGCCGTAAAACGTGCGTTGGGATGTCTGCGATTTGATGGAGATATCTATCTGGTCGCCGTCGGAAAAGCGGCATGGCAAATGGCGGACGCTGCGATGAAATGCGTGCCGAAGCCGATCTGCCGGGGAATTGTGCTTACGAAATACGGGCATATCCGAGGGGAATTACCCGGCGTTTTATGTTTGGAGGCGGGACATCCCATTCCGGATCGAAACAGCGTGGAGGGCACACAGAAGATTCTCCAAATGACTCAGGGACTGAAAGCCACGGATACCGTCCTGTTTTTGCTCTCCGGTGGCGGCAGTGCACTTTTTGAAAGCCCGTTGATCTCACTGGATGCTTTGAAGGAAATCACGGAGCGTATGCTGCGGGCAGGAATGGACATCGGCCAAATCAACACGATCCGCAAGCGTCTTTCGGCGGTAAAGGGTGGACGGTTTGCCCAGTGGTGCTTGCCGGCAAAGGTAGAAACGATCATCCTGTCGGATGTTTTAGGCGACAAGGTCGATATGATTGCCTCCGGCCCAACGGTTGCCGACCCCTCTACCTGCACACAGGCAATGGAATTGGCCAAGCAATTCGGACTGCTGATCTCGCCGGAGGTGACTGCCTGTCTGAAAACAGAAACGCCGAAGCAGGTCACAAACGGGCATTGCAGTATCATCGGAAGTGTGCGTCAGCTGTGCAACGCAGCCATAGAAAGAGCCGGGGCGCTGGGCTATGAGACGGTTTTCTTGACCGACAATTTATCCTGCGAGGCGTCTCGGGCAGGCAGGGAGTTTGGCAGTTGCCTGAGACGGCACGCTGCGGACGGAAGAAAAATCGCCTATATCGCCGGCGGCGAGACGGTAGTCCATGTAAAGGGAAAGGGCCTTGGCGGCAGAAACCAGGAGCTGGCGCTTGCGGCGGCGATAGAGCTGGCCGGCGTTCCGAATGCTTCGCTTTTAAGCATAGGCTCTGACGGCACCGACGGCCCGACGGACGCGGCAGGGGGGTATGTTACAGGAGATACTTGTGCCGCGCTGAAGGAGTATAGACTCTCGGCGGAAGCACTTTTAGCGGATAACGACGCGTATCATGCCCTTGAGACCGTTGGCGGCCTAATCAAGACAGGCCCCACGGGCACCAATGTAAACGATCTGG
>CAKUEH010000078.1 GCA_934646185.1 uncultured Oscillospiraceae bacterium | reverse complement strand
TGATATGCTCCCCATAGAGTAGACAAGCAGAGAGTAAAAATCTGCAACTACTTCAGATGGGGAGCATTCTTATGTCAGTAATGAATTATGTGAGTTCGGAAATCAAAATCATTGCGGTAAAACACAGTCTCAACGGAACGGAAAGTCTCAATCAGTCCGCAGCGAGATTTGGCGTGAGCCGGAGTACACTACAAAAATGGCTGTTAAATTATGAACTGTTTGGCGCGGAAGGTCTATGCCATCGGTCCGGAAACCATCACTACTCCAAGGAGATCAAGCGCGAAGCGGTAGAAGCCTATTTGTCCGGGCGGATGAGTGAAGAGGAAATCTGTAAAAAATATCAGATTCGGTCGAGAACACAGCTTGAGAAGTGGATTTCGTTGTATAATGGCCAAAAAGAGTTCCGTCCCGCGGGCGGAGCCAGGAAGGGTACATGTATGGCCAGGATCAGCGGAGAAGAAAAAGAGAAGGCGGTGGAATTCTGCATCGCCCATGACAGGGACTACGCCCTGACAGCAGAGCGCTTCGGGTTTACATACCAGCAGATCTATGGGTGGGTGCGGAAGTATCACGCGGCGGGTCTCAACAGTTTGCGAGAAGATCGGGAGTGCTCCAGAGAACTTTCCGACTGGGTCATTGAGAATAAGCATCTCAAAGCGGTCAATCTTGAGCTGGAAATGGAGGCTGTGCTGCATCGGAAGCTTCAGCAGCATCGACGCCAGGCTCTCGGTTTGCCGGAGCTCAGCGGCGTGCAGCAGGCTGCCGCGTATCAGGTCATCAAAGAATTGCACGAGGAACGCAGCTGGCCTGTTTATAAGCTCTGCGCTGCGGTAGGTGTCAGCAGGGCCGGATATTATAAATGGCTCAATCGCGCCGTGAGCCAAAAGCAAACGGAAGACGATAAACTGGCCGGGCTCATTACCGAGATTTATCAGGCCCAGTACGGCATTCCCGGATACCGGCAGATGAAGATCATTTTGGAACGCCGCTACGGGCTGAAGTGCAACTTGAAACGAATCTACCGTCTTATGCGCGTGCTTGGACTGCGGTCTGTATGCAGGAAGAAAAAGCGGCGGTATCAGAAGAAGACCCCGGCGGAATACGCCGCGGAAAATATTTTGAACAGGGAGTTTTCGTCTGACCGGCAGAATGAGAAATGGGTGACTGACATAACAGAGCTCAAATACGGCTCTGGCAGCAAGGCGTACCTGAGCGCCGTGCTGGATCTGTACGGAAGGAATATCGTTGCGTTCTCCCTGAGCTGCCGCAATAATACACCTCTTGTGCTGGACACTTTCGAGCAGGCGTTTCAGAAATATCCGGATGCAAAACCGCTGCTGCACAGCGACCGGGGCGTCCAATATACCAGTCGTTCCTTCCGAAAAGAAATGAAACGCGCCGGCGTATGCCAGAGTATGTCCCGCGTGGGACGCTGCCTTGATAACGCCCCAATGGAGGGATTCTGGGGCATCCTAAAAACAGAAATGTATTACCTCTATCATTTCGAGGATTACGAAACTCTGCGGAAGGCGATCTGCGCATATATTGACTTTTATAACAATGACAGGTACCAGAAAAAGCTTGGCTGTATGACACCGGCGGAATTCATCGCAGCTTCAGCAAAATAATAACGCAGAGAATCCTACATGTTATAGAATCCTCTGCATAGTTTTTATTTCTTGCTTTGTCTACTTGACAGGGAGCAGTTCA
>CAKUEH010000077.1 GCA_934646185.1 uncultured Oscillospiraceae bacterium | reverse complement strand
CGGAAAAGACCGTCCGCCGCATTGCCCGCCGTCTGGCGGACAAGCTGGGCGCGGCCTATGCCGAGTACAGCTATACCCTGCCCGATGCCCGAAAGCGGGAACTGACCGTCCCGGCGGGCGATCTGGCGGTGGTGGGCTGTCCCACCTACGCGGGCCGCGTGCCCAATCTGCTGATGCCCTGGCTGCGGGACATGGTGCACGGCGCGGGAGCGCTGGCCGTTCCCGTGGCGCTGTTCGGCAACCGGGATTATGACGACGCCCTGATGGAGCTGTCGAAGCTGCTGACCGCCGACGGCTTTACCTGCGTGGCAGGCGCGGCCTTTGTGGGGGAGCACAGCTTTTCCCGCACACTGGGCGCCGGTCGTCCCAACGACGCCGATATGGCGGAGATGGACGATTTTGCCGACCGTATCGCCGCCCGTCTGGCGGCGGGGGATACCGCGCCCGTCACCGTAGGCGGCTGCGACCCCATCCGCCCCTACTATACGCCCCGTGACCGCCACGGGAACCCCATCAATATTTTGAAGGTAAAGCCTAAAACGGACGTGAGCAAGTGCGGCAATTGCGGCTGGTGCGCCGCCCATTGCCCCATGGGCAGCATCGACCCCGATGATCCGTCGCAGGTGCCCGGCACCTGCATCAAGTGCTGCGCCTGCGTCAAGGGCTGCCCCACCGGAGCCAAATTCTATGACGATCCCGGCTATCTCTACCACAAGAGCGAGCTGGAGGAGGTCTATGCCCGCCCGGCGGAAAACGCATTATTTGTATAAAGGAAGCAACGATGAACTACCCCTACTTACTATTTGACGCGGATAATACCCTGTTCAACTTCGACCGGGCCAATCAGGAGGCCTTTCACGCCGTCTGCCGCCAGTTCGACATTCCCGACAGCGATGAGACGTTCCAGCTGTACGAGTGCTGCAACAACGAGATGTGGGCGGCCTTTGACCGGGGCGAGTGCACCAAGGAGTTTCTGGTGGTGCAGCGCTTCCGCAATTTCCTGTCGGCCATGGGGCTTGACCGGGACGCCGAGGGCTGCAACGCCTTGCATCTCCATACCCTGAGCCAGTGCGCCTTTATGCTGCCCTACGCCCAGGAGGTGTGCCACACTCTGGCCCGCAGCCACAAGCTGTATCTTGTCACCAATGCGGTGGCCTCCGTCCAGCGGGGCCGTCTGGCGAAAAGCCCCATCGTCCCCGACATCACCGCCGCCTTCATCAGCGAGGAGGCGGGCGCCGCCAAGCCATCGACGGCGTATTTTGACTATGTGTTCGCTCACATTGACGGCATCACCAAGGACAACTGCCTTGTCATCGGTGACAGCATCTCCAGCGATATCCGGGGCGCGAATAACTACGGCCTGCCCTGCTGCTGGTACAATCCCCGCCACACGCCCCGCCCGGATGGCCTGCGCATCGACTATGAGATCGACGACCTGCGGGCGCTGTATGATATTGTATAAAATAAAAAAGGATGCAAGCGAAAGCTTGCATCCTTTTTACGCTTATTGAGAGTCCCCGATCCTGTCATTCCGAGGAGCGAAGCGACGTGGGAATCCGTAACCCCTGACAGTGCGGCGGAAATCCAGATAGACGGATTGCCACGCCGGTCTGCGGACTGGTTCGGAATGACAGATTTTTGTCATTGCTCCTCGCCAAAATCCGCTCTGTACGCCGCGGCCAGCTTCTCCGGCCAGTCGCCGATGGGCTTCAGCACGCCGGTGAAGAACCGCAGCGTGGCGGGCTCATGGACGAACCGCAGGCCGCCCACCAGCTCACGGTGGTCAAACAG
>CAKUEH010000076.1 GCA_934646185.1 uncultured Oscillospiraceae bacterium | reverse complement strand
CCGGCAATGGCATACGCGGAGGCGATCTTCATATTCTCGGTGATCTGGCTGGCCCGGACGTCCAGCGCGCCGCGGAAGATACCGGGGAAGCAGAGCACGTTGTTGATCTGGTTGGGATAGTCGCTGCGGCCGGTGGACACCACCGCCGCACCGGCGGCCTTGGCCTCGTCGGGGAAGATCTCCGGCGTGGGGTTGGCGCAGGCGAAGATGATGGGATCCTTGGCCATGGTGTGGATCATGTCCGCCGTCAGTACCCCCGGCGCCGAGACGCCGATAAACACGTCGGTGCCCTTGATGACTTCAGCCAGCGTACCGGACTGCTTTTCGCGGTTCGTCACGGCGGCGATAGCCTGCTTGGCGGGGTTCAGCCCCTCGCGGCCCTCATAGATGGCGCCGGAGCGGTCGGTCATGATGACGTTTTTCAGACCCATGCTCAGCATCAGCTTGATGATAGCCGTTCCTGCCGCACCAGCGCCGCTGGTAACGATCTTCACGTCCTCCAGCCTTTTGCCCACCACTTTGAGGGCGTTGATAAGGCCCGCCAGCGTGATAACGGCGGTGCCGTGCTGGTCATCATGGAATACAGGGATATCGCACGCGGCCTTGAGCCGTTCCTCGATCTCGAAGCAGCGGGGTGCGGAAATGTCCTCCAGATTGATGCCGCCGAAGCTGCCCGCCAACAGAGAAACTGTCTTTACGATATCATCCACGTTTTTGCTGCGGATGCACAGCGGGATGGCGTCCACGCCGCCAAACTCCTTAAAGAGCACACATTTGCCCTCCATCACGGGCATACCGGCTTCCGGGCCGATATCGCCCAGTCCCAGCACGGCGGTGCCGTCCGTGACCACCGCCACCGTGTTCCAGCGGCGGGTAAGGTCATAGCTTTTGCTGATATCCTTCTGGATCTCCAGGCAGGGCTGTGCGACGCCCGGCGTATATGCGAGGGACAAAGCCTCTTTGCTGTCCACCTTTGCGCGGGAAACGATCTCGATCTTGCCGCGCAGCTGCTCATGCAGCTTCAGCGATTCTGTTGCATAATCCATGTGTTTCGCCCTTTCGTCTTATACTTTAACCTACAAGATAAAACCAACAGGTGCATTTGTCAAATCTTTTTTCCTTATTCAAAGAAAAACGCCGCCCCGGCCACAAAGCGGAACGCCGGCCTCAAATTATTCACGATTGCGAGAAAAGATTCCGCATTGCTGAACGCGCGGGATTGACGAAGAAACCGGATTCCATTACACTATAATGTACCGTAGCTTTACAAAGCGCTCTGACGCTTTTCTATTTCCGCCGCGTTATTCTATTATAAATATAACGTAATCAAGGAGGACTGACCGTGATTTTTTACACCGCCGATCTTCACTTTCTCTATGAGCCGCTGCTGTCCTCCCGGCCCTTTGCCACGGTGGAGGAAATGGACGAGACGCTGATCCGCAACTGGAACGAAACGGTATCACCGGACGACACCGTGTATCTGGTGGGCGACATCGGGTATAACGAGGGGCAGGTTCCCCATGCGCTGCTCTCCCGCCTGACGGGACACAAGCACCTGATCCGGGGCAACCACGACACCGGGTACGAGGACGCCGCCTCCCTCTACCGCTATTTTGAGACCATCACCGATTTTAACGAGATCGATGACGGCGAGACACACATTCTGCTGTGCCACTACCCCATCATTTACCGCAAGCGGGGCTATATGATCCACGGCCACATCCACCAGAGCCGTGGTCAGGAGTACCAGCTGCTGAGGGAGCTGCCCCGCGTGCTGAATGCCGGGACGGATATCAATTTCTACCGCCCCGTGACGCTGGAGGAGCT
>CAKUEH010000075.1 GCA_934646185.1 uncultured Oscillospiraceae bacterium | reverse complement strand
GCCTGAAGTACGAGCAGAACGCCTATGAGGACGCCCAGAAGCGGATGCCCAAGAATGAATCCTTCGTCCAAACGCCGGACGGCCCCGGCAACGTGAAGTCCGTGGACCTCCTGCAGGAGAAGGTCCGGGTGGCCCTGGACGGGGCGCCCCCCTCCGAGCCGCTGAAGACCTACCACAACTGTGAGATCTGCGTCCTGCGCAACGGCAAGGGCAGCCGGGAGGGCATCGAGATCCCCGCGGAGCGCCCGGAGCGCTACGTCCCGGAAAAGAAGGAGGAGCGGCCCTTCGGCATGCCCTTCGGCTTCACGCCCTTCCACGAGCCCGAGGACAGCGACGGCTGGGACGATATCGAGGCCCCCTCCCGGGAGAAGATCGGCGACGGCAAGCGCCGCCGCTCCCGCCGCCGGGGCGGCCGGGGCAATGCCCCCCGTCCCGCCCAGGAAAAGCCCGGCAAGCCCGTGGGAGACAAGCCCGCAAAGCCCGAGCCCCCCAAGGACAAGCCCGCAAAGGCCGAGGGCGGCCAGCCCAAGTCCGGCAACCGCCGCCGGGGCGGCCGGGGCCGGGGCCAGAACCCCGAGACCCAGCCCAGAGAGAACAACCGCGAGAACAACCGGGACGATCCCCGGGAGAACGGAAAGGACAGCGCCCGTGAGAGCCGTCCGCCCCGTCCCCAGGGCCAGGATGCCCGTCCCCAGGGCGGCGCCGCCCCCAAGGGCGAGAAGGCCGAGGGCGGCGAGGCCCAGCGCCGCCGCCGTCCCCATCACCGGGGCGGCCGCCGCCGCAAAGGCGGCGAGGGCGGAGCCCCCAGCGCCCCTCCCGCCGAGTCCTGACACCCTCCGCCCGCCGATTGCTGTGCGCTTCCCGCAACGCCCCCGTAGGGGTCGGCGGAGGCCATGCCCTAGGTACGGCGGCCCGTCCCCCTGCCCCGACACCCTCCGCCCGCCGCCCTTCGGCGGCGGGCGCTGCCATCCTTCCCCCGAAAGGAGAACCCCCATGGGAAAATTCGACCGCGTCCTTCTGGCCTGCGACTTTGACAACACCCTGGTCTACACCGAGCCTGCCCTGGTGGCCGGGGAGCCCCTCCCGTCCCTGACGGCGGAGAACCGGGCGGCCCTGGAATCCTTCACCGCCCAGGGCGGCCATTTCGCCGTGGCCACCGGACGGGCCCTGGCGGCCTTCCAGGCCATCGCTCCGGGGCTGCCCATCAACACCCCCTGCGTCCTCTGCAACGGCGCGGCCCTCTACGACTTCGCCCGGGGCGAGTACCTGGACTGCAACCTCCTGGACGAGGCCGCCCTCCGCCGGGGCCAGGCCCTGCTGGACGATTTCCCCACCTTGGCGGTGGAGGCCTACCACATCGGCAATGTGGTCCACGCCGTCCGGCCCAACGAGTATGTCCGCCGCCACGAGCACCTGACCCATGTGGGGACGGAGGAGAAGCCCAGCCTTCTGGAGGTCCCCCTGCCCCTGGGCAAGTTCATCTTCGAGGATGACCACGCCACCCTCCAGGCCGCCCGCCGCCGGATGACGGAGTGGGGCTGGGACGCCGACTACGAGATCGTCTTCTCCCGGGACAACCTGCTGGAGGTCACCGCCAAGGGGGCCAACAAGGGCGGCATGGTGCTGCGCCTGGCGGAGCGCCTGGGCATCGCCCGGGAAGACGTCTGCTGCATGGGCGACGAGGCCAACGACCTCTCTATGCTGCGCGCCGCCGGTCACGCCTTCGCCCCTGCCAACGGCACCGACGCCGTGAAGGCCGTCTCCACCGTGGTCTCCCACGCGGAGAGCCGCGCCGTGGCGGACGTGGTGGACCTCCTGGACCAGCTGTACTGAGTTCGCCATAGAAATGAAAAAGGCACCCCGGAAGTTTTCCTTCCGGGGTGCTGTTTTCACATTTCCGGTTCGCAGTGATCCACCAGCACCTCAATGAGCCGCCGGTCATGGTCCGGCAGCCGGGCGATCCGCTCCGCCAGGG
>CAKUEH010000074.1 GCA_934646185.1 uncultured Oscillospiraceae bacterium | reverse complement strand
GCGGTCTTGCCGACGCCGGGCTCGCCGATGAGCGCGGGGTTATTTTTGCTGCGGCGGCTGAGCACCTGCATGAGCTGGGAGAGCTCCGCCTCGCGGCCGACGACGGGATCCATCTGCGGAGCCCGCTCGATCATATTGTCACAGTATACTTCCAAGAGCTTCAATTCCGATCGTCCTTTCTCGGCCTGCGCGGGCTGCAGGATGCGCAGGCGGTCGTATGTTTCGGAGAACACGCAGTTGCAGTCGACGCCGAGCTCCGAGAGCACGCGCGCCGCCGCGTAGGCGTCGTCGCGCATGAGCGAGAGCAGCAGATGCTCCGGCTGGCAGAGGGCCGCGCCGAGACGAACCGCCTCGTGCCGCGCGCCGTCGAGCGCTTTTGCGGCCGCTGTGGAAAATCCCTGCCGGCCGGACGGCTCCGGCCGCTCCTGCTTTGTCAGCAGCATGCAGCGCAGGAGCCTGCCCTCCGCGCCCTGATAGCAGAGGATGCGCCCGGTCTGGGAGAGGCGCTCCTGCGAGAGCGCGAGCAGCAGATGCTCCGTGCCGGTCTGCGCGCCGCCAAGCTCGCGCGCCAGCCGCGACGCGCGGAAGAGCACCCGATCCATCGCCGCGGAATATGCCGGTTTTTTCATTTCGATCGCCTCCTGTCGCGGTAGAGTCTCGACGAAGCGGCGGACGTTTATACGACAGAGATGAAAAAATCCGGACTGTCCGAGGAATTTACACTTTTTTCATTGCATTTTCAGGAAAGTATGATAGAATGAAGCTACCTTGAAAATGGAGGTGCTTCAAATGGCACACGTAATCAATGACAACTGTGTAATGTGCGGCACTTGCGCTGACGTCTGTCCCATTGGCTGCATCAGCGAGGGCGACGGCAAGTACGTCATCGACGCCGATCAGTGCGTGGACTGCGGTACCTGCGCAGCAGAATGCCCCAACGACGCGATCTCTGAGGAATAAGCACATAACCAGGAGGGGGGTGCTGCGTGCAGCACCCCCTGTCTTTTTGATTGGAGCGCATATGCAAGAGCTTCTCTTTGGCCGTATCCGGATGAACATCCCGGACGCGCAGTTCCGCATCAGCACGGATTCGATGGTACTGGCAGATTTCTGCCGGATCCGGCCCGGAAGCTGGGTGCTGGATCTCGGCTGCGGGTGCGGGACGCTGGGGCTTCTGCTGCTGGGCGCGGACAGGACGCTGCAGGTCTGCGGCATTGAGCTGCAGGAGGCCGCAGCGCGGCAGGCACGGGAAAACGCGGAAGCAAACGGGCTTTCCGACCGCATGCATATCGTCTGCGGCGATCTGCGGCAGACGCACGGCGGGATCGCGCCCGGGAGCTTTGACTGCGTGCTGTCCAACCCGCCCTATTATCCGCCGGAGAGCGGGTATCTGCACACGCAGGACAGTCTTTGCGCCGCGAGAAGCGAGCTCCGCTGCCCGTTTGACGCGCTCTGCGCGGCTGCGGCGCGGGCAATGAAATGGGGCGGGCGGTTTTTTCTGGTCCACAAGCCGGAGCGGCTGGTCGATCTCGTGACCGGTCTGCGCGCGGCGCGGCTGGAGCCGAAGCGCATCCGCTTTGTTCGCCACAGGGCCGGAAGCGCCGTCAATCTCGTTCTGATCGAATCCCGCCTCGGCGGAAAGCCGGGGCTGCAATATGAGCCGGATCTGCTTCTTTATACGCAGTCCGGCGAGCTGACTGCCGAGGGGCGGCGCATCTATCATCTACAGGAGTGAAGCGACTATGGCCGGAACCCTATATCTCGTGCCGACACCCATCGGCAATCTGAACGATATCTCGCCCCGCTGCGCCCGGACGCTGGCGGAGGCCGATTTTATCGCGGCGGAGGACACGCGCGTGAGCCTCAAGCTGCTGAACCATCTGGAGATCAAAAAAAGCCTTGTGAGCTATCACGAGCATAACAAGGCTGAGAGCGGCGGAAAAATTCTCGCGCGGCTGCTGGCGGGCGAAACGTGTGCGCTGGTGACGGACGCGGGCTCCCCTGCCATCTCCGACCCCGGCGAGGACTTGGTGCGTCTGTGCGCGGAAAACGGCGTGACGGTCTGCGCGATCCCCGGGCCGTGCGCGCTGGTGACGGCGCTGAGCATTTCCGGGCTGCCGACGGGCCGGTTCACGTTCGAGGGCTTTCTGTCCGTCAACAAAAAAAGCCGTCAGGAGCACCTGAC
>CAKUEH010000073.1 GCA_934646185.1 uncultured Oscillospiraceae bacterium | reverse complement strand
CTTCGGAAAACTGCGCTGTATTACCATGCTTTTCAGATTTTGGGTATTTCCCGACTGCACATTTCTTGACATTTCCACGGAGGGGATTTGCTGCAAATTTTAGAGTGTTCCTAAATTTGTGAAATTCGAATCCCCTCAGACCCTTCGGGCCAGCCCCCTACCCCTTTTGGCCCTACGGGCCATTTCCCCCTGACAGGGGGAATCGGCCCCTTGTGCCCAAGGGGAGCCTTAACGGGGTATTACTCCGTCTGCCAGCCGGCGGCGAGTTCTCCGCCGGCGTTTTCCGCGTACAGAAGCCGGAGCGTTCCGCCCTTCGGCAGGCAGGCTGCCGCCTGGGCGGCGGGCAGGAGCGGGGCGGGGGCCGACGCGACCGTGTAGCTGCGGTACAGGACAGAGGCGTTCGTGATCTGCGTGCCGTCGAAGCGGATCTCGATGCCGCCTCCGCGCGGCGAGACCTCGACGCCGGACAGATAATAGCCGAAGGTACACACGGCGCTCTGACCGTCCTCCCGATAGCTTTGCAGATAGACCCGCGCCTCGCCATAGCTGTCGCCGGTCAGACTGCTGAGAAGACTCCGCGCGGCCTCAATGCGGCCCAGCGCGTCAGCGGTTGTGCTCTGGAAGCGGGCGTCCGGCTGGAGAATTTGCAGCTCGATTCTGCCCTGCGCGCTCACGCGCAGGCGCAGGCCCGTCTCGGTAAAGGACGTCGTGCCGTCGTTTCCGACGAAGCGCGCGTCGCCGTAGGGGTTGATGCCGATGCGCGTGGCGAGGGCGGAAATGAATCTCGCGTCGCACGGGTTCGTGCCGAGGCCCGTGCAGACCGCGGCGCTCGACGCGCTGATGAGCGAGAGCGGATCGAGCGCGCGGTAGGGCGCATCGTCCGACTCAAAGGCGAAGAAGCTGCCGTCCGGGACGGCGGCGGAGAGCTCGGCCGCAAGGGCCTCTGCCGCAAGCGCCGTCTGCGCGCGGTAGCAGCCGTCGCCCAGCAGATACAGCCGGGCCGTCTCCCCATCCAGCGCCAGCAGGTACCACTGCGCGTCCGCGCCCTCCGGCGCGCGCACGTTCAGCCACGCGCCGAGTACGGCGGGCGAGATCTGCCCCGGGAAGCAGAAGGCCGCGCCGGGCCCCCGCAGCGCCTTATAAAATTCCGATTCCGCGCACGCCTGCGGCGCTTCCGCGCTCTCGAGCGCCTGCGCGAGAAGCCCGCCGTACTGCCCGTAGAGCGTATCGAGGGCGGCAAACTCATACTGCGCGGTCTGACGGCCCGTCTCGGTGCTCAGCGTGACGGCGATGGGCTGCGCCGCGCCGATAAACGCGCTGCCGGTGGCGGGCGCGGTATAGGTCAGCTCCGCCTCATTGAGGCCGAACAGCCCCGCGAACGGGCGCAGCGCGCTCGCCAGCCATTTGGTCTGCGTAAGCGTCTTCGTCGGCAGGCACATGATCGCGAGCGTCAGGTTTACCAGCACCAGCGCCGCGATCAGAATGTCCTTCCCAATTTCCAGCAGCCGCCGGCTATGGCCGGCGGGACCGAATTTCCGTTCCTGCTTCATGCCTGCGCCTCCGCGGCGGGCATGGTGATGAGGACCGAGGTGCCCTTGCCGTATTCGGACGAGATCTCAATGCTGCCCTTGTGCTGGTTCAGGATCTCCTGCGCGATGGAAAGGCCGAGGCCCGTGCCGCCGGACTCGCGCGAGCGCGCCTTGTCCACGCGGTAGAACCGGTCGAACAGGCGCGGCAGATCCTTTTCGGGGATGCCGATGCCGTTGTCGGTGACGCGGACAAAGACGTTTTTGCCGCTCGTGCCGACGGTCATGTCGATCTTGCCGCCGTCGGGCGTATACTTGACGGCGTTGGAGACGATGTTGGTGATGACCTGCTCGATGCGCTCCCGGTCGCCGTTGACGTCGGGGATGGCGCCTTCGCAAGTGAGCGTCATGGTGTGGTGGTGGTTCTGCTCGGCGTTGAGCTTCGCCGCGTCATAGACGTTCTGCACGGCCTTCAGGAACGGGAAGCGGGAGATGTTCATCTCCATCTTGCCGTAGTCGATCTTACTGAGCGTGAGCAGATCCTGCACGATGCGGGTCATGCGGTCGGCCTCGCTGATGATGACGTTCATGAAGCTCGCGCGCAGCTCCGGCGGCAGCTCGTCGCCGGTATCGACGATCGTCTCGGCGTAGGATTTGATGTTGGTCAGAGGCGTGCGCAGCTCGTGCGAGACGTTGGCGACGAATTCGCGCTTGAGCTGCTCGCTCCTGCGCTGCTCGGTGACGTCGTGGATGACGACGAGCACGCCGCCCTGCG
>CAKUEH010000072.1 GCA_934646185.1 uncultured Oscillospiraceae bacterium | reverse complement strand
GACGCCTACAACGAAACCGCAGAGCAACCCATTCAGAGGCTTGTATTCGCCTGTGACGAGGTGGCGGAGATGTTGGACAAGACCGGAGCCGACAACGAGCGGAAGAAGCTACTGGCGCAAATTGAAAGCAGGCTGTCCACCATCGCGCGGCAGGGGCGGGCGTTTGGTATCCACCTTATTCTTGCCACGCAGAGACCGGATGCAACGATCATCCCCGGCCAGATACGCAACAACATGGATTTCCGTGTTTGCGGCAGGGCGGACAGCGTACTTTCGCAAATCATACTCGACAACACCAGCGCCGCCGAACAGATACCCAAGGATGCGCGTGGCCGTTTCATCACCGGAGATGGCACGGTATTTCAAGGCTATCTGTTCGACGAGGAGCAGCTGTGAGGTGATCCTCGTGGCGGTCAATAGTGTCCCTGTATGGGAAAAAGCAAATCTTAACCTTGAGGAAGCTGCTGCCTACTTTGGAATCGGCATCAACAAACTGCGAGATATGACAAACGAGAATAACTGCCCGTTTGTACTGTGGAACGGGAACAAACGCCTTATTAAGCGTAGAGCATTTGAAAGGTTTTTGGATTCGTCCTATTCGATATAAAAATAAGTGGAAAGCGCGTGTGGGGTATGGTATACTAATACAAACCCTACATGCGCTTTTCGCTGGAAAGGAGTAATTGAGATTGTCTGAAAAGCGCAAAGATAGCAAGGGTCGCGTTTTGAAGGATGGCGAGAGCCAGAGAGCAAACGGCACCTATGACTATCGTTATACCGATATACACAAGAAAAGGCGTTGTATTTACGCCAAATCCCTGACAGAGCTGCGGAAGAAAGAGGACGAGCTGCGGCGCGACATGGCGGATGGCATTGACTATGCAGCGGGCGAAATGACCGTGGCGGAGTTGGTTGATCGCTACATGAACCTGAAACGGGGCTTGAAGCAAAACTCCCTGCGGTCGTATGGTTCTGCGGTCAAGCGGATTCATGCCGACCCATTCGGGCAGAAGCCGATCAAGACTGTAAAGCTATCCGACGCAAAGGGCTGGCTTGTGTTCCTGCACGACAGCGGCATCAAGCAAAACACCATCGGTGTGTTGCAAAGCGTCGTCAGACCGGCGTTTGAAATGGCGGTGGATGATGACATCATCCGCAAGAATCCGTTCAAGTTCAAGCTGTCCGACGTGGTGCCGAAGGATGCTTATGTGCGCGACGCGCTGACCAAGGAGCAGCAGGAAAAATATCTGCAATTCGTGCAGGACTGCGGCGGGAATTACTATGATGACATTGTGATCCTGCTGGGAACCGGCTTGCGTGTGAGCGAGCTGTACGGTCTGACACGGGCAGATATTGATTTCGACCAGCGCTGTATCCATGTGCGGCGGCAGTTGTGCCGAACGGCGGAGAAGCCCTATTTTGTCACACCGCCCAAAACCAAAAGCGGCATCCGAAATATCCCCATGACGGACGCGGTTTACATGGCGCTGATGCGAGTGGTGAAAGCCAGAACACCCCCTAAGGTGGAATTGCTGGTGGACGGTCACAGCGGCTTCCTCTTTCTGGACAAATCTGGGATGCCGAAGGTCGCTATGCACTTGGAGAACTATATGCGAGGTCTGCAAGCGCGATTTGAAAAGGCATACGGCAAGCCTGTCCCTCGGATCACGCCTCATGTGCTGCGGCATACGTTCTGCACCAACGTCCAACAGGCGGGGCTTGATGTGAAGAGCCTGCAATATCTGATGGGACATTCCAACGCCAGTGTGACGCTGGATGTCTATACGCACAGCAGCTTTGATTCTGTCGAGAGAGCCTTTGAACAGATCGCCAGCAGCCTATAATTTTCATTGTACGAAGTTGGCTGGCTTACGCCACAACTTACGCCAATTTCCTGCCAAGTGGCGTAGATTTGCGTAGAAATGTGTGAATTTTCTTAAAATCAAGGAGACTTTAAAAAGCGGCTCAAAGCATTGATAACTCTACGAAAATCTACGTTTTTCGTTATATGCGTTTTGCTTCAAAAAGTTGCGATTCTGAAGGACGGCATGTACTAAGAGACGGCCGCAAAGCAGCCACAATAAACAAGATCCCCGATGCCCGCTTGTGCGGGCATCGGGGATTTTCATTGTCGATTTACCGGTAGTCGTTCGCCTGCGTGAACACCGGCGGCCAGTAGGGCAGCGGCTCGGCGGCGAACTTTCGTTTGAAGTCACAATAACCGCCGCCCATGTAGGCGTGCGCCCAGAACAGCGGCGCGCCGAGAATGCCGAACATCACGCGGACGAATCTCAGTACAGGCCGAGACAATGGCGCAGCTCGCCGACGCTGTAGAGCGAGCCCCACGCGCAGACGGCGTCCTCGGGACCCGCG
>CAKUEH010000071.1 GCA_934646185.1 uncultured Oscillospiraceae bacterium | reverse complement strand
CCTCCACCGCGAAATAGGCACCGACGTCCTGTATGTCGGCGGTCTTGATCCACGTTTTCAGCATCAGCTTCACCGCTTTTTTGTTGGCGGCGTCAAAGACCAGCTTGCCGCCGAGAAACGCTTCCGCCATGGCCTGCACCAGCGCTTTCACCTGCTCCGTCAGAAAGTAGTAGAACACGCCGGCGGCAAAGAACACCGCGCCCTCCGATGCGTCGATCTTCCCGAACCAGCTGATATCGTTCAGGTCGCAGGGGATGTTCTCCTCCCGCTCTCCCGCAGGCAGCAGTGCGTTCCGCACATCGATGACGGCGGGAAAGTCCAGATTGTAGATCCGGCACGTGCCGTTGTCGCAGCTCCGGCCGGTGTCGTCCAGTCCGCAGCCCAGATTGACCACCGCCGCTTTGGGGTGATCCTTCAGGTAATCCCGCACCTCCCATGCCAGATCGTTCTGCCGCATGGCAGCCTCCAGAAAGCCGAAGCGCTGCATGACGCTGCGGGACTTTTCCTCCAACCGGGAGAAGTCGTAGTCCACCGTCTCCATAAGACGGATGGCCGTTTCATCGTAGAACAGCCGCGGAAACAGCTCCGAGCACTTTTTCCGCCCGTACAGGGGAATGACCAATGTTTCCTGCACGGTGTTTTTCTCTATAGGATATTTCATCGATTCCTCCGATAGCCTTCCTCATCCCGGTATTCCGGGTGATCCTTCAGGTATTCATCCCGGTCGCCGCAGATGGTATAGTCGCATTTGTCGCCGTTAATGCAGGTACCCGTGCGCACCAGCCGGGCATGGATCAGTTCCATGGACGCAAAGTCCACGTTGCACAGGGCGGGCATAATATCCGTAAGTCCGTGTTTGATGGCAAATTCCGCTGCGGGACAGGCCGTAAACTCATAATAGATGGGTTTACCCTTCTCATAAGGAGCCACCGCCATCTCGTAATCATGCCACTTGTCGCAGCTCGCCTTGGCCACGGTAAACGCCTGATACATGAGTCTGCGCCAAAAGGGCTTGTTGCAATCCACGAATTTCAGTCTGCGGAATGTGGGCAGGATCAGATTCTCCTCCATCTCCTCGATCTCCCGGAAGGAAGTAACCGCCTTGCAGGCGACGTAATAGCTCATAATGGCAATGCAGTCGTAGGTGCCGCCCGCTCCGTTGTGAAAATTCTTGCTGCCACCCAGATCGGTGCGCCAGTCCCTGAGGAACTCCACATACTGAAGCTGTACCCGCTCCCACACCGCTTCCCGCTGCTCCGGCAGATAGTGGAGGGCGATCACGCGCTGGATCTCCTTCTTGCAGGGCTTGGAGTACAGCGCATGGCAGGTGCGGTCAAATTGCAGCTGGCTGTCCTTCATCGTCCCACACCTTTCAGATAGCCGCTTTTGGCCCCGGCCTCGGTATCGTCCGCCTCATCGTAGGCATCATAGGGGGCGCTGGGATCGTGGACACGCTTGCCGAACGGCGAGCAAAGCTCCGTCTTATGGGCAAAAGCAAAGGCAAAATTGTCCGTCCAGCCGGTGTGACCGGTGATGAACAGCGGCTGCAAGCCCCGCTTTTGCAGCTTTTCCTCCAGCGCCGCCAGAGACTTCACCGCCAGCTTATTGTCCTCCGCCAGCGCGGAAATGAAGCTGTAGCCGCCGTCAGCGCCGAACCAGATGGTGTCTCCGGTAAAGAGATACTTGTCATCGATGAGATACACCATGTGTCCCCAGGTATGGCCGGGGACAAGGAAGCACTCGATTTTAATGCCGTCGATATCCATGATCTGGCCGTCCCGCAGCAGCACCTTTTCGTTGTTGATGGTCACCTGCGGCAGCTTGTACAGATGATAGATGACCTTGCGGCGGGTCTCACCGGTCAGGTACTTGTTCTCTGTCTCGCCTATGTACAGCGTGGCGTCCCGGAACAGACCGGGACTGTCAGCCTCCACCGCACCCACGTGGTCGGTATCCTGATGGGTAATGAGAATGTGGCGGATGGACTTGGGCTCGATGCCCAGCCAGCCCATTTTTTCCGCCAGCCGGTCATAGTTGTACCCGGCGTCGATCATGATGGTGGTATCCCCCTTCCGGTAAAAGAAGATGTTGGCCACCCACTCCCGCACACAGGCCACATTCTGGTCGATCCAGCCGGTATTCAGCGGCTTGAAGATCTCCTTGCCGCGGTACATCCGGCTCATTTCCTTTCGCTGGAACTCCGTCGCTTTCTTTGACATGGCATCACCCTCCTGTCTATGTTTCCGACGATTAGCGCCGTCTAACTCTCAACCAAAGGGAAGTGGTTAGCGCTATCTAACCATCAGTGCTATTGTAATGCCAGCAGCGAAAAATGTCAAGGCAGCCACGGCATGCAGCAGGCAAAACTTTGTTCAAACGTGCCGGAATGGTGAAAAACTAGGCAATTCCCCCTCAAGTGAACAAAAACTGTTCATCGGGCATTTTCTGTCCATTGAAAAAATGCGGTCATCGAAGTATGCTTTCCTCATCAAAGGAAAACATAAAGCAACGAGCTTACAGGAGGTTTTACTATGTATTATTCCAGTGGTAACTATGAAGCGTTTGCCCGCCCCAAGAAGCCGGAGGGCGTGGATCAGAAATCCGCCT
>CAKUEH010000070.1 GCA_934646185.1 uncultured Oscillospiraceae bacterium | reverse complement strand
CGGGTATACTAAATTGGTTGGTGAAAGGATGAGCATTGGGGAATGGTTCCGCCGGTGATTCGTCCGCGATCTATATAAGGAGGAAAGCTGACACAATGACAAAGTATGTGTACCTGTTCAAAGAAGGCAACGCGAACATGCGCGAGCTTCTGGGCGGCAAGGGCGCGAACCTGGCCGAAATGACCAATCTGGGCCTGCCGGTGCCTCAGGGCTTCACCGTGACCACCGAAGCCTGCACCCGTTACTACACCGACGGCAAGAAGATCGACGATGAAATCGTTGAGCAGATCTATGCCGCTCTGGCCGAGACTGAAAAAATCGCCGGCAAGAAGTTCGGCGACGAAGAGAACCCCTTCCTGGTTTCCGTTCGTTCCGGCGCCCGCGCTTCCATGCCTGGCATGATGGATACCATCCTGAACCTGGGCCTCACCGACGTGTCCGTCAAGGGCCTGGCCAAGAAGACCAACAACCCCCACTTTGCGTATGACGCGTACCGCCGCTTCATCGCCATGTTCTCCGACGTGGTTATGGAGATCCCGAAGAGCAAGTTCGAAGACGTTCTGGACGAGTTCAAGGAGAAGAAGGGCGTTAAGTTCGACCGCGACCTGACCGCCGAAGACCTGATGGCCGTTGTGGAGCGCTTCAAGGCGATCTACAAGGAAGCCATGGGCGTGGACTTCCCGCAGGATCCCAAGGTTCAGCTGATGGAAGCCGTCAAGGCCGTGTTCCGCAGCTGGGACAACCCCCGCGCCATCTACTACCGCCGCATGAACGACATCCCCGGCGACTGGGGCACTGCCGTTAACGTGCAGAGCATGGTGTTCGGCAACATGGGCGAGACCTCCGGTACCGGCGTTGCCTTTACCCGCAACCCCGCCACCGGCGAAAAGAAGCTGTACGGCGAATATCTGCTGAACGCTCAGGGCGAAGACGTGGTTGCCGGTATCCGTACCCCCAGCCCCATCTCCGAGCTGCAGAATCAGATGCCTGACGTGTACAAGCAGTTTGTGGACATCGCCGGCAAGCTGGAAGCCCACTACCGCGACATGCAGGATATGGAATACACCATCGAGGAAGGCAAGCTCTACATGCTGCAGACCCGTAACGGCAAGCGTACCGCCGCGGCTGCTTTGAAGATCGCCGTCGACCTGGTGGACGAAGGCGTGCTGTCCGAGAAGGAAGCCGTCCTGAAGGTAGAACCCAAGCAGCTGGACAGCCTGCTGCACCCCAACTTTGACGCCGCCGCCCTGAAGGCCGCTCCCGTCATTGCCAAGGGTCTGCCCGCTTCCCCCGGCGCCGGCGCCGGCGCCATCTACTTCACCGCTGACGAAGCTGCGAAGCATGGCAAGAACAAGGAAAAGGTCATTCTGGTCCGTAAAGAGACCACGCCCGAGGACATCGAAGGCATGGACTTCTCTCAGGCCATCCTGACCGTGTTCGGCGGCATGACCTCTCACGCTGCCGTTGTGGCCCGCGGCATGGGTCGCGCCGCCGTCGTTGGCTGCGGCGATCTGAAGATCAACGAAGAAGCCAAGACCGTGACCGTGAACGGCAAGACCTACCACGAGGGCGACATGATCTCCGTGGACGGCTCCACCGGCAACGTGTACGACGGCCTGATCCCCACTGTGGAAGCCTCCATCTCCGGTGACTTCGCCCGTCTGATGGGCTGGGCCGACGCCGTGCGCACCCTGAAGGTCCGCACCAACGCCGACACCCCCCGCGACACCAAGCAGGCTGTGAAGTTCGGCGCGGAAGGCATCGGCCTGTGCCGTACCGAGCATATGTTCTTTGAGGCCACCCGTATCGCCGCCGTGCGTGAGATGATCCTGGCCGACACCAAGGAGCAGCGCGAAAAGGCTCTGGCGAAGATCCTGCCCATGCAGCAGGGTGACTTCGAAGCCATGTACAAGGCTCTGGAAGGCCGTCCCATGACGGTGCGTTATCTGGATCCGCCGCTGCATGAGTTCGTGCCTCATCTGGACATGGAAGACGAAATCGCCGAGCTGGCCAAGAATCTGGGCCGTACCGTGGAAGAAGTCAAGGCCAAGATCACCGCTCTGCATGAGTCCAACCCCATGATGGGTCACCGCGGCTGCCGTCTGGCCGTCACCTATCCCGAAATCGCCGAGATGCAGACCCGTGCGGTTATGCAGGCTGCCATCAACGTGCGCAAGGAATGCGGCTATGACATCGTGCCCGAGATCATGATCCCGCTGGTCGGCTCCAAGAAGGAACTGGCCTTCGTGAAGAAGATCGTTGTGGACACCATCGAAAAGATCTTCGCTGAGCAGGGAACCACCATGGAATACCACATCGGTACCATGATCGAGATCCCGCGCGCTGCCGTGACCGCTGATGAGATCGCTGAGGAAGCCGAGTTCTTCTCCTTCGGCACCAACGACCTGACTCAGATGACCTTCGGCTTCAGCCGCGACGACGCCGGCAAGTTCCTCGACAGCTACTATGAGAACAAGATCTTCGAGAGCGATCCCTTCGCCCGTCTGGATCAGGACGGCGTTGGCAAGCTGGTGAAGATGGCTGCCAAGCTGGGCCGCGAGACCCGCCCCAACATCAAGCTGGGCATCTGCGGCGAGCACGGCGGCGATCCGTCCACCATCGAGTTCTGCCACAATGTGGGCCTGAAC
>CAKUEH010000069.1 GCA_934646185.1 uncultured Oscillospiraceae bacterium | reverse complement strand
TTGATCATCTGGCCGGCGCCACAGGTGAACTCCAGCGGCTCGCCGCGATCGTAGGAGCTATCGAACTGCGTGCCGTCGTCGAGCGTGCCACGATAATGGGTCTTGACCTTCTTGCCCTGGTTGGACATGGAAACCTCCGTATATAAGGGCGGCGCACAACGCAAGCCGCCGTGAACATATGGCGCTAACTATACCCTAGTCATACAATTCAAAGACAGTTTGCAAAGAAACGCTGCAACCGGAGGAACCATGGCATATCCCGTATTTGACCTACACTGCGACACCGCCGACCGCATCGGCTGGGCCACGCTCGATCTCGACCTGCGCTTTACCGCCGGCACCGACGGTTATTTCCCCGGCGACGAAACGCATCCGCAAGATTTCGACCTCATCGAGGGCAACGCCTGCGCCATCTCGCTCGCAAAGATCGGCAACACGCCGTGGGCACAGTGCTTTGCCACGTTTGTCCCCGACGAGATTCCCACCGCCCACGCCGCGCGCTTCCAGGCGCAGATCATGGCGCACATGAGCGGCCAGGCAATGCTCAACCACGACCGCATGGTCAACGTACGCAACGCCGCAGACATTCGCCCCGCGCTCAAAGACGGCAAGGTCGCCTGCATCCACACCATCGAAAACGCCACGTTCTTTGCCGAGGACCCCGCGCTGATCGAGGTGCTCAAGAGCCTGGGCGTACTCATGTCGTCACTCAGCTGGAACGCGCAGGGACCGCTCGCGAGCGGCCACGACACCCACGCCGGTCTCACCGCCGCCGGCATCGAAGCACTTACGCAGATGGAGCACGCCGGCATGGTGCTCGACGTCTCCCACCTCAACGACGAATGCTTTGACGAGGTTGCCGCCCGCGCCACGCGCCCCTTTGTCGCCAGCCATTCCAACTCCCGCGCGGTTTGCGGCGTCAAGCGAAACCTCACCGACGACCAGTTCCGCACCATCCTCGACAAGGGCGGCATCGTCGGCCTCAACTACTGCAGCGAGTTCCTTTCCAACGACGCAACCGACGAGACCGCCGCAGACGTCACCTTCGACCAGCTAGCGGCACATATCGAGCACTGGCTCGACTTGGGCGGCGAGGACGCCATCGCGCTCGGCGGCGACTGGGACGGCGCCAAGGTACCCGCTTTCCTCTCCGATGCCAGCAAGATGCCCGAATTCCAGAACATGCTCTCCAAGCACTTTGGCAAGACCGTGATGCAAAAGCTCTGCAGCGATAATGCCCTTGCCTTCTTCGAGCGCTATTAATTTCACATCCCTTGAGCGGGTCGGCATGCCGAGCGATAGACATGCCGACCCGCCACCCAATCTGAAGGATAACTTTTGACGCAGCAATTCACGATTTCCGTACCCCGACCGGATGGGACGCCCATCCCCGTCGTCGTTACCAAAAAGCGCGTCAAGAACTTCAACCTACGCGTCACATCGAGCGGTGAGGTCCACGCTAGCGCACCGCTCGGCGCCAGCCGCGAGCGTATCGAAGCGTTTGTGAAGCGCAACAGTGCATGGATTATCGGCCGGCTTACCCAGCGCGAACAGCGTCAGACGACGGCGCGAGAGCCGCTCAACCCCTCGTCCATCATTGCGCTTTGGGGCAAGCCCATTACGGTACAGGACGCACTCGACCACAACTTTGCATCGCCCGCACCGCGACCCAAGCAGACTACCTTCGCAAGCTTTATGGGTACCGACGAATCGGGCGAAGGCCCGCAGGCCAAGCGGCGCGCAATCCTCGACGGCCTAACGTCCGACGAGCTCCAAGCCCACATCGACCAGCTCTATACGTCCGAGGTCACATCGGCGCTGCGCGATATGGTGCACGCATACGAAATCGCAATGGGTGTCGCCGTTTCCCGCATTTCCGTACGCAGCATGAAAACGCGCTGGGGCTCATGCACGCCCAAATCCGGCGCCATTCGCATCGCACGCGAGCTCGCCGCCTACCCCGTCGAATGCCTCGACATGGTTGTCGCCCACGAGCTCGTCCACTTGCTCGAGCCAAGCCATGATCAGCGGTTCCACGCCTTGCTCGACACGTACTGCCCCAACAATAGAGCTCTGTCGCAGCGGCTCAAGCAGCCACCCATAGAGACGTATTAGAACCGGTTAGCGCACGCGCTCGATCTCGACGCCGCAGCTTGCCAGGGGCAGGCCAACAGGAGCCCACGGCTTATCGAGCTTTATGCGCACACCAAGCAGCGAGGGATAACGGCGCAGCAGCATCTGGGCCGTCCCCTCGGCTGCCGCCTCGATGAGTTTAAACGTATGCTCGCGCAGATAGCCATCAACATCGTGGCACACCGAGCCATAGTCAATCGAGGCGTCCAGGTTATCGTGCTCCCCCGCTGCACGCAGGTCGGCATAGAGCACCAAGGACACGATGAACTTCTGACCCAGCGTGTTTTCCTCGGGATACACGCCATGGTTGGCAAAAACCTCAAGGCCGTCAATGACAATACGATCGGCATGGCGCAGATCGTCATAGCTCACGTGAGGCACCGCCGTTGCGGTGGATATTTCGCCCCTTCCACGGCGAGCGAGCTCGGCGCCTTCAGTCTTGGTTGCATTCTCGGGCAGTTTCTTGTTACTCATCGCGATCGTCTCCTTCGTTTAGAACCCCGACCGCGCAAATCAACTACACGCGAATCGACAGGTTCTTTTTATCATCGCTCCAGTTGCAAGCATTGCGCGCGGGGCATGCAAAGCAGGCGCGCGACGCTTTGTCGGCTGCATAGAGCAGACGCTCAAGCGGTTGGCTGTTCACGCGCAGCTTTCGATGGCCCAGAATAGCCGTCTTAATGGCCGCGGCATCGGCCGACTCAAACGCCACGTCATCGGGCATGCCGGCGAGTATTGCATCAGCGACGCGCTCGCTTGCAACATCATGGGATATACCCGATTCGTACTGTTCATCTTTGCCGATATCGTGAAGAAGTGCCGTGGCGTAAATGACCTCACGGTCAAACTCGAGCTCTTCCTCAAGATTCTTGATCCACATAATGCGGGCGACGTCCAACAGATGGTCAATGCCGTGGCGGCAGAAGATGCGCCCCGATTCTAACTGTGCAATGTTGCCCAGGTGCCGCCGGAACAGCCCGTTGGCACAAATGTAATCAATGCGAGGCATGGCGCCAAA
>CAKUEH010000068.1 GCA_934646185.1 uncultured Oscillospiraceae bacterium | reverse complement strand
AGCAGCGCCAGAAATTCCTCGCGGTTTCCTGCGCAGCGCATACAATCGTCGATCACACACATGAGTTCAAATTTCCAGCTCTCGCCCTTGACTGCCGTGTAGTATTCCGCGTTGGACATTCCGCGGGAATGTTTTTGCTCGTCTTTCTGGAATTTCGGCAGTCCCAATTCCTCGCAAATTTCATCGTTGCGGATGCGTAACTCCTGAATCTGCTCGTCTGCCATGTGTACTTTTTTACCAGTTTCAAAATTAACACTGTTAATAATACAGTGGGAGTGGATATGCTCCCGGTCAACATGCGTACAGACCAGAACCTCGCAGCCCTCGAAATATCCGGCGAGCCTGCGTGCTGCTTCGTGCGTCATGCGCGGGTCGATGTCTGCACCTTTTGGAAAACTCTGTACCATGTGGTAAAACATCACGCCACCGTCTTTGTGGTGCAGCAGCTTCGTACTCAGGAACTCGTCGAACGCCGTTTCCGGCTGACAGCCGATTCCGCTGACGAGCTGCTGACCATCCCAGATCGTCTTGCTCATCTGCGACACATACCGCATCACGCTTTTCATGCAGTTGCGCGTCTGCGTTCCCTTTTTGTAATTCACGAAATGGACGATTGCGATTTGCCTGCACCTCCCTCCTGCAACTCCCGCAGGGCAGTGTTGATCTTGGAAAACTCCTGCGCAGCAGAATCCAGATTGGCGAACTGGATTTTCCCCATATTCGCCAGCACTGCCAGCTGGTTGAGGTTGTTGCCAATGGCTTTCTGCTGCCGCAGGACTTCCTTGAGTCCGTCCAGAATCACAATCCGTTTTCCAAGGCAGCAGGTCGTCACATAATCACTCTGACTCATGTGCACCTGCGCTGCTTTTCGGCGGATTGTCTCTAAATCTTGTGCTGAGATTCGAATGCTGAATTGCTTGCCTTTTTTCATGTTTCCTCCGTATCTTTCGTTTCCCTCTACCAAACAAAAGCCCAGCGAAGCGGGTTTTGTTTGGAACTGAGGAACAAGGGAGCGGAGCGTGGAATGCCCTCTCCCGCAGGGCGTTACACGCGCAGCGGACTTTGTGACGAAGTAGTGGGTACGGGCTTCTGCCCGATTTGAGGCATTTGGCAGGGAGCCGGTGAGCCGGCGACTAGCCAAATGCGATGCTGGCTCCTCCCGAACGGGAGGATTTTTCCCGCCGCGGCGGGGATTTTCTGCGTTTTGAACCCGCGTTTTTCTGTGTTGTCCGCACGTCGGCGCAACGTGGGCTTTTCCCGTTGTGCTGCGCACACACTCGTAGACTGGGCTGAAAGCCGCACACAGCGGCGACACGCGCCTTACGGCGCGCTACGGGCGCTCGCCACACCCGCAGGGTCGATTGTGCCGATCTTTTTCGCGGGCGGAAAATCGGCACTTTCGGCACGCTTGAGGAAAATCCACCGTTTGCCGTTGCTGCGGTACGTCTCTTCTAAAATCCCATTTTCTCTTAGAGCCGCAACGCTTTCCCGGACCAGCCGAGTGATCTTTTTCGGCGTGATTCCCAGTGTACCGTCAGGGTCGATCTTCGCAGACAGTGCCGATGGTGAGCCGAGATATTCAGAATCGGCACGGAGCAATTCAGAGAAAAGATGTACGAGTTGAAGCGTCGAAATCTTAGAAGCACCGCTGCAAGTTTTACTGTCCTCAAGCAGTTTCCAGATGTGATCTTCCTCACCAAATTCGAGTTTTAATGTGCGATCTGGGATGTCGCGCCCGGTGCAATGCAGCGAGGCAATGTTGGCAAGACGAGAGCTTTTTTGCAGGACGAAAGTTGAATCTGCCGCGCCGCTTAAGCCCGTCGATCCGGAGATCATGTTCATCGGATCGTCGTCGTGGAGCTTCCGCAGATGGTGAATCAAGAGGATTGCAATGTGCCGCTTGTCCGCAAGATTCTTGAGCAAACCGATGTCCTGATAGTCATTTGTGTACAGATTGCTGTCACTGCCTGTTCCCCGAACGCGCTGTAACGTGTCGATCACAACGAGCTTTGTGGTTGGATGCTCCGCTAAAAACTGCTCGATCTGTTGTTCCAACCCGTGCTTGAGCGTGTCGGCCATAATCGCAAAGTGCAGCGTCGGCGGGGCATCTTCCGTCAGGTCAAAGAGCCGCGTCTGGATACGCTGGAACGAATCTTCGAGGCTGAGATACAGAACTTCGCCTTGGGTTGTTGCGAAACTCCAGAGCGGCAGTCCCTGCGCAACGCACAAGCACAGCCACAAAGCAAGCCACGACTTGCCAATCTTCGGTGCGCCCGCGAGGATATGCAAGCCCTCTGGAATAAGCTCATCTACCAGAAAATGCGTCGGTTCGTATGTCCTGTTTTGCAGATCTTCCGCTGTGATGGTTTCCAGTTTGGTCATTATTTCACTTCCTTTCGATTTTATTTGTTATATATACATTCTCTACAATTCTACAATCGAATGATAGCACAACCATTGACATTCCACAATAGGCAATGTATCATTTAAACGCATACACTACACAAGCGAAAATACATTCTCTACAAAGGAGGCGCACGCACATGGGCGTTTTGGGAAAAGATTTATTGGATTTTCATCGGCCGCGCACCAATACGAAGGTGGAGTTCGGCGCTTCCGGCTATTGGGTCGAATCCCATCCGACGATGCAGCCCTACGGCGCTGTGCTGACGGAAATTCTGAATCTTGACGCTGCGCCGTTTCAAGAATTATTGGATCAATATCGGAAGACCGTTGCAGAAAAGGATGCAGAGCAGGCAGCGCGGGCATTTCAGGCTGTGACAAATGGATTTGCATCTTTACCGCTTTACCGCCTGTATTGGAATGACGTTCAGCTGTTTGCAAGCATGGATGTGCGTGAATTATTCGTGGGAGAAGCGCAGGAAGCGTTCCGCGAATATGCGATGCAGGACGATACGTTGCCGAGGTTCATGCAGGAGCGGCTGGACGCCATCCGATTGATTCAGGAGCGCTATGTGTGGTTCCTGGACGGCATTTTTGCGGGCAAGCCGTTTGAAAAGAAAAAGGGTCAGAGAAAAACTTCTCTGGCCCAGCAGATCGAGAAAAAAGGCTTGGAGCCGTTCGTCAGCGGCGTCAGCCTTGGCGCAGATTCGAAGGTGGACGCGCCGAAGGTAAACGCGCAATTCTGCATCCGTGGCACCGGGCGCGGGGCGGAGGTGGTCGAAAAAATGTACTTCGACCGGCTGCTGGATTTTGTCTATGTGGAGTTCATGAAGGGGCTGCAAAAGGGATTTGTACCGAAGCGCTGCGCCAACTGCGGGCGCTGGTTTTTGCAGACACCGGGGGCAACCTATGCCTATTGCACAGAACCTGC
>CAKUEH010000067.1 GCA_934646185.1 uncultured Oscillospiraceae bacterium | reverse complement strand
ACTGCCATCTGCGAGGGCCATTACAAGGACATCCTCAAGGAAGCGTTCACAACCTATCTCGGCTACGAGTGGGTCGACATCGACGGCTGATCAAAAAACACGCGGGCGGCTCCGGATGGAGCCGCCCGCTGTCTGTTTATCACCTGTGCGACCGCCGATTTCATCATCGCTCACTTGACAGGAGCACGAAAATATGAAAAAATAAGCGTAATACAAGGAAAGCAGGTGTCTTTGATGGAAGAAATGACGACTGGCCTGTGCCCGAACTGCGGGCATACGCTGCAGATCCCGGCGGAGCTGGAGCAGTTTTCGTGCATGTACTGCGGCGAGCGGCTGAACAGACAGCAGCTTCTGACGGAGCCCGCCGGGGCGGCGCAGACCGTGCCGGACGAGGCTTGCGCGGCATACTATGACCGGGCCGTGGCACGGCTCGGCTGGTGCGTGCAGAATTTCCGGGAATATCAGAAAAAGATCCTGCGCGACGCGTTTTTTGATGCCTTTGAGACCTATGAGGCCAGCTGCGCGCCGGTCATCCGGGAGCTGAACAGCGGCGTGAGCCCCGGGCGGCAGACAGAGCTCCTCGACCGGGCCGCCGAGGCCATGCTGGACGAGCTGGCTGCGGGCTGGGAAAAGAAAAACGATATGGAGGACGAAAAGGTCGTTCTGGCGATTTTCTTCGTGCCGATGGTGCGCAGACTCCAGCTGCCGGTCAGCGAGGAATTCGTCGCGCTCCTGCAGAAAAAGTGGGTCGAGCGGTATCCGAAGTCCCCGTTCTATCTGGGCGATTATGAGTCCATTTCCGGCGGCTTCCGCAAGAAGTTCCTCGGCCTGTGCTTCATCACGACCGCCGTCTGTCAGGAGCTCGGCAAGCCCGACGACTGCGCGGAGCTCACCGCCTTCCGCGCCTTCCGCGACGGCTATCTTGCCGCGCAGCCGGACGGCGAGGCGCTCATCCGCGAGTATTATAACATCGCGCCGGGCATCGTGACGTGCATCAGCACCTGCTCCGACCGCCACGCGACCTACGCCCGCATCCGCGAGCAGTATCTGGCCCCGTGCTATGAAGACCTTCTGGCCGGCCGCAACGCAAGCTGCAAGAGCCGCTATGTCCAGATGGTCCGCGATCTGGAACAGGAGTATCTGCACTGAATCAAATACCGCCGCAGCCAAGCCTCCCCTGAAAGGGGAGGTGGCTCGGCTAAGCAGAGTCGGAGAGGTCATGCAGCAACGCGCTGCAGATCTTATATTGATTTTCGGCAAATTCGTATGCATTTGCGCATGCAGCTGTAGGGGCCGATGCCCACATCGGCCCCTCGGGAAGTTTCGGATTCGCCGAAGATTTCCGTAAAATTGGTACATTCTGCGGGCGGACAGAGTCGTCCGCCCCTACGAGATACGTGGGGATCGAAATCTCGCCGTAGGGGCCGACGACTCTGTCGGCCTCTTGAGAAGTTTCGGATTCGCCGAAGAATTCCGTAAAAACGGTGCAAACTGCTGGGCCGATGTAGGCATCGGCCCCTACAAATCTTTTGCGAACAGCGTCAGGAATTCTGAGCTTCTTCAAGTTACGCGGGAAAAGTCCAGAAAAACCGAAGGGGTTTTTCTGGTCGGTTCAAGGAGGTCCGGAGGGAAATCGAAATCCCTCCGGGCTCGTTTTCTTTTGCCAGCGTTTTCTTTTGGAGAAGCAAAAGAAAATGCTGAGGGGCAGTCGCTGATTTCTAATATGATTTCTTACATTGCCAAGCGTATCGTTGAGCACAAGAATGCCGCGGTTTCTCCGGCGTGGCGGTATGGAGCGTTACAGGCAGGTCTGCAGGATGCACAGGATCATCTGTGCGTGGCCGCATTCCTCTTCGGCGATCTTCAGCAGCATGCAGCGGTGCGTTCCGGCGTTTTCGGCGAGCGCCTCATACGCCTCGTGCGCGGCATGCTCCTCGGAGTAGCGCTGGCGGAGCGTCTCGTTGATGCAGGTGACGCAGGGCGCTTCCGGTCTGCCGGGGCAGGCTTTTTTGCCGGTCTTGAGGAAATAGACCGCGCCGAACTGCTTCGCGTGGCAGGCCTCCTGCCGGGCCATCTCGCGCAGCATCGCCTGCGCTTTGCCCTTCATGCGGCAGGCAAGGTGCGCGTAGAGCGCGCTGTCGGCGCGTTCATCCCGGATCAGCTCAAGCAGCTTTTCTGGCGTCAGAGAATCGGCCGCGGCGGTGCCGGAGCCGGTTTGCTCGTTCATCTGGGCGGCGGGGACGGCCTGCGCGTTCATCACGCGGCTCCAGACCCGCTGCGTCTGTTTTTCCGTGAGTGGTTGCATGGGATCTCCCTCCTTCGCCTCATCGTATGCGCTGTGGGGCCGGATTGTGCGGTTTCACAAAAAATCCCACATGGAAGCGGCAAATTTACACGTTTTTCTCGCAGAAAAATCTTGTATTTCCAGTATGTCTGTGTTAAAATTCTTTTTTGTGAGATTTTTACGTATGAGACTTTCAGGCAAAGAAGGAAGGGGCGCCAAGTATGACGCAGGATAAAATTCGGAACATTGCAATCATCGCGCACGTCGACCACGGCAAGACCACGCTGGTCGATCAGATGCTCAAGCAGGGCGGCGTGTACCGCGAAAATCAGGCGGTCGTCGACCGCGTGATGGACTCCGGCGATCTCGAACGCGAGCGCGGCATCACCATTCTCGCCAAGAATACCGCCGTCCATTATAAAGACTATAAGATCAACATCGTCGATACCCCGGGCCACGCCGACTTCTCCGGCGAGGTCGAGCGCATTCTGAAGATGGTCGACGGCGTTCTGCTGCTCGTCGATGCGGCGGAGGGTCCCATGCCCCAGACGCGCTTCGTGCTGCAGAAGGCGCTGGAGCTCGGCCACAAGGTCATCGTCGTCGTCAACAAGATCGACCGGCCCGACGCCCGCGTACATGAGGTCATGGACGAGGTCCTCGAGCTGCTGCTCGATCTGAACGCCACGGAAGAGCAGTTCGACTCCCCGACGATCTTCTGCTCCGCGCGCGAGGGCACGTCGTCCTACGGCCCCGACGACAAGGGCACGGATCTCATTCCGCTGTTCGAGACCATCGTCAACTATATCGATCCGCCGAAGGGCGATGAAAACGGCCCGCTGCAGGTGCTCGTCTCGTCCATCGACTACAACGAATTCGTCGGCCGTATGGGCATCGGCCGCATCGAGCGCGGCACGATCCACCAGAATCAGGAGGTCATCGTCTGCGATTACCACGATCCCGACGTCAAAAAGAAGGAAAAGGTCGTCGCCCTGTACGAGTTCACCGGCCTTGGCCGCAGCCCCATCCAGCAGGCGTCCGCGGGCGAGATCGTCGCTTTCTCCGGCATTTCCGACATCACCATCGGCCGCACGCTCTGCGATCTGGAAACCGTCGAGCCGCTGCCGTTCGTCAGGATCTCCGACCCGACCATCGAAATGACCTTCTCCGTCAACGATTCCCCGTTTGCCGGACGCGAGGGCAAATACGTCACGTCCCGCAACCTGCGCGACCGTCTGCAGCGCGAGCTTCTGAAGGACGTCTCCCTGCACGTGACCGAGATGGGCACCGACGCCTTCAACGTCGCCGGACGCGGCGAGATGCACCTGTCCATCCTGATCGAGACGATGCGCCGCGAGGGCTATGAGTTCCAGGTC
>CAKUEH010000066.1 GCA_934646185.1 uncultured Oscillospiraceae bacterium | reverse complement strand
CCCAGCCGGGAGGCATCCTTTACGATCAGGGTGGAAACCTCACCGGCTTCGATCATCTCCACGACCTTTTTCCAACTCGGACGTTCAAAATTCGTTCCGGAATACCCGTCGTCCGCAAGGAAAAGCGTATTTTCAAATCCTTTATCCCGTGCGTATTTTTCTAACAGATCCCGCTGATGCTGGATGCTGTTTGACTCCCCGGCACGCTCGTCCTCCTGACTGAGCCGCCCGTAGAGAATCGTATATTGTTGCTTCTGGCTTGCCATTGTAACCTCCTTTTCTGTGGGGCAAGCCGGTACGGTACGGCAAGTATACCGCATCGGCTGCCACAAGTCTATCAGATTTTTATGCGCTGTGCGCTTCCTTTTCCAGTTCCGCGTCGATGCAGGCGATCAGCTTGTCCGTCGGCGTTGCGCAGGGCTCTGCCGGAAATACAGACGTGATGCAGAACCGTCTGCCGCCGATCAGCATCTCGCGCTGTTTTGTGATGCAGTCCTCCTCCACACGTGTTGTTGTGTCCCGGAAAACAGTTGCGACTTCACCGTTCTCTGTTTGCCGAAGTTTTGCACACTCCGGCATATATCCGCCCAGAATGCCGGTGGCCCGATAAATCTCCCAGTCCTTTTTCATATGGTTCCTTTCTGCCTCCCACTGGAGGCTGTTTTTATAAGTGCTGGTCCATATTCCAATCCTCGTGATCATCCTCGGCATGACCGAGGGCGGTTTTCTTTTGCCGCAGCTTTCTCCGGCGCTTGCTGTCAATGTGCATTGGTGTGCTTGAGGCATCGCGCGTCGGCGCATCGTCCGTCATCTGCTCCACAGCACGACCAAGGCGCACAGCGCCGCGCACAAGATCACCGCTGTAATCGAGATCCACGCGCACGTCCGGATTTTCTTCCGCGTCTCCTGCACCGTATTCGAAAGCTGATTCTTCGTATCGTTCAGGATCGCGGTCAGGGAGAGCTTCGTATTCTCTGTCAGCGCCTTGCAGTTGGAAGAATACCTCTCGTTCAGGCTCCCAGCCTGTCTCTCGAAATTTTCTGCGCTCGTTTGCATCTTGATCAGAGATTCCTGCGCTTCTGCTTTCGTCAGAAGCATTTTCAGGTCCGTGTCCAACTGCATCTGCTGCCGGAACAGCCTGTCCTGCATTTCGAGCAGCGCACTCCAGTTCCGCTCCGTGACCATCACGCTGGTTTCCAACTGCTGTGCCTCGTCCATCAGCTTTTTGTGCTGCGCCAACATTTCTTGTGTTGTCATTCTCCGTTCTGTATCCAAACTCTGCCTCCATATTTTCTTTCAAGTATTTTTCTATATGTAGCCTATTGTCACGGCATTTCAGACCGCTCGGCGTGATGTAGGTGATATTCTTCCGGCTGTCCGTCCATGCGGCGTCGTAACCCTCAGAGCGGAGCAGCGCCAGAAATTCCTCGCGGTTTCCTGCGCAGCGCATACAATCGTCGATCACACACATGAGTTCAAATTTCCAACTCTCACCCTTAACTGCCGTATAGTATTCCGCGTTGGACATTCCACGGGAATGGTTTTGTCCATCTTTCTGAAATTTGGGAAGCCCCAATTCTTCGCAGATTTGGTCATTGCGGATGCGCAGTTCCTGAATCTGTTCGTCCGCCATATGTACTTTTTTGCCGGTTTCAAAATTGACACTGTTGATGATGCAGTGTGAATGAATGTGTTCGCGGTCAACGTGCGTGCAGACCAGAACTTCACAGCCCTCGAAATACCCGGCGAGCCTGTGTGCTGCTTTGTGCGCTGTGCGCGGGTCAACGTTCGCGCCCTTCGGGAAACTCTGCACCATGTGATAAAACATCACGCCGCCGTCCTTGTGGTACAGCAGCTTCGTACTCAGAAACTCGTCGAATGCCGTTTCCGACTGGCAGCCAATGCCGCTGATGAGTTGCTGACCGTCCCAAAGCGTCTTGCCGAGTTGGGAAACATAGCGCATGACACTTTTCATGCAGCCGCGCGTTTGCGTACCCTTTTTGTAGTTCACGAAATGGACGATTGCGATTTTGTCACACCTCCCTCCTGCAACTTCCGCAGAGCAGTGTTGGTCTTGGCGAACTCCTGTGCTGCTGTGTCCAGATTGACGAACTGTACCTTGCCCATGTTTGCCAGCACTGCCAACTGGTTAAGATTGTTGCCGATGGCTTTCTGCTGCCGCAAAACCTCTTTCAGCCCGTTCAGAATCACAATCCGTTTTCCGAGACAACACGCGGTCACATAGTCGCTCTGGCTCATATGGGCTTGTGCTGCTTTCCGGCGTATCGTTTCCAGATCTTGTGCTGCTATTCGGATGCTGAATTGTTTGTCTTTTTTCATCCTTCCTCCATTCGTAAAAGTGGGCACGGGCTGCTGCCCGATTTGAGGCATTTGGCAGGGAGCCGGTGCGCCGGCGACTAGCCAAATGCGATGCTGGCTTCGTCGGCACAAGCTCCATATCCTTCGCTTCCGCGCAGAGCGCGAAAGCTCATCCATTCCGCTGCGCCTCCTCTCAAAATCGCAATCGCGTTGCTGGATTGCGATTTTGTGTTTTTTGTGCGCACGTTGGCGCAACGTTGGTTTTTGCTATGCCATCGCGCACGCATTCGCTGTCGGGGCGGAAAGCCGCACACAGCGGCGACACGCGGCTCACGGCGCGGTACAGGCGCTCGGCGCGCCTGCAGGGTCGATTGTGCCGATCTTTTTCACGGGCAGAAAATCGGCACTTTCGGCACGCTTGAGGGAAATCCACCGTTTGCCGTTGCTGCGGTACGTCTCTGCTAAAATCCCATTTTCCCTTAGAGCCGCAACGCTTTCCCGGACCAGCCGGGTGATCTTTTTCGGTGTGATTCCCAGTGTACCGTCAGGGTCGATCTTTGCGGACAGTGCCGATGGTGAGCCGAGGTATTCAGAATCGGCACGGAGCAATTCAGAGAAAAGATGTACGAGTTGAAGCGTCGAAATCTTAGAAGTCGCGCTGCAAGTTTTACTGTCCTCAAGCAGCTTCCAGATGTGATCTTCCTCACCAAATTCGAGTTTCAAAGTCCGGTCCGGGATGTCACGCCCGGTACAATGCAGCGAGGCAATGTTGGCAAGGCGTGAGTTTTTCTGGAGAACAAAGGTCGAATCTGCCGCGCCGCTTAAGCCCGTCGAGCCGGAAATCATGTTCATTGGATCGTCGTCATGGAGCTTGCGCAGGTGGTGGATAAGCAGGATTGCGATATGCCGCTTGTCCGCAAGTTTTTTCAGAAGACCGATGTCCTGATAGTCATTTGCGTACAAATTGCTGTCACCGCCTGCGCTGCGGACGCGCTGCAAGGTATCAATGACAACCAGTTTTGTATTGGGGTGTTCGTTCAAGAACTGCTCGATCTGCTGCTCCAGACCGCGTTTGAGTGTGTCAGCCATGATCGCAAAATGCAGCGTCGGCGGCGCATCTTCCGTCAGGTCAAAGAGCCGCGTCTGGATACGCTGGAACGAATCTTCGAGGCTGAGATACAGAACCTCGCCCTGTGTCACTGCAAAATTCCAGAGAGGCTGCCCCTGCGAAACGCATAAGCAAAGCCACAAAGCAAGCCACGATTTGCCGATCTTCGGTGCGCCCGCGAGGATATGCAAGCCTTCCGGAATGAGCTCGTCCACCAGAAAATGCGTCGGTTCATACGTCTGGTTTTGCAGATCTTCCGCGTTGATAGTGTGTAGTTTATTCATACTGTCACCTCCTTCGATATTGTTATCGCGGTTTTTATTTTCGATTTCACCGCACCAATATCGTAACATAAGGATTGACTTTTGAAAATAGGTAATGTATCATTTTAATAGATACACTATATTGACGCAAATACATTCTCTAATGAGGAAACAGCTTATGGGCGTTTTAGGAAAAGATTTATTTGAGTTACATCGGCCGCAGACAAACACCAAGGTCGAATTCGGCGCATCGGCCTATTGGGTGGAGGACAGGCCGGAGCCGCAGCCGTATGGAGCGGTGCTGACAGAAGTTTTGAACCTTGACGTCGCGCCGTTTCAGGAATTGCTGGATCAGATGAACACAGCCGTTCAAGAAAAATCCGATGATGTTCTGCGTGCTTACATGG
>CAKUEH010000065.1 GCA_934646185.1 uncultured Oscillospiraceae bacterium | reverse complement strand
TATCGGTCGAAGCTGGGGTTGACGAAGTAGACGTTCTTCTCGTCGAGCTTTTCCTTGGCAAGCCGCAGCCCCTCGCCGAAGCGTACAAGATGGAGTAACTGTACTTGCTTAAATGCGCCATTCGATCTTGATGGAATCGCTGGTCGCATAGATGACACGGATGAGCTGGTCTACCGTCTGTCGCTTATCATTGAAGCTCAACTCGTCCCACATAGTCAGGTGATTATAGATCTCCGTATAGTCCGCTTCCTTGTGCAGCTTCAATTCAGAGATACGCTTCATCAGCTCTTTCTTTTTCCCATCCAGTTCTTTGACGCGCCCACTGATGTAACGAAACAGGGTATCGTCCGCAGCCGACAGGCGATCCATCAGAGAGCCAATCTCAGTCTCAACTTGCGTAAGTTGAACATTCAACGCCGTTAGCTCGGGGTTAATGTAATTTCCTTTACACCTTCTGAGCGTTTTGAACTGAGCCATCTTTTTGCGCATTTCATTGTAGATGATTTGTTCAAACTCATCGGTATAAATCGTTCCGGGACCCTCGCAGGCTTTGGAGTTCATTTTGTTCGAACAGAGGAGGTAGCGGGAGCGTGTGGTCGAGTAGTGCTTATCCACCAAAGCGTACCCACAGATGCCGCATTTGATCTTTCCCGCCAGCCATGTGTTCTTGGCTTTCTGATATGGCTTGATCTGCTGTGCTTCCAGACACTTTGCACGGCATTTTAGCCATAGGTCGGAGGGAATGATGCCCTCGTGTGGAGCCAGCACCAAATGGTTTCCTTCTAAATTCATTTGCTTGCGTCCTACGGAGTCCTGTCCCTTGTAGTAGTAGCATCCGTTTGTACCGATAAAATCACTCGGATCGTTTGCCATGATCGCGCCTTGGTCACGATAGAACTCATAGACGGATAGATCCGCGCGGACATAGATGGGATTCCTGAGAACATCCGCAAGTCGTGTGCGTCCCCACGGCTTTCCGTTTTTGAGAATACCGTGGCTCTGGAAGTAGCGGATGATGTCGCCGTAGGAGCATTCCGGCTTGGAATAAAGCTCATAGATCAGCCGCACCTGCTCTGCTTCTTCCGTGTTGATCTCATACATGGAAGTCTTGACACCATCAATGGTCGTCGGGATCAGCCGGAATCCATACGGAACTCTGCCGCCCATATAGAAGCTCTTTTGACTGCGGGAGTAGTAGGCATCAGCCACGCGCTTTTGAATGGTTTCTCGTTCCAGCTGCGCAAACACGATGCAGATATTGAGCATGGCGCGCCCCATCGGGGAAGATGTATCGAATTTCTCTGTTGTGGACACGAACTCGACCTTGTGTGTTCCGAACTGCTCCATCATATTGGAGAAGTCAAGGATGGAACGGCTGATACGATCCAGCTTGTAAACAACGACCTTGCCGATCACTCCGTTTTCGATGTCGTTCATCATTTCCGCAAAGGCCGGGCGGTCTGTATTCTTCCCGCTGTAGCCTCTGTCGGCATAAACCTTGTACTGTTCACCTCTCATTTCGTATTGGCAGAACTCGATCTGGCTTTCGATGGAAATACTATCGGCTCTGTCAACGGATTGTCTCGCGTAGATTGCGTTCATTTTGTAGCTCCTTCCTCACAGAAAAGAGCTGCTGACAGGTACATCATACCGCAGCAGCTCCTAAATAGCTATCATTTTCATTGTGTTTTTCATACTTTATAAAGACCTCGAAAAGACCTTCCTCGATACATCGCCGCTGTTCCATGCACTCCTCGGCGGTAAGCTGTGGGGTAAGGTTTTCAATTCTGATCATATTTTTTCTGCCGGAAATAATGTGCGCGTCACTATCGTAAGTGAAAGGGCGGACAATAATAACTATCACCTCCCGCGGTGCTATCATTTTATTTGCGAGAACCTTGTCCTATGCAGAAAGGGAGAGTCGAAATCCTTCAACTCTCCCTTTGCGTCACATGGTCTGCTGCCAATCATGACTCACCTCGTCCTCGTGGTCATCAGCCTTGTGACCGAGGGCGATTTTCTTTTCCCGTTCTTTTTGCAATACCTTTCTGTCGGTGTAGTACCGCGCAGGAATCACAGGATCAGCAGACTGGAGCTGCTCCAGACGGTGCCCAAGCCCCACCAGAGCAGAAGCAACACCCCCGTCCCCATCAGCAGAACCGCCCATGTGGGACCATCCAGGTGTGGCAGCCGCAGTCTGGGTAGCCTGATGCCGGGCAGAGAAAAACGCTTCTCGTTCCGTTTCCCAGCCTGTTCGGTCATCTGCTCCAGATGGCGTACCATCTTCAGAAGATCGTCCAGCTGCGTCCGCGTGGGAAGCTGCGACATCTGCCTGCTGACGCTCTCCAACATATCTGTCTGCCGATCCGCATGGTGCCACAGTGCATCCATGTATTTCATCATTCGCTCCCAGTCCGCTTTCGTGGGACTCGCTTCGTGAGGCGTTGTCAGCGTCGGAAGTACTGCCTGCTGGGTGTTGCGCTGCTTGAGTTCTTGCATAGACAATCTCTGCCCGTATTCTGAATTCATGCTCCATGGCCTCCTTGCAATACTTTTCCTCGTGTAATTTGTTGTCGCGGCACTTTAGTCCGTCCGGCGTGGTGTAGGTGATGTATTTGCGGGTGCTCTCCCAGCGGACGGCGTAGCCCTCGGATGCCATCAGGGAAACGAAAGCGTCCTTGTCGGCGGCGCATTTCATGCACTCGTCAATGGTGTTCATAAGCCGCAGCTTCCAGCTTTGGCCCTTCAGCGCCGTGTGATACTCCGCGCCGCTCATGCCGCGGGACTGCTGCGTTGGTGCGTCAAAGACCGGCAGGCCCATCTCCTGACAGATCATATCATTGCGCCGCATCAGCTCCTGCAGTTGTTCCTTCGCCATGTGCAGCTTTTTGCCGGTCTCAAAGTTGACGGAGTTGATGAGGAAGTGGGAATGGATGTGTTCCCGGTCTGTGTGGGTGCAGACCAGCACCTCGCAGCCGTCGAAGTATTCTGCCAGCCGCCGCGCGGCTTCGTGGGCCTGCTGTGGATCGACCGCCGCGCCTTTTGGGAAGCTCTGCACCATGTGATAGAACATCACGCCGCCGTCCTTGTGATAGAGCAGCTTTGTATTGATGAAATCATCGTAGACGCTCTGCGGCTGGCAGTTGATGCCGCTGACGAGCGGCCCGCCCTCCCATGCGGTTTTCTTTTCCTGCATGACGTAAAGCATCACGCCGCGCATGGCGGCGCGGGACTGTGTGCCCTTTTTGTAGTTCACGAAATGTACGATGGCCATACGGCTCACCGTCCTTCCATGACAGCCCGCAACGCGACGCTGACCTCGGACAGCTCCCGCGCGACCTTGTCGAGACCCATGACCTGCACCTTGCCCATGTTGGCAAGGACGGTGAGGCGGTTGATGTTGCTGCCGATGCCCTTGAGCTGGCGGAGCAACTCCTTCTGCTCGTCGATGACCACGATCCGCTTGCCGAGGCAGCAGGCAGTGACATACTCGCTCATGGACATTCCGGCCTTCGCCGCCAGCGCTTTGATTTTCTCACGGTCAGCGGACGCCATGCGCGTGCTGAATTTGATATCTTTTTTCATGTTTTTCTCCAATCGTAGCTAAAAGTGGGTCCGGGCTTCTGCCCGGAATTTGGGTGCAGGGCTTTGCCCGCTCGGTGCATTTGGCAGGGCAGCGGCTTCGCCGCAGACCAGACAAATGCGATGCTGGCCGTCGTCCGAGCGGACGACGAAGCCCTCGTCCCGCCGCAAGCGGCAGGACTTGTGCTCACTGTCGCTCGTCCTCTTCCCACCGAAACCGCTTCGCTGGGTTTCGGCGGAAGCCCTGTTGGGGGAGGTGATAAAAACTCCCGTTTTGCATTTTTTCGGCGCTTCTGTGCGGGGGCGGTATCACTATCCTCCGGTCGCTGTAGCTGTGTCGGAATAACCCCGCGCGGGGTTTATTTCAGCAGAAAAAACGGCTTTCTCAGAGTGGGTGCTCTGCACCGACGGACACGCTGTTCCCTCCTGCACACAGTGCTTTTTCGACACTTCTGCGTGGGGGCGGTATCACTACCCTCGGCGTGCGCTTCATGCCGTTGAAACACTGGACGCGCAGGAGTTACGGCGGCGTATTTACCGTTTTTATGCCGTCCCGGAATTCGCCCTGTGTGGGCTGAATCTCCCCTCGTCGGGCGCACACGCCACACCAGTCTCTAACCGCGCACACAGCGGCTCACAGGGCGAAACACGGGGCGTTTTCACCGCCTGAGACAGCGACAGGGTCGATAGGGTCAACGGTTCGGGCATCCTGTGTATCGTCACTTTCGGCACGGTGCAGCTCAATGAGCCGCTTGCCGTTGCTGCGGCGTACCACGGCGGAAATACCGATTTTGCTTAGTGCGGCAACGCTTTGCAGGATCAGACGGGATACCTTTTTCGGCGTGATGCCCTCGCTGCCCGCAGGGTCGATCTGCGCGGACAGCTCCGTGGGAGTGCCGATAAATTCCGTGCGGTCACGCATCAGCTCAGAGAGAAGAATGACGATCCGGCCGCCCAGCAGCTCCGGCTGCGTCCGGCTGTCCGACACCAGCTCCCACACATTTTCCGCGTTGCGCTCCAGCGTCAGCTCCCGGTACTCGATGTCACGCCCGATGCAGGAGAGCGTCGCCTTGCCGCTGCCGCGCTTGTCCTCTACCAGCGTGAAGCTGGAATCCACCGCGCCGCTGATGGCCGTCGTGCCAGAGATGCGGCTGAACACATCGTCGGCAAGCTCCTTTCGCAGATGGTGGATTAACAGAATGGCGATGCCATGAGTGTCCGCAATGTGCTTCAGCACGGAGAGGTCACGGTAGTCATTTGCGTAGGTGTTGTCATAACCGGCGCCGCGGATCATTTGCAG
>CAKUEH010000064.1 GCA_934646185.1 uncultured Oscillospiraceae bacterium | reverse complement strand
GACTGCGCGAAAACAATACAGGAGGAAATGAAAATGAGAAAAAGCAAATTCAAAAACTATGATGCCCTGCCGCTGACGCTGACCACGCCGGAGGTAGGAGAAGTGCTGGGAATCTCCAGAGCGGCGGCCTACGAGTTGGTTCGTTCGAAAGGATTCCCTCACATCAGAATCGGCACACGGATTCTTGTTCCAAAAGACAAGTTTATCCAGTGGATTGACCAGCAAACGGAGGTGGATGGATGAGATTGTATGAACCGCCCGCAAAAGAATTCTTTCGTCTGCCCAACAGCATCTTCCATGTGCCGCTGGATGCCACCCAGTTCAAACTGTATGCGTATCTGGTCTGCTGCTCCGGCAGTAAGGGATACTGCTGGCCCACGCACAAGAAAATCATTCAGGATACCGGCATCAAAAAGTCTTCTCTCCAGAAAGCCATCAAGGTTCTGGTCAAGCGGAAGCTGATTGCCATGTACAAGCACCGCAATCCCTACGGCTACTCCAACAACGAGTATCATCTGCTGAGCCTGGACAACCCGGAGATTTACCGTGACCTGGATACAGAAGCAGACGAGCTTCCGCTGTTCATTGGCGAGGAGCTTCCCGCATAAGCTGGAGTTGCTTTCCATACTGATTTCGGAGATTTCGGATGAAAGGATTGGAAAGCAGGATAAAGGAGGTATTCCGGCCTGTGCCGGATACTCCCCAATTACACCGCCCGGCAACGCCGTCCGGGGCTTTTGAACGGTTTTCAAAGTGTTACCTTTTCGGAAAGTATCCAGGATTTAGGCGCCTGAAAAGGTCGTTTCCTTAGAGCCGCAACAGTTTTGATGGGGGGGCGTTCCCATCAGGAAGGAGAAAAATGCAAGAAAACAATAATAGCAACAGAATTGGCATTTATATCAACAATGACTTGCTGGCCCGGTGCGACGCAGCCATGGAGAGAACCAGCGCGGATTCCAGAAGCGAGTTCATCCGGGAAGCCATTGAACACTATATCGCCGTACTGAACATGAAAGAAAGCAGCCGGGTGCTGACACCGGCGCTGGAATCTGCCATCGGTGGGAAGATCGCACTGACCGAGGACAGGATCAGCCGACTCCTGTTCAAGTTGGGTGTGGAGGTTGCGATGATGAGCAACATCATTGCCGCTACCCATAATATCGATGAAGATTCCTTATCCGCCCTCCGCCGGTTCTGCACCAACGAAGTTGCTGCCATCGGCGGTAAATACAACTTCGAGGACGCGGTAGAATTTCAGAAAGGGTGACAATGGATGGCCAGACTGATATTGAAATCCCCCTATCTAAAACCCGGCGGCAAGAAAAGCCCCGGTGGATACCTCAAGTATATCGCCACCAGGGAAGGTGTGGAGATGGCGGAAGATACCTCCCGTCATCTCCCTGCCACGGCAGAACAGCAGAGGCAAATTACAAGGTTGCTGAAAAAGTACCCGGACAGCAAGGAGAGCCACGAGTACCGGGACTATGTAGATAACCCCGCCCGTGGAAATGCGGGTGCGTTCATAGCAAGTGTAATGGAACTTCACGGCGATGCTCCCCAAAGGGATGTATATCTGAAATATATTGATGAGCGTCCCGGAAGCAACGGCCTGTTTACAGACGAGGGTGTCCCCATCGTGCTGTCCCAGGTACAGAAAGAGATGAACGAGCATCCCGGCAATATCTGGACGCACATTATTTCCCTCCACCGGGAGGATGCGGAGCGGCTGGGCTACAACACGCCGGATGCGTGGATGCACCTTCTCCGTTCCCAGAGGAATATGATCGCCCAGCAGATGAAAATATCCCCGGAGAACTTTCGCTGGTACGCTGCGTTTCACAATTCCGGCAATCATCCTCATGTCCATATGATGGCCTACTCAGCCGACCCTAACGAGGCATACCTCTCCACCAAGGGGATCGAAACCATCAAGACAAATCTGGCGCAGGAGATCTTCCGCCAGAATCTGCTTCAGATCTATCAGAAGCAGTCCGATCTTCGGGACGAGCTCCGGCAGGAAAGCCGTGAGAGAATCATGCAGATCGTGAATGAAATCAACTGCGGCGAATATGAAAATCCCCAGATGCAGATGATGTTCATTCAGCTTGCGGACAGACTGGAGAAAGCCAAGGGTAAGAAACAGTACGGATATCTCAATGCCGGGACTAAAAAGCTCGTAGATGCCATCGTTGCAGAGCTTGCCGGGGACAGCAGGATTCGGGAGTTGTACGCTCTGTGGTACGAACAGAAAGAAGATGTGCTTCACACCTATACGGATAAGATGCCGGAGCGGATTCCTCTGGAACAGCAGAAGGAATTCAAGGCCATCCGAAATGCAGTAGTGCAGGCAGCGCTGGCAATCAATCTCCCACCGGAAGTCTTACCCCTGTCAGACCCCGTTCCGCCCTGTGTGGACTTTGTTGACGACGGCTCGGATGTGTACCCGAAAGCGATTAGGAGCCTGCGTGAGCCGGAGGTGGAGCCAATTCCCGAAGTGAAGCAGTTTCTCCATGAAGCCGCCATCCGTGGCAGTGTGGATGCGGTATATGGAGTGGGCAAGCAGCATCTGAAAACAGATATTCAGAAAGCTATCTCCATGTTTGAATTAGCAGCGGAACAAGGCAATTCCTATGCCGAATACCAGCTTGGCAAAATCTACTGTTTTGGTCAGGGCGTGCCGCAGAATCTGGAAGTGGGCATGGACTGGCTGAAAGTATCCGCAAGCCATGGCAATGAATATGCCGCCCAGCTACTCGAAAAAGTGCAGAGCCACATCCACCGACAAACCGCCTCCGCTGTCTTCGGACTGTTCCGGGGATTGGCTGGTATGATTCAAACCAGTGCCAACCAGCATATCCGCCGCAGAGATTCCATCGACCGCAAACAGCGGCAAAAAATCGAGGAAAAGAAGCAGGCTCTTGGCCAGCGTTCCGATGGTCAGGATTACAACAATGACATGGAACAGACTATGTAACGAAAGCCGCCGGACAGCACCAACAAGTGCCGTCCGGCGGCAGGTAACAAAATGAATGAAACAAATAAACACCCCGGAAAGGGTCAAAAATAATGCAAAATCTTTGGTAGATTTCGTGAATAGCTATTTTTCCTTTCCTGTGGTAATGTGTGTCGCTGATAAGGAGGGATCGCAGATGGCGAAACGAAGAAGCAACGGCGAAGGAAATATTCGCAAGCGGAAGGATGGCCGCTGGGAAGGGCGATATACGGCAGGTCATGACCCGGTTACTGGCAAGCAGGTTTTCAAGAATGTGTTGGGAAAAACACAGGCAGAAGTCAAAGAGAAACTGAAAGCCGCACTGGAACAGAATCAGAAGATCGATTTCACCCGGACGGGCAAGTACACGGTGACCCAGTGGATGAACGAATGGTTTGAGAATGTGTGTAAAATCAAGGTCAGGCCATCGTCGCACCAGACTTACCGTGGCTACATCGACAATCACATAGCTCCGAATATCGGCAAAATTCCGTTAGAGAAGCTCAGCACTATGGACTTGCAGAAGTTCTGCCGCAAGCTGATGGAAAAGGGGCGGGTAGAGCGAATTGAATCTAAGCATCAGAACAAGGGGTTAAGCGCAAAGACTGTATGGAATATCAACCAGGTCATCTCCTCGGCTATGGATTTCGCCGTGGCGCAGAAGATCATTGCGGAGAATCCTTGCAAAAATGTTTCCCTGCCGAAGATTGAGCACAGGGAAATGCAGACTATCCCGGTGGATCAGTTGCAGGCATTCCTGGAAGAAGCCAAGCGCAGCGGGTTCTATGAAATGTACTATATTGAACTATCCACCGGCCTGCGCCGGGGCGAACTGCTGGGACTGAAATGGCAGGACATCGATTGGGATAACGGAGTGATTACTGTCCGCCGGCAAGTCGCCCGAGTGAATGGAGAGATCACAGAAGCCCCCTTAAAGACAAAGAACTCCTACCGCACAGTGAGCATCTCACCTCAAGCGATAGAAGTTCTTAAAACACAGAAAGCCAAAACCAATGACGAGTATGTATTTCCTTCCTTGCATGGTGGCCCCATCTCGCCGGACAGTGTCAACAATATGCTGAAGCGGGTACTGGAGAGGGCTGGCATCCCGAAGGTTCGCTTCCACGACCTCCGCCACACCTTCGCCACCCTGGCCCTGCAAAACGGTGTAGACATCAAGACCGTATCCGGCATGCTCGGCCACTTCTCCGCAGGCTTCACCTTGGACACCTACGCCCATGTTACAACAGCAGCGCAAAAAGAAGCCGCTCAAACTATGGGCAATGTGTTGAACTTAAAATAATGTCAACTGGATAATCACCTGTTTTTTGCGCGGCTACAGGAAACCGAGTAGCCAGTCCAGAATTTCAAAGGCGCACGGAATTCTCCGCAGATTCAGCAGCAGAAAGGTCTTTACAACCACATCAAAGGACTGTATGTTGGTATTCTATGAATCAACTTCCTTTGGACACAGCTATAAAACATTCAGCAAATCCGAAAAATGATCCAGAATATAGTCACCGTATTGCTTTTCTGCGGCGTCGCCCACAGCTGCGGCTTTCATGCCGCCTGCATGAGCCGCGTCTACACCGGAGACCGCATCCTCAACCACCAGACATTCCTCCGGTTTTAAGCATAGAAATTCCGCCGCTTTCAGGAACACTTCGGGGTCCGGCTTGGATCTTAAAATGTTGGTTCCATCAGAGACAGCGTCAAAGAAATCTGCAAGTCCGATGCGTTCCAGAATGAATTTGGCGTTTTTTGAGGAAGAACCAATGGCCAGTTTCAATCCATCGGCACGAAGCTTGTCCAGTGTGGTTTTCACCTCCGGGTTCAAATCCGCAGGGGACATCTGGCCTAAGAGATTTCGGTAGTAATTGTTCTTCCAACCCGCATAGGCTTCTTTTTCCTCCCGGGAATAGTGTTTGCCGCCAATCTGTTCCAAAATATCCATGCATGCCATACGGCTG
>CAKUEH010000063.1 GCA_934646185.1 uncultured Oscillospiraceae bacterium | reverse complement strand
GGCGCGAATCTTCTGAAGCTCCGCCCGTGCATCGAGGTCAAAGACGGCAAAATGGGCGTCGGCAAAAAATACCGCGGCAGCTTTGACAAGTGCGTCTGCGAGTATATCACCGATAAGATTGGAAACCGCAGCGATCTGGAGCTGCGCCGCGTGTTCATCACGCACTCCGGCGTGCCGGAGGAAACGGTGCAAAAGGCTGTGGAAACTGTGCAAAAGTTACAGACGTTTGAGGAGATCTGCGTCACGCGCGCGGGCTGCACCGTCAGCAGCCACTGCGGGCCGGGGACGCTCGGCGTTCTGTACATCCGAAAGGCGGACAAATGAGAACGGTACTGGAAGCGCGCTCCGGCCTGTCGCCGGCGCAGATCGATACGCTCTGCGCGTTCGGGCAGGCGCTGATCGAAAAAAACAGGGTCATGAACCTCACGGCCATCACCGAGCCGCGGGCCGTGGCCGAGCTGCATTTTCTCGACTGCATCGCGCTTTTGCAGGCGGAGGACTTCTCCGGCAGGCGCGTCATTGACGTCGGCTGCGGCGCGGGCTTTCCCGGCGTCCCGCTGAAGATCGCGGAGCCGTCGATCGAGCTGACGCTTCTGGATTCTCTGGCAAAACGCATGACGTGGCTGCGGGAGATTTTGCCGCAGCTGGGCGTGGAGGCCGAGGTCGTGACCGCCCGGGCCGAGGAATACGTCCAGACCTGCCGGGAACAGTATGACATCGCCACCTCCCGCGCGGTCGCGCGGCTGAATATCCTGTCGGAGCTCTGTCTGCCGTATGTAAAGGTCGGCGGCGCGTTTCTGGCGATGAAGGGCGCGCTGGCAGACGAGGAAATGGAAGAGGCAAAGCGCGCCATCGCGCTGCTCGGCGGCAAGATCGAGTGCGTGTACGAATATCCCATTCAGGATGCGATCCACAAGGCCGTCGTCATCCGCAAGGTCAGTCCTACGCCGCCCAAATATCCCCGCACGTTCGCGAAGATCAAAAAAAGCCCGCTGTAAAAACCACCCCCGCAGGAGGCATCGTCTCCCGCGGGGGTTTTCATTTTCAGCATTCGTACAATCCAAGGCTCCCCTGTCAGGGGGAAATGGCCCGAAGGGCCAAAGAGGGTAGGGACGCTGGCGCGAAGCTGACTGAGAGGTCGAGCGGCAGGCAGCTGCGAAAAGCATAAACCCGATGCAACTCCGTATGCACCAGCTAATTTCATTGTAGGGGCCGATGCCGGTCACAGCCGTTCGCGACGAAGGAGCGTTACGGATGTGGGTCTGCCGCTTGCCGGTACACATCGGCCCTCACAGGATACACTGATTTTTCGGAAATCTTCGGCGAATTCGTACCGCTTTTGTGGTCAACAATTTATTTCGCAATGTAGAAGCTCATATTAGAAATTTGCAACTGCGGTCCAGCATTTTCTTTTGCTTCTCCAAAAGAAAACGCAGGCTCGTCAGAACCGGCCTCGCCGGAACGAGTCCCCGCTAATCGCGGAGGCTCTTATCCTTTGAGTCCGGTTCTTCCTCTTCAAATTGCAAACGCTGCGCTGGTTTGCAATTTGAGGCCCGGGAGGATTTCGATTTCCCCCCGGAGCCCCCTTGAACCGACCAGAAAAACCCCTTCGGTTTTTCTGGACTTTTCCCGCGTATTTGTAACAGCTCAAAATTACGCACAGCCCAAGGCTCCCCTTGGGCATAAGGGGAGCTGGCGCGAAGCGCCTGAGGGGATTCGAACGCAACAGGTTTCGAAGCATTCTAAAATATGCAGCAAATCCCCTCCGTCATTTTCTTCGAAAATGCCACCTCCCCTTCCCGCGCAGGGCGCGGCAAGGGGAGGCTTTTGGGAAGACACGCTCTCATTCCTTGAATTTCCGGCTTTCCAGAACCGCCTGCTCGTCGCAGCGGTTGTTTTTTTCGTTTTCCTCGTGGCCCTTGACCCAGTGGTAGTGCATCTCGTGCTGGCGCACGAGGCCGAGGAGCAGTTCCCAGAGGTCGGGGTTCAGGGCGGGCTTTTTGTCGGACTTGACCCAGCCTTTTTTCTTCCAGCCCCAGGCCCAGCCCTTTTCCAGCGCGTCAATGACGTATTTCGAGTCGGAATACAGCTCCACCACGCACGGCTCGCGCAGGGCGAGCAGGGCCTGGATGACGGCGGTGAGCTCCATACGGTTGTTCGTGGTGCGTTCCTCGCCGCCGGAGATCAGCTTTTCGCGTCCGTTATACTCCAGAATCGCGCACCAGCCGCCGGGGCCGGGATTGCCGGAGCAGGCCCCGTCGGTGTAGACGGTGACGGTCTTCATGTCTCTTCAGACTCCGCGGGCTCTTCCGGCTCGCGGTCGACGCGGTCGACGGAAATGACGCGGCTGCCGGATTCGAGGCGCATGAGAATGACGCCCTGCGTGTCGCGGCCGTAGATGTTGATATCCGCCGCCGCCATGCGGATGAGCACGCCGCCGTTTTCGATCAGCATGATATCGTCCGCGTCGTCCACGATCGCCACGCCCGCGATCTTACCGGTCTTGGCCGTGATGTTATAGCCCTTGAGACCCTTGCCGCCGCGGTTCTGCGGGCGGCGCTGGCCGTCCTCGCCGAGGCGCAGATACGCTTCGATCTCCGTGCGCTTGCCGTAGCCGTATTCCGTGACGCAGAGCAGCTGCTTTGCCTTCGCGGCGATACCCGCGCCGACCACATAGTCGCCCGCGTCCAGCATCATGCCGCGCACGCCGGCCGCGTCGCGGCCCATGACACGCACGTCGTTTTCGTTGAAGCAGATGACCATGCCGTTCGCGCTTGCGAGCAGGATATCCTGCTTGCCGTCGGTCTTCATGACGGCGATCAGCTCATCGCCCTCCGAGAGCGTCAGCGCACGGATACCGGCCTTGCGCGCGGTGTTGAGGCTTGCCAGCTCCAGCCGCTTGACGGTGCCGTTTCTGGTGACGAAGACGAGATAATCCTCGTCGAACTCATGTACGGTGATGCCCGCCGTGACCTTTTCGCCCGGCTCAAACGGGAGGATGTTGACCAGATTCGTGCCCTTGGCCGTGCGGCCCGCCTCGGGGATCTGATAGCCCTTGCGGCGGTGGACCTTGCCGAGGTTCGTAAAGAAGAGGATATAGTCGTGCGTGGAGGCGGTGAAGACGCCCTCGACGAAGTCCTCCTCCTTGGTCGTCATGCCCGTGACGCCTCTGCCGCCGCGCTTCTGGCTGCGGTAGGTCGAGGCGGGGACGCGCTTGCAGTAGCCCGCGTGGGAGAGCGTAAAGACGCACTGCTCCTCTTCGATCAGGTCTTCGATGTCGATCTCATCCTCGACATCCTGGATCTCAGTCAGGCGGTCGTCGCCGTATTTATCGCGGATGGCGGTCAGCTCGTCCTTCAGAACGCCCTTGAGCATTTCCTCGTTCGACAGCAGCTCGCGGTAATACGCGATGCGCTTTTCAAGCTCTTCATATTCCGCCTCGAGCTTTTCGCGCTCGAGTCCCTGCAGACGCTTGAGCTGCATATCCAGCACGACCTGCGCCTGAATTTCGGACAGATTGAAGCGCTCCATCAGACGCTCTTTCGCGTTGTCATAGCTTTCGCGGATGGTCTTGATGACCTCGTCGATGTTGTCCTCGGCGATGAGCAGGCCCTGCAGCACATGCTGCCGGTCGAGCGCCTTTTTGAGGTCATACTGCGTCCGCTTTGTGATGATCTCCTCCTGGAAGGTGAGATATTCATCCAGCATATGGCGCAGGGACAAAATCTTCGGCTGCTGCTGGTTGTTGACCAGCGCGAGCATCGTCACGCCGAAGGTGGTCTGCATCTGCGTCTGGGCAAACAGCCGGTTCAGAACGACCTGCGGGTTCGCATCCTTTTTGAGCTCGATAACGACGCGCATGCCGTTGCGGTCGGTCTCGTCGCGGATGTCGGAAATGCCCTCGAGGCGCTTGTCGCGCACCTGCTCGGCCATGTTGGCGATGAGCTGGCGCTTGTTGACCTGATAGGGAAGCTCGGTCACGATGATGCGCTCGCGGTTCTGGCCGAATTCCTCAAACTCCGTCCGGGCGCGGACGGTGATCTTGCCGCGGCCCGTGGCGTAGGCGGCGCGGATGCCGCTGCGGCCCATGATGATGCCCTTTGTCGGGAAATCCGGGCCCTTGATATGGTCCATGAGGTCTGCCAGCTCCGCCTCCGGGTTTTCCAGAATGCAGATGCAGGCGTTGATGACCTCGGTCAGATTGTGCGGCGGGATATTCGTCGCCATGCCGACGGCAATGCCGGACGAGCCGTTGACCAGCAGGTTTGGGAAGCGCGACGGAAGGACGCGCGGTTCCTTTCTCGATTCGTCGAAGTTCGGATCCCACAGGACGGTCTCCTTGTCGATATCGCGCAGCATCTCGTTGCAGAGCTTCGACATGCGCGCCTCGGTATAACGGTAAGCCGCGGGGGGATCGCCGTCGACGGAGCCGAAGTTGCCGTGGCCGTCGACGAGCGGATAGCGCATGGAGAAATCCTGAGCCAGACGGACCATCGCGTCGTAGACCGATGCGTCGCCGTGCGGATGGTACCGGCCCAGCACGTCGCCGACGCACGTCGCCGATTTTTTGAACGGCTTGTCGGAGGTGAGGCCGTCCTCGTACATGGCGTAGAGGATGCGGCGGTGGACGGGCTTTAAGCCGTCTCGCACATCGGGCAGCGCGCGGCCGACAATGACGGACATCGCGTAGTCGATGTACGAGCTTTTCATCTCATGCACAAGCTCCGACTGTACGATCCGCTGTTCCGGGAACATGATATCCTCGGGCTTGTAGTCTTTTTTATGTGCCATTTATGCTTTCTCCTTTGTAGGGGCGGACGACTCTGTCCGCTTCTACCAGCTTGTAACATCTAAAAATTCCTGCACGAAAGGCAAATAGAATTCATCTGCACCCAAGCCTCCCCTTGCCGCGCCCCGCGCGGTAAGGGGAGGTGGCATTTTCGAAGAAAATGACGGAGGGGATTTGCTGCATATTTCAGAGTGCTCCGAAATCTGTT
>CAKUEH010000062.1 GCA_934646185.1 uncultured Oscillospiraceae bacterium | reverse complement strand
TTGCCTGCCCGACGAGCATGGGCGTGCGGATTACGCCGCCGGAGCGGATGGCGGTGCAGAACAGCAATACATTTTATATGCAGGCGACCAGCGCGGAGACGAACGTGCTGAACGTCGCGTCGAGCCTTGGACGGGAATGCCTCGCGCTCACGAAATTTGTCAAGGGAAGCCCCATCGCGGACTTCATCAAGCGCCAGCTGCGCGCGCGGAACATCCGCTTTGAAGGTTTAGAGATCGAGCAGGGCGGCCCCTGGGGCTACCGGCACCAGTTTAACATCGCCGACTCCGGCTTCGGCTTCCGCGCGCCGCGTGTCTGGAACGACCGCGCGGGCGAGGTCGGCAGGACACTTTCCATCGAGGATTTTGACGTGGAGCGCATCTTCGGGCAGGAGGGCGTCGGCATTCTGCATCTGTCCGGACTGATCGCCGCCATGAGCCATGAGACGACCGAGTGCTGCCTTGCGCTGGCAAAGACCGCGAAGCAGTACGGTACGCTGGTTTCGTTCGACCTCAACTACCGCGCGAGCTTCTGGAAGGGGCGTGAGGAGGAGCTGTCCAAGGCATTCAGCGAGATCGCTTCGCTGGCCGATGTGCTCATCGGCAACGAGGAGGATTTCCAGCTCTGCCTTGGTTTCCAAGGGCCGGAAGCGGGCGGCAAAGACCTTGCATCCAAAATCGAATCCTTTAAGGGCATGATCTCGCAGGTACAGGCAAAATATCCGAACGCAAAGATGTTTGCCACGACGCTGCGTCAGGTCATTTCCGCCAACGAGCACCTCTGGGGCGCGATTCTGCTGGCGGACAGTCAGTGGTATGTCGAGCAGCCCAGAGAAATTCAGGTGCTCGACCGCATTGGTGGCGGCGACGGCTTCTCCGGCGGGCTTCTCTATGGCGTTCTGAACGACTGGGAAGCGGAAAAATGCCTGCAATTCGGCTGGGCGTCCGGTGTGCTGGCGGCTTCGAGTCTCAATGACTACGCCGAACCTGCCGATGAAAAACAGGTATGGGATATCTACAAAGGAAACGCGAGGGTTCAAAGATGAAAAAAGCAGATATTGGTCTCATCGGCCTTGCCGTGATGGGCGAGAATCTCGTCATGAACATGGAGTCGAAGGGCTTCACGGTGGCGGTTTTCAACCGCACGACGGAAAAAGTAGATAAATTTGTAACCGGCAGAGCCGCGGGTAAGAACATCATCGGCTGCCACAGTCTCAAAGAACTGGTTGACAATCTGGAGAAGCCCCGCAAGGTCTTCATGATGGTCAAAGCAGGCAACGCCGTGGACGACATGATCGAGCAGCTTCTTCCGCTGCTGGACGACGGCGATATCCTCATCGACGGCGGCAACTCCCATTTCCCGGACACCATTCGCCGGACGGCATATGTGGAAAGCAAGGGCAAGCTCTACATCGGCACCGGCGTGTCCGGAGGCGAGGAGGGCGCGCTGAAGGGTCCGAGCATGATGCCCGGCGGCAGCCCCGCCGCGTGGGAGTCCGTCAAGCCCATCTTTCAGGCAATCTGCGCGAAGGTCGAGGACGGTTCTCCGTGCTGCGACTGGGTCGGCGAGAACGGCGCGGGGCACTTCGTCAAGATGGTGCATAACGGCATTGAGTACGGCGATATGCAGCTCATTTGCGAAGCGTATCAGCTGATGCGCGACCTCCTTGGGATGTCGGACGACGAGATGCACGAGGTCTTTGCCGCGTGGAACAAGACGGAGCTCGACAGCTACTTAATTGAGATCACCCGCGATATTCTTGCCTACAAGGATACCGACGGACAGCCCATCGTCGAGAAAATTCTCGACACAGCCGGTCAGAAAGGCACGGGCAAATGGACGGGCATTGCAGCGCTCGACGAGGGCGTTCCGCTGACGCTCATCGGCGAAGCGGTGTTCGCCCGCTGCCTGTCCGCGATGAAGGATGAGCGCGTCGAGGCGGCACAGGAATATCACAGAACCATCCCGCCCTTTACCGGCAACAAGGCGGAGATGGTCGAGGCCATCCGGCAGGCACTGTACGCCTCCAAAATCATCTCTTATGCGCAGGGCTACACCCTCATGCGCACAGCAGCCAAGACCTACGGCTGGAACCTCAATTATGGCGGCATCGCCCTCATGTGGCGCGGCGGCTGCATCATCCGCTCGGTCTTCCTCGGCAAGATCAAGGAAGCGTATGACAAAAATCCGGAGCTTAGTAACCTTCTGCTCGACCCGTATTTCAAGGACACCATGCAGAAGCTCCTTCCCGCGTGGCGGAAGGTCGCGGCGGCAGCAGTCTCTTACGGCGTTCCCGCGCCCGCAATGACGGCGGCGCTGAGCTATTTCGACGGCTACACGACCGACCGCCTGCCCGCGAATCTGCTTCAGGCGCAGCGCGACTATTTCGGCGCACACACCTACGAGCGGCTGGACGCGCCGCGTGGCCAGTTTTTTCACACGAATTGGACGGGGCACGGCGGCAATACCGCCGCGAGCACATATAACGCATAAGGAGGAAACACAATGAATCTTCCACTTCATACCGATCTGACCGGCAAGGTTGCCGTTATCACAGGCGCGGCGGGAAGCCTTTGCAGTGTCTTTTCCAAGGCGCTGGCCGCCAGCGGCGCGAAGGTTGCACTGCTGGGCCGGACATATGCCAATGTGCAGCGGCTGGCCGAGGAAATCACCGCCGAGGGCGGCACTGCGAAAGCCTATGAATGCAATGTGCTGGACAAAAGTGCCGTTTTCGCGTGTCATGAGCAGGTTTTAGCCGACTTCGGTCCCTGCGACATCCTTCTCAACGGCGCGGGCGGCAACCACCCCAGCGCGACGACTGACAAGGAATACTACGAGCCGGGTGATCTGGACGCCGACACCAAGAGCTTTTTTGATCTGGACGAAGCCGGCGTTGCCTCCGTCTTTAACCTCAACTTCATGGGCATTCTCATTCCAACGCAGGCGTTCGCCCGCGACATGGTCACGCGCGAGGGCTGCAATATCATCAACATTTCGTCGATGAACGCCTACACGCCGCTGACGAAAATCCCGGCGTATTCGGGTGCAAAATCTGCCGTGTCGAACTTTACGCAGTGGCTGGCGGTGCATTTTTCCAGGGTCGGCATCCGCGTGAACGCCATCGCGCCGGGCTTCTTCTCCGGCAAGCAGAATGCGTCGCTCCTCTGGAATCCGGACGGCACGCCGACAGCGCGGACGAAGAAGATCCTTGCCGCGACCCCGATGGGGCGCTTCGGACAGGCGGAAGAATTGCTGGGCGCGCTGCTGTTCCTGCTCAACAACGAAGCCGCATCCTTCGTGACCGGCGTGGTCATCCCCGTGGACGGCGGCTTTTCGGCGTACAGCGGTGTCTGACATGGAGGATATCTACAAAATTGCCGTAAACGGCGGCATTTCAGACGAGGAATTAAAAGAAGCGCTTCAGCGATCTCTTGTTGGAAGAACGCTCAAAAAGGTGCTCATCCTCCCGCCGGATTTCACGCGGTTTCATTCTCAGGCGGGTAAGATCACGAGCATTTACTATCATCTGCTGACCGAACAGGGCGCGCAGGTCGATATCATGCCCGCCCTCGGCACACATGAGCCGGTCTCCAAGGCGCAGTGGGAGATCATGTTCAAAGGCATTCCCTATGAAAACATGATCGTCCACGATTGGCGGCATGACGTGGTCAAAATCGGCGAGGTTCCGGCTTCCTATCTCGAAGAAATCACAGAGGGCCTTTGGCACGACCCCGTCAGCGTGGAGATCAACCGCCGCGTGATGGACAAAAGCTATGACCTTATCATCTCGCCCGGTCAGGTCGTGCCGCATGAAGTGATCGGCATGGCGAACCACTCGAAGAACCTGTTCGTCGGCATCGGCGGCAGCGATATGATCAACAAGAGCCACATGGTCGGCGCGGTCTACGGCATGGAGCGCATGATGGGCAAGGATCATACACCCGTCCGCAAGATTTTTGACTACGGCATGGAGCATTTCCTGAACAAGCGCCCGATCCTGTTCGTCCTGACCGTCTGCACCGCACCGGATGGCGAAAGCGTCATGCACGGGCTGTTCATTGGCGAGGGCAGAAACTGCCTGACGGAAGCCGTGAAGCTGGCGCAGGAGAAGAACATTGACTTCGTCGAGCACGGCATTCAAAAATGCGTTGTGTACCTTGACCCCTCGGAGTTCAAATCCACATGGCTCGGCAATAAGGCGGTTTACCGTACCCGCATGGCGATCGCCGACGGCGGCGAGCTGATCATCTTAGCCCCCGGCGTGACGAAATTCGGCGAGGATGCGCAGTGCGACAAGCTGATTCGCAAATACGGCTACCGGGGCAGACTTCACACGCTGGACGAGTTCAATAAACCGGAAAACACCGACCTGCGCGAGAATATGGGCGCGGCAGCGCACCTCATTCATGGCTCCAGCGACGGACGATTCTCCATCACCTATGCTGTGAAGGAGATTTCACAGGCGGAAATTGAAAGCGTGGGTTTTCAAAGCGCGAGCTATGACGAGCTGGCAAAGAAATATGACCCGAAAAAGCTGCACTACGGCTACAACACCGTAGACGGCGAAGAAATCTATTACATCCCGAACCCCGCCTTGGGACTGTGGATCAACCGTGAGAAATTTGAGGGCTGACTATGAAAGCATTTATGGATAAAGACTTTCTGCTGGAAAATGAGACGGCAAAGACGCTGTTTCACAAGTACGCGGAAAACCAGCCGATTTACGACTACCACAACCATCTGCCGCCACAGGAAATTGCGGAGCGGAAGCAGTACGAAAACCTGACGCAGCTCTGGCTGGCGGCGGACCACTACAAATGGCGCGCGATGCGTGCCTGCGGCGTAGAGGAGAGGTATATCACCGGCGACGCGCCGGAGTACGAGAAATTCCTGAAGTGGGCGGAGGACGTGCCGCAGCTGGTCGGCTGCCCGCTGTACCATTGGACGCATCTGGAATTGCAGCGGTATTTCGATATTCATACACCACTCACGCCGGAAACCGCGCCCGCCATCTGGGAGGAAACGGCGGAAAAGCTGAAGGACTATGACGCGGTCTCGCTCCTTGAAAAAATGAACGTCCGCGTGCTCTGCACGACGGACGATCCTGCGGACACGCTGGAATGGCATAAGAAAATCGCGACAGACCCCGCGATCCCGTTCCGCGTCTTACCGTCGTTCCGGCCGGACAACTATCTCGGCGGAGACCCGGACGCGGAACGTACACTGTGCGAGAAATACGGCACGGACAGCCTGCCGGAGGCGCTGGGAAAGGCACTGGACTATTTCTGCGAAAACGGCTGCCGTGTCTCTGATCACGGATTCAGCAAGTTTGCCTACGTTCCGGGCACAAAACAGGCAGAACTGCTGCACTTCCTCGGTAAAGCGTATCATGCGCACGGCGTCGCCATGCAGCTGCATCTCGGCCCCATCCGCAACCAGAATCCACGCCTGCTTGAAACGCTCGGCCCGGACGCGGGCGGCGACAGCGTCGGTCTCACGACCGACCCGTTCCAGCTCGGCGCGTTCCTCGGCGATCTGGAACGCGAAAACAGCCTGCCGAACACGATCCTGTACGATCTGAACCCCGCCGACAACGCTGTTCTCTCCACCATGGCCGTCAATTTTGCACCGAAAGTTCAGTTTGGTGCAGCATGGTGGTTCAACGACACGATCCGCGGGATGCGCCGCCAGCTGGACGAGCTGATGGAAAACGGCCTGCTTGCCAAGTCCGTCGGTATGCTGACCGACTCGCGCTCGTTCAGTTCGTTCCCGCGCCATGAATACTACCGCCGGATTCTCTGCAACCGCCTTGGCGAATTGGTCGAATGCGGACAGTATCCGAGGGATGAAGCGGCGTTGGGAAAGATCGTGGAGAAT
>CAKUEH010000061.1 GCA_934646185.1 uncultured Oscillospiraceae bacterium | reverse complement strand
CAGGGCTTCTACAAGGCAGGCGTCAAGGGCGTCGTCCTTCCCGCCGGCGGCCACGCCGTGTACATCAACATGGATGAATTCTTCGACGGCAAGCGCGGCCACGAGACCTTCGCGGGCGAAGGCTTCTCGCTCGAGCTCATCCGCCGCTACGGCATCCGTGTCTCCGAGCTGGGCGACTATTCCATGGAATACGACCTCAAGACTCCGGAGCAGCAGGCAGAGCTTGCAAACGTCGTCCGCTTCGCCATCGACCGCAGCCGCCTCACGCAGGAGCATCTGGATTATGTCATCGCAGCCGTCAAGGCTCTGTATGAAGACCGCGAATCCATCCCCAACATGCGTATCGTCTGGGGCCACAACCTCCCGATGCGCCACTTCCACGCATTCCTCGAGCCGTATCCCAACGAGGAAAAGTAAGTAATTCACAGAAGAGAGTAAGTAAACCTGGACGGCGCTGCGCCGGAACCTCCGGCGCAGCGTGACAGTCGAATCCAACATTCTTATTGGAGGGAAAGAAATGGCTGACAAACAGGCAACCACACAGCGCGACGGCTTTAAATCCAGATGGGGCTTTATTCTGGCCTGCATCGGTTCCGCCGTCGGCATGGGCAACATCTGGCGCTTCCCCATTATGGTCTCCCTTTGGGGCGGCATGACATTCCTGATCCCGTATTTCATCTGCGTTATCCTCATCGGCTCCACCGGCGTTATCGGCGAGTTTGCGCTCGGCCGTGCCACCGGCGCAGGCCCCATCGGCGCGTTCGGTAAGTGCACCGAGCTGCGCGGCAACCGCAAGATCGGCGAAGCCATCGGCTTCATCCCGGTTCTCGGCTCCATGGCGCTGGCCATTGGCTACACCGTCGTCATGGGCTGGATCTTCAAGTACACCGCGATCTCCATCACCGGCGACATGCACGCCATGGGCCAGGATATGGCGGCCATCGGCGGTCACTTCGACATCGTCGCGGTCAGCAACCTGCCGTGGATCATCGTCGCGATCGTTGCGTCCTTCATCATCATGTCGCTGGGCGTTTCCGGCGGCATTGAGAAGGCCAACAAGATCATGATGCCGGTTCTGTTCTTCCTGTTCATTGCTCTTGGCATCTACATCGCGTTCCTGCCGGGTGCAAGTGCAGGCTACAAGTATATCTTCACGCTCGACCCCAAGGGCCTTGCAAATCCCATGGTCTGGATCTTCGCGTTCGGTCAGGCGTTCTTCTCCCTGTCCGTCGCGGGCAACGGCTCCGTCATTTACGGCTCTTATTTACCCAAGAAAGAGAACATTCCCAACTCTGCTAGAAACGTTGCGGTCTTCGATACGCTGGCTGCTCTGCTTGCTGCCTTCGTTATCATCCCCGCCATGGCAGCGGGCGGCGCTCCGCTGGAGAAGGGCGGCCCCGGCCTCATGTTCGTTTGGCTGGTCAACGTCCTCAACGGCATGCCTGCCGGTCGGATCATCGGTATCATCTTCTTCGTCTGCGTCCTGTTCGCCGGCCTCAGCTCCATCATCAACCTGTATGAGGCACCGGTTGCAACGCTGCAGGACAATCTGAAGATGAAGCGCGTCCCGGCAACGGCTCTTATCCATGTTGTCGGCTGCGTCGTTGCAATTCTGATCCAGAAGATCACCTCCGAGTGGATGGACGTCGTCTCGATCTACATCTGCCCGCTCGGCGCTCTGCTGGCCGGTATCATGTTCTTCTGGGTCGCCGGTAAGAAATTCGTCCTCGACGAAGTCAACGACGGCCTCCAGAAGCCCATCGGCGGCTGGTTCTATCCGCTTGCCAAGTATGTCTACTGCATCCTCTGCATCGTAGCGCTTGTAGCAGGCGCAGCCCTCGGCGGCATCGGCTAAGCCATTCCAGTTTCAAAAAACGCGCGTACCGGCAACCCCGGTACGCGCGTTTGCGCGTTCTCCCCCCCAAAAAAAAGCTTCCCTTTCAGGGGAGCTGGCGCGCAGCGCCTGAGAGGTCGCGGCAGGCAGTCGCGAAACGCTGAAAACCCAATGCAAGTCCGTACAACCCAAAGAAAGGCTCCCCTTGGGCACAAGGGGAGCTGGCGCGAAGCGCCTGAGGGGATTCGAACGTCACAAATTTCGGAGTACTCTGAACCTTGCCACCTATCCCTTCCGTCATTTTCTTCGAAAATGCCACCTCCCCTTACCATGCGGGGCATGGCAAGGGGAGGCTTTACACAGGAGGGCAGCTCATTCGACAAATCTACGGCGATCGACCGGGCCGACAGAACAGGCATCAACGACCAAAAAACGATTCCGGGATTGCATTTCCAAAGGAAAAATGATAAACTATCAAGATAGAATAAATTGGAGAGGTATCCGCGTGTATCTGAAATCTTTGGAGATCCAGGGCTTCAAGTCCTTCCCGGATAAGACGCTTTTGCAGTTCGGCAGCGATTGTACCGCCATCGTTGGCCCGAACGGCAGCGGAAAATCGAATATATCCGACGCCATCAGCTGGGTGCTCGGCGAGCAGAGCACCCGCGCGCTGCGCGGCGCGAAGATGGAGGACGTCATTTTCGGCGGCACGGCCAGGCGTCCCGCAGTCGGCTACGCCGAGGCGACGCTCGTGCTCGACAATTCCGACGCCAGTCTTCGCATCGAGACGCCCGAGGTCATGATCACCCGCCGCTATTTCCGCTCCGGCGAGAGCGAATACTATATCAACAAGCAGCTTGCCCGCCTCAAGGACATCAACGAGCTGTTCATGGACACCGGCCTCGGCCGCGAGGGCTATTCCAACATCGGGCAGGGCCGCATCGACGAGATCCTCGCCCTCAAATCGACTGACCGGCGCGAGATCTTTGAAGAGGCCGCCGGTATCTCCAAATTCCGCCACCGCAAGGAGGACACCGAGCGCCGCCTCGCCAACACCGAGGATAATCTGCTGCGCATCGGCGATAAGATCTCCGAGCTGGAGCTGCAGGTCGGCCCCCTGCGTGAGCAGGCGGAGAAGGCACAGAAATACCTGACCTTCCGCACTGAGCTCAAGGGCCTCGAGGTCACGGTCTGGCTGGAAAACCTCAAAAAGATCGCCGAGAGCGCCCGCAAGGCCGAGACGGACTACGCCTCCGCCGCCTTCATTCTCGAGCAGGCGCACGACGAGCTGACCGCACTCTACAGCAGGGCCGAGCAGCTCAGCCTGCAGTACAACCATCAGACGCTCCAGCTCGACCAGCAGCGCGAGCACATCAACCAGATGGAGACCGAGCGCCAGCAGGCGCAGAATGAAATCACGCTCCTGCGCTCGGAGATCCAGCACCACCAGACGAATATCGACCGCATCCGGCAGGAGCTGCAGGATCAGCAGACCCGCAGCGGCGGCATTGCCGGTCAGATCGAATCAGAGCGGCAGAAGATCGAAGACAATACCCGCGCGCTGGCCGCTGCGAACGAATCGCTTGCCGCCGTCCAGCAGGAGGCGCAGGCCCTGGCCGATCAGACCGGCGAGGCCGGACAGCAGCTCGTCTCCATCCGCGCCCAGCAGGCGCTTCTGCAGTCGCAGAGCGCCTCCGTGACCGCGCAGATCGCCTCCATGGAGGCGTCCATGGAAGAAGTCCTCTCCCGCAAACAGACGCTGGAGGAGGACCGTACCGCCGCAAAAGGCCGGCAGGCACAGATCGAAGAACAGCAGCGCACCTGCAAAAAAAGCCTTGAGCAGGCGCAGGACGATGCCCAGAGCGCGAAAAACACCATCGCGGGCTATGAACTCCGCCTGAAAGCGCGTCAGGACAAGCGCGACGGTCTGCAAAAGCAGCTGAACGCCGCCGGCGTCCAGCTCGATACGCTTGACGCCAAGATCCGCATGCTGCAGGAGATGGAGCGCGAATACGAGGGCTTTTCCAAGGCCGTCCGCCTCGTCATGCAGGACGCCGCCGCCGGAAAGCTCCGCGGTATCCACGGGCCCGTGTCCAAGCTCATCCGCGTGGAGGACCGCTATACTACCGCCATCGAGACGGCGCTTGGCGCTGCCATGCAGAATATCGTCGTCTCCTCCGAGGAAGACGGCAAGACCGCCATCCAGATGCTCAAGCGCCGCGACGGCGGCCGCGCGACCTTCCTTCCGCTCACCGCGATCAGGGCCCAGACGCTGCAGGATACCGTCTGCCAGCGCCAGCCGGGCTTTGTTTCCATCGCCTCCGGCCTCGTTTCGTGTGACGAACGCTACCGCGCCGTGATCGAAAACGCCCTTGGCCGCACCGTGATCTGCGATACGCTCGATAACGCCGTGCGCATGGCCCGTGCCTGCGCCAACCGCGTGCGCATCGTCACGCTCGACGGACAGGTCATGAACGCGGGCGGCAGCATGACCGGCGGCTCCGCGGCAAAGAGCGCGGGCGTCCTGACCCGCGCCAATACGCTCGCCAGACTCGCCGAAGAGCGCAAAGCGCTTGCGCAGAGCGTGGAAACGCTCAAAGCGCAGACCGCCGAGGCCGCTTCCTCCGCCGCAAAGACCGAATTTGAGCTCACCGCCGTCCGCGGCCAGCTCCGCGAGGCGGAGGACGAGGTCCTGCGCCGCACGGAGGAGCACAAGCAGGTGCAGCTTCTGGCCGCCGCGGTCACAGAAAATCTGGAAAATATCGAAAAGGAGCTTGCGCACCTGACCAGCCGCACCGGCGGCGAGGAAGGGAAGCTGCAGGCGCTCAAGGCCCAGCTCCGCCAGCAGACCGAAGCGCAGGACGCGCTGCGCGCGCAGGAGACGGAGTTGACCGGCAGGCAGACCGCCCTCACAGAGCAGCAGCAGCAGCTCACGGACAAGATCACGGCCCTGCGCATGGACGCCGCGTCCATCGAGGCCGCGCGCACCGCTTCCGAAACGACCATCGCCCAGCTGCAGACGCTCAGCGAAGCCATGCAGGGCGACGTGACGCAGAAGACGGGACTGATCCATGAATACGAATCGCAGATCTCCGCGCTTGAAGCGCAGATCCGGGAGAAAACAGACGGCCTGACGGCCTCCGGCAAGCAGCTTGATGAGGCGCGGCAGACCCTGAAGGAGGCCGTCGACGAGCGCGCCCAGCTGGAAGCCAAACGCAGCCAGACCGAAAAGCAGGCGCAGGACAAAAACCAGTCCATTTTGCAGCTCGAACGCGAAACGGCCCGTCTCGAACAGAAAAAGGCCACCAGCGAGCTTGAGGAAAAGCAGATCGTCGACAAGCTCTGGGATTCCTACGAGCTCACCCCCGGCACGGCGGAAAAGGAGACGGTCGAGATCGAAAATCTCGCAGCCGCCAACAAGCGCATCACGGACGTGCGCCGGAAAATTTCCGCCCTCGGCACGCCGAACCTCGGCGCGATCGACGAATACGCCCGCGTGTCCGAGCGCTATGAATACCTGACCGCCCAGCGCGACGACGTGCAGCATGCGAAAGCCGAGCTGGAAAACATCGTCGCCTCCATCACGACGGAAATGACCGAGATCTTCGTGCGGGAATTTGCCCGCATCGACGAGTATTTCGGCAAAACGTTTGAAGAAATGTTCGGCGGCGGCAAGGCCTCGCTCATTCTCGAGGACAAGTCCGCGCCGCTCGAATGCGGCATCGAGATCCGCGTCCAGCCGCCCGGAAAGCAGGTCAAGACCATCACGCTCCTGTCCGGCGGCGAAAAGGCGTTCGTAGCCATCGCGCTTTATTTCGCGATCCTAAAGGTGCGCCCCACGCCGTTCTGCATGCTCGACGAGATCGACGCCGCGCTGGACGACCGCAACGTCGAGCGCTTCGCAAATTACCTGCACACCCTCAGCGACAAGACTCAGTTCATCGTCATCACCCACCGCCGCGGCACCATGGAGGCCGCCGACGTGCTCTACGGCGTCACCATGCAGGAGCAGGGCGTCTCCAAGATTCTCCGCCTGAGCCTCGACGAGCTGGCAAAGCAGCTGGGCATCACCGCCTGAGCAGAAAATGCTGCACATTTGTTTGTAGGGGCCGATGCCTACATCGGCCCGCTGGGAAGTTACGAATTTGCCGAAGATTATTGTAAAAACAGTGCATTCTGCCGGGCCGATGTGGGCATCGGCCCCTACAAAGGCTCCCCTTGGGCACAAGGGGAGCT
>CAKUEH010000060.1 GCA_934646185.1 uncultured Oscillospiraceae bacterium | reverse complement strand
ACGTCGCCGGACGCGGCGAGATGCACCTGTCCATCCTGATCGAGACGATGCGCCGCGAGGGCTATGAGTTCCAGGTCTCCACGCCGCACGTGCTGAACAAGACCATCGGCGGCAAGCTCTGCGAGCCGATCGAGCGCATGATCGCGGACGTGCCGGAAAATTCCGTCGGCTCCGTCATCGACAAGATCTCCCAGCGCAAGGGCGATCTCGTCTCCATGACCCCGATCGGCAGCCGCATGCGGCTGGAATTCCTCGTGCCGACGCGCGGCCTGTTCGGCTACCGCAACGAATTTCTGACCGACACGCGGGGCGAGGGCATCATGGCCTCGACGCTCGACAGCTACGCGCCCGTCAAGGGCGAGATCTCCCGCCGTCTGACCGGCTCGCTCGTCGCGTTTGAAACGGGTGAGACGACCGCCTACGGCATCGGCGGCGTGCAGGATCGCGGCTCGATGTTCATCGGGCCGGGCGTGGAGGTCTACGCCGGTATGATCGTCGGCCAGTGCAACCGCAATGAAGACATGGCCGTCAACGTCTGCAAGAAAAAGCAGCTGACCAACATGCGCGCGGCAGGCTCCGACGCCGCCATCCGCCTCGTCCCGCCGACCGTCCTGTCGCTCGAGCAGTGCATGGAATATCTCGCCGACGACGAGCTGCTGGAGGTCACACCGAAGAGTCTGCGCATGCGTAAGCGCCAGCTCGACCACTCGGCCAGAATGCGCGCGCTGATGAAATCCAGACAGTAAAAAACGCTCCTCCGTATGCCGCGGCATACGGAGGAGTTTTTTGCACATATGGTTCCGGCTTTTACAGATTGCCGATCTTCATGGCGTTGGCCCACTCGGCGTCGGAAAACAATGCGCGCGCATCGATCCCTGCAGCCTTGCCGAGCTGCTGCACGAACAGCTCCAGCTGCGCGGCGGCAGAGGACGGGATCTCGGACGGATACGAGCGGAACATCTGCTTTGCCGCGTCCCAGCCGGTCTGTTTCGTAAGCTCGGCAAGCTTGCCCGCGAGGCTGAAGACCGTCAGCCGCTTTTCCAGCGGAGCATCCATCAGCCGGTAGGTATTCAGAATGCCCCATCCGGCATTCTCCACACCGGCGTTCAGTTCGGACGGCATGGCTGCCGCGTTGTTCTTGACCAGAACATAGGCCAGCTTGTAATCGCAGACGACCTCGGCGTGGAAATCCCACGGCTTGTTCATGTCGAACAGATGGCTCATCTCGTGCAGCAGACCGAAATTCCAGTCGTTTTTACGCTTGGAGAGATGGTCGCGGAAATCCTCATAGATGCAGTCGCGGTCAATGTGGAGCGTGTCGGTGTTCGTGGCATAGCCCCAGTATCCCTCGTCGAGGCGCTCATACATATTGTAATACACGCGGGGATACGGCTGCCAGCCGGTCAGCTCAGCGTAATCGGCGTATGCCGTCGCCAGATCGTCGGCCAGCTTCTGCAGGCGCGTGCGGCTGATGAGGTCGAGGATGCGGTATTCGGTCTGCAGCGTGACGACGCCGTCGGCGCTGACTGTCTCAAAATAGTTTGCGCGGTCCGTCCCTACACACGTCACGCGCCAGACGGTGCCGGACGACTGCGCGCAGAGGCGGAAGCCGCCGGAGGTTCCGAGCGCAAACTCCGGATACGGCGCGCAGACGAGCTGCCAGCCGCCGCCGGAGGCCTTCAGCGACCAATACTGCGCGTCATAGCCGGTATCGGTGCAGAGCGAGACGGCGCTTCCGGAGGAAAAATAGGCGTTTTCCACGTCCAGCAGCAAGGAACGGTCGGCCCCGCAGTGGAGCTGGAAACTGCCGTCCGCGACCCGGGACGCAGCCCAGGCATACGGCGTGCCGCTGAGCGTCAGCGATCCGCCGGACGCGGCCAGATACTGTCCCGCGGCATTCTGGAAGGTATAGAGGCTGCACGATGGGTCGATCCTGCCGCCATCCAGCGTCAAATAGCCGTATTCCGCGGCCAGCGCGCCGTCGATGGCGCCATTCTGCGTCAGAACCTGCGCAAGCGTCTGTCCGCCCTCCTTCATCGGCTGCGCAAGCGCAGCCGCGGAGACGGCGGCGACATCGCCGCGCGTGAAGGCGGCCTTCTTCGCGGCGCGCAGACCGAGCGACGCAGCGTAATCGGCAGCATTGTTCCACGCGAAGTCCGTCTCGGACGAATAGCCCAACGCGCGCAGCAGGAACGTCAGATACTGGTTGGCCGTGACCTTGCCGGAGCTGCCGAACGCAGTCTCGCTCAGGCCCTTTGTCAGACCGTTCGCATAGGCGTAGCCGACATAGGGCCGCGCCCAGCCCTCCACGTCGGTAAACGGAAGCTCCCAGACTCCGGCCTTGGCCTCAGTCTCCTTACCCAGCAGCCGGACGAGCATCGTCACGGCCTGCGCGCGCGTCGGCGCGGTATCCAGAGAATAAATTGGTCTTCCGTTCGCGGTCGTGCCGGTGCCCTGAAACAGGCCCAGCTCATAAAGCGTGTTCGCGCCCGCCTCGGGCGTGAATTCCATCGCATGGACGCCGATGGGAAGCAGAAGGAGAAGCAGCAGAGCGAAAATTGTGCAGCAGAGCTTTTTCATGGAACAGCCTCCTGTATCTGGATTTGCTTCCATCATACCCCGCCGCAGCCGGAAAGTCAACCGGCGGCGCCGTCAGAAATTGAAATGCAGCAAGATTCTGATTCCCCGTGCCCCGTAGGGGCGGACGACTCTGTCCGCCCGCAGAATGCACTGTTTTCACGGACATCTGCGGCGAATTCGTAACTTCTCAATGGGCCGATGTGGGCATCGGCCCCTACATTGCAATATGTCAGTGCATACGGGGCACTGGGAGATTTCTGTAGAACAGGTGCTCTCTGCGCGCGGCGGACAGAGTCGTCCACCCCTACAGATCACCTGCTGATCGTCAGAACGCCGGCGCAGGGCGAGAGCTGGGTAAAGGAAAGGTCCGGGAAGTCTTTTTTCAGCTCTTCCGCGACAAAATAGATCTCATCGTCGTCCCAGTGATCGCCCGCTTCCTGTCTGCATTGGTTCAACGCCTCGCGGGTTTCAAACGCAACGTCGCCGATCAGAATCTTTCCGTTTTCGTTCAGACAGCCGCGCAGCGCGGACAGGAATACGACCTTCTGCGCATCTGTCAGATGGTGCAGCGCATAGGTCGCGATAATCGCGTCATAGCGGCGATCCCGCAGCGGCTCCACCAGGCCCTGTGTAAAGTCGCCCTGATATAAATGCGCGCCCGGCATTTTTTCGGACGCCAGCTCGATCATTCTGGACGAGAAGTCCTGCCCGTAAACGGTGCAGCCCTGTTCATACAGCTTCGCGGCCAGCACGGCGGTTCCAAACCCGATATCCAGCACAGACGCGTTTGGGGTCTGCATGACGGTCTGAAAAATTGCGGCGAGTACCTTTTTGTATCCGGCAAACGGGTAGGTATTGGCTTCGTCAGAAAGGCCGACGCTTTTGTCATATCCGTCCGCCCACAGGTCAAATCCCTTGTTGTTCAGCATGGCTGCCTCCTGAAATTCTTAAATTATCATTTTTTCCAGATCTTCGGCTGATACTGCATATTGGAGACGTTATAAACCGTAATAAATGCCTTCGGGTCTTCGCGGTTGATGAAGGCCATGAGCTTCTGGTATTCGCTCTTGTCGACGATGGTGATGATCTCGTTGTGCTTCTGCAGGTTGTACGCGCCGATGGCCTCGTAGATCGTGGCGCCGCTGTGCAGATCGTTGATGATGAACTGCCGCAGCGCCTCCTCCTTTTCGGTGATGATGCAGACGCGGCGCTTTTTGTTGTGGTCGAAAATGAAATGGTCCAGAATGATGCCGTTGAAATACGTGCCCAGCACGCTCAGGACTACCGTCTTTTTGTCATAGACAAGCGCCGCGGACAGCGCCACGCACATGCCGGACAGGGACATGGCCCGGCCCAGATCCATCCGCAGATATTTGTTCAGGATCTTCGCCACGATATCCAGTCCGCCGGACGAGGCGTTCCGGTTGAAAAGGATGCTCAGGCCAATGCTGACCACCAGAATATAGCACAGCACGTCCAGCTCCTGACTGCCGGTCATGGACTCAAACTCCGGGAACAGGATCTCAAACAGGCCCAGAAACAGCGGGAGCATGATGCTCGTATAGACGGTCTTCGCCCCGAATTCCCTGCCGCAGGTGAGAAAGCCGATGATGAGCAGGACGATGTTCAGGATCATCGTGATGGCCGACAGCGGAAGCGGGATAAAGTTGGACAGCACGATGCCGAGACCGGAAATGCTGCTGACGGAGGTGTGGCTCGGGGCCAGGAAAAAGAAGACCGCCGCCGCGATGATGGCGACTGCCGCGGTCAGAACGGCCGCTTCTTTTGCGAGTGCGAGGGAATTCAGTTTTTTATTCATAATCGCTGTTTCTCCGGAACGATTTATCAGGGTTTAGTCGCGGCAGGCGTCTGCGGCTCGTCGCGATAGTCGGATTTCGGCAGGCTCCAATGGTAATACGCCGCCAGCAGGCGCAGCACGACGATGGCCGCCGCGCCGAAGAGCATGGCCGCGTTCGCGCCCAGCCGCTCCCAGCACAACGCGCAGATGAGCGCGCCGATGATCGACGCGCAGGCATAGAAATGCCGCACGAAGATATACGGCCGCTCGCCGGAGAACACGTCGCGCAGCACGCCGCCGCCCACGCCGGTGATGAGGCCGACGAAAACGGTCAGGAACAGCGTATAGTGCTCCGCCTGCCGGAACGCGCACTGGACGCCGACGACCGTGAATACGCCGAGGCCCACCGCGTCCATCACCAGCAGCAGCCGGTCGAAGACCGGCTCGTGCCGCCCGACGCGGGCGCGCACGTGCGGCAGGAACATGAGCACGGACACGGCGGCTGCCGTGAGGGTGTAGACGGGATCGTGAAACGTCGCGGGCGGCGTGATGCCGAGGATGAGATCGCGGACGATGCCGCCGCCGACCGCCGTGCAGACGCCGAGGACGATCACACCGAACAGATCCATCTGCTTTTTAATGCCGACGATCGCGCCGGAAACGGCGAAGGCGGCAGTGCCGATGAGCTCCAATACAAAAACAAGAACGTTGGACATGGCGAAGACCTCCGAATGCTTACACGCGCAGCGACTTTTTCTGCACGGCCAGCGCGCCGAGCGCGATCAGCACGCCGATGAACGCGCAGCCGGTCGAGAACCAGAGCATGAGCGTCGTTCCGCCGAGATCGATCAGATACCCGGAGACGAGGCTGCCGAGGAGCGTGCTGAGCGAGATGGCGAGGATGGTACGGATGGACTGGCCCTGCACCCGGTCGGCGGGGTCGACGGATTCGTTGGCAAAATAGACTGAGGCCGGGAAGAACAGGCCGTAGCCCAGCATCTGCACCGGCTGCACGGCCAGCAGCATCCCAAGCGAGCCCGACGCGAGGATCAGCAGCGGCTTGACCATCATGAAGATGATCGAGATCAGCAGGATCTTCGCGCTGCTCATCCGCTTTTGCAGCAGGCCGAACACCAGCGCCGACGGCAGCTCCGACGCGGCCATCAGAAACTGCGCGACGCCGAGCGCCGTGCTGCCGCCGCCGTGGCTGTTGACAAGCGAGACAAGGAAATTGCTGATCGGCATCACGCCCATCATGCCGAAGAAGCAGGCGATGAGCATGAGCGTGAAGACCTTATTTTTCTTTAAGATCTGCCAGATCGAATGGCCGGAGGCCGTCCTTGCCTGCGGCTGCGGCAGAAGCCGCGCCGGAATGCTCGGAAACGCGAGCAGGCACACGAGCAGCAGAAGCTGCTCGGCGCAGTGCGCCAGAAGCGCCGTCTGCATGCCGAATTTCGCCGTCAGCAGGCCCGTCACGACGCACAGAACCGCATAGGTCAGCGACCCCATCCCGCGCGCGAAGCTGTACGGGATCTCGACGCCCGCGTTCACATACTGCATGCCCATGGAATCGATCAGCGGATAGGAATTCGTCTCCAACACGCCGAACAGGAAGATGATGAGCGCCGTGAGCGTGAAGCCGGGGCGCGTGAAATAAAAGATCAGATTGAGCGCCATGGCCGGCAGCAGCATGACGATCAGCAGCCGCTTGATGGGCACGCTCGGGTGCCGATCGGCCCAGCCGCCGATGACCGGCTGCGTAAAGAGGCTGGCGCAATAGCACAGCGCGCAGAAGATCCCGGCCTGACCGGTCGTAAAGCCGCGGTCGAGGACGATCGCAGCCTGGTATGCGCAGATGGAGCTGATCATACCCCAGAAGCTGGCCTGCAGGAGCACGTAGCACAGAACGATTCGTTTTCTGGACGCCATGGCATTCGCTTCCCTTCTCTGTCTGTCAGCATGGCAGACACTATTATAGAGCGCGGAACAGATAAAAACAAGCGGATTTTCCTGAAAAAATGCTTGATTTTCTGCGGCCCGTATGCTAGAATACATTGGTCTGTGAAAAGGATGGTCCTCTGCCGCAGCCGGCACGAAGGTGCAGCGGCATTTCCTTGCGGTATGAACGTTCTTAATTTGAAGGAGGACACAATTATGGATCTCATGAAGGCTCTGACCAGCCAGTACATGAAGCAGGAGCTGCCCGAAGTTCAGGTCGGCGACACCGTTCGCGTTCATGTCAAAATCAAGGAAGGTTCCCGCGAAAGAATCCAGATCTTCGAGGGCACCGTCATCGCCAAGAAGCACGGCGGTATCGAAGAA
>CAKUEH010000059.1 GCA_934646185.1 uncultured Oscillospiraceae bacterium | reverse complement strand
TCAAGGAAGGTTCCCGCGAAAGAATCCAGATCTTCGAGGGCACCGTCATCGCCAAGAAGCACGGCGGTATCGAAGAATCCATCACCGTTCGCCGCATCTCCTACGGTGTCGGCTGCGAGAAAGTTTTCCCGATCCACGCCCCCAACGTCGTCGACGTCGAGTGCGTCCGCCACGGCAAGGTTCGCCGCGCAAAGCTGTACTATCTGCGCGACCGTCTTGGCAAGGCCGCAAAGGTCAAGGAAAAGGTCTGATCCCCATCATCCAGAAACCGCCGGTTCCCATGTGGAAACCGGCGGTTTTTCTGCCGTTAAAGCCTCCCCTGAAAGGGGCGGCTTTTCTGCTTCACGCTTATCCGCAGGCCGAGGGTCTGCGGCATTCCTCCGTGATCTCGGCCTTCAGCGCGCGCAGCGCGGGCTGCTCGATATCGCGCGGATACGGGAGGGCGGACAGATCAAATTCGCGGATGGTGCTGTCCGGGTGCATGACGACGATCTTCTGCCCGAGCAGCAGCGCCTCTTCGAGCTGGTGCGTGACGAGAACGATGGTGCGCGGGAGCTTTTTCTGAATGGCGAGCAGCTGCGACTGCAGCTCGCCGCGCGTCAGAAAGTCCAGCGAGGCAAACGGCTCGTCCATCAGAAGCAGCTGCGCCTGGCTGGCCAGCACCCGCGCAAGACCCAGCCGCTGCTTCATGCCCGTGGAGAGCTCCGCCGGGGTGAGGTCGGCATAGTCCTGCAGGCCGACGAGACGCACGAAGTCCGCGGCCTTTTCATACCGCTCCTCCGGCGTCTTGCCCACGCCGCAGGCCATGGCGACGTTGCGCTGCACGTTCGTCCACGTGATGACATACGGATCCGGGCTCAGAAGCGCGCTGTGCCAGCCCTGCGGCATGTCGATCTGTCCCGCGTCCGGCTGCTCCTTTCCGGCCAGCAGCTTTAAAAGCGTACTCTTGCCGCAGCCGCTGCGGCCGACGATGACGGTGAGCTGCCCGATGGAGAAGCGCACGGAAAGATCGCGCAGCACCTGCCGCGTGCGGCTCTGGCGCGTCTGGCCGGTGATGACGATCTCGCTGGAATAGGATGTATAGGATTTCTCCACATGCTGCAATGCGACTGCGTCCATACTGCTTTTCTCCGTTCCATTTCAGTCTGCGACTGATTTTAGCAGATTTCGCCGGAAGATACAAGGGAAGCTCCGAATAAATGTCCGAAGGACATTTATCCGGGAGCGATTCAAGGGCCTTGCCGCACGGCGGTGCGTCTGTTATAATGAAACGAAAGAAAAAGGAAAAGGAGCCTTCCATGAAACGAATCATCTGCATTCTGCTGCTGATCGCCGCGCTCTGTGCGGCGCTGTGTCTGCCTGCCGCCGCGGCCTCCGCGCAGCAGAGCGCTGAGGCGCTCTGCCAGATCGACGTCTTCCGCGGAACGGATACCGGCTTCGAGCTCGAACGCGCGCCGAAGCGCAGTGAGGCCGCCGTCATGCTCGTGCGCTTGTACGGCGCGGAGGAGGAAGCCCGGACGCTCTATGCCGCCGGCGAGATCTCCCACCCGTTTGAAGACGGCAATACCTGGGCCGCGCCGTATCTGGCATGGCTGTACAGCCGGGGGCTCGTCAAGGGCATGAGCGAAACGCGCTACGGCGCGGACGCGCCCTGCCGCGCGCGCGATTACGCGCTGTTTCTGCTGCGCGCGCTGGGCTATCAGGACGGAACGGATTTCGAATGGGCCGGGACGGAGGACTTTGCCGTCCGGTGCGGCTTTTATGAGAAGACGCTCTTCGGCGGCACGTTCACGCGCGGGGATCTGGCGCTCATGACGTTCCTGGCGCTGCAAAGCCCCATGGCAAGCGGCAGCGGGACGCTGCTCGAGTCGCTCGTACAGGCGCAGGCCGTGGACAAGGACGCGGCAAAGGCGCTGACGGACACATTCAAAAAGGAGCCTGTGCGGCTGGAAGACGGCGTTCTGACGCTGGACGCGGCCGCGTGGAAAAAAGCGAGCGCGGATATGCAGATCCTCGTTCAATTCGACTCCGGAAGCGAGACCGTTTCCGGCGAGACGCTCCAGTCGCTTGTGCAGACAGACGGCAGCCGTGTGCGGCCCGACACGGACGCGATTGCGGCGCTCGTCTCCGACTGGGCGGCGCAGTATGGTACATACGACGTTCCGTTCCGCTTTGACTCCTATGTCAAGGGCATGACGACGATCGACTTCATCAAGTGCGACTACCGCGTGGACGAGGCAGGCGTCTCCAAACAGCTGCTGCAGGCGCTGTGCGCGATGGAGTCCTGCACGCTTGACGCAGCGCTGACCTGCTACCGCTGGGGCGCGCCGTTTGATATCTCGCAGACGCATGTGGAGGTCGATCTGGACAACCAGCAGCTGACGTTCATCAAAAACGGGACGGTGCTGGTCAACACCGATATCGTCACCGGCATGGTCGGCTACCGCCGGACGCCGACGGGTCTGTACGAATCGCACAACCGGCAGAGAAACTGCACGCTCACGGGCGTGGATTACGAGGTCTTCGTCAAATACTGGGTCAGCGTGATCGGCGATGTGATCGGCCTGCACGATGCGTCGTGGCGCAGCGTCTTCGGCGGCGACCAGTATGTCTACAACGGCTCGCATGGCTGCATCAATATCCCGGAGGCCGCGATGGCGAAGATCTTTGACAACATCGACGACGGCACGCCGGTTCTGATCTACGGTCAGAACAAATGGTACGAGCCCGGCTCCGCCGATTCTCCCGCAACGAAAAACCCCGTGCGCGGCACGACGGCCAACAAGGAATAAACCAGCGGGCGGATCCGAACGGATCCGCCCGCGTCTGTTAAAAATCCGCAGCATTTTTCGGGCCGGCAGAGTTGCCGGCCCCTACAACGCCCCTTCGCACGCCCTGTAGGGGCGGACGACTCTGTCCGCCCGCAGAATATACCGATTTTACGGCATTCTTCGGCGAATTCGAAACTGCCCAAAGGGCCGACAGAGTCGTCGGCCCCTACAAATATAAGGTTTGGAAGCGCTCTGAAATTTGCAGCGTTCGAATCCCCTCAGGCGCTTCGCGCCAGCGTCCCTACCCCTTTTGGCCCTACGGGCCATTTCCCCCTGATAGGGGGAATCGGCCCCTTGTGCCCAAGGGGAGCCTTGGGTGCGGCGTTACGGCAGCACCAGCACGTATACCGCTTCTTTTTCCGGCAGATCGGAGAATACGTCGTCGGGGGAATAGGCCGCCGCGCCGTATTCGTCCAGGATCGTCTGCGCCAGCTGGCCCGTTACGCGGTACAGCCGCGCGCCGTTCTGCGCCGTCTCATACGCCATCGTTTCCAGCTCAAGCGGAACGCCGCTGTTCCACACCAGCAGCACGTCCAGCCCCGTCTCGGCGGCAAGCTCCGCCGCCTGCTGCGCGGCGGCTTTGTCCGGCGTTTTCGCGCCGGTCTGCGCGAAGATCTGCTCGACCGCCGAGCCGATATTGACCGAGATCACGTCGGTCTGCTCAAATCCGGGCAGCGCGATCAGCCCCGCCCGGCCTGCCAGCAGCACAAGCGCGGCTGCTGCCGCGATGGCCGCGGCAGGGATCCAGACGCGGCGTTTTTTCTGCTTTTCCTCCTGCCGGATCGTCCGCATCACGCCGTCGTGCAGCGCCGCGGGCGGCTCCAGCTCGCCTTCCTGCAGCAGCGCGTCCAGCTCGTGCAGCTGCCGCCATGTTTCCCGGCAGTCCGGACAGGCGTCCAGATGGGCCCGCAGCGCCGCCGATTCCGCCTCTGTCAGCGCTCCGTCCAGCTCCCGGTTCATAAGCTCCAGCGCGTTTTCACAGTTCATGGCTCGCCCACCTCCTGTTTATTCCGTGCGTTTAGACGCGCCGGTTTCGAAAAAGTTCCCGGCGTCCAATCTTTTTTTCAGCTGGATCCTTGCCCGCGCCAGACGCGACTTGACCGTTCCGACCGGAAGATCCATGATCTGCGCGATCTGCTCATACGGCAGCTGCCGCACCACGCGAAGCTCCAGAACCTCTCGGAAATCGACCGGCAGGGCGTTCATGGCGTTCCGGATGGCCTCCTGCTTTTCGTTGTAGATCACCCGCTCCTCCGGCAGCGGCGCGGGATCCGGGACCGAGAGCTCCTTTCCCTCGTCCTCATCGTCGGAAAACGTGAGCGAAACGTGCTGCTGCCGCTTCTGCCGGCGCAGAAAATCGATGCAGACGTTCTGCGTCAGCCGGTAGAGCCAGGTGGAAAACGCCGCGTCAAACTGATACTGTGCCAGCGTCCGCCACAGCTTCAGAAACACCTCCTGCGACAGGTCGAGCGCATCCTCGGCGTTTTCCGCCATGCGGTAGCAAATATTGTAGACCGGCTTCTGATGCTGCAGCATCAGCTGCTCAAACGCGGCCGCGTCCTGCGCGGCCGCTCTGCGGATCAGGCTGTCATCCTGCAAGGGCTTCACCTCAAATCTCTCTTGATCCCGTCTGCGATCCGTTCGATCTCGTCCATCGTCGAGATCGACGAAATTTTTTCCTTATAATACCCGCTGTGCGCCACGCCGCGCAGATACCACGCGAAGTGCTTCCGCGCCTCCAGACAGGCGATGTGCTCGCCCTTGTCCTGCGCCGCAAGGCGAAACTGCCGCAGGGCCGTGTCGACCCGGCTGCGCAGAGGCGGCGTCTCCGGCACGGCCTCGCCGTGCAGCGCGGCCTGCGCCTGTTCGAACACCCACGGGTCGCCGAACGTCGTCCGGCCCAGCATGAGCATGTCCGCGCCCGTGCGCGCTTTGCATTTCACGGCGTCCTCCGCCGTGAAAATATCGCCGTTGGCGATCACGGGGATCTTCACGGCCTCTTTGACCGCGCGGATGCAGTCCCAGTCGGCGACGCCGGAATAGAGCATCGTCTTCGTCCGGCCGTGGACGGCGATCGCCGCCGCGCCCGCCTGTTCGAGCATCGCAGCCAGCTCCGGCGCGTTGCACGAGCCCTTGTCCCAGCCCTTGCGCATCTTGACCGTGACCGGCACCGGCACGGCCTTCACGACCGCTTCGACGATCCGCGCCGCCTTTTCGGGGTCCTTCATCAGTGCGCTCCCGTCGCCGTTGTTCGCGATCTTCGGCATGGGGCAGCCCATGTTGATATCGATAAAATCCGCGCCCGACGCCTCCAGCGCCAGCGCCGCGCCGTCCGCCATGACGGACGGATCGTTTCCGAAGATCTGCGCGCCGCAGATCCCGATGGGCGTTTTGTGCAGCAGACTCCTGCTCTTTTTATCCTGATAGATCAGCGCCCGCGACGAGACCATCTCCGTCACCGTCACCGCCGCGCCCAATTCCGCGCAAATCGTGCGGAACGCCAGATCCGTCACGCCCGCCATCGGCGCAAGAACCAGGTCTCCCTGAATTTCCAGATTTCCAAGCCGCATGCTTATACTTCCAATGTATCGTCCTGATCGATCCAGTCCTGCACCGGAACGACCGTAAAGTCCGTTTTCGTATTGCGGATGACCACGCGCCGCAGCCCCGCGTTGATGATCATGCGCCTGCACATCGAGCAGGAGGTCGCGTCGGATAAGATATCCCCTGTTTTCGCGTCGTGGCCGACGAGATAAATATCACCCCCGATGCACTCGTTGCGGGAGGCGGAGATAATGGCGTTCGCCTCGGCGTGGACGCTGCGGCACAGCTCATACCGCTCGCCGCGCGGCACGCGCATCTGCTCGCGCACGCAGTAGCCGAGATCGGAGCAGTTTTTCCGTCCGCGCGGCGCACCGTTATAGCCCGTGGCGACGATCTCGTCGTTGCGGACGATGATCGCGCCGTATTGCCGGCGCAGGCACGTCGAGCGTTCCAGCACGGTTTCGGCGATGTCCAGATAATAATTCTCCTTTACGATCCGTTCCATGGCGCATTCCTCCCGCAGGCCCTAGTTTCTGATTAGTATATCATACTCTTTTTTACAGGGCAACTGAAATCCTTGCTCTTATCCGCGATTTATGGTATACTGTGTATGGATTTTTTACCGGAAGGACGGCGAAACAATGAAGCTGCGCGGCGTGATCTGTCTATTTTTGTGTCTCGCGTTGACCGTGTGCCTGGGTACGCCCGCACTGGCCGAGGGCGAGCTGTTCTTTGTCGCCGTCAACGACACCATCCCCCTGACGCTGAACGTATTCCCGACCTACTCCGGCGGCACGCTCTACGTCCCCTATCAGGTCTTCGACAGCCAGCCGTGCGGCGTCACGCCGTCGTATAATCAGGTCAAGCAGACCTACGTTCTGCTCAGCCGCGGCCGCCAGATGCTCTTCGATCTGGCCGCCGGGACCGTCAGCGACGAAAGCGGCAGCGTCTCGACCGCGAACGTGCTGTACCGCGGCGGCATCCTCTATCTGCCGCTCACCTTCTGCGCCTCGCATTTCGGCCTCAAGACCACGATGCTCGAATCCGCAGGCGGCTATCAGGTGCTGCGCTTTACCGACGGCAGCGAGGTCTACGACGATTCGCTGTTCATCGAAAAGGCAGAAAATCTGATCGCCTACCGCGTCCGGCAGAACCAGAGCGGCTCGCAGCCCCAGGAAAAGCCCGCCGACCGCCCCAACGGCGGCACGCAGGGCACACAGGATCAGCCTGCCGCGGAAAAAAAGCCCGCGACTGTCTACCTCGCCTTCACCGGCAGCGAGACCATGCGCGACAGCATGGCGGCGCTGGAAACCTATAAGCTGCGCGGGACGTTCTTCCTGACGGAGGCGGAGATCCGCTCCGACCCGTCGCTGGTCTTCGAGCTGCTCGCCGCAGGCCACGCGCTGGGCGTCACCGCCGCAGAAGAGGAAGAAAATTTCTCCGACGCGCTCTCGCGCGCGAACGACGCGCTGTGCGCCCTCACCTGCCAGAAAACGCTGCTCGCCCTCCTGCCCGCCGGCGCCGAGGCGCCGGACGGCTACTGCGTCTTCCACGCGCCGGCCTCCCCCGTTTCCGCCGCCGACGCCGCCGCTTCCGAATCAGCGCATCTGCTCGTCTGCTCCGAAGACGCCTCCTCCGTGCTCTATACCCTCTTTTCCGCCGAAGCCCGCATCTTCCAGCTGCTCGAAACGACCGACCGCCCATGACCCATTCGAAAATTTTTTCGGATTTCAGAAAAAAACACTTGCATTTTCCGAAAAGATCTGATAGAATAATTCCGCCGATGGGGGTATAGCTCAGCTGGGAGCCCGGTTGAAGCGGTAAACAACCCCCGCACTTAAAACTCAATATTTACACTCTCTTCCATATGGGGGTATAGCTCAGCTGGGAGAGCGCTTGAATGGCATTCAAGAGGTCAGCGGTTCGATCCCGCTTATCTCCA
>CAKUEH010000058.1 GCA_934646185.1 uncultured Oscillospiraceae bacterium | reverse complement strand
AACCTTGCGATTCGTCTGTCCGTTGCCCTGATCTGTGCACCGCGTTTCGGCATTGCCTTTGTCTGGCTTGCTGTACCGGCTGGTTGGCTTGCGAACTTTTTTATCTCCTATGTGGCTCTCAGGAGATCATGGCCGACTGATAAAATAGCATCAACCAGATAACTTCCAGTTTACCGAATCCGCAGCGCAAATCCTGCGCCGCAAGAAACAAAGAATAGCGTTTTTGCGAAAAACAAACAATTTACATAGAAAACCCGCTGAAATCTTGCAATTTCGGCGGGTTTTCTGGTCCGAGTGACTGGTTTCGAACCAGCGGCCTCGTGGTCCCAAACCACGCGCTCTACCATCTGAGCTACACCCGGTTATGAAATTGAAAGTCTAAGCTGTCTGTAGTCAGCCATGTGGTCAAAGGGGAATTTTCGGGCGATTCCGGAAATTGCGGAAAATCCGCAGATGCCCGTGTGTCAAGGGGTTCCGGCGTTTTGGTTGCTGCCTGTCGGATGGATGCCGATACGCTCCCAAACCACGCGCTCTGCCATCTGAGCTACACCCGGAATTGCGGGAATATTATAACGGATATGGTGGGAAAAAGCAAGGGGAAGATTCGCGGGGGAAATTTTGAACCCCCTGGGGGGCTTCCGTGGGGCGGCAGGGTCGGGTATAATGGACGCAAAGATCTCAGATAAGGAGCTTTCCAAATGAAAAAGGCAATTTCTTCAAAAAATCTGGCGTTCTGCGCGCTCTGCATCGCGCTGTGCGTGGTGCTGCCGATGGCGTTTCATGCGATCGCGAATGCGGGCCCAATCTTCCTGCCGATGCACATTCCCGTGCTGCTGTGCGGACTGGCCTGCGGGTGGCCGTATGGCCTCGTCTGCGGCGTGCTGGGACCGGTGCTGTCCGGCGTGCTGACGGGGATGCCCGCCCCCGCCGTGCTGCCCGGCATGATGGTCGAATGCGGCGTCTACGGTCTGGTCAGCGGTCTGATGATGCAGCTCGTCCATACGAAAAAGCTGTACGCCGATCTGTATATCAGCCAGATCACGGCGATGCTGCTGGGCCGGATCCTGTCCGGCGTGTGCAAGGCGCTGCTCTTCGCGCCCGCGACGTTTACGGTCGCGGCGTGGGCCACGACTTCGTTCGTGACCGGCCTGCCCGGCATCGCGATCCAGCTCGTGCTGCTGCCGACGCTTGTCGTCGCGCTGACAAAGGCGCGGCTGCTGCGGATGCGGTACGCATAAGGAGCGGTCATGATGGAGCAGCAGGCTGTCATCGACTTTTTTGACCGGGCCGCCGCAGGCTGGGACGCGCAGCTGGTGCGCAACGAGGCTGTGATCGGGAAGATCCTGGATAACGCCGGGCTCCGTCCCGGCGTGTCGGTGCTGGACGTGGCCTGCGGGACGGGCGTTCTGATCCCGGACTATCTGCGGCGCGGCGCCGCACAGGTCACGGCCATTGATATCGCGCCGGAGATGGCGCGCATCGCGCGCGGGAAATTCCCGCAGGAAAACGTGACCGTGCTCTGCGGCGATGCGGCGCAGACCCGCTTTGAGACCCCGTTCGACTGCATCGTGATCTACAATGCGTTTCCGCACTTTCCGGAGCCGGAGCGCCTGATCGCGCATCTGGCGGGGCTGCTCACGCTCGGCGGGACGCTGACGGTGGCGCACGGCTTTTCGCGCAGAGAGCTCGACGCGCACCACGAGAAGACGGCCCGCAGCGTCTCCAACGGCATGCTGCCGGTCGAAGCGCTGGCTGGACTGTTTGCAAAGCATCTGACCGTCACGGTGCAGATCTCCGACGACGAGATGTATCAGGTCGCGGGACAGCGCAGGAGCTGAAGCGCGTCGAACAGCGCGGATCGAACCGATATTCATACAGAACGGATGCGTATTTCCCGGCAGCCTCCTGCCGCGGAAATACGCATCATTTATATCCCCGCATGCACAGAATCAAAAAAACCGGCCCCGCGGCAGAAAGAAATATTGTGGAAACTGACAGATTCCTGTATAATGTTAAAAAAAGATCCCGCAGAGCAGAGGCGGGAAAAGACGCGATCATGACAGGTACAAACGGTTCCGGAGGCATAGCCAGGCCCTTGGCCTGCGGCGGAAAAATACAAGGTGAAACGGTACAAGACAAAGTGAGGAGGATATGAAATGGCGTTTTATTGCGAGCTTCCCAACGAGCGGATCTGCGACATTGGCTGGGAGCGGCTGACCTGCACGGAGCAGTGGCTGGAAGAACAGATCCGCGAGATACGGGGTTACAGCAGGGAGCAGCGAGTCGAGTCGGGAACAAGCGGTTTTCAGAACATAACCCAGTTTTGTATGAAAAATTATCCGGATAGTCAAGAAATCGCGATGGAGACACTGGGGAATCTCGGCGTGTTTGCAGCTGGCATCGCCTGCCTTGGGCGCAGCTCTGTCACGCAGGCATGGAAGGATGAGGTCACAGAGATGACCCCTTTGAAGCCGGAGGTTTTGGAAAGTGTGGTTCAACCGTTCATGAACGGGAAACAGATCTTTTACCGGCAAGTCGAAGTGGATATGGCGATGTTCAGGGCGAGTATCGCTCAGCCGATCGGCGCGGAGTATTTGCGGTTCTGTATCTGTATCGCTTGTGCGGACATGCCGAATGAGGCGGCGTTCAACAAGCTCCGGGAAATATATCCGGACTATCTGCTCCTGCGGGATCGCTGGGATTATGCGTTGCGCACTGCTGGAATAGGCGGTGATAATTCTGAAATGGAGGTTCTTGACGACTATCAGGACGAAAAGCCAGTCCTGCCCCTGCGCGAATACCGCAGACAGCAGCGCGCGGCGGAGCGGGAGAAGAAGCAGACGGAGCTGGAGAACGAACAGGAGAAAGTAAACGCACGAAAGCAGCGTGAAAAGGATGCAGAAGAAACATATGATACGGCCCTGAAACAATGGGAGCAGCAATGCGCGACTACCGAAAGAAAGCGTTCGGAGCTGTGTAAGCAGCGTATAAAGGAAGAAGAAAAAAGGCTAAGAGATCAGGCAAACCAACGCCGTGAAAGAAAGAGTCGGGAGCTTTCCCGCAGACTTGCGGAACAGGAAGCAGTGAAAAAGGAAGCGGAACAGACATTGGCTGGTCTCAGCGTGCTCAAACTGGCAGAAAAGAATCGACAGAAAAAAATCATTCAGGAGGCTATGGCGGCGATTGAAGCGGCCAAAGCGGCGCAGATTGAAGCAGATGCGGCGTATAAGCGCGAGGTGGAAGAATCGGAGCGCCTGCTCACGAAGTTGAGCTCGCGCTTTGCTGAAGAAGCCGCTCGCACATTTCCGATGCCGGAAAAGCCGCAAATGTCGCCTGACGTAGCACGGAGAAAAGCAGTCGGGAAATATGAACACCTGTGTGACTGGCTGATTAGCCACTTCGGAAACAAAGAATTCAGGCTTGTAGATGCAGTCAACAAACTGAATCAAACTGGTGACGTGAACAGAATCCCGTTTCTAAATGTAACGGACGGTGCAATATCTACACAGAAACTTGCCTGTTTCCTGCTTGAATTGGAGAAAAGCGGTGTAGCCGAAAAACGAACAGATTTTAAAACAAGGACTGTTTGGTATAGGATTCGCTGACAGCAGAAAGGAGAATTACCATGCAGCTGGATTATCGATGCTATGTGCATTTTCGCGATACAGCGGCGTTTGACCGTGCGCTGGATCTTTTGACGGTAAGAACAACGGCGGGGGCCTTTTCCTTCCGAAAGCTTGCCGAGACCTTCAGCAACATGAAGGCCATGACGGAGGCAATGGACACGCCGCTCGGAACCGTCTTTGACACCGTGACCGCGCCAAGGAATGAACAATTCCTGTTTATCCACGATCACTATAAGAATTTGCAGACCTATATGGCCATGACGGAGGAGATCTTCGACGAGTTGTACGAAGAAGATCCCAACAGCTTCCTGATGATCGCGGATGTCACGAATTTTGACGACGATTCGCTCGGCGATGTGGTCTGGTACTATCTCGGCGGCAAAGACTATACACGTTTTATTGACCCGGACATGGAGCGGCACAGCATAGAGCTTTCCGATTGGCGGAAGATGTTGACCGGTCAGCCGCTCACGCAGGCACAGAAGGACTGGGCGCAGCGCATCACCGGCGGCCGTCAGCCGCAGCGCATGATGGCACATTTTGCGATGGAAAGAAACATGTTTGCAAAGTAAAGGGGCTTGTGTAATGACGATCGATCTTGAGGCGCTTCGGGAGGCTTTGGAGCGGGAATGCTGCGGGGCGTTTTATGGCGGCGGCTTTGGCGGCGCGATGGTGCAGCTGACACAGGTGCAGAATGCTTCGCCGGAGGCGCTGATCGCGCTGGCGGGAGAGCTGGGCGTGGATCTGCGGCAGTTTGAGACCCGGGAGCGGTAAAGACCGCCTGCGCAGGCGGCAAACCATGAACATACAGGGGTGAGCGCAAATGATAAAACTATTCGTGACGGGCGATATCCATATCGGCAAGAAATACGACCGCTATCCGGAGAGAAAGGATGATCTGATCCAAAGCCGGTTCGACTGTCTGGAGCGCTGCGTCCGGCAGGCTGAGCAGGCGCACTGTGATTTTCTCGTGATCACGGGCGATCTGTTTGACACTACCAAGGTATCGCAGCGGGATGTCAAACGGGTCGTGGAAATTCTTGCTGCATTCGGCGAGCGGGTGCTGGTGCTGCCCGGCAACCATGACTACTATACCGGAGAGGAGGCCGTCTGGAAAGGCTTTCTTGCGGCCTGCAGAGAGTGTGAAAACAACATTCACCTGATCACGCAGCTGCGGCCGCTTCCGTTTGAGATCGGGGAAGAGCGGATCGTGTTCTATCCCGCGCTGTGCCAGTCAAAGCACGCGACGGAAAACAACCTCGGATGGATCCGGCAGGAAACGCCGGAACCGGACTGCTATCACGTCGGGCTGGCGCACGGCGCATTGGAAGGCTTGTCGCCGGACATGAAAAACGAGTATTTCCTGATGACGGAGCGGGAGCTCAACGAGCTCCCGATGGATCTCTGGCTGCTCGGGCACACGCATATTCCGTATCCGGACGGGCTGCCGGAGGAGCGGGATGCGGAGGGATACCGGATCTTCAACCCCGGCACGCCGGAGCAGACGGATCTGAGCAACCGCACGACGGGCGTCTGCTTTGTCGTGACGCTGGAAAAGCAGGGGGGAGCCGTGCGCGTTCTGTCGCACCGCTGGCAGAGCGGCGCGGTCCGCTTCTACGATCTTGCGGTACACGCCGGCACGCAGAACACGCTGGAACAGACGATCAAAGCTGCGCTCGCGCAGATCGCGGATCGGGCGCACGCCGTTTTGCGGCTGACGCTGTCCGGCACGGTCACGCCGGAGGATTACGCGGGAAGATCTGATGTTTATAAGAGAATTCTTGACGGGTTTATGACCTATGAGATCGATGACACTGCTTTGTGCGAGCAGATCACGGAGGAAAAGATCCGCGCGGAATTTGCCGAGATCGGCTTTGCCGCGCAGCTGCTGGAGCGGCTGCTGGACGAGCCGCAGGAGCTTCAGATGGCGTATACGCTGCTGAAGGAATGTCAGGAACAGGAGGCGGGCAGATGAAGATCCAGAGTATCCAATGTGAACAGTTTGCGGGGCTGCAGGACTGCGAGGCGCGATTTGAAGACGGTATCAATCTGATCGTCGGGCCGAACGAGGCCGGAAAGAGCACGCTGGTCGATCTGCTGTACCAGACGCTGTTCCAGAATGCGTCACTCGACAAAAGAAGCGATAAACTGTTTATGGAACGCTACTTCCCCAAAACGACGGGCGCGGTTCAGGCAGATGCGATCGACGGGACGCTTCGCATGGAAACGGACGACGGTACGTTTGTGCTCCGAAAAGAGTGGGATCACGGGAGAAACGGCGCATGTAGGCTGACGCTGCCGGACGGTACGTCGATCAGGGACCCGCAGAAGATCAGGGACGTGCTGGAACAGCAGCTTGTCTACGGAAAGGGAATTTACGACGAGGTCGTGTTTGCCTCGCAGAGACGGCAGCAGACGGCCCTGCAGGGCCTGTTCGGTGCGGAATCCGGCGTTATGGGCGAGCTGTCTTTGGTCCTGAGGCGCGCCGTGATGGAAACCGGCGGCATTGACACGGGCAGGCTCGAACGCGCGCTGGAAGAGCGGCTCGAGCCGTATGAAGGCAGCTGGGATTTTGAAATGGATATGCCGAAGGGCGGAAAACAACACGGGATCGAGAATCGATGGAAGAGAAATGTCGGCAGCATTCTTGCGGCATATTATCAGAGGGAAGAAGCCAAAGCCCAAAAAGAGCAGGCGCTTAAGAATGAGAAGGCGGTCGAAGACCTGACCCGGCAGGTACAGCAGGCGAAAGCTGCACATACACAGGAGCAGTCAAAGTGGAAACGCTTTGTCGAGGTGAGCGGGCAGATCAAAGCGCGGAAACACACCGAGACCTTACTGGAAAAAGCGGAGCAGGAGCTGAAAGAGCAGGAGGATGCACAGAAGCGCTGGCCGGAGGCCGCCGCGCAGCTCCGTGAAGTGAAAAAGCTGAAAACACAGCTGGAACAGGCGCAGAAGAAGGCACTGTACGAAACGGTATCCGGGCAGAAGGAGCAGGAAAACGATCTGCAGGCGAAGCTGGAGAAGAACGGAACGGTCGACGCGGATGATGTAAAAACAGCAGCTGAGTTGGAAAGGGACATTGCCGGTCTGGAATCCCGGATCCGCGGCATGAATCTGACGGCGGATATCCGGCAGCTTGGCGATGCGCAGATCGAAGTCGTCTCCGCGGTAAGCGGACTTCCGATGGAGCACGCGGCGGAGCGCTTTGATCTGACAGAGGCGGTCTGCATCCGTATTCCCGGCGTTGCGGAGATCCGTCTGGCCCCGAAGGGCGTCGACATGGACGCGATCACGGCGGAGTTGGGCCAGAAGCGCGGAGAATTGGCGGCTCTGCTCGGCAAATACGGCGCGGCGTCTGCGGAGAAGCTGCAGCAGCGGCTGGAGCAAAGGAACGATCTGCAATGGAAACTGCAGCAGATCCAGCGCGACGAGCGGCACACACTGGGCGATACGGATTGGGACGAGCTGAAAAGCGCGGCCGCCGCGCTCCCCGATGATCTGCCGGATGAGCGGACGGTACAGGCCGCGCTCCGCAGGATCTGCGGCGGGCAGCTGCCAGATACCTTCTGCGGCGGACTGCAGACGGAACTGAACGTATTCGAAAAAAAGTATGCCGATCCGGATAAGCTGCGGCAAACGCTTGAAGAAACGAAGCAGGATGTGGAGCGCTGCCGGGAGGAGCTGGACGGGGCCGGGCAGCTTCCGGAGGAATTCCGGGACGTTTCAGATCCTGAGACATACGAAGCCAGACTGAAAAAACTGGCGGAGGATGCCGAGACGAAAGTGGAGCGCTGCCGGAACGATCTGACGGCAGCCGAGCGGCAGCTGGGCGACAGGACGGCGGAGGAATACGAGGAGGAGATCCGGAAGGCCGACGAGTCGTTCCGCCGGCAAAAAGAGGAGCACGCGCATTGGAAGCATATTCAAGACGTGTTCCTCGATTTGAAAGAGACTTCCATGGGCAATCCTATGACTGACCTTGAAGCGGCATTCAGGCGCAATCTTTCGGAGCTGTCCGGCGACCGGCTGCGGGCGGCGGAAATGGACGAGCGTCTGAAAACGCAGATCGCCAGCGGCGGGCATCCGCTGAACGCGGAGATCCTGTCCGAGGGCACGAAGGACACCGTTTCGCTGGCCTTCCGGCTTGCCGTGCTGGAGCATCTGTACCCGGACGGCGGCTGCGTGGCCGTGTTCGACGATCCGTTCACCGACATGGATCCGCAGCGTACGGCAGCGGCCTGCCGTCTGCTCTCGAAATTCGCCGAACACAATCAGGTCATCTTCGTCACCTGCGATGAAAAATACAAGCCGATGCTGCATGGGCATCTGCTTGAAATGCGCGCGAATTGAACCAAGGGCTCCCCGTTCAGGGGAGCCTTTGGCTGCACTTTGTAGGGGCCGACGACTCTGTCGGCCCTGAAAATGTTGCGAATTTGCATGAAATTCTAGTAAAATTGGCTTGTTCTGCGGGCGGACAGAGACGTCCGCCCCTACAAAGGTGAAGGGTGTCGAAAATGGTTTGTAGGGGCGATGCCCACATCGGCCCACGCAGAATGCGCCGATTTTACGAAAATCCCCGGCGAATTCGTAACTACCCAAAGGGCCGATGCGATGCCCGCAGGCTAGTTTCGAGGCGCAACCGCGCTTTGCGCGGCTCTTAGCGCCGAAGATGGGCATCGGCCCCTACAGGGACGGCATATTTTTGTACCACTTTTGAAAATCGGGCTTTTTGACACGCAGACGAGCGGCTCTCCAACCGGAGAGCCGCACGTTTGTGATGGTATTACTTTTTGCAGCGCCAGAGGAACGTGACGATCTGGGCGCGGGTACAGGGGGCGTCGGGGGAGAAG
>CAKUEH010000057.1 GCA_934646185.1 uncultured Oscillospiraceae bacterium | reverse complement strand
CGGCCATCGCGGCAGAATGGAGATCCGCGTCGACATGCACGGCGTCTCCTGCCACGGCTCCGCTCCGGAGCGCGGCGACAACGCCATCCACAAGATGGCTGAGGTCATCCTCAACGTCCGCGATCTCAACGAGAACGACGCCGGCGACGACAAGGAGATCAAGGGCCTTGTCAAGATGCTCGACCCGAAGTACAACCCCGAGCACTACGAAGACGCCCGCTTCCTCGGCCGCGGCACCTGCACCACCAGCCAGATCTTCTACACCTCCCCGTCCCGCTGCGCAGTTGCAGACTCCTGCTCCATCTCCATCGACCGCCGCATGACGGCCGGCGAGACCTATCAGTCCTGCCTGAAGGAGATCGAGGATCTGCCCGCCTGCAAGAAGTATGCCAAGGACGTCAAGGTCTCCATGTACATGTACGACCGTCCCGCATGGACCGGCCACGTCTATGAGACCGAGTGCTTCTTCCCGACCTGGATCAATAAGGCCTCCGCGCCGCACGTCCAGGCTCTGGTCGACGCGCACCATGCCCTGTGGGGCGAGAACCGTCTGTGGGCCGACGAGACTGCCAAGGCCAAGCGCGAAGGCCGTCCGCTGACCGACAAGTGGACCTTCTCCACCAACGGCGTCTCCATCCAGGGCCGCTACGGCATCCCCTGCGTTGGCTTCGGCCCCGGCGCCGAGTCTCAGGCACACGCGCCCAACGAGATTACCTGGAAGCAGGATCTGGTCGTCTGCGCCGCGCTGTACGCCGCTGTTCCCATGCTCTATAAGCCCGAGAACAAGGACGGCTCCGCCACCTCCTTCCGTCAGGAGCTCACCGGCAACGACATCAAGTAAGCAGTTTGTGCTGTAGGGGCGGACGACTCTGTCCGCCCGGCACATCAGGAAGAAACACGTATACGACATAATTAAGGAGAAAGAACATGAGCAAAACTGTTGAACTGGCAAGACATCTTGAGAAGCTCCACATCAACAACATGTATAAGACCGACTTCTACTGGACCTGGGACAAGACCGACGACGAGATCGACGCTGTCTTTACCGTAGCCGACGCTCTGCGCGATCTGCGTGAGCGCAACAAGTCCACGAAGATCTTCAACTCCGGTCTGGGCATCTCCCTGTTCCGCGACAACTCCACCCGTACCCGCTTCTCCTTCGCCTCCGCCTGCAACTTCCTCGGCCTCGAGGAGCAGGTCCTCGACGAGAAGAAGTCCCAGATCGCCCATGGCGAGACGGTCCGCGAGACGGCCAACATGGTCTCCTTCATGGCCGACGTCATCGGCATCCGCGACGACATGTACATCCATCAGGGCCACGAGTACCAGAAGACGTTCATGGACGCTCTGGAAGAAGGCTACCGCGACGGCATTCTCGAGCAGAGACCGACCCTCGTCAACCTGCAGTGCGACGTCGACCATCCGACGCAGTGCATGGCCGACATGCTGCATGTCATCCACTACTTCGGCGGCGTTGAGAACCTGAAGGGCAAGAAGGTCGCCATGACCTGGGCCTATTCTCCCAGCTACGGCAAACCGCTGTCCGTCCCGCAGGGCGTCATCGGCCTGTTCACCCGCTTCGGCATGGACGTCACGCTGGCTCATCCGGAAGGATACGACGTGTTCCCCGAGGTCGAAGAGATTGCCCGCAAGAACTGCGAGAAGTACGGCTCCAAGTTCCACAAGACCAACTCTATGGCCGAGGCGTTCCAGGATGCTGATATCGTGTATCCGAAGTCCTGGGCTCCGTTCAAGGCAATGGAAAAGCGCTCCGAGCTGTATGTCAAGGGCGACCAGAAGGGCATCGACGAGCTCGAGAAGGAGCTGCTGGCACAGAACGCCGAGCATAAGGACTGGACCTGCTCCGAAGAGATGATGAAGCTGACGAAGGACGGCAAGGCTCTGTACCTGCACTGCCTGCCCGCCGACATCTCCGGCCTGTCCTGCCCCGAGGGCGAAGTCGACAACTCCGTGTTCGACCGCTATCTGGTGCCTCTGTACAAGCAGGCTTCCTACAAGCCGTACATCATCGCCGCCATGATCTTCCTGGCCCAGGTCAAGGATCCGGTCAAGACGCTGATGGAGCTGGACGCCGCTGACAACAAGCGCAAGATGTTCTGATCCGCTTCTGAACCTACACAAATAAGCATATGGCAGGAGCGCCGCTCCTGCCATTGCAGTATCAAGAGGAAGAAAAATGGCTAAAAGAATTGTGATCGCTCTGGGCGGCAACGCTCTGGGCAAAAATCTCGAAGAGCAGATGCAGGCTGTCAAGACGACGGCCAGCGCCATCGCGGATCTGATCGAAGACGGCCACGAGGTCGTCATCGCCCACGGCAACGGCCCGCAGGTCGGCATGATCCAGAACGCCTTTGCCGCTTACCACAAGCAGCAGGCCAAGAGCGACATCATGCCCCTTTCCATGTGCGTGGCCATGAGCCAGGGCTACATCGGCTACGATCTGCAGAACATGATCGGCGAAGAGCTCGACCGCCGCGGCCTCGGCATCCACTGCGCGACCGTCCTGACCCAGGTCGCCGTCGACCCGGCTGATCCCGCGTTCCAGCATCCGACCAAGCCCATCGGCGCGTTCATGACCGAGGAAGAGGCCAAGAAGCTCGCCGCTGAAAAGGGCATCGACGTCGCCGAGGACGCAGGCCGCGGCTGGCGTCAGGTCGTCGCGAGCCCCCGCCCGAAGGAGATCGTCGAGATCGCCACGGTCAAGGCGCTCATGAACGCGAAGCACGCCGTCATCGCCGCCGGCGGCGGCGGTATCCCGGTCGTGTGGGAAGACAAGTATCACCTCAAGGGCGTGCCCGCCGTCATCGACAAGGACTTCGCCTCCGAGTGCATGGCTGAGCAGCTCGACGCCGACATGCTCATCATCCTGACGGCTGTTGAGAAGGTCGCCATCAACTTCGGCAAGCCCGACCAGAAGAATCTGGACGAGCTGACCCCGGAAGAGGCCCGCAAGTACATGGCCGAAGGCCAGTTTGCCCCCGGCTCCATGCTGCCGAAGGTCGAAGCGGCTGTCAAATTTGCCGAGTCCAAGCCCGGCCGCACCTCCCTCATCACCCTCCTGGAAAAAGCCAAGGACGGCATCGAAGGCAAGACCGGCACCGCGATCCATCTGTAAGATCCACATAAAAAAGGGAGGGCCCGCGGGCCTTCCCCTTTTTATTATCCATTTTTCGGTTCCGCGGGCTTTGCTTTGACGCGGGCGGGTCTGCGGCGGCGGGCGCGGCGCGGGCGGGGCTTCTGGCTGAGCGCGGCGTAACTCTTTGCGACCAGCTCGGTCGGCTCGTAGACCAGACGGCTGACGCGCAGCGCGCCGTCCTCCTGCACGAGCCGGACGCGGATGTAAAACTCGCCGTCCGTCTCGCAGCTGGCGCGGGTCAGATAGCGCCGCCCCTGCTGCGTGTACCATTTTCCGGCCGTCATCTGTCCGCCGCAGACGGGGCAGCGGTTTTCTCTGCCGCTCATCGCGCCCAGCGCGGCGGTCTTGTCGGCGTAGCCGTGGAACACGGCCCGCTGCACGCAGCCGGGCAGCTCCGCGCCGTGGAAGCCGTTTTCGTGCGCCTGCACGGCGGCCTCATACGCGGCGATGCCCTCCGCGAGACGCAGCTTCTGGCAGACGAGCGCCGTGTGGTACGCGTCGCCCAGCGCGTCGTGCGCGGCGCGGGTGGGGGCAATGTCCATCATCTGCATGGCCGTCGAGAGCGCCTTCTGCGCGCCGGAGCCGTCGGTCTGCGCGTTGAAGATCAGCTGCGCGTTGTACCAGCGCGCCGTCCATCCGCTCTCGAGCCCGAACACCGCGAGATTTTCCCGCAGAATCGTGATATCGTCGAACCCCCACGTCAGAAACACGCAGTCTTTGCCGCACCAGGCTTCAAACTGCGCCGCGGCCTCCGGAAAGCTCACGCCCTTTTCGCGCAGCAGACTGTCGCGGATGCCGGTGAGCGAGGCGACCTTGTGGTTCATTTTCTTAAAATATTTGGGCCGGATGAGGATCTGGAACTCGTCCGCGATCTGCTGCTCCTGCGTCATGCGCACGGCGCCGATCTGCACGATCTCGCCGCGCATCGGCGACGGCAGCGCCTTTTTCGCGCTGTATGACCCCGGCCACGGCTGGTTCCACTCCATATCCAGAATAATATACTGCATAGCGTCAAACTCCTTCTTGTCTAACAGCTATGGTATCACAAACTCGGCGGACTGTAAACAAAAAAACGGCGTCCGCATAGAATATGCCAGCAAATCAGGGAAGGCAGGAACCGACATATGCCATTTTTATTCTTGAGTCCGTCCACGCAGTATTTCAATCCCTATATCACGACCGGCGACGAGCGGTACTGGATGAACGCGCTGGCCGATGAGATGATGCCGTATCTGCACGCGAGCGGCATCACCGTCACGCGCAACGATCCGGACGGCAGCGCCGCGCAGTCCATCCGCGACTCCAACGCATCCCGGCAGGATTTCCATCTGGCGCTGCACTCGAACGCCGCGCCGCAGGCGCTGTCCGGACGGCTGCGCGGCGTCGACATTTACTATTATCCGACGAGCGAGGCGGGGCTGCGCATGGCGAATATTCTCGTCGACAACATCAGGCCCGTCTATCCGCTCCCCGACCGGGTGCAGGCGCGCTCGTCGACGGTCATCGGCGAGCTGCGCCGGACGCGGGCCCCGGCCGTTCTGGCCGAGCTCGGATACCACGACAACACGGAGGACGCAAACTGGCTGACGGGCAATCTGGACGAGATCGCGCGGGTGCTGGCCCTCGGCGTGACGGAGTATTTCGGCGTCCCGTTCCTGACGCCCGGCGACGAATTTGACGCCGAGGCCGCGGGCGAGAACGGATACATGGCGCTGCGCTCGTACCCGCAGACGGACGCGGAGATCCTCGCGCAGGTGCCGAACGGGACGGCGGTCACGGTGCTCGGGGATTTCAACGGCTGGTACACCGTCCGCGCGGGCGATCTGTACGGCTTCGCCTCCATCGCCGAGGTCCAGCTCGGCGTCATGCCGCTGAACGAATAAACAGAAAAGCAGCCCATGGATGCGCTTGCATCCATGGGCTATGACTTGTCAAAAAGTCTGATTTGCGTAAAGCAGTGTACGACACGCGGGATCCCTGTAGGGGCCGACGACTCTGTCGGCCCTTTCAATGTTGCGGATTCGCCTGAATTTTCGAAGAAAAGCGCTGCTTTCTGCGGGCGGACAGGGTCGTCCGCCCCTACAAGCGAATCTGAGGAATTGCGGCACAACAGATGAAACGGCTCTTTATTCGCCGTATGCCTGCAAAACCGCTTCGCGGTCTGCGATCTGCCCGATGGGGCGCAGCGGCTCCGGCACGCCGTCAAACGAGCCGATGTGCTTCTCGAACCAGACCACGTCGCGCCAGCTGCCTTTTTTGTAGCCGGTGTTGTGGTAGACTCCGAGCTGCCGGAAGCCCAGCTTCCGGTGCAGGGCGGCGCTCGCGTCGTTCGGCATGGTCACGACGCCGTAGGCCGTGCGGACGCCCTGCTCTTTGAGCAGCGCCAGAAGCGCCCGGTAGAGCCTCGTGCCGAGACCCCTTCCGGCCGCGTCTTTGGAAACGTAGACGGAAAGCTCCGCGTTCCAGCCGTAGGCCGCGCGCTCCTGCGCGCGGTGGGCATAGGCGTAGGCGAGAATTTCGCCGTCCTCCTCCGCGATCAGCCATGGATAGACCGCGCCGTAGCTGCGGATGCGCCCGGCAAACTCCTCCTCGGACGGCAGCGCCGTCTCGAACGTGATAGAGGTGTCGATATACTGTGCGTAAATGGCAAGACAAGCCGCCGTGTCGCGCTCGTCTGCAAATCGAAGCTGCATGCTGCCGCCTCCTTTACGGAACTACGATGTCGATCGCGCGGTGCTCGTTGTGGATCTCGACCTCGGTGACGCTGCCGCCGAATTCGCCGTCGACCGTCCACGAGACCGGCTCGTCAAACTCAAAGCGCAGCGCGCCGGTCTGCGCGGAGATGAACGAATCGTTGTCGAAGTCCAGACGCAGCGCGCGCGTCGCGGCCAGATTGAACTCCGCGAGGTTTTTCGTCGCGCGCACGAGGATCATCTCATACAGACCGTCGTTGAGTGAGATGCCGAGATCCTTCGTGGCCTTGAAGCCGCCGACGGAGGTCGTGCTGGTCACGAGGCCGACGAGCACGTCGGCCTCCTCCTTCCGGCCCTCGTAATAGACGCGCACATGCGTGGGCTTCAGCCGCCCGAGCGCGCCCGCGCCGTTCATGATGTACGCGAGACGGCCCCAGATGCGCTTGTCCTCCTGCGGCGTCTCATACGGCACGTCCGTAAAGATGCCGAAGGCGGCGACGTAGGTAAAGAACCGGTCCGGCCCGAACGAGCCGATGTCCAGCGGGTACAGCCGGCCCGCCACAATCTCCTGCGCGGCGCGGATGGGATCCTTGGACAGGCCCAGCGTAGAGGCCACGTCGTTGACCGTACCGCCGGGGATATAGCCCAGCGGGGGCCGCTTTTCATACGGCAGCGCCATGAGGCCGGACACGGCCTCGTTGAGCGTCCCGTCGCCGCCCGTGCAGACGAGCAGATCATACTGCGGCCCGCGTTCGGCGATCTGCCGGGTGATATCGCGCGGGCCGGAGGTCATGTGGATCGTGGGCGCGTACCCGGCCTTGCAGAAGATCTGCAGCACGTCCATAAGCGAGCTGCGGATTTCGGCGTGGCCCGCGTTCGGATTGATGAAAAACAGTAAGCGTTTCATGCGTGGGGATCCTCCGGGCAGGCTGTCAGTCCTGCTGCATGACGTCGACGATGGCCGCGTTCTGCTCGGTATCCTCGGACGTGAACTTTGCGGAGAGCTCCTGCAGGACGCTCACGGAGAGCTCGTTCAGATAGTCGTTCTCCGCGCACGCATACCAGTACGCATGCTCACCCGTGGAGACGAAGTACATGATGTGATAGCCGTAATCGGTCTTGACGATGCCGGTGTCGCCGGGCTTGCGGGCCGCGTCAAAGCACCATGCGTCGAATGCATCGACCATCTGGCCGGGATAGATATCCTCGTACAGTCCGCCGTTCGTCGCGCTGCCGGGATCGGCGGAGCTCTCCGCGGCCATGAATGCGAAGGAATCCTCGGTGTGCTCGCCGTTTTTCCACTCGGTCAGCAGCTCGTTGGCCTTCTTCTCGGCCTCGGCCCACGCTTCGTCGGTGTAGGTGCCGTCGTCGTTCTTGCCCTCGGGCTGGATGAGGATGTGGCGCACGTTCACCATCTTCACGTCGGATTTTTCGATGCCGCTGCTGGCGTAGGTCTCGGCGTTGTCGTCAAAATACTTGCTGATATCGTCTTCCGTGTAGGTCTTCTCGTCGACGCACGCCTGCAGATAGGCCGAGGCGGTCATTTGCCGCTCGACAAACTCGCGGTAGGAGGTCATTGCGGCGGCCGGGCCGTAGGCGGTCTGGAGATATTCGTCGGCGCTGCCGAAGCCGTAGTTTGCGGCGGCCAGCGTGATCTGATTGCCGAGATCGGCCAGATAGTCCTGATCCTCCTGGCTCAGCTGGAAGCCGTTGAGCCGGGCGTCCTGCCAGACGGCGGAGACGTTTTCGTAATTCATGATGGCCGCCTGCAGGAAATACTGCTGCCAGGTGAGCGTGTCGTCGAACATGCACATCTGCTGGTCAAACGGCGTGGCGGAGTCGATAAAATACGAGGCGTAGCTGCCGTAGTTGTTCATGAGGGAATAATACTGCTGCCAGTAGTAATACGGAAGCTCGCGGTTCGTCAGACGGTCGTCGCCGCACACGGCGATCTCGCGGCCCAGAACGTCCTCCGTCAGCTCGTCCGCGCTTACGGTGTAGCTCACGCCGTTGCCCGCGGGCTCGGTCTGCTCGCCGTCGGTCTCTTCGCCGGTCTGCGTATCGTCCTGCGCGGGGGTCTGGTCGCCAGGCTGGGTGCTGTCGGTGCCGTCGGGGGTATCGGCAGGCTCGGAGATCGCTGGATCGCCGGGCTGCTCCGCATCCGGGCTGACCGTTTTCGGCTTCAGCGCGAGGATCAGCACGAGCGCCGCGGCGATTACAACGGCCGCGCCGCCGATGATCCACGGCAGGGGAGATTTTTTCTTTCCCGGCTTTTTTGCGTTCAGCGCCTCCTGCGCTTCGGCGTCTTCGCCGGTGATGGTAAAGGAAACTTCCGCGCCGGTCTGCATGTCGGTCTGCTCCGGCGTCAGATTGGTGTTGTCGTCCATGTGTGTCATTGCCTCCCATATTGTTGGTGTCCACTAAGCATACCACATGCGCACGCGGTTTGCAATCTGGACAGCGCGGTTCAAATTGAAACAATTTTTGAATTTTTGCGGGGAGTTTCCTTGACAAGCGCGGGAAAAATGGGTACACTATAGCTGATATATGCGATGAAAAGGACAAGTACGGGGTTTTGACGCGCGAAGAGAGCTGCCGGTCGGTGTAAGGCAGCGGCAAAGAGCCCCCGAAGATCCCCTTGGAGCAGCCGGGCCGAACGAAAGAGTAAGCCCGGACGGGACTTCCCGTTACAGAAGACGAGTGTCCGCGCGTTTTGGATGCGCGGGAATTCAGGTGGTACCGCGGTCATTTATCGCCCTGAGCCAAGGCTCGGGGCGCTTTGTTTTTGCAGGAGGAATTATGGAATACAAACAGACGCTCAACATGAACAAGTCCGGTTTTCCGATGCGCGGCGGTCTTCCGATGCGCGAGCCGGATATGCTGAAAAACTGGCAGGCGCTCGATCTTTACAACGAGCTGCTCAAAAAGAACGAGGGCAAGCCCCTCTTTGCCCTGCACGACGGCCCTCCGTTCTCCAACGGCGCGCTGCACATGGGCCACGC
>CAKUEH010000056.1 GCA_934646185.1 uncultured Oscillospiraceae bacterium | reverse complement strand
GATTCCCTCCATCTCTGTTCTTTCAGTTTAACAGATTTTTGGGGATTTTGCGACTGCACTTACAGGGTACTACTCCAATTCCATGAATGACCCATATGCGCCGGTTACCCCCGGTACGGAGGGCATTGTGGATTTGGTGGATGACGACGGACAGCTTCACATGAAGTGGGGCAACGGCAGAACGCTGGCACTGATCCCCGGCGAGGACAGCTTCACGGTGCTTCCACCCAAGCTGGAAACGCTGAAGCTCTATATGCCGCTGACCGCCGATTCTTATGAACCGAACAAATACGGAGACCTCGACGAAAATGGCGTTACATTAGAGGGCGAAGAACTGCGTGGGTATGAATCGCAGATCGCGGCGGCGCTGAATAAATACCGAATGCCGGAGGAAGCGGAGCGCGGCGTTATGCACTGGTATGACGAAACGGACAGCGTCAATCGTAAGGTTCATTCGGCTGTTTTCAATGTGGAAGAACGGAACGGTCAGCTCTGGGGTGTGGCAGAATGCCGCGTGGCGGGCGAATTGACCGGTGCGGAACTGGAAAGCCTGAAAGCGTACCTTGAGGGGCAGGCTGCTGACGGCTGGGGCGAGGGCTTCGAGCAGCAGGAGATCCGCGTGGATGGCAAAAGTGAGCTGTACGTCCACCTCTGGAACTCGGATGAGTGGAGCATTCAGACCGAACAGGAGCGTTTCGAACCGAAATTTGCGGAGGGATTGCCGGAACTCTGCTTTTCCACGCTCCCCAGCACCGGCGCGCTGATTTGTATCAAACGCGGCGCGAGAGATTACTATCCAAGCGACTGGAACACTACAGATCGGGCGCAAAACCGCCAGATTGCAGACGAGCAGAACCAGCGCCTCGGCGTGACATCAGCGCAGGAGGAAGCTATGATGTGCGGGAGTAACATTACAACGGCAACATTGGATATGCCCGAGTGCGGTCTGACGGATGACGTACTGAATAACACCGATGTTCTTATCTGGTGGGGACATATGGCGCATAACAAAGTCCCGGATGAGATTGCTGAAAAGGTTCGTCAAAGAGCCCCTTCTGGCATGGGCCTTATTGTGTTGCATTCCGGACACCTTTCTAAGCCGTTTGTTAAACTTATGGGAACTTGTTGCCGCAGCAAATGGCGTGAAAATGACGAGAAAGAGCGAATTTGGGTTAATGGGGGCAGCTCGGAGAGATCCTTGGAGGGGTGCAAGACCCGTGAGCAGCGCCAGCCGCCGTTCAGCCGCTGCCTTGGCTCCGGGAAGAAGCGTCGAACAGGAGCAAGTATCAAAATTTCAAAAGCAGGGGCGGCTCTGCGCAAACAGAGCCGCCCCGTGGCTAAAGGAGAACCGTATGAATCCAAACATTGATTTTTTAGGCATCTGCCAGCTCCTGAAGGCGCTCCGGACGGTTGGTTTTTCTGAGAATGAGATCAAGAAGATCGCGCGGCGCATCGCTGCCGAGCTTGGTGCAAATTTCACACTTTACGTTTGATTTTTCTCCGTTTTTGGTTATAGCTATTGCGCCCTTGGTGTGATAGTGTGTGTTGCTGCAGGGAGGTGAAAATGTGGCGAAAAAGCAAACCAACGGAAACCTTGCGCTGGAACAGCAGCGTGTCATTGTTATCCCCGCGCACGACGAGATCGTCACGCGAAAGCTGCGCGTCGCGGCCTACGCCCGCGTCAGCTCCTCCAGCGAGGATCAGCTCAACTCCTACCGTGTGCAGAATCAATAAGTTGAGATGAATGTGCAGAATTTGCGCAGTCATCTCTTATTTTATTTATGAAAGGGGTTCTATGAAATGAATGAAACCAAATCCACCGTGATGAACACTGCCGCCGTGCAGCAGCTTCGCAAGGTGCCGGGGGTTGACCCGATGAAGCTCCTGCGCAAGACCATTTCCGTAAAGACCGGACATCCGGTCTGGAAGCTGGATCTTCGCTATAAGCGGCTCTGGTTCCGTCTGGCCTGCCCGAACGGAAGAATGCTCTTAAAGCCGCTGCGCATCAGCGACCAGCTGGCAATTATCGAAGCGCAGGTCTATTTCAGCAAGGACGATCCGGTTCCTGCCGCCAGCTTTACCTCCGAACAGCGCAGAGAGAATGTCCCCGGCGGAGACTTTCTCCGCGCCGCACAGGAGGACGCGCTCAATATGGCGCTGGAAAACGCCGGCTTCGGCATCTAGTTCTGCGACGTGAGCCGCGACTACGGCGGCGAGCTGTTTGGTTCGGAAGTTCTGGTTCAGGCAGATGCCGCAGAAGCAGATGAAGAAGCAGCGGAAGCGCCTGTTATGACAGAAGCGACCACAGAAACAGTAGGCTTCTTCAAATGCCTGTGGTGTCTTGTATTTCAAGGTTCGATGTGGGCGAAGTTCGTTGTAAAACCGAATATATTGCTCCACGCTTTTGCGGTAGCTCTGTTCTGAGGTGTACTCACTGCGGTACGCCTCTTCTTTTTTGAAGGAAGCGAAGAATGTTTCGGCAACGGCATTGTCATGCGGTCGTGCTGTGGCGGAAAAGGACTGCTTCACTTCACATTTTTGCAGCAGTGCTGTACTTGAGATTCTCGTTATGGATCTCCACAAAAGCGTCGATCACGCGCTGGATGTGCTCCTTCTCCCAGGTCGGATGCAGGAACAGGTTGACTGTGCAGGCGCGCAGGCTCTTGGCGACGGGGCAGACGACGCCCTCGTAGTTAATGCCCTTGGGGTTATACTCCCTGGAGCAGAAAGGGAATTTCGCCGTGCCGAAGCCGTTGAGCTCCTTGTAGGAGCGCTCCTCATAGGCCTCCGGCCACTGGATGCCGTAGCACGGGATCTTGCGCTTCTTCATCTCGTTGACGAACGCGGGCGCGTCGATCTTGAGCGCGTCGAGGTTCAGCGTCACAGGATACCACCAGTAGGCGTTCTCACGTTCAGCAGTGTTGACCGGCAGCGCTTTCACTCCCTTGAGACCGGCAAACGCCTCATCATACATCTTGGCATAGGCCTTGCGGCGGGGCAGATTCCAGCTGTCGAAGCGGGCCAGTTCGTTGATGCCGCAGATGGACTGCACCTCGGTCATGCGGTAGTTGAAGCCGACGCGGGTGTGGATATAGGGCAGGGCTTCTTCCAAGGCCAGCATATTCATTCTGGCCTTGACATCGTAGCCGTGATCGCGGAACGAACGGCACTCCCAGCCGAGATCCTCGTCCATGGTCAGAACCATGCCGCCCTCACCGGCGGTGGTGAAATGCTTAGACTGGCAGAAGCTGAAGCAGCCGACGTTGCCGATGGTGCCGACGGAGCGGCCGTTATACTTGCCGCCGATGGCCTGCGCACAGTCCTCAATGACGTACAGATTGTGTTTTTTTGCAATGTCCATGATGCGGCCCATGTCGCAGACAACGCCGTACAGGTGAACAACAACGATGCCCTTGGTGCGGTCGGTGATCTTGCGCTCAATATCGTCCGGGTCAATGGTGTGGTCGGGGGTCACGTCGCAGAAAACGGGGATCGCACCTGCCTGCACGATGGCATAGGAGGACGCGATGAAGGAATACGACGGAACGAGCACTTCGTCGCCGGGGCCGATGCCGAGGCAGGAAATGCCGATATGCAGGGCTGCCGTGCCGCAGGAGCAGGAAACTGCCATGGTCGCGCCGGACCACTGACGGAATTTTTCTTCAAACTCCATGCCCTTCTTGCCGGTCCAGTAGCTGACGAGGCCGGAATCCAGTGCGTCGGCCATATCCTGCTTGCTCTTCGGGTCAAACTGCGGCCACATCGGGAAACCGAGCTCGGCCACGCCCGCACCGTTCATTGCGATTTCTTTTTGATCCATGTTTGTGCACCTCATAAAATTCAGATTGTTTCACAGCGCTCCGGCTGCGGCTCTTACGAATTCAACATACCGCGCGCAAATTATTTTGTCCACTAAAATAAATCGGAAAAGTTTATAAATTTGTACGTGTTGGAGAACGCGCGGCGCGTGCCTGTTTTTGCGGTTTGTTCTATCGGATCGATGCTCCATCGTTCAGATGAAAAAAACGGGGTTTCTGCTTGAAAGCGTCGGCTGTACGTGCTAAACTGGGTCTGTAAGGGAGAGCGGTTGTGTTTGTGCTGGCTGGTTAGATATATTTAACTCTTGCCATATACGACCGCAGCAGACAGGAGCAGGGCCGCCTGACGGGCCCGGAACGGAGGAAGCAATGTCAAAAAAAGCAACTGAGTTTCAGAAAAAGGAAATGAGCAGGATGTACCGGGGCAAGGAGATCTTCAAACCGCTGAATACCGGCTGGATCGACGAGCATGTCGCCTGCGTCCGGGAGTGGGTGGCGAACATCTTCTTCTACCGGAAGGACGGCGTCACCATCATGATCGACGCCGGGTATAATTACGACCGGCTGGAGGAAAAAATGGGCTGGCTCGGCATCGACCCGAAGTCCATCCGCCACATCCTCATCACGCATCAGGACACCGACCACGTCGGCGCGGTGGAGGCGGACAGTCCCGGCCTGTTCCGGGACGCGGCGCTGTACGTCGGCGAGACGGAAAACCGGTATCTCACCGGCGAAACGCGCCGGAAGGTCATCTATCACCTGTACCGGCTGCCGCAGGTGACGATCCGGAATGAAAAGATCCTCCTGCAGGACGGACAGGTCTTTGAAATCGGGGGCATCAGGATCGAATGCTTCCTGGTTCCCGGCCACACCTGGGGACATATGGTATATCTCATCGACGACCGCTATCTGTTTACCGGCGACACCATCTGGTTCGGCGCGGACGGCGGCTACAGCTTCATCTCCGCGCTGGCGGAGGACAACAAGCTGGCAGTCAGGTCGCTGGCAGAGCTGGAGGCAAAGCTCAAAGCGCGCGGCCTGCGTCCGCTGTTCATCACCGGCCACACCGGCTGGACGGACAATTTCGAATTCGCCTTCGCCCACAAGGATCAGCTCTGTTCCCCGTTCAAAAAGCGGGTCCACGACCCGTCCGCCCCCTATGACGCCTACGACGAGTCGGACGACACACCCGAACAGGCCCAAACCGGCCTGCTGAAGGGCGTTGGGCGGTAAAGCCCCCCAAAGGCTCCCCTTGGGCACAAGGGGCCGAATCCCCTGTCAGGGGGAAATGGCCCATAGGGCCAAAAGGGGTAGGGACGCTGTCAGCGAAGCTGACTGAGGGGATTCGAACGCAGCAAATCTCGGTGTACTCTAATATCTGCTGTAAATTCCATTCGAATTTTTTGTAAGAAAAAGTCTCATCCCCGTCTTGAAAGCGGCGGGCGGACGTGGTACACTGATCTTTAGTTAGAGAATTTTAACCGTCTGCAGTTTACCAAAGGAGGCGTCGGAACATGCAGTTTGATTGGCGCGCTTACCGCCGCGACTGCTGGCTGGGGGTGCTGGGGGCGCTTTTCATGCTGGCGGGCGATCTGTGCCTGAGCGTGATCCCCGCGAGCGCCGGGGACAGCGGCCTGTTTCTGCGCGAGGCGTATCTGAGCGGCGCATACGAGCCGTGGCGTCTGCCGCTGCTGGCGGCGGGCGGCCCTATGTCAGCATGCGCAGCTGCAGAAATCAGTTCTATTCCGACCTGGTCACGCCGCTTCCAGACAGGATCGACGTGTCCGGCACCGAGATCCACATTTTCTACGCGCTTAAAATGGGAGAAAAATACCGCGCGCGCTATCTGCGGCATTTCGCCCATCCGATCCTCCATGAGCAGGACATGCAACACGAAGAGCTGCTGGCCTGCCACCCGGCACAATGGGCGCAGCTCGTAACAGCCTGCGCGCAGAAAGAGAACGGACAATGAGCGCCGGCAAGTTTTATGACAGGTTTATAAGAGATCCCGCCGGCGGCGGGGCCTCTTGCCTTATTCGCTGAATGCCCGCAGGCGGGCCTTGAGCAGGCCGATGGCGTAGTACATGGTCTCGTAGCGCAGATACTGATCCGCGTTCGCGTCCCACAGGACGCGCAGACGGGGCGCAAATTCATCGTCGCCGTGCCAGAATTGGACGGCAATGCGAAGATCCTCGAAAAACGGCAGTGTGAAGCCGAGATCCGCGCCAGCCATCGGCGTGCCGCCGAGACGCAGGCAGGCGCGCTCCAGCAGCTCCGGCTGCCGGTCGTACAGCAGCTCCAGCGCATCGGCGCGGTTCGGCTCCATCAGGCCCCGGTGGACCTGTCCGCCGAAATCCAGCGTCGTTTTCCACTCCCCCGCCGCATGACGGCCCGGCTTTGCGTCGCAGAGCAGATCGAAGATCGTGAGCGTCTCGTCAAATCCGTCCGCCGGCGCCCACGCTTCGCCCTCCCGGCGCGCGATATGCCCGTCGGCGCGGCTGACGCGGTAGTCCTCGCCGAGCAGGCGCAGATACAAAAACGCCGCATCCGCCCGCAGTCCGTGCGCGCGGACGACTTCGTCCAGATCGCGCGCGCAGAACAGCTTCCGCGCCTGTCCGGCCTGGATCGCGTAGTTGTTTTTCCGCTCCATGCGCGCCTCAGCCCTCCCGCAGCGCGCGGTAGAGCGCGTCCATATCATCGCAGATGGTTTCGGCGCCCGCGCGGACGAGCACGTCCCGGTCGCGGAAGCCCCAGCTGACCGAGATGCAGGGCAGACCCGCGTTTTTCGCCGTCTCGACGTCGACCTCGGAATCGCCGATGTAGACGGCGCGCAGCGCCTCGGCCCCCAGCTGCCGGACGACCTCGAACACGGAGTCCGGGCAGGGTTTTTTGCGAACGCCTTCCTTCGCACCCGCGCTTGCGGCGAGAAGACCCGGGAAATACTGCTCCGAGAGCGTCTTCACGGCGTAGTCCGGCTTGTTGGAGACGACGGCGGAGACGACGCCGTCCGCCCGCAGCTGCCGCAGCAGCTCCAGAATGCCGGGATACGGCGTTGTAAAGTCCGCGCAGTGGACGGCGTAATAGGGGTTGAACGCCTGAAAGACGGCGTCGATCTGCGCCTCGTCCGTCCCGGCGGGGACGGCGCGCATGATCAGATTCCGGATGCCGTTGCCGACGAACGCGCGCACCTCCGGAAGCGTTCTGGGCGCGAAGCCCTGCGTGGCGAGCGCGTAGTTGAGCCCCTGCCGCAGATCGGCCAGCGTGTCGAGCAGCGTCCCGTCCAGATCAAAAATTGCAAGCTGATACATAGATACAATCCCCGCTTTCGGCTTTTTTCGATGCGATTATAAAAGTTGCGGCCGCCGCTTGTCAATGCTATAATACAACTATTCTGACAAAGAAGGACGAAACATCATGGAAATTCATCCGATCACCGATTTCAGCGCGCCGGAGCTGGACATTTATGCGCGGCTGACGGAAAACCAGCTGGTAAACCGCGCCGACCCGGAAAACGCGCTGTTCGTGGCGGAAAGCCCGCTGGTCATCGGGCGGGCGCTGGACGCGGGCTGTGAGCCGGTGTCGTTTCTGATGGAGCGGAAGCATATAGACGGCAAGGGCGCGGCGCTGCTGGCGCGCTGCCCGGACGTGCCGGTCTACGCGGCGGAGCTGGACGTTCTGACGCAGCTGACGGGCTTTCATCTCACGCGCGGCATGCTCTGCGCGATGCGGCGGCCGCAGCCGCGCGACCCGGCGGCGCTGCTGCAAACCGCGGCGCGCGTGGCCGTGCTGGAAAACGTGATGAATCCGACGAATCTCGGCGCGATCTTCCGCTCGGCGGCGGCGCTCGGCATGGACGCGGTGCTGCTGACGAGCGCGGGCAGCGACCCGCTGTACCGGCGCGCCGTGCGCGTGAGCATGGGCACGGTCTTTCAGGTGCCGTGGGCGTATCTGCCGGAGGACTGGCCGGAGCTTCTGCACGCGCTCGGCTTCCGCACGGCGGCCATGGCCCTGCGGGACGATTCCGTCCGGCTGGACGATCCGCGCCTCGCATCCGAGCGGAAGCTCGCCGTCGTGATGGGCACGGAGGGCGACGGACTCGCGGACGCGACGATCGCCGCCTGCGACTACACCGTCCGCATCCCCATGCACCACGGCGTCGACTCCCTGAACGTCGCCGCCGCCAGCGCCGTGGCGTTTTACGAGCTGGGACGGACGGCGGAATAAACAGACCGCACCAAAGCCTCCCCTTGTATAAGGGGAGGTGGCTCGGCGAAGCCGAGACGGAGAGGTTCGTCTGCTGCGAATTCGCCGAAGATTTCCGTTAAAAACGGTGCATTCTGCGCGGGCCGACAAAGCCGTCGGTCCCTACAAATAAACCGGTGGAATTGCGGGAAAACAGGCAAAATGACGATTGACAAACTCAGGCGCGCTGCGGTGCAGCGCGCCTGCTGTTTTTGGGTATCCTAATGTCAGCTGATAAGGAGGAAATGCTATGCAGTATGATCTGACAGAGCGCGCGGTGGCAGAGTATCTGGCCTACCTGCGCGAGCGGGAGCGGAGCGAGGCGACGATCGAGAAGTATCTGCGCGCCGTGCGCGCGTTTATGCGGTATCTGCGCAGACGGCCGGTCAGCCGGGCGCTCATCGCGCAGTGGAAGCGGACGCTTCTGGAGCAGGGCTGCGCGCCCAGCAGCATCAACGCGTCGCTGGCCGCGCTGAACGGCCTGTTCGGGATGCTCGGCTGGAGCGAGTGCCGGACGAAATTTTTAAAGGTGCAGCGCCGGATGTTCCGTGACCCGGAAAAGGAGCTCTCGCGCGAGGAATACACGCGGCTGGTGCGCGCGGCGCAGCGGAAAAACGACGCGCGGCTCGCGCTCGTGCTCGAGGCGATCTGCGCCACGGGCATCCGCGTGAGCGAGGTGCGGTATCTGACTGTCGAGGCCGCGCGGCGGGGCCGGGCGGCGATCTGCCTGAAGGGCAAGCTGCGCGAGATCCTGCTGCCGGAGAAGCTCTGCCGGGCGCTTCTGCGCTATGCCGCGGCGCACGGGATCGGCAGCGGCGAGATTTTTCTGAGCGCCCGGGGCGGGCGGCTGTCGCGCGGGCAGATCTGGGCGGAGATGAAATCGCTCTGCGCCGACGCGAACGTCAGCGCGTCGAAGGTCTTCCCGCACAATCTGCGCCATCTGTTCGCGGTCGTGTTTTACCGGCAGTGCCGCGATATCGCGCGGCTGGCCGACGTGCTCGGCCATTCGTCCATCGAGACGACGCGCATTTATCTGCTCCGCCCGTGCCGCGAGCAAAAAAAGCAGCTGGACGGTCTTCATCTCGTGCTTTAGACGGAATCCGCATTCCGTC
>CAKUEH010000055.1 GCA_934646185.1 uncultured Oscillospiraceae bacterium | reverse complement strand
GACAACTTCCGCGGCGGCGGCTTCTCCAGCCACTTTGTCACCCGTGCGGAAATGCCCGCGACCATGATCCGCCTGAATCTCGTCAAGGGCCTCGGCCCCGTCCTTCAGATCGCCGAAGGCTGGACCGTGCATCTGCCCGAGGAGGTCACCGACACCCTCATGGAGCGCACGAATCCCACGTGGCCGTGCACCTGGTTCACGCCGCGCTGCGACGGCAAGGCCGGCAGCGCCTTCCAGGACGCGTACTCCGTCATGCAGAACTGGGGCGCGAACCACGGCGCGATCTCCTATGGCCACGTCGGCGCGGATCTCATCACGCTCTGCTCGATGCTCCGCATTCCGGTCTGCATGCACAACGTGCCCGAGCAGGATGTCTTCCGTCCGGCCGCATGGAATGCGTTCGGCATGGACAAGGAAGGCCAGGACTACCGTGCCTGCGCCGCCTACGGTCCGATGTACAAAAATATCCGCTGAGCGTTCAGCAAAAAAAGGCGGGCCTCGGCCCGCCTTTTTTGGGCATATCGTAAAATAGTCCTTTGCTTTTTCGGCGGGATATTGTACAATAAAACGGGGCCTGTCCCCACCGGTATTTCTCCGGTATCCCGAACATGGAGTGATTCAATTTGCACAGCACACTACTGGCATTCGATATCGGAACCAGCGGCCTCAAGGCCTCGCTGGTCGATGAAAATCTCAACGTTATCCGCAACGTCACAACGACCTATCCCACGCGCCATTACCCGAACGGCGGCTGCGAACAGGAAGCAGCCGACTGGTGGATGAGCGCCGTGCGCGCAATGATGATGCTGCGGGAGCTTGCGCCCGAATACGTCAAGCGCGTCGACGCCATCGGCGTTTCCGGCCACATGCTCGGCTGCCTGCCCATGGACAGGGAAGGGCAGACGCTCCGTCCCGCCATGATCCACGCCGATACGCGCTCGCTGGCGATCTCTAACGCCCTGCGCGCCAGATTCGGCCGGGATTATTTCTATGAGATCTGCGGCAACGTGCTTTCTCCCGCGTCCACGCTCTGCAAGACGCTCTGGCTGAAAGAAAACGAGCCCGAGCTCTATGCCCGGACTTACCGGATCCTGCAATCCAAGGATTACCTCGTCTACCGCCTCACAGGCCGGATGGAAACGACCGATATGTCCGACGCCTCGCACGGCCTGCTTATGAATCTGCAGACGCAGCAGTATGACGCGGATATGTTCCATAACGTGGGCGTCGACCTGGACAAATTCCCGCAGATCCACACCAGCTGCGAGATCGCGGGGAGTCTGTCCGAGGAAGCCGCGGGCTGCCTTGGCCTGCGCACGGGCATTCCCGTGTCTGTCGGCGGCGGCGACGGGGCCTGCGCCAACGTCGGCGCGGGCGTGGCGAAGCCGGGCGATTTCTATCTTAGCCTCGGCACCACTGCCTGGATCGCCGGTCAGATGGACGCGCCGTTCATCGACCCGCAGCACCGCGTGTTCCATATCTACGCGCTCGACGGCCACGGCTGCAACGTCTTTGGCACCGAGCAGTGCGCGGGACGCTCCGTCTCGTGGGCTATGGAGCTGTTCGACGTCGCCTCCGCACGCGCGTTCGATTCTGCCGCCGCGACGGCCCCGGCGGGCGCGGGCGGGCTCATTTATTTGCCGTATCTCGAGGGCGAGCGCTCTCCCGTCTTCGACGCGCAGGCGCAGGGCGTTTTCTTCGGCATGAACACCACGCACAAGCGCGAACATTTCCTGCGCGCTGTTCTGGAGGGCACGGCCTGCGGCCTGAGCCAGATTTTGGACGTCATGCGCGAAAAGCAGCAGATCGACGAGCTGCGCATCATCGGCGGCGGCGCGAAATCGAAGCTCTGGAAGCAGATCCTCGCCGATGTCTGCGATGTCACGCTCCACGATGTGTCGACCTTCTCCGACAGCGCCACGAGCCTCGGCGCGGCAGCGGCCGCGGGCGTGGCGATCGGATTGTTCAAGGATCTGCCCGAGGCGTGCAGCCACATCCGTATGAGCGGCGATATCGAGCCAGACGCGGCCGTTCAGGAAACCTACGCCCTTACCAAAAAACGCTACGCCATGCTCTACCCGAGCCTCAAAGAGGCATTCCACACCAGAGCGTGAGCCGCATAAAAAAGCTCCCCTGAAAGGGGAGGCCGGCGCAAAGCGCCTGAGGGGTCGCGTCAGGCAGCCGCAAGAAGCGGAAAAGCAATGCGAATTCGCACAATCCAAGGCTCCCCTTGGGCTCAAGGGGAGCTGTCAGCGAAGCTGACTGAGAGGATTCGAACGCAGCAAATTTCGGAGCACTCTGATATCTGCAATAAATCCCCTCCGGCATTTGCTCACGCAAATGCCACCTCCCCTTGTCATGCGGGGCATGACAAGGGGAGGCTTAGAGACGGTGCGCTGTAATCAGATCTGCCCCGCCACCCACAGCGTCTTTGCCAGTCCCTCCGCCGCTTCCAGCAGACCGATGCAGCTTTCCATGGAATCGCTCACGCACACAACGCCGTGCCCGCCGAGCAGGCAGACAGGGCTTCGTTCCAGCGCGGCCTCAATGCCGCGGTGGATCTCATGCGTCCCGTTTTTGCCGTAGGGCAGACACACGAACCGCTGGAACACAGCGTGCAAAGAGCAGTCATCCGGGACAATAAAGTCCTGATACCGCAGCGCATATGCCGTCAGATACGGGCAGTGACAATGTACGACGGCGTTCACGTCCGGCCTTGCCCGGTATACGGCCTCGTGCAGCAGATACTCGCTCGACCGCTTTCCGCGTCCGCCGACCTGCGCGCCGCTTTCATCCATGACGCTGATGTCTTCCTTTTGAAGCAGCAGCTTCATCCGTCCGGACGGCGTGATATACGTCAGCCCGGTCGCACGGTCGATCATGGAGGCGTTGCCCTCCAAAGCGGTCACAAGGCGCTTCTGCTCGAGAATATTTGCGAAAAATGCAAGCTGTTGTGCGTAGCCCATAGCGGGATCCCCCAAAATTCAAACTGATATCCATATTTTATTGCCTTTGCCGTCCAAAGTCAACGGGCGGCCCGATCAAACAGGAGGTATTTGAACCATGCTGAAAAACATTCCCCCCATCCTTTCTCCCGAGCTTCTGAAGGTACTGGCCGAAATGGGCCACGGCGACCGCATCTGTATCGGCGACGGCAATTTCCCCGGCGCATCCATGGCAAAGCCCAATAACTGCGTGTTCCTCCGGGCCGACGGCCACGGCGTCCCCGAGCTGCTCGACGCCATTCTGCAGGTCATCCCGCTTGACGAGTATGTCGAGCACCCCGTCATGATCATGCAGGTCGCCGAGAAGGACAAGGGCATGGAGATCCCCATCTGGGACGAGTATAAGAAGATCGTCGCCAAATACGACGCCCGGGGTGAGGCCGCTTTCGGCAGCTATGAGCGCTTTGAATTCTACGACGAGGCCCGCAAGACCTATTGCATCCTCCAATCCGGCGAGACCGCCATCTACGCCAACGTCATTCTCCAGAAGGGCGTCATCAAGTAAGCAAAAACCCCCGGGCCTGTGCCCGGGGGTTTTCCTGTTCCGCGTTACAGCAGGATCTTTGCCAGCTCGTCGATCGTCTCGTCGAACACGCGCAGCGCGCTGCGGACGGTGTCGGGCTTGGTGAGGTCGACGCCCGCAATCTTGAGCTCCTCGAGCGGATAATCGCTGCCGCCGGTCGTGAGGAACTTCAGATAGCCGCTTGCGTCGCCGGTCGTCAGGATATGCTCGGCGATGGCTACGGCGGAGGAGAAACCGGTCGCGTACTGGTAGACGTAGAACGCGCGGTAGAAGTGGGGGATATACGACCATTCGGGGTCGATGTCCGCATCGATGCCGATGCCGTCATAATACGTGGCTTCGAGATCGTGGTAGACCTTGTTGAGCGCGGTGGCCGTCAGCGGCTGGCCCGCGGCATAGAGATCGTGCGCCCTGCGCTCGAACTCTGCGAACAGCGTCTGCCGGTAGAGCGTTGTGCGGAAGCTCTCAAGGAAGTGGTTGAGGATATATGCGCGGCGCTTTTCATCCGTTTCGGTCTTCAGCAGATACTTGGTCAGCAGAACTTCGTTGACCGTCGAGGCGACCTCTGCGACCATGATGCGGTAATCGTGATTGACATAATCCTGCGTCGTATCGGAGAACCAGGAGTGCATGGAGTGACCCAGCTCATGCGCCAGCGTGAACGCATCGTTGAGCGTCCCGGCATAGTTCATCAGCACATACGGATGCACGCCGAACACGCCGCAGGAGAACGCGCCGGACTGCTTGCCGTCGTTCTCATACACGTCGACCCAGCGCTCAGCGAACGCGCGGTCAAGCAGCTTCTGGTATTCCTCGCCCAGCGGCAGCGTCGCCTTTTTGACCAGCTCCTTCGCGTCCTCAAACGCGATGGGATAGTCGACGTTCTCCACGATGGGGACGTACAGATCAAACACGTCGATCTTGTCGAGCTTCAGCGCGCGGCGGCGCAGCTCAAGATATTTGCGCATGGAGGGAAGACTTTCATGCACAGCCTCGATCAGGCTGTCATAGACGGACACGGGCACATTGCCGCCGTCCAGCGCTTCCTCGCACGCGGATGCATAGCCGCGCTGGTTGGCAAAGTAAGCGTCAAACTTGACAGAGCCGCCGTAGAGCGTGGCGATGGCGTCGCCAAACTGCCGGTAGGTGCCGAACATGGCGCGGAACGCGCCCTCGCGCACGGAGCGGTCGCGGCTCTCGCGGAAGACGGGGAACGTACCGGCGGTGAGACGCACCTCTTCGCCAGCCTCATTTTTAACCATCGGCAGCTGCAGATCGACGTCGGTCAGCATTTCAAACGCGGCCTTCGGCGTTCCGGCAGCGTCGCCCAGCAGCGCCAGCATCTGCTCCCGCGCAGCGTCGAGCGTATGCGCGCGCATGCGGACGATATCGTCCACCGTGTGCCGGTAGGTCGCCAGCGCCTCATCCTGCATCCACTCGTCCAGCTTTTCCGCCGGGATGGCAAGAATCTCGGGACTCAGGAATGCTATTGCAGCGTTGAACTTGACGATCAGGCTCTCGCCGCGGGCGGCCATCTCCTGATTTTCCGCCACGGAGCCATCTTCGGTCTTCTTCAAAAACGCATAGACATAGGGGATCTCGACCTTGAGCATGGAGGCGTAGATGGTGTCAAGCCCGTGCTTGAACGCTTCCTTGGACGTACCGAGCGTGCCGGGGATCGCAGCCAGCGGCTCAAGCGCGGCCTCAGCTTCCTTCATGGCGGCCTCCCATGCCGCAGTGTCTGGGTAGATCTTCGTCAGGTCCCACTGGAACCGGATATCCTGTTCGCTTCGTTTCATAGCGTATCCTCCTTTATCAATTATTCTATTATAATGACCAAAATCTTTCCTGTCAACGTCCGCTGCGGATAGACAGACGGTTGCTTTTTGATTGCGTTCAGGATAAAATAAGCAAAAGAACCTCAACTGGGGGGATATGATGAAGAACAACACCCATTCTGCGCGGCAGCTCGTTTTCTGCTGCGTGTCCACGCTCCTGACGGCGCTGCTTGCCGTGCTGACGGTTCTGGGGCCGGAGCGGCTGCCGCTTGCGCCGCTTCTGGCGGCCATGCTTCTTCGGCCAGCCCTGCTGCTCGTGACTGCGGGCGTGAATTTCCACTGCCTGAAAACAGGTGTCCATGCGCTGTTTTCCGGAAAGCCCGACCGTCATACGGCGGTGGCTTTGACCGTGCCGCTTGCCCTCGTGCTCTGTGCGCTCGGCGTGTGCCCGGACGCACCGGTCGCCGCCGCGCTGCTGCTGACGGCGTCCGCGTGGCTCGATCTTCTGGAGCAGCGGCTGGAGGCCGGACTTCCCGGCGCTCTGTCGACGCGGACGGCGGAGATGGTTTGGACTTGGACTGGCATCGCCGCCGCGGTCTGCGCGGCGGCAGTCTGGGCCGTGCTGCATGCGCGCGCGGATGATGTGCTTGCAAGAGCGCTCTGCGTGCTGGCCGCGTCGGCGCTCTGCCCGTTCCGCCTGATCGCTCTGCTGACCGGCCGCCGCGCCATGCGGCGCATGTCTGTTCCGGCCGCGTCCGCGCAGACGGTCGAGGCGCTCGGCGCCGCCGATACCGCGCTCGTCTGCCCCGAAGGGCTCCTGACCGGCGAACCAACCGCCGCGGATATTCGCCCCGCGGGGATGGAGCCGGAAAGGTTTCTCGCGCTTGCCGCGTCGGTCATGCAGGGCTTTGCCGCGCCGGAGGCCAACGCGATTTTGCGCGCGGCACAGGGCCGCGGTCTGACGCTCCTGCCTGCGGAAGCCTGCACCCAAACGCCGGACGGGTTCTGCGCCGTGCTGGACGGCAAACGCTATTACGCCGGGACGCCGGAGCAGCTGCGCAGCCGCGGGATCTTTGCCCCACGCGCCGACGATGTGCCGCTTTCCGGCAAAACGGCGCTGCTGTTCGGCATGGAGGGCGGAATGTATCTCGGCCTGATCGCGCTGCAGCGCCCGTTGCTTCCGGGCGGGCAGGAAGCGATCCGCGCGCTTGCCGCGCAGCGGCTCCGTCCGGTTCTCGCGGCCGGCAGCCAGCCGCTCTACACGAAGCAGCTTGCCGTACAGACCGGCGCGGAGGTCGTGGAAGCGATACAGCCTGCACAGAAGGGGAGAGTGCTCTGCATCCGCGCGGGCGAACCCGGCGCATCGTTCCAGGAGCAGATGCCGGGCCTGTCCGTGCAGACACTGGCCGATGCAGCAGAGGCGATTTCTGTCTGCCGTCGCGCTGTCCGGACGCGCCGCGGGCTGCAGGGACTCAGCGCGGTCTGTACGTTTTTGCTGACAGGCGCGGCGGGCGGACTGTTTGCCCCGGCGCTCGATCTTGGGGCAAGTCCCGCGCTCTGCGTGCTGCTTGCCTGCTGCCTCGCGGCGCTGACGCTTCTTCCCGCGCTGGACGGACAGCGCACCGGTACGGCGGCAGAATGCGCGGCCCAGCCGCAGCCTCCGCTTCCGGAGCCGGAGCCGTCCGAACCGGCGGCCGCCTCCCGGACCCTGACCATCCGCATGGAAGAGCTTTCCGCCCTGCCCGGAAAAGCCGCGCTGGAGCAGGCGCTTCTGGACGTCCCCGGCGTCCGGACCGCTGAGGCGGATTACGGATCCGGCCTGATCCTCGTCACCGGCACCGCAGAAAAAGAACCGCTCCTGCAAGCCATCGCAGAAGCGGCACGAGCATAAAACAGCAAGGCCCGCGGGCAGCTGTCCATAAAACAGGTTTTGAGAAACAAATACTGTGGCAGTTGCCGGACAAGGGCTGCTGACAAACGGGTATGTGCCCTAACGGTACATACCCGTTTCCTTTTTGCTGCGATGCCTCTTTTGCCGCCATGCGCCTTGAATTGTCCGCAGTTTTCCAATATAATGAGAATGGCGTGAATTGCTGGAATGCTGGCGCTCTATGATATTCGCTTTGGCGTGCCCTTCCACTATAATGATGGCAGCAAAACAAAAACGGAGGTCATCATTATGGAAAAGGTAGCATTGGTCACGGGCGCATCCAGCGGGATCGGCAGGATGGTCGCACAGGAATTGAAAAGCGCAGGCTTTCAGGTTTACGCCGCTGCAAGGCGGGTAGAACGTATGGCGGACCTGGAGAAGTACGGCATCACGCCGGTGGCGCTCGATCTGACAAAGGACGAATCCATCGTAGAGTGCGTAAACACAGTCCTTTCCAAAGAAAAGAGCATTGACGTGCTGGTGAATAACGCCGGGTACGGCTCTTATGGCGCCATCGGGGATGTGCCGCTTGAGGAAGGGCGCCGCCAGTTCGATGTCAATCTGTTCGGCATGGCACGGCTCATTCAGCTTGTCACCCCGGCAATGCAGAAGAATCACTATGGCAAGATCGTCAACATTTCCTCGATGGGCGGCAAGATCTGGACGAAGTTCGGCGGCTGGTATCACGCCACGAAATACGCTGTCGAGGGTCTGTCCGACTGCCTCAGAATGGAGCTGAAGCCCTTTGGCATCGATGTGATCGTGGTGGAGCCGGGCGGCATCAAGACCGATTGGGGCATCATCGCCGCCGAGAATCTGAAAAAGACTTCAGCAAACTGCGCGTATGCGGAAATGGCGAACAAGGCCGCAGACGGTATGATCAAGAATTACAGCGGCAATCTACTCTCCAAGCCGGAGCTGATTGCAAAGACCGTCCGCAAAGCGGTGACAAAACGCCGCCCTCGTACCCGTTATCTGATCGGCTTCGGCGCAAAGCCGATGGTCTGGACACACAAGATCTTTGGAGATCGCGTTTTTGACTGGGTCATCAAAAACTTTTCTTAACGGAGTGGTATTTTGAAGCACTTTTTGATCGACAAAAACTATGGCACTTATCTTTCGGGAATGGGCTTTTCAATGGATGAAGTCCTGAAAAAAGCAATGCTGCCGGAGGACCTGTTTGCCCGGCAGACGCCCAGTCTGACTGCGGAGGAATACTTCCGCTTTATGGGAGCGATCGACACCCTTTCGCCGGATGGGCAGACACCGATCCGCTTGGCGGCGTCGGAAGGGATCGAAGCATTTTCACCGCCTGTTTTTGCGGCGTATTGCAGCCGCAACGCGCTTGTGTGCCTGAAACGGCTGACGCAGTATAAGCCGCTGATCGGTGCGTTGCTGTATCAAGTGGAGGAAACCGAAACGGAAGTCAGCGTGGAGATTCTGTCCGGCAACGAGGAATTGGAGCTGCCGGAGATCCTTGTGGGGATCGAATTTGTGTTCCTCGTCGGGCTGATCCGCAAAGCGACCAAAGAAAACATCACACCGCTGTCCGTGACGGCAAAGCAGCCGATGAAGAATCCCGCCTACGCTGATTTCATCGGAAAGACTATCGTGGTTGGCAATCAGAATCGCCTCGTATTTTCCAAAGAAGATGTGCTGGTGCCGTTCATCAGCCGCAACGAGTCCATGTGGGAATTCTTCGAGCCGGAGCTGAAGCGCCGCCTGTCGATGATGGAGACGGATGACAGCTGCGCCGCCCGTGTCCGCAGCGCCTTGATGGAGCTGCTGCCCAGCGGAGAAGGGATCGTAGACGATGTGGCAAAGAAGCTGGGGTACAGCAAGCGGTCTTTGCAGCGCAAGCTGCAGGAGGAAGATACCAACTTCCAGAAGCAGCTGGGTCACATACGGGAGCTGCTGGCAAAGACCTACCTTGCCAACACCGATATGACCACCGAGGATATTGCGTTCCTGCTGGGGTATCAGGAGATTGGGGCGTTTATCAGAGCATTCACTGTTTGGACGGGACAGACAGTAAATGCGTACAGAAATGCAGCGCGATAGAAGCACCGTCAGAATGATTTTCGTATGTTTGATTTTTAGATGAAGATGGCTTGGTGTTATCCCCAAAAATGAAAACAGGGCGTTTCGGCGGTCAGCCGGAACGCTCTGTTTTTCCGGTGTGGGTACTCACCGGATTTGCTTGC
>CAKUEH010000054.1 GCA_934646185.1 uncultured Oscillospiraceae bacterium | reverse complement strand
GGCTTCGAGAAGTTCTGGAACGTCAAGACCCGTCTGTCCGGCCTGACCCCGAACGTCTCCGTTCTGGTCGCGACCGTCCGCGCGCTCAAGATGCACGGCGGCGGCCCGAAGGTCACCCCGGGCGCACCCCTGCCGAAGGAATACACCGAGGAGAACCTCGAGCTTCTGGAAAAGGGCACCTGCAACCTGTTCCACCATGTGAACACCATCAAGAAGTCCGGCATCAACCCGGTCGTCTGCATCAACCGCTTCTACACCGACACCGACGCGGAGATCGCCCTTCTCAAGAAGCTCTGCAAGGAGCACGGCGTCCGCTGCGCGGAGTCCAACCACTGGCGTTATGGCGGCGAAGGCGCCATCGAGCTGGCCAAGACCGTCGTCGAAGCCTGTGAGGAGCCGGTCAACATCAAGTTCCTGTACGATCTCGACATGCCGCTGCGTCAGCGCGTTGAGCTGATTGCCAAGGAAGTCTACGGCGCCGACGGCGTTGACTGGGCGCCTCTGGCCACGCAGAAGGCCGAGCGCTTCGAGTCCGACCCGAAGTACAAGGATTACTGCACCATGATGGTCAAGACCCATCTGTCCCTGTCCGACGACCCGACGAAGAAGGGCGTTCCCACCGGCTGGCGGCTCGCCATCCGCGACATTCTGGAGTATGGCGGCGCGAAGTTCCTCTGCCCGATGGCAGGCACCATCTCCATGATGCCCGGTACCGCCGCGAACCCGGCCTACCGCCGCATCGACGTCGACACTGAGACCGGCAAGGTCTCCGGTCTGTTCTGATCCGGAAGTCAGACTTATAAACATCACGACACCCGGCAGGCGGCGGATATCCGCCGCCTGCCTTGCTGAAAATAAGGAGTTATCATGGATTATACGACAAGATCCTGCCGTGAATTCGTCACGGTGCTCGCCTCGAGCGAGCCTGCCCCCGGCGGCGGCGGCGCGTCCGCGCTCGTGGCCGCGCTCGGCACGGCGCTGGGCAACATGGTCGGCTCTCTCACGGTCGGCAAGAAGAAATACGCCGATGTTGAGGCCGAGATCATCGCCCTGAAGGAAACATGCGACAAGCTCCAGACCGAGCTTCTCGATCAGGTCCCCGCCGACGCGGAGGGCTTCATCCCCCTGTCCAAGGCCTACGGCATCCCCAAGGACGATCCCAGCCGCCCGGAGATCATGGAAAAGGCCACGATCACGGCCTGCCAGGTCCCGATGCACATCATGGAGCTGTGCTGCGAGTCCATCGAAGCCATCTCCGTCTTCGCCGCCAAGGGCTCCCGCCTTGCCGTCTCTGACGCGGGCTGCGGCGCGGCCATCGTGAAGTCCGCTTTGCAGGCGGCTTCGCTCAATGTCTTTATCAACACCAAAACGCTCCAGAACCGGGAGCTGGCCGAGGAAATGAACGCCAAGTGCCTCGGGATGCTGGACAAATACGGCAAGCTGGCCGACGAGATCTTCGAGACCGTCAAGGCCGGGTTCTTTAAATAAGAAGGAGAGAGAAGTATGGCAAAGTTACTGCTTGGCAAGGAAGTTACCGCCGCGATGAATGAAAAGCTGCAGGCGCGTGTCGCGGCTCTGAAGGAAAAGGGCGTCAGCCCGAAGCTGGCCATCGTCCGCTGCGGCGAGAACCCGTCCGACCTGTCCTATGAAAAGGGCGCGACCGCCCGCGCGGAGCTCATCGGCGTGGAAGTCGAGAAATTCGTCCTGCCCGAGGACGTGACGAAGGAAGCGCTCATCGCGCAGATCGAGGCGATCAACGCCGACGACTCCATCCACGGCTGCCTCATGTTCCGGCCCCTGCCGAAGCATCTGAAGGCCGATCAGGACGAGATCTGCAACCATCTGGCCGCCTGCAAGGACGTCGACTGCATGACAGACCTCTCCAACGCCGGCGTTTTCACCGGCAAGAAGCTGGGCTTTGCCCCCTGCACCCCGCAGGCCTGCATGGAGATCCTGGACTACTACGGCATTGACTGCAAGGGCAAGAACGCCGTCGTCATCGGCCGCTCCCTCGTCGTCGGCAAGCCCGCCGCGATGATGCTCATGGCCAAGAACGCCACCGTCACCGTCTGCCACACCAAGACCGTCGACGTGGCCGGTATCGCCCGCAAGGCGGACATTCTCGTCTCCGCCGCAGGCGTCCTGAACAGCCTGACGAAGGACTATGTCTCTGAAAATCAGATCGTCATCGACGTCTCCATCAACTGGGATCCCGAGAAGATCAACTCCAAGGGCGGCAAGGGCGCCATCGCGGGCGACGCCGTGTTCTCCGAGGTCGAGCCCATTGTCGGCGCGATCACCCCGGTTCCCGGCGGTGTCGGCTCCGTCACGACCTCCGTGCTCATCGGCCACGTGGTCGAGGCTGCCGAGCGCACGCTGTAAACCGTTTTACCGCGCTGCCGCCGGTCTTCACCGGCGGCAGTTTTTCGAAGGGAGAGTGGAAGCATGAAAGAAAAATTCAAAGAATCCCAGACCGCCATCCGCTGGCTGTTTGCCGGATTCACGCTGCTGTGCCTGCTGGCCGCGATCGTCAGCGCCAGCTTGTACCGCGAGACGGCCTCCGACGTTTTTGCGGGCCTTGGCCGCATCTGCACGCAGTCCGGCCAGACCGTCAAGAGCTATTTTGACAGCAGCTACGGCGGCTTCGGCGGAACGTTTTTGAATGTCGCGCTCGTCTGCGCCGTATGTCTCGGGATCTACTGCCTGCCCGGCAGCAAGCCGGACGGCGTGTCCGTCCTCGCGTTTTTCCTGACGGCGGGCTTCTGCTTCTGGGGCACGACGATCCTCAACATCTGGTTCTCGTTCGCGGGCGTGCTGCTCTACTGCCTCGTCATGAAGAAAAAGCCCGGCGCGATGGCGAACGCCTTCCTGTTCTCCACGGGTCTGGCTCCGCTCATCACTGAGATGCTCTTCCGGTATCCGGGCGAAGCGTGGCACGGCTTTACGGGCCTCGGCATCGTTCTCGCGCTGGCCGTCGGCATTTTCATCGGCTTCCTGTTCCCCGCCGTCCTGCCGCACAGCCCGCAGATGCACAAGGGCTATGACCTTTATAACGCGGCCGTGCCCATCGGCCTGCTCGCGTTCTTCCTGCGTTCGCTTCTGTATAAGATCTTCACGCCCGCGCCGCCCGCGTCGGAAAATGTCGGTCTGGCGGACAGCTTTGTGCTGGTCAGCGTCGGCTTCTGTCTGGTGGTGTTCGCGCTGGCGGTTATTTGGGGTCTCGCGCTCGGCGGCGGGAAGGAGTATGGCCGTCTCCTGCGCGACTCCGGCTACAACGTCGACTACGGCACGAAATACGGCTCCGGTGCGGCGATCCTGAATTTCGGCGTCTACGGGCTGTTTATTGTTTTGTATTACCTGCTCATCGGCGCAAAGTGGAACGCCGCGACGCTGGGCTGCGTGTTCTGCATGGTCTGCTGCTGCTATAAGGGCAGCCATCCGGCCAACGTCTGGCCGATCATGGTGGGCTACGTCGCGGCAAGCTATGCTGCAAAATTCGTCTGCGGTCTCACCGGCGCGGAGCATACGCTCATGGCAAACGCGCAGGCCATCGTCATCGGTCTCTGCTTCGCAAACGGCCTGTCCCCGGTCGCGGGCGTCTACGGCTGGCTGGCCGGCGTCGTATTCGGTATGATCCATTACACGTTCGTCACCTGCGTCCCGCTGCTGCACGGCGCGTTCTGCCTGTACAACGGCGGCTTTACGGCGGCGTTCACCTGTTTCCTGTTCATCCCCGTGCTGGAGCATTTCTGCAAGACGAAGAAGGAACGGAAGGAGCTGCGGGCGCGGAAATAAGCGCCGGAAAGGAGCTGCGGCATGTTTTACTGCGAAAACTGTTATCTGCTGAATGAGGAAAATACCTGCGCGTTCTGCGGCAGCAGACTCACGCGCGGGCCGAAGCCGGATGATTACTGCTTCATCGGCAACAAATGCTCGCCGTGGGCCGAGATGCTGCAGGGCATTCTCGAGGACGATCATATCCCTGTGATCGTCCGCCAGTGGAGCCCGCGTACCGCGGCCTACACCGGCGAGGTCGGCACCCGGACGGACTTTTTCGTCCCCTATTCCGAGCTCGACCACGCCCGTCAGCTTGAACAGGCCCTCATGGACAGCAGCTTCGAGCAGCCGGAATAAACGCCACGCCCCGCCGGATTTATCCGGCGGGGCGTTTTGTGTTTCGATCAGATCTTCATGGCCGCCTCATAGGCGCGCCAGACGACGGAGCGGAGGTTTCCGATGCGCAGGCAGTCGCCGACGAGCTGGACGTTTTTATGTCCCTTCTCCTCGACCAGCGGCGTGGAGATATAGCCGGCGGAGGAAATGACGGTGTCGCACGGGATCTCGACGGACGTGCTGTCCTTCGCCGCGCAGACGATGGCACCGTCTTTGACCTCGCGGAGCGTCGTTTCCAGATAGACGGGAACCTGCTTCCATGCGAACCACTCGCGCAGATACGAGCTGTTGGCCAGGCATACGCCCTTCTGGGACACCAGATCGTCCTTCATTTCGACGATCGTGACATCCTTGCCCTGCAGGGCCAGCTCATACGCGATCTCGCAGCCGGTCAGACCGCCGCCCACAACGGCGATCTTTTCGCCCACAGGCGCGCCGAGCAGATACTCGCAGGCTTCGAGCATCCTCTCATGGCCGGGAACCTTTTTGAGCACGCGCGGGGTCGAGCCGGTGGCGATGATGACGGGATCGGAGCCGAAGGACTCGATCTCTTTGACCTCGGTGTTCAGGCGGACTTCCACACCGAGCTTTTCCATCTCGCGGCGGTACCACGTCAGAAGATCGCGGAGCTTGCCCTTATAGCTCTCGGACGAGGCCGCGATGAACGTGCCGCCGAGCACGCCGGACTTTTCATAAATGATGGGCTTGTGGCCGCGCAGCGTCAGCACGCGGGCGGCCTCCATGCCGCCGATGCCGCCGCCGACGATGTGTACGGTCTTCGGCTCGTTCGTCTTCTTGATGTAGTGCTTGTCCCACTGCATCATCTCCGCGTTGACCGCGCAGCGCGCCAGATGCAGAGAATCGCTCAGGTCCTGATCGTTCGGCACGCCCTTGTAGTGGCACATGTTGAAGCAGCCGTTGTGACAGAGGATGCACGGGCGGATATCGTCCTCGCGGTCTTCAAGTACCTTCGTGAACCACTCCGGGTCGGCCAGGAAATTCCGCGCGAAGCCCGCGCCGTCGAGCTTTCCTTCGGAAATGGACGTTGCCGCGGTCTCCAGCGTCATGCGGCCCGCGCAGACGACGGGAATATCGACGAACTTCTTGATATGCTCGACCTCGGCCAGATTGCAGTTTTCGGGCATGTAAACCGGCGGATGCGCCCAGTACCACGCGTCGTACGTGCCGTTGTCGCAGTTGAGCATGTCATAGCCCGCGTCCTGCAGGAATTTTGCCGCGATCTCAGACTCGGCCATGTCGCGGCCTGCCTCGACATACTCCTCGCCGGGCAGCGCGCCCTGCCGGAAGCCCTTGGTCTTCGAAACGACGGAATAGCGCAGCGACACCGGGAAATCCGGGCCGCAGGCGGCCTTGATGGCCTTGACGATCTCGGCGGCGAAGCGGTAGCGGTTTTCAAGACTCCCGCCATACTCGTCCGTGCGCTTGTTGACGTAGTGGAGCGTAAACTGGTCGAGCAGATAGCCCTCGTGAACGGCGTGAACCTCCACGCCGTCGACGCCCGCGTCCTGCAGGAGCTTCGCGCTCTTGGCGAACGAATCGATGAATTCCCGGATCTCTTCCTTCGTCATCTCGCGCGACGGCAGCTTGTCCGACCACCGGTTGGGCGACGGGCTGGCCGAGGCTGTGATCTTGTCCAGATCCATGACCGGCTTCGACAGCACGCGCAGGACCGGGCTGTTATAGAGCTTTTCCATCATCTCGGACACGGTAAAGCTGCGGCCGAAGCCCGCCGTCAGCTGCACGAACAGCTTCGCGCCCGTCTTGTGGAATTCCGGCATCCACTTTGCCAGATCGTCGTACATTTTCTTATTCTTGTGCAGCCACTGGCCGTACATCGGGTTATTCACCGGCTGACAGCCGGGCAGGACAAGACCGGCGTTGTTCTTCGCGACCTCCAGAATGAAGCGTGCGCCGTCCTTGTCAAAATGGTTCCATTCCATCCAGCCGAACAGATCCGTGCCGCCCATGCTGGTGAGCACGATGCGGTTTTTGATCTCGACCTTGCCGATCTTCCACGGCGTCAGCAAGGGCTTGTAGCTTTCCTTCAAAACGATTCTCCCCTTTTCGTTTTTGATCCGCGATCCAGCCGCGTTTTCCCTTTCAGTTTAAACGAAAACCGGCCAAATGTCACGGTTTATTTTCAAGGATCTGCCCAAAAACGCCGCAAATCCCTTGACAGGCTCCGCCCGTATACGTATGATAAGCCTATAGATCTTATATGTAATGGAACAGAGGGACTTATGCTCAATCAATTTTCAAGAACCCAGCTCCTGCTCGGCGCGGAGGCCATGGAGAAGCTGAAGGGTGCGCGCGTGGCCGTGTTCGGCATCGGCGGCGTGGGCGGCTATGTCTGCGAGGCGCTCGTGCGCAGCGGCGTGGGCGCGTTCGATCTCGTCGACGACGACAAGGTCTGCCTGACGAATCTCAACCGGCAGATCATCGCCACGCGCAAGACCGTCGGCAAATACAAGGTCGAGGTCATGCGCGAGCGCATTCTGGAGATCAATCCAGACTGCGACGTGCGCGTCCACCAGTGCTTCTATCTGCCGGAGACGGCGGATCAGTTTGATTTTTCGGAGTATGACTATGTCGTCGATGCCGTCGACACCGTCACGGCGAAGGTCACGCTGGTTCTCGAGGCGCAGAAGGCGGGCGTGCCCATCATCAGCTGCATGGGCGCGGGCAACAAGCTCGACCCGACCCGCTTCCGCGTGGCCGATATCTACAAGACCAGCGGCTGCCCGCTCGCGCGCGTGATGCGCACGGCTCTCAGAAAGCGCGGCGTGAAGCATCTGAAGGTCGTCTATTCCGACGAGATCCCGACAAGGCCCATCGAGGACATGTCCATCAGCTGCCGCAGCCACTGCATCTGCCCGCCGGGCGCGAAGCACAAATGTACCGAGCGCCGCGACATCCCCGGCAGCACGGCCTTCGTGCCGTCTGTTGCCGGGCTCATCATCGCGGGCGAGGTCGTAAAAGACCTTGCAAAAGGCTGAGGAGGGACTTCGTATGAAACTCATGATCGCATCAGATATCCACGGCGCGGCGGGCTATTGCCGTGAGCTGCTCTGCGCGTTTGATCGTGAAGGAGCCGACCGCCTCCTGCTGCTGGGTGACATTCTCTACCATGGCCCGCGCAACGACCTGCCGGACGAGTACGCCCCCAAGCAGGTGCTGGCCATGCTCAACGAGCGGCGCGAAACGCTCTTCTGCGTCCGCGGCAACTGCGACACGGAGGTCGACCAGATGGTGCTGACCTTCCCGATCCTGGCCGATTACAGCGTGTTCCCGGTCGGGAAGCGCCTCATCTACGCCACGCACGGCCATGTTTACAATACCGCGCACCTGCCGCCGCTCTGCCCCGGCGATATCCTCCTGCACGGCCACACGCATGTGCCCGCATGGGAGCCGTTCGGCGAACACAACCTCTATCTGAACCCCGGCTCCGTCTCCATTCCGAAAAACGGCTCCGCGCGCGGCTATATGACGCTGGAAGACGGCGTTTTCGAATGGAAAACGCTCTCCGGTGAGGTCTATCACACGCTGACGCTGTAAGATCGCGCGCTCCAGTTGTTCCTGATATGCAAACGCCCCCGCCGCTGTGACAGAGGCGGGGGCTCGTTTTGTCTTACGCATTTGCGCGGTCCATCAGGATGATCTCCACGTCGGAGGACACGCCGCCGTGGTAGATGGTGAGTGTGATGGTGTCACCGGCGGTATACTGGTTCTTGACGCGGTTGAGCTGCTCCATCGTCGTGACGGAGACGCCGTTGATGGCGGTGATGATGTCTCCTTCGGAGACGCCCTTGGCGGCGGCGTCGCTGTTCTGATAGACGCGCGTCACATAGATGCCCTGCGGCAGCCGGTAATAGATGCGGTACGTCGCGGGGAGTGTCTCGCCGTCGATGCCGATGGCCGGACGGCCGGAGACATAGCCCTTTTCGATCAGCTCGTCGATGATGGGCTTGGCGGTATCGATGGGGATCGCGAAGCCGATGCCCTCGACGGTCGTGGACGAGGAATAGAAATTGCTCATCTTCATCGTATTGATGCCGATGACCTGCCCGTAGCAGTTGATGAGCGGCCCGCCGGAGTTGCCGTTGTTGAGCGCGGCATTCGTCTGGATCAGGCTCATCGTGCGGTCGTTGACGGTCAGATCGCGGTTGATGGCGGAGACGATGCCGTCGGTCATCGTGCCGCGCAGCGCCGTGCCGAGCGGATCGCCGATGGCGGCGACGCTGTCGCCGACCTGCAGAACGGACGAATCGCCGAATTCCGCGGCCTGCAGTCCGTCTGCCTCGACCTTCAGAACGGCAAGGTCGCTCGTCTCGTCGCTGCCGACGATCGACGCGCTGTATTCCCGGCTGTCCGAGGTCAGGACGCTCACGGCCTGCGCGCTTTCGACCACATGATGGTTCGTGATGACATATCCGTCCGCCGACATGATGATGCCGGTGCCGCTGGCCTTGCCGGACGGCGTGACGGTCACGATGGACACGACGCTTCCGATGCACCGGCGGTAGATCTCCTGCAGGCTCAGCGCGCCCTCCTCGTCGGAGGCGACGGTCGGGACGCCTGCGGGCGACTGCGTGATCGTCAGCTGCGGCAGCTCCGCCGCGGTCTGCTGCTCCTGTGCGGGCGCTTCGGCCTGCACGGGCGCTTCCTCCTTCGCCGTCTGCGTCTGCTCTGCGGGCGCAGACGACGGCTGTGTCTGCTGCGTGCCGATGGTCAGCAGGAATCCGCTGTCCGACCGGTTGAGCGTCACGCCGACATCGCGCACCAGATGCACCGTTCCGGTCATGGCCAGCGCCAGCAGACCCAGGATCACGATCGCCGTGATCCATTTTCCGGTGTGCCTGCGCCTGCGATCCTCCATCGGCGTCGGCTGCGGCTGCCAGTTCTTTGTGGAATTGTCGTCATAGAAGCTGTTGTTGTCAAAGCTCATATCAGACACCCTCTTGCTTGGTTATGCATGTAGTATATCCCGCGGATTTGAACAGACATTGAACGATCTGTAAATCTTCCGTGCAGGCGTTACCGGGCTGTGGGCAGCGTGAAGTTGAACTGCGTCACGCTGTTTTCGCTCGTGGCCCAGATATCGCCGCCGTGCGCGCCGACGATGGTCTTCGCGATGTAGAGCCCGAGGCCCCAGCCCTCGCGGTCGGCCGAGCGGGATTTGTCGGCCTTGTGGAAGCGGTCGAACAGCAGCGGCAGCTCGTCCTTGTCGATGGTCGGGCCGGTATTCTCAACGGTCACGCGGGCCTTGCCGCCGTCTGGCTGCAGCCGCAGGGCAAGCCTGCCGCCGTCCGGGCAGAATTTGATGGCGTTGTCGATCAGATTGTAGATGACCTGCGTGATGCTGTCGCGCTCGGCCCGTGTCCAGACGGGCTTGTCCGGCAGATCGACGCGCACGTCGAGATGCTTGTTGTAGATCTTCTGCTCGAACGTGATGAGCACGTCGCTCAGCTCCTCGCCGAGATCGAAGCGCGTTTTGCGGCTCTCCTCCACGCCCATGGCCTGCAGCTTCGCGATATCGAGCATGTTGCGCACCAGCCGCGAGAGCCTGCGCACCTCGCCGGAGACGATCTGCATGTAATGCTGCTGCTT
>CAKUEH010000053.1 GCA_934646185.1 uncultured Oscillospiraceae bacterium | reverse complement strand
GCAGCAGCGACGCAAGGATCAGAAACAGGATGTTACGAATTTTCATGTGAGACTCCCCTCTTTGTCTGTTCCGCCAGACGCAGCAGCTCCGCCGCGCCGGCCAGCGTTGTTTCGGTGATCATGCTGCCGCCGGTCAGGCGGGCAAGCTCCTGCCGCCGTCCGGCGATATCCAGACGCAGAACGCTTGTATACGTTCTGCCGTTTTCCACTCGCTTTTCGACCGTGAATTCCGTGTCGGCCATGGCAGCGATCTGCGGCAGGTGCGTCACACACAGAACCTGACGGCCCTTTGCGACCGTCCAGAGCTTATACGCGACCTTCTGCGCCGCGCGGCCGCTGACACCCGCGTCGACCTCGTCGAAGATCATCGTCCCGACGGAATCCTCCGCTGCGAGCACGTTTTTCATGGCGAGCATAATGCGCGCCAGCTCGCCGCCGGAGGCGACCTTGGCAAGCGGCCGCAGCGATTCGCCGACGTTTGCGGACATCAGGAAGCGGACGGAATCCAGACCGTTTTCCTGCGGGGACTGCTCCGTAAACTCGCAGACGAATTGGATCTTCGGCATATCGAGCTGCATCAGCTCGGAGGAAATGGCCCTCTGCAGGCTTTCCGCCGCCGTTTTCCGCGCAGCGGAAAGCGCCGTCCCCTTTTCCTGCATGGTCTTTTGCAAGACAGACAGCTTTTTCTGGAGCTGCTCGATACGGTCGGTCGCAAATTCTACTTCATCCAGCTGATTTCTGGCATTTTCGCAGAACACGATCACGTCCTCAACGCTGCCGCCGTATTTGCGCTTGAGCTTGTGAAGCGTGTCGAGCCGCTCTTCGATCTGCTCAAGCTCGTCGGCGGAATAGGTCAGATCGTCCTTCTTGTCCCGCAGCTCGTCGGCAATATCCTGCGCGGTGTACATGAGGTCGTTCAGCTTTCCGCTGAGAAGCCGCATTTCATCCGACACACGGCTGACCCGTTCCAGCGCGTGCGCGGCGTTCGCGATCATGGCCGCAGCGCCGTCCGACGTTTCATCCCCATAGAGTGCGGAAACAGCCGCTTCCATCGCGTCCGTCAGCTTTTCCGCGTTCTGAAGCACCTTCCGGCGCTCAAGCAGCTCGTCCTCTTCGCTGGGCTGCAGCTCGGCGCGCTCGATCTCGTCGATCTGGAATTTCAGCGTTTCGACCAGACGCAGCTTTTCCGATTCGTCCATGGACAGCCGCCGGATCTCCTGCTGCACGGCGCTGACCTTGTCATACGCCTGCCGGTAGTCCGCCAGAAGCGCTTCGTCGTGGGCAAACAGATCCAGATAGCCGATATGCGTCGCCTCGTCGAACAGCTGCTGCGAATCATTCTGGCCGTGGATCTGAATGAGCTGGACGCCGAGCTTCCGGAGCGTCGAGACCGTGACGGGCTTGCCGCTGACGCGGCAGCTGTTTTTCCCGTCTGCAAAGATCTCACGGGAAACACCAAGCTCCGGCTCATACGGGACCTGATTTTCCGCGAACCACGGCAGCTCCGGCACGCCGGAAAAAATGGCGCTGACAAACGCCTTCTGCGCGCCTGTGCGGATCATCTCGCGCGAGGCCCGTTCACCCAAAATGGCAGAGATCGCGTCTATGACGATGGATTTGCCCGCGCCGGTCTCACCGGTAAGGACATTAAAGCCAGCGTCAAAGGCGATCTCTGCCTGCTCGATCACAGCAATATTTTCAATATGCAGGGTAGAAAGCATGGGTCTTCCTCCTGTTCTGTCCGTCGCTCAATGCTCGATCTGTTCCCGGATCTCCGCGCAAAGCTCGGCGGCGGACTGCGTATCCTTCAGCACAACAAAGCACGTGTCGTCGCCTGCAAGCGTCCCGAGCATCTCCGGGATATTCAGCTTATCAATCGCAGCGGCGGCGCCGTTGGCAAGGCCGGGCATGGTCTTGACGACGATCATGTTCTGCGCATACTCAACGCTTGTGATACACTGCCGGAAGATCAGATTCAACTTGGCGGAGAAGGTATGCTCTGCAGGCTTGGGGGCAGTCGCGTACCGGTAAATGCCGTTTGGTCCAAGCTCCTTGATGATGCGCAGCTGCTTGATATCGCGGGAAATGGTAGCCTGCGTGGTACAGAACCCTGCCTCATTAAGCTCAGCAAGCAGCTGTTCCTGTGTCTGGACGCTGTGATCCGCAATAAGCTCCAGTATTTTCTCCTGGCGTTTCGATTTCATAGGCGCGTTACCTCATTTTTTCAATGAATTTCCGGTTCAGGATCTCAAAAAAGCTGGTATTTTTCAATCGAACCAGCCGCGTGACCTTCTGCGAGCTTCTGACCACGATCTCATCGCCGACGTTCAGCCGGAACGCCCGGCCGCCGTCGACAGACAAAAATGCGTTGTGCCGCCCGACCTTACCGACCTTGACCGTCACCACGCGGCTGGGCGCAACGACAATACTCTTTGCCAGCATGGCGTGCGCGCAGATGGGCGTGATCAGGAAATTCTTCGCGGACGGCTCCACGATCGGGCCGCCGGCGGACATGGAATAGGCGGTCGAGCCGGTCGGCGTGCAGAGGATAACGCCGTCGCCGGAGTAGCTGGTCGCCTCCACGCCGTCGCAGTAGATCCCGAGCTGCACCACGCGGGCGATCGCGCCCTTAGTGATGACCGCATCATTGAGCGCTGTTTCATGGAAAAGCGTATGTCTGCCGTTTCCGACGCTGACGTCCAGCATCGTGCGCTCTTCCACGGTATACTCTCCCTTGGGGATCCTCCGCAGCAGCTCAAGCTCAGCCGCCTCCAGCTCCGCGATGAAGCCCATCGTGCCGATATTGACGCCGAGAATTGGGATGTTATGCTCGGTCGCGATCTTGGACGAATGCAGGATCGTCCCATCGCCGCCAAAGCAGATGAGCATGTCCGCAGTCTTGATCTCCTTCTGAATGTCGCGGAAGTGCAGATCAGACGGGATCTCAAACGTCTTGTCCACATCAAACGGCAGGCAGAGCGCAACCTCCGCGCCCGCATCTTTTAAAATCGAGCAGGCCTGACGGGCATTTTTGAATTGTTTGTCGCGGTAGGGATTCGGCGAAACAACGATCTTCATAACGTATATTACCCTTTCAGCGCCGCATGCGCCTGCGCGACGAGCGCGTCGATGTCAGGAAGGTTCTCCTGCCCAGGCTGCATGGAAAGATGCGCGAGAAATTCAATGTTGCCCTCCGGCCCCTTGACCGGTGAGAACGTCAGATCCCGGATGGTAAAGCGCAGCGACGCGGCCAGCGCGGCAAAGTCACGCAGTACCTGCGCATGCACGGCATGGTCCCGCACGACGCCCTTCTTGCCGACGTTTTCCTTTCCGGCCTCAAACTGCGGCTTGATGAGGCAGAGCACCTGTCCGGTAGGCTTCAGCAGCTTCTGAATGGCCGGAAGGACGATTTTCAGAGAAATGAACGAAACATCCACGACGGACAGGTCGAGCGGTTCTCCGAGATCCTCCGGGGTGACATAGCGGATATTGGTCCGCTCCATCACGACCACGCGCGGGTCGGAACGGATCTTCCACGCAAGCTGGCCATAGCCGACGTCGATGGCAAAGACCTTGCTGGCCCCCTGCTGCAGCAGGCAATCGGTAAACCCGCCGGTCGACGCGCCGGAGTCGCTGCACACAAAGCCGGTCGGGTCGACATGGAAATCCCGAAGCGCCTTTTCCAGCTTCAATCCGCCGCGGCTGACGTAGGGGCACGCGCTGCCGCGCACCTCGATCACAGGATCCTCGTCGATGTTGATCTCGAGCCCGGCCTTGTCAGCCTTCTGTTCGTTGACATAGACCTCGCCCGCCATGATCATGGCCTGCGCCTTGCTTCTCGATTCCGCCAGATTGCGCGCGACGAGCAGCACATCCAGCCGTTCCTTATGCTTCATCGGGAAAGCTCCTCCTGCATCAGTTTTGTGAGCGAAGCGGCGTCCAGCCCTGCCGCGGCAAGCAGCGCGGCGGGCGCACCGTGCGGGATAAAGCCCCGGCCAAGGTTCCGCTTGCGGCAGACAGCCGGGATCCCGTTTTCGGTCAGATGCGCAAAGATCTCGTCCGCCAGACATTCACGGTCGGACGTTTCCTCAAAAACGAACACACGCTTTGTCTTTCGGACGGATGCCTCGATCGCGTCCCAGTCGACCGGGGAAATGGTGCGCAGCTTTAAAATTTCGGGCCGGTAGCCCGCGGCCTGCATCGTATCCGCAGCGGCAAGCACGGCGTTGACCATCGTACCGTAGCAGATGATCGTACATGTATAGCCCTCGCGGATGCGGGTCTGGGGTGCGGCCGCCTGATAGCCGCCCTCGCCGCCGCGCGGATAGCGGATGGCCGCAGGGCCGGTGCAGGCATAGAGCGCCGTGTGCAGATCCTCGCGCAGCTCGGCAAAGCTGGCCGGGCAGAAGATCTTCATACCCGGTACCTGCCGCAGATAACCGATGTCGAACATGCCCTGGTGCGTGTCGCCGTCCTCGCCGACGACGCCGCAGCGGTCGACAGCCAGAACCACATGGAGCTGCTGCAAAGCTACATCGTGCAGCAGCATGTCATAGGCGCGCTGCAAAAATGTGGAATAGATCGCCGCAACAGGCTTCATCCCCTGCTTGGCAAGTCCCGCCGCCATGCAGACCGCATGGCCCTCCGCAATGCCGACGTCAAAAAACCGGGATGAAAAATCAGATGCAAACTGATCGAGGCCCGTGCCGTGCTGCATGGCGGCGGTGATGGCGCAGACCGTCTTGTCGCTGGCGGCCATCCGGCAGAGCTCCTGCCCGAACACGTCCGAGAAGGACGGCCCTGCCGCGGCAGGGCTCATGCCGGTTTCGGGATCAAATTTCCCGATGCCGTGAAAGTCCTGCGGCGTTTTCTCCGCCGGCGCATAGCCGCGCCCCTTCTGCGTGATAAGATGGATCAGAACGGGCTCGTGCAGCGCCACAGCCGTCTTCAGAAGCATCTCGATCCTGGAGATATCATGCCCGTCGACCGGGCCAAGGTAGGTAAAGCCCAGATTCTCAAACAGCGTTGTGCCGAGAATGCTGCGGCGCATGTGCTCTTTTACCCTATGCGTCAATGCGTAGAGCCTGCGCCCGAAGGCGCTTTTGGCCGTCGTCTGGCGGTACCAGAGCTTGAGATCCAGATATTTCGGGCGCAGGCGTGCCTGCGCGAGATAGCGGGAGATCGCGCCGACGTTCGGCGTGATGGACATGCCGTTGTCATTGAGCAGAACGATCATGGGCTCACGGCTCGCGCCCGCATTGTTGAAGCCCTCATAGGCAAGACCGCCGGTGAGTGCGCCGTCGCCCATCAGGGCCAGCACGTGATAATCCTTCCCCTCCATCGTCCGGGCGCGGGCCATGCCCAGCGCGACGGAAACGGCATTGGAGGCGTGACCGGCGATGAAGGCGTCGTGCTCGCTTTCGCAGGGCTTCGGAAAGCCGGAAAGCCCCCCCTGCTGGCGGAGCGTGTCAAACCGATCCATGCGTCCGGTCAGCATTTTATGGACATAGCACTGATGCCCGACGTCAAACACGAGCCGGTCGCGGCTGGTATCGAACACGCGGTGGACCGCGACCGTCGTCTCGACAATGCCGAGATTGGATGCCAGGTGGCCGCCGGTGCGGCTGACGTTTTGTACGAGAAACTGTCGGATCTCATCGCAGAGCGTCCCAAGCTGCTCTTCGGGAAGATCCAGCAGATCCTGTCTGGAATGGATGGTATCTAAAAGCATGGGAAGCCCTCATTTTTCTGCGTGCTTTTTTCGAAGACGCTGCGGAAGCGTCCGGAAAAAGCACAGGACTTTTGCCGCCGTGCGCACAACGGCGGTACTGCTGTTCATGGCAAGCGACTTGCCGCAGGCCTTGCCGCCGACCGTCACGCCCGAAACGACCGCGGACAGCAGCAGTGTGATAAAGATCTCCGACTTGCTTTTGCTCAGGATCAGCACGCGCGCAGCGATGACCGCCGCGGCAGAGCCGGAGATAACGCCGCAGATATCGCCGATGACGTCGTTGCAGAACGACGAGACCTTGCCGGCGTTGCGGATAAGGCGCAGCGCGTCCTCCGCCTCGGGGACCTTGCGCGAAGCCATCGCGTGAAACGGAACCTCGTCCGCCGCCGTGACGGCGACGCCGATGATATCAAACAGAATGCCGGTCAGAACGATGCAGATCAGGATCACAAAGGACAGCGCAAGCCCCGCGCCCTCCAGCAGATTGGACGACACGAAGCTCATAAGGGCCGAGATCAGAACGGTCGTAAGGAAAATGAGCGCGATCCACTTGAAATCGGGCCTGGCCGATTTTCCGGCCTTTTTCTTTTTTGCAGCAGCCAAGGCAGCCTCCAAATAATTATGTAAACTTATATCTGCACAAATAAATGCTGATAAAACGCCGCGTACGCGGCATTTTATCAGGATTAACAAATGTACAATGGCAGCGATTATGGTTAATCTTACGGCTTAGGTCGGGTTTGTTTTCCCCGGGAGCATCCTCTCGTCGCCGATGGAGGTGGTTCCCCTTTCATGCTCGCGTTGACCTGTCGCCATGGCCACTACCCGATTGCCACTTAGTCCGTACCGCAATCCCATAAAGGCCCTTTCGACAGTCTAGGTGATTTCCACAACAGCTTGAACCGACTCTTATCCTCTTTTGCAAACCGTCTTTCAAGGGAATATCGTCTGTGCTCAAGGCCATGAGCACCGGACGCATCAGCTTCCCTTTCCCGGCCGGTTCACGCAAGGCAGGCTACTCTGCACACAGCGTTCACGGCTTAAAGCCGGGTAGCACCGCAATGCAGGTTCATATCCGGTATCGTACAACGGTCGGATACCGCAAAGGGAGTTCGCCGCTGCACAATATCCAGTCTCCACAGCGACCGGGTCATCTTCTCCATGCCATTGGAGACAGCCCGTCCGCCGCAGGCGCAAAATCGCCTTCCCACAGCATCCACCCCAGACTGGGCGTAAGAAGCAGACACCACGGGGTTCACAGGTATGCCAAACAAAGGATTTTTAGGCCCTTCCTCGCAGCCGGCAAAGCTGACTAGAATACTGCGCCATTGCAGGGTCAGTATATCATATTACGGATGTATATACAAGCAAATATTCATAAACTTTCTGTTACGATCCGAAAATTCGGCGCTGTCGGATGCATCAGTATTCACGAAGCGCCAGCTGACGGGCCATTTCCACAAGGAATTCGGAGTTTTCAAAGCAGGCCAGCGCCTCGATGGCCGTCTTTGTCTCCGATTCGATCATCTTCGAGCACGCGCCGATACCGTACAGGCGGACGAACGTGTTTTTATTCTCGTCCACATGCGTGGCTTTGCCGAGCTTGGCCGCGTCACCCAGAACATCGAGCATATCGTCGCGGATCTGGAACGCGAGGCCGAGATTCTGCGCGTAGGTCTTCGCGGCGTCCAGCTGCTGCTGCGTGCCGTTCGCGGCCACGACGCCGATCTGGCAGGCCGCCTGAATGAGCGCGCCGGTCTTGCGGCGCTGGATATCATAGATCCCCTGCTCCGTCAGCTCCTGCTCCTCCGCGTCCATGTCGAGCACCTGTCCGCCGACCATGCCGAGCTCACCCGCCTGCTCCGACAGGATCCGGATGGCTTTGACGGTCACGGCGGGGTCTGCGGGCGCGTTTGCCGCCGTTTCAAACGCGGCAGTCAGCAGACCGTCGCCCGCGAGCACAGCCAGCGCCTCGCCGAAGACCTTGTGGTTGGTGAGACGGCCCCGGCGGTAATCGTCGTTGTCCATACACGGCAGATCGTCGTGGATGAGGCTGTAGGTGTGGATCATCTCCAGCGCGCAGGCAAAGGGAACGGCGCTCCGCCAGTCTCCGCCGCAGATGCGGCAGAATTCCAGCGTCAGGACCGGGCGGATGCGCTTGCCTCCCGCAAGCAGACTGTAGCGCATGGCGTCGAACAGGCGCTTCTGCGGCAGATCCTCACAGAACTGCGTCTGCAAAAACGCTTCGATCGCAGCGCGGTATTGGGCGATCTGGTCATGAAATTCACTCATCGCGTACATACTCCGTTTCTGCCGGCGTACCGTCGGCGGTCTTTGTCAGCTTGACGATCTCCTGCTCCGCATGATCAAGCAGCTTTGTGCAGGACTGGACGAGCGCAGTCCCCTCCTGAAAGAGCTTCAGCGCCTCTTCCAGCGGAGCGTTGCCCTGTTCGAGCTGCCGGACGATGGTCTCCAGCCGCTCCATCGAGGCTTCAAAATTTCTGGATTGTTCAGACATGCTTGTCTCCCTCCTGTGTCTGCTCGACCTGTGCCGTCAGACTGCCGCTGCGCAGGCTGACGTGAATGCGCTGGCCGGGGCTTACGGCGCTCGCGCTTGTGATGAGCGTTCCCGCCTCGTCCGTCACCATGCTGTAGCCGCGCGAGAGTACCTTCAAAGGACTCATCGCGTCCAGCGCGGCGGTCAGACGGACAAAGCGCTGTTTTTTTTCGTGCAGCGTCTTCTGCCCGGCCGCGTGCAGCCGCGTGGACAGGAAGTCCAGCAGCATGCGGCGGTCTTCCACATAATTCAGCGGGCTTTGCAGCACGCGCTTTTCCGCGAGTCCCGTCAGCCGCTGGCGGCTGAGCCTGAGCGTTTTCTGCATGCTCTGCTCCATGGACGCCTGCATCATGGACAGCTTTTTGCGCAGCTCCTGCTGATCCGGCACGGCAAGCTCGGCGGCGTTGCTGGGCGTCGCGGCGCGAAGATCCGCGACGTAATCGGAGATCGTCACGTCAGGCTCATGGCCGACGGCGGAGATCACCGGAATTTCAGAATCAAAAATCGCCCGCGCCACGCGCTCGTCGTTGAAGGCCCAGAGATCCTCCATGGAGCCGCCGCCGCGTCCGGTGATGATCAGGTCGGCGACCCGATAGCGGTTCGCGTAGCGGATCGCGCCCGCGATCTCGGCAGGCGCTTCCGCGCCCTGCACGCGCACAGGCAGGAGCCTGATCTTTGCCAGCGGGTAGCGCTTGCCGAGAATGCGGAGCATATCCATGATCGCCGCGCCCGCGGCGGACGTGATGATGGCGATGGTATGCGGATATTTTGGCAGGGGCCTTTTGTGCGCCGGGTCGAACAGGCCCTCTTTGGAGAGCTTTTCCTTCAGCTGCTCGAACGCGACGTACAGATCGCCCGCTCCGTCGGCGGTCAGCGCGCTGCAATAGAGCTGATACGCGCCGTCACGCGGAAAGACCGTCACACGGCCATACGCGATCACCTGCATGCCGTTTTCCGGCCGGAAGCGCAGACGCTGCGCGCTGGATCGGAACATGACGCATCTGAGCGCGCCCTCCGCATCCTTGAGCGTAAAATAATGATGACCGGAGGGATAGACCTTATAATTGCTGATCTCGCCGCGCACGCAGAGGTTTGCCAGCAGCTCGTCGCGGTCGAGCAGGAATTTGATATATTCGTTGACCTGCGAGACGGCAATGATGTTCTGCTCCATCATGCGCCCTCCTGCAGGGCCGTCAGGACGGCGATGCCCATGGCATTGTCTGTGGAGAATTGCGGCTCGGCAAAGACGGGCGCATATTCCCGCATGCGCTCGCGCAGCATGGAGTTGGACGCCACGCCGCCGGAAAACACGACTGGCAGGCCGGGATATTCCGCAAGCGCGGCCCGCGTCGCATCCGCAATGCACGTCACGACGCAGTTCATGACGAATTTCGCCGTATCGGCTGCGTTTTTCGTCTCGGAGTAAAATCGTTCCGCCTTGTTCTGGATGCCGGAGAAGGAGAATTCCAGCCCGCTCAGCTTCACGCGGTAGCGTTCCCTGCTGTCCGACTCGCGGCTCAGCGCGTCGATGGACTTGCCTGCCGGGAACGGCAGGCCCAGAAGTTTTCCCGTGCGGTCGATCAGCTGGCCGGCGGAAATATCGCTCGTGCCGCCGAGCTTTTCGGCTCTGACATTTCTGCCGTCCGGGGTCACGAGCAGCAGCTCCGTCGTGCCGCCGGACAGGTGCCAGGCAAGGTGCGGCGCCTGCATCAGATCCAGCCGTCCGGCTGACCAGAGGCTCGCCGCGATATGGCCCTGCTGGTGGGAAAATTCGTACAGCGGAACCCGCAGGATCCTTGCGAGACAGCTCGCCTGTGACCAGCCGGCCAGAAAGCACGGCATATACGAGCCCTCGACCGCGCGGGGCCGGGTGCTGACGCCGACGGCGGTCACGTTTTCGATTTTTACGGACGCGCACAGCGCGTCCACCAGCTCCGGCAGGCGCTTGACATGCGCGAACAGCGCGTCGGACTGCCGCAGACCGAGCTCTCCCGGCTTCACGTCCAAAAGGCGTGAGCAGTTCTTCCCGCCCAC
>CAKUEH010000052.1 GCA_934646185.1 uncultured Oscillospiraceae bacterium | reverse complement strand
CGGCAGAGTCGCCGGCCCCTACAGCAGGTTTTTCGATTTGCCGTGTTCCGTAGGGGCGGATGACTCTGTCCGCCCGCGGAACGCACCGTTTTTTCCGGAAATCTTCGGCGAATTCGTAACATTTGTTGGGCCGGCAGAGTCGCCGGCCCCTACAGCAGGTTTTTCGATTTGCCGTGTTCCGTAGGGGCGGATGACTCTGTCCGCCCGCAGAATGCACCGTTTTTCCGGAAATCCTCGGCGAATTCGTAACATTTGTTGGGCCGGCAAAGTCGCCGGCCCCTACAGCAGGTTTTTCGATTTGCCGTGTTCTGTAGGGGCGGACGACTCTGTCCGCCCGCGGAATGCACCGTTTTTCCGGAAATCCTCGGTGAATTCGCGACTTCCTCAAGCGCCGAAGACAGGCATCGGCCCCTACAAAGCGCGCGCAGCGCCTGAGGGGCGTCTCTGCGCGCTTGACAAACGGAACAGCCCCAGCGGTTTTTGACCGCTGGGGCTGTTTGTGTATGGACTGGATCTGAATTAGAACACACCCTGCTCGTACATGGCTTCGGCGACCTTCTTGAAGCCGGCGATGTTCGCACCGGCGACGAGGTCGTAGCCCAGGCCGTACTCTTCGGCAGCCTCTGCGGAGACCTTGTGGATGTTCTTCATCATCTTATGCAGCTGTGCGTCGACCTCTTCCGCGGTCCAGCTCAGACGCTCGGAGTTCTGGCTCATTTCGAGACCGGAGACGCCGACGCCGCCGGCGTTGACAGCCTTGGACGGAGCGACGACCATGTGCTTCTGTGCGCGCAGGAAGTTCAGCGCGTCGTTGGTGGTCGGCATGTTGGCGACCTCGATGTAGTACTTGACGCCGGAAGCCGCGATCTTCTCTGCGGACTCCATGCGAACGTCGTTCTGGGTAGCGGCCGGCATGTAGACGTCAACGTCCTTCACGCCCCAGCACTTCTCACCCGCGACAAACTCCACGCCGTACTTGTCGGCATAGGGCTTGCAGTGCATCGGATCCTTGGCACGCATCTCGAGGATGTAGTCGAGCTTTTCGCCGGTGACGCCGTCCGGATCATGGATATAGCCGTCGGGACCTGCGAAGTAGGTGACCTTGGCGCCGAGCTCGGCTGCCTTCTTCATGATGCCCCAGCCGACGTTGCCGTAGCCGGAGATCGCCAGGCGCTTGCCCTCGATGGAGTCGTTCTCGTGCTTCAGGACTTCCTGGAGATAATAGACAGCGCCGTAGCCGGTGGCTTCCGGACGGATCAGGGAGCCGCCGTAGCTCATGCCCTTGCCGGTCAGAACGCCGTTCTCCCAGACGCCCTTCAGACGGCGGTACTGGCCGTACAGGTAGCCGATCTCACGGCCGCCGACGCCCATGTCGCCCGCGGGAACGTCGATGTCCGGCCCGATGTAGCGGTACAGAGCGGTCATGAAGCTCTGGCAGAAACGCATGACTTCCGCGTCGGACTTGCCGGCGGGATCGAAGTCGGAGCCGCCCTTGGCGCCGCCCATGGGCAAGCCGGTCAGGCTGTTCTTGAAGGTCTGCTCGAAGCCGAGGAACTTGATGATGCCTTCGTAGACGTTCTTCTGGAAGCGCAGGCCGCCCTTGTACGGGCCGATGGCGCCGTTGAACTGGCAGCGCCAGCCGCGGTTGGTATGATATTCGCCCTTGTCATCCATCCAGCAGACGCGGAACGTGAACATTCTCTCGGGCTCGACCATTCTCTTCAGAAGGTCGACCTTCTCGTACTCGGGATGGGCGTCCATGATCGGGGACACGGAAGAAAGAACTTCCTCAACCGTCTGAACGAATTCAGGCTGGTTGGCATGCGTCGTCTTCACATAGTCGATGACACTGGCAACATAAGCATTCATTTTGGTAAATCCTCCTCAAAAAATTGTACCAATCTATTGCGATCCTTTTGCAGATTGCTCAAAATTATCATATCGCATCCGCGCCTGAAATACAAGCGCGGACGCCTTGTGCGAAATGACTGAAATTATTTGCCGAAATTTGTGATAATATCCACAATCTCCGCGCCGATGCGCTTCTGCGCCTCAACGGTGGCGGCGCCGATGTGCGGCGTGCAGGAGACCATCGGATGGGAATACAGGGCGGAGTTGGAGGCGGGCTCGTCGGCGTAGACGTCCAGACCGGCGGCGCGGACCTTGCCGGACTCGAGGGCGGCAAGCAGAGCGGCCTCGTCGACGTTGGTGCCGCGGGAGGTGTTGATGATGCACACGCCGTCCTTCATCTTTTCAATGCGCTCCGCATTGATGAGCGCGCCGCCGTCGACTGCCGGAGCATGGACGGAGATGAAGTCGGACTTGGCAAGCAGCTCGTCCATCTCGACGTACGGGATGCCCAGCTGCTCTTCGATGCCGGGGATGTGGAAGATATCGAAGGCGATGACTGTCATGCCGATGGCCTTGGCCATGACGCCCAGATGCTGGCCGATGCGGCCGAAGCCGACGATGCCGAGGGTCTTGCCCTGCAGCTCGATGCCCTTGCCGTAGGCTTTCTTTTCCCACTTGCCCTCGCGCATGGTGTGGCCCGCGATGGACAGGTAGCGCGCGCAGGAGAACATATGGCCCATTGCCAGCTCCGCGACGGACTGAGACGAAGCCTTCGGGGTGTTCTTGACAGTGATGCCGTTGGCCTCGGCATACTTGACGTCGATGTTGTCGACGCCGACGCCGCCGCGGATGATGAGCTTCAGCTTGCCGCCCTTGGCCTCGTCGATGTGGTTCGCGCGGACCTTGGTCTTGGAGCGGACGACGACTGCGTCAAACTCACGCAGGGCTGCGCCCAGCTCTTCCGGGGCATAGAACTGCTCGACGACCTCGTGGCCTGCCTCGCGCAGCTGCGCCATTGCGGTCTTGTCCATTCCATCAGTTACGAGAATACGCATGATAAAATCTCCTTATATTTGTTCTGTGAAATAAGGCGCGACAGGATATGCCGCGCCTTGTAAGGTTTTCTTATTTGCCGTAGTTGGCTTCGAAATTCTTCAGGAATTCCACGAGGGCTTCCACGCCTTCCTTGGGCATGGCGTTGTAGATGGAGGCGCGCAGACCGCCGACGGACTTGTGGCCCTTGAGGTTGTCATAGCCGGCTGCCTTGGTGGCGGCGACGACTTCCTTGTCGAGATCGGCGGAGCCGGTCACGAACGGGATGTTCATGAGGGAGCGGAATTCGGGCTCGACGGTGCCCTTGAACATCTTGGAAGAATCCAGGAAGTCATAGAAGACCTTTGCCTTGTCGAGATTGCGCTTGTGCATCTCTTCCAGACCGCCGATGCTCTTCAGATACTTGAAGACCTTGCCGCAGCAGTAGATCGCCCAGCAGTTCGGGGTGTTGTACATGGAGCCTGCGCCTGCGTGCGTGCTGTACTGCAGGTAGATGGGCAGATCCTTCAGATCGTCGCGGATGAGATCCTCGCGGATGATGACGACGACCATGCCGGCCGGGCCGACGTTCTTCTGCACGCCCGCGTAGATCATGCCGTAATCGGAAACGTTGCAGGGCTTGGAGAGGAACATGGAGGACTGGTCGGAGACGAGGACATGGCCCTTGGTGTTGGGCAGCTTGTTCCAGGTCACGCCGTGGATGGTCTCATTTTCGCAGATGTAGACGTAGTCGGTATCCTCGGGGATCTCCAGATCGGAGCAGTCGGGGACGTAGGTGTAGTTCTTGTCCTTGCTGGAAGCGGCGACGATGACCTCGCCGACCTTCTTGGCTTCCGCGATGGCCTTCTTGGACCATGCGCCGGTCTCGATGTAGACGGCCTTGCCGTTCTTCATGAGGTTCATGGGGATCATGGAGAACTGCAGCGTCGCGCCGCCCTGGATGAACAGGACCTTATAGTTGTCGGGGATGCCCATGAGGTCGCGCAGATCCTGCTCGGCCTCGTCGATGATCTGCTGGAAAACAGGGGAACGGTGGCTCATTTCCATGACGCACATGCCGCTGCCGCGGTAGTTCAGCATCTCGTCGCGGATCTCCTCCAGAACGGGCTCCGGCATCATCGCGGGACCGGCGGAGAAATTGAATGTACGACCATATTTCATGATTCTTTGCCTCCTGAACGTTGTGTTGTTGTTGAATGGAGTTGTTTCCTGATTCCAAGTATATACCTTCCGTATCAAAGAATCAACCCATTTCTAAAAAAAATTTATCGAAACTCACAAATTTTTAGCAGCCCGCATAAAAAGTCCGGGCGTCCCCCCCAGAAAACGGGAAAACGCCCGGAAAACAGCAAAATTCAGAACCCCTTATATTTTTTTCTGGTAGCCAGACCGCCGCGGATGTGGCGCTCGGCCTTGTTCCGGTCCAGGATCTCCCGCACGGAACAGTACAGCGCGCGGTTTGCCAGCGGCAGCCGCTCGGAAAGGTCCTTATGCACGGTCGATTTGGAAAGTCCGAAGTGCTTTGCCGCCTGCCGGATGGTGGCGCGTGTCTCGATGATGTACACAGCCAGCTCCCTGGCTCTGGTGAGTAAGTCCTCTGTCATACGGGCACCTCCAGGCTGTGTATGCTATTGGAGTATATGCCCGCATGCCGCGGAGTATGAACCCGCCGCCCGCGCGCCGGACGGCCACTTGAGAAAGGCTCCCCTGGAAGGGGCGCCTTTTGAGACCGTCAAAAACCTCTCTGCCGGTTTCATGCTGCAGCCTTCCGGGCTGCTTGTAGGGGCCGATGCCTACATCGGCCCTTGGGGCAGTTACGGATTCGCCGCAGATTTCCGTAAAATCGGTATATCCTGCGTGGGCCAATGTGTACCGGCCCCTACAATGGAATTTGACGGTGCATACGGATTTGCATTGGGCTTTTGTTTTTCGCAGCTGCCTGCCGCGACCTCTCAGGCGCTTCGCGCCAGCTCCCCTTTCAGGGGAGCCTTTGCGGCTTTTGAATCGTTTATCCGATCAGGCTGCACACGAGGTCGGTGTATTCGCCCGCGTTTTCGACCGGCAGGTCGGCCATGAGCAGCGCCTGCGTGTAGAGGATCTTCACCAGATCCTCCGCCTTTTTCTCGTCCTGCGCGACCGCGATCTGCAGCTTCGCGAAGATCGGGTGGCCGGCGTTCAGCTCGAGGATGCGGTCGGCCTTCATGCCCGCCCCGGGGTTCATGCGCCTGAAGTATTTCTCCATCTCAAACGTCATGCCGCCGTCGGGGACGACGCTGACGGGATGGCTGCCCAGATTGTCGCTCAGACGCACGTCCTTGATCTTATCGCCGAGCGTCTTTTTGACAAATTCGAGCGTCTGCTTCGCCTTTTCGCTCTGCTCCTCGGCGGCCTTCTTCTCCTCCTCCGTTTCGAGACCGAGATCGCCCGCCGTGATGGCCTTGAGCTCCTTTTCCTGATACTTTGCCAGCGTCTGCGGCACGAAGCCGTCGACCTCGTCGGTCATGAACAGCACGTCGTAGCCCTTCTGCTGCAGCTTTTCCATCTGCGGCAGCTGGCTCAGGCGCTCGCGGCTCTCGCCGTTGGCATAGTAGATGTATTTCTGATCCTCCGGCATGGCGGCGGCGTATTCCTTGAGGGAAACGAGCTTGCCCTGCCTGCTCGACCAGTAGAGCAGCAGATCCTGCAGCGCATCCTTCTTCGCGCCGTAATCGGCCAGAACGCCGTATTTGATCTGCGGGCCGAAGGCGGCGAAGAACTTTTCGTATTTCTCGCGGTCGTTGTCCATGAGCTTCTGCAGCTCGGACTTGATCTTCTTTTCGAGATTGCCCGCGATGAATTTGAGCTGGCGGTCGTGCTGGAGCATCTCACGGGAGATATTCAGGCTCAGATCCTGCGAATCGACCACGCCGCGCACAAAGCGGAAGCAGTCCGGCAGCAGATCGGCGCAGTTTTCCATGATCATGACGCCGGAGGAATACAGCTGCAGGCCCTTTTTGAAGTCCTTGGTATAGAAATCATACGGCGCCTTGGCCGGGATATACAGCAGAGCCTTGTAGGTGACGGCGCCCTCGACGTTCGCGTGGATAACGGCCAGCGGGTCTTCGAAGTCGAAGAATTTCTCCTTATAAAAATTGTTGTATTCCTCGTCGGTGACGTCCTTTTTGTTCTTGTTCCAGATCGGGACCATGGAGTTGAGTGTCTCGACCTCGGTATAGGTCTCGTATTCGGGCTTGTCGCTCTTTTCCGTGCCCTCCTTCATGCGGCTCTTTTCGACCGCCATGCGGATGGGGTAGCGGATATAGTCGGAATACTTGCGCACAAGCGACTGCAGCTCCCACGTTTTGAGGAAGCGGGAGTATTTTTCGTCGTCCGTATCGGCCTTGAGCTGCATGATCACGTCCGTACCGGCGCTTTCCCGCTCGCACGGGGTCATGGTATAGCCGTCCGCGCCCTCGGATTCCCATTTCCAGGCCTCGTCAGAGCCGTATTTCTTTGAAATGACGGTCACCTTGTCCGCGACCATGAACGCTGAATAGAAGCCCACGCCGAACTGGCCGATGATGTCGGTATCGGCGGCCTTGTCCTTGTCCAGCGCCTGCTTGAACTGCAGGCTGCCGGAGCGGCAGATCGTGCCGAGGTTGTTTTCCATCTCGTCCTTGTCCATGCCGACGCCGTTGTCGCTGACGGTCAGCGTGCGCGCGGCCTCGTCCGGCTTCAGCTGGATCTGGAAGTCGCTGCGGCTGAGGCCGACATTTTCGTCGGTCAGCGCCTGATAGGCCAGCTTGTCGATGGCGTCGGAGGCGTTGGAAATGATTTCACGCAGGAAGATCTCCTGATGCGTGTAAATGGAGTTTATCATGAGATCCAGCAGCCGCTTGGATTCCGCTTTGAATTGTTTCTTTGCCATACTTGTCACGTCCTTTGTGAATTAGCACTCTTTCGTTTTGAGTGCTAACTGTATTCTAGCACACTTTTCCTCGTTTGCAAGAGGTTTCTGCAAAATTCATAAAGCGTTCACAAGCGGAAAAAGCAGCGGCTGCCTGTTTTATGCCGCAGCTCTTTCGGTTTGCTTGTAGGGGCGGACGCCTCTGTCCGCCCGCAGAAAGCAGCACTTTGATTGGAAACAACCGGCAAATTCGAAACATTGAAAGGGCCGACAGAGTCGTCGGCCCCTACGGAGATTCTGCGTGTTTTGCACTGCTTTATGATAATCGGGCGTTTCAACACGCAAAAGCAGCGGCGCCCGGGCGGGCGCCGCTGTCTTTGATTATGCTTTTGCCATGAGCTCGGCGGCGGGCATGAGGCCGCTGACGTCGGCCTGCGCCATGTGTCCTGCGTCGAACAGGGCCGCGACGTTCGGGTCGATCGGCAGGCGCGCGAGGATCGGCAGGGAAAACTGCAGCGCCAGCTCGTCCAGACGGCTCTTGCCGAAGATCTCGACCTTTTTGCCGCAGTCCGGGCACTGGAAATAGCTGTAGTTTTCCACGAAGCCGTAGACCGGCACGTTCATCATCCGCGCCATGTTGACGGCCTTGGAGACGATCATGGACACGAGGCTCTGCGGGCTCGTGACGATCACGACGCCGTCGACCGGCAGCGACTGGAACACCGTCAGCATCACGTCGCCCGTTCCGGGCGGCAGGTCGACGAACATATAATCCACATCGCCCCAGCACACGTCCGTCCAGAACTGCTTGACCGCGCCGCCGATGACCGGGCCGCGCCAGATGACGGGATCCGTCTCGTTCGGCAGCAGCAGGTTGATGGACATGACCTTGACGCCCTCGGGCGTCTCGGCGGGGAGCATGCCGTCGTCGCTGCCGACGATCTGCTCGTGCAGGCCGAAGGCTCTGGGGATAGACGGGCCGGTGACGTCGGCGTCGAGAATGGCCGTTTTGTAGCCCAGCTTCCGCATGGCGACGGCCAGCATCGACGTGACGGTCGATTTGCCGACGCCGCCCTTGCCGGAGACGACCGCAATGACCTTTTTGACATTTGATTTCTGGTTCGGCTCTGCCAGCAGGCTCTCCGGCTTGCGGTCAGAGCAGCTCTCGCCGCAGCTGGAACAGTTGCCGCTGCATCCGCTCATAAAAAACACTCCTTTTCGTGCTGTTTGCTGTTATTCTACCCACCAAAGCCGGAAAAGTCAAACATCCTCCTGCCGGGTCTGGATGAGCATGCGAAGCTCGCCGTGCGCATGGATGAGCGCGTCGGCATTTTTCCGGAATTCCGCCCAGCGCGCCTCGGCCTGTTCGCCAGCCTCGGCCAGAATTTTGTCAGCCTGCGCCTGCACGTCCTGTACGATCTTCTCGGCCTGCTGCTTTGCATCCTGCAAGATCGCCTCGCGCTGCCGCTGCGCCTCGTCCGTCTTCTGCACCATCTCGGCTGCCGCGGCCTTGACGGAGGCAAGGTACTGGTCGGCGGCCGCCTGCGCGGCCTCAAATACGCCGTTTACCTGAACGGCGGCCTCGGCGATGGAGCCGGCGGACGCGATGCGGAGCGTCCGCTCCTCCAGCTGCTGCCGCAGCGCCTGATTTTCTGTGAGACTCTCCTCATACCGCTTCTGCTGCTCATAGAGAATATCCAGCAGCTCCGCGCGGCTGAGGCGTCTGAGCTCCTTATCTGTCATACTGTAAATGCCCGCTCCTTTCCTGTTTCCGCGCGGCCGGGATCACCCGCGCCGCGCCTGCCAGAACGCCTTGCAGAAGGCAAAGACCTCGCGCAGCGTATAATTGACCTTCAAGATCCACGGCCAGGTGTCGCTTGCGAGGCCGTATGGCTCCATGGAGAGCGTTCGCGCGATATATTTGGCGCGGCACATGTGAAAATCGCTCGTAACGATCAGCACGCGCGAGGTGTCGAGCCCCGCGGCTTCGGCGAGCTTCGCCGAGAACAGCAGATTCTCCCGCGTGTTGGACGCTTTGTCCTCCTCGATGATCCGGGAAGCGTCCGCGCCGTGTTCAATCAGATAGCGGGCCATGACGGACGCCTCTGTATACGCCTCGTCCGGCCCCTGTCCGCCGGAGACGATCACGGTCTTATCCGGGTTCTCCTGCATGAAGGCGAGCGTCTTGTCCAGCCGCTTCTTGAGCGTCAGCGACGGCCCGTCGCCCTGCACCTGCGCGCCGAGCACGACGATCAGCTCCGGCGTCTGCTCCTTCGTCATCACACTGTCCTGTCCCTGCACGGCAATATACCCCATCGCACCGAAGATCACCGCCATGCCCGCGGCGGTCAGGCTGATCAGAAGACGGCTCCAAAGCTTCGGCGCGTTCTTTTTTCTTAAAATCCGCAGCGCAAGCAGCACCGCCGCGAGCAGCAGCAGACACACGCCCGTCATGCCGATATGCAGCGGCAGCGCCAGACACACCGCGCCGAGCACCGCGAGCAGCGCAATGACCCAGACCGGGATCATGTCGCGTCCTCCAGCTCGGACGAAAGCCGCTCCCACTCGTCCATCAGGCCGGTGAGCGTCTCGTCGCAGGTCTGCTTTTCCTCCATCAGGCGCGCCAGCTCCTGATAGTCGGACGCCGCGGCCTCGATCTGGCCGTCCAGCTCCGCGGAGTGCTGCTCCTGCTTTTCGATCTCGCGTTCGAGCGCGCGGATCTGCTTTTCCAGCAGCTTGCTGCCGGAGGTCTTCGGCTTTTCCTTGCGCTCCTTTTTGGGTTTTTCCGGCGCGGAGGCCGCGATGGCCTCCTTTTCCTTGATGGAACGGTATTTTTCGTATCCGCACGGGAAATCGCGGATATGCCCGTTTTCCAGCTCCCAGACGCGCGTGGCGAATTTGTTCACAAAATAGCGGTCGTGGGAGACGAAGATCAGCGTGCCCTCATAGTCCTCCAGCGCGTCCTCGATCCATTCGCGCGAGGCGATATCGAGGTGGTTCGTCGGCTCGTCGAGGACGAGCAGATTGATCTTCTCATCCATCAGCATACACAGCCGCAGACGGCTCTGCTCGCCGCCGGACAGGCTCGAGACGGTCTTGAATACGTCCTCGCCCTCGAACAGATACGCGCCCAGCCGGTCGCGCGCGGTCTGCACGGTGCAGTTTTTTTCATAGAGCATCGTGTCCAGCAGCGTCCGCTCGGGGTGGGCAAAGTGAATGATCTGCGGCAGATAGGCCCACTTGACCGTGGGACCGAATTTCACGCGGCCCGCTCCGGCCTCCTCGCCGAGCAGCAGCTTTAAAAACGTGGACTTGCCGGTGCCGTTGTCGCCCAGCAGCGCGATGCGCTCGCCGCCCGTGACCTGCAGCTCCACGTCCGAAAACAGCGTCCGGCCGTCATACGCCTTGCCGAGCCCCTTGACGGACAGCACCTCGTCGCCGAAAAAGTCCCGCTGGGCGAATCTTGCCCGCATGGTCTTCTCCTGTGTAGGCCGGTCGGTTTTTTCGATGCGCTCCATGCGGTGCTGGATGGACATGGCGCGGCGGTAGAGTGTGCGGTTATTGATGCCCCAGCCCTTCATGCGCTCGAGCGTGAAGCCGAGCTGGCCCAGCTTGGCCTGCTCTTTTTCGTACTGCTTTAATTGCAGATCGAACCGCGCCTGCTTTTCCTGCACGTAGAACGAATAGTTGCCGGAGTAAAATTCCGCCTTGCCGTCATGCAGCTCGATGATGCGGGTCACGACGCGGTCGAGAAAATACCGGTCGTGAGAGATGGTCAGGACGGTTCCCTTAAATTTTTCAATATAGCCCTCGAGCCATTCGACGGCGTGCATGTCCAGATGGTTCGTCGGCTCGTCGAGCAGCAGGATATCGGTCTTTTCCAGCAGCAGCCGCGCCAGATTCACGCGCGTCTTTTCGCCGCCCGAGAGACTGTCAAAGTCCTGCTGCCGCTGCGCGGCGGGGATGCCGAGGCCGTTGCAGATCTTGTCGGTCTGCATGTCCGTCTCGTAGCCGCCGCCGGTCTGAAAGCGCGTGGAAAG
>CAKUEH010000051.1 GCA_934646185.1 uncultured Oscillospiraceae bacterium | reverse complement strand
TGCGCGAGTGGTGGAATTGGCAGACTCGCTAGATTCAGGTTCTAGTGTCCACTCCGGACGTGCGGGTTCAAGTCCCGCCTCGCGCACCAACTCCTCAGATTTTTCGGAATCTGAGGAGCTTTTCTTTATCAAAAATTCGGTTTTCTCCGAGTTTGAAAATCGCGATACCAGATTTTACTCTCCATTTTGACGCCAGATTTTTTGCCGTGAAAATGGAGGATTATTTATGCGCAGAACCACAATTTTGAACGCCAAACAGGTCAAACGGACGTCCTTTTCAGAAGCGGAACAAAAGAAGGCCACCGGCAATGCCGGTGGTCAGGATCACGGATCATCCGATGCTTGACTTGCTTCTGCCATTCAAAGCGGAGATTCCCCTACTCTGTGCAAACTGGTTTCCGGGCTGTGCTCCGGAAGCTCTCCGCAGCACCGTTCCGACCAGAAAACATAGCTGCCGGGCGCGACCAGCTGCGCGTGGGAGCCAATGACGATCTGTGTTTCTGCCGGGGTCGTGATGTCAAAGCGCCACATCCCGTTTTCTTTTCGCCATTCAGAGGAAACGGTACCGCTTCGCGTTTCAAGGGAAGCCTGCAGCCAATCCAGACGCGGGTCCGGATGCGGCGCGATGCGGATCTTCCGATAACCGGGCTCCAGCGGTGTGATGCCTGCGGCCACACAATACGCCCAGTCAGCCACGGCGCCATAGGCATAGTGATTGAATGAATTCATATCCGGGCTCCAGAAGCTACCGTCCGGCATAATGCCGTCCCAGTGCTCCCAGATGGTCGTGGCCCCTTTTTTGACCGGATACAGCCAGGACGGGTATTCCTCACGGAGCAGGAGGGAATATGCCAGCGCCGTATATCCGTAAGCGCTTAACGCATGCAGCAGATACGGCGTTCCGACGAAGCCGGTCTGCAGCTGATCGCCCGCATCGTGGATGCGGCGGGCGAGCTCATCCGCTGCTGCCTGCGGGTTTTCTGCAAGATGAAAGCATATGGCAAGGGCACATTCCGTCTGTGTTGCGGTATCCGGAAATACGGCTCTGAATTCCCGAACGATCCGCCTGTAGAGCGCCTCATATTCGGATACGTCCTTTCCCAGCGCCGTTCCTGCCTTTATGACCAGAGAGGTGGAGTAGGCGTAGTACGCGGATGCAATATAATCCGGCCGGCTCGCGCCGCTGCGGCTTCCGGCCGGTGCGTCCAGGCCGAGCCAATCCCCGCGGTGCGGCACGCCGATCCAAAGATCTTTATGCTTCGTGGTGGATGTCATATAGGAGATCCACCGGCACATGCTTGCATATTGCCGCTCCAGCAGCGAGGCATTGCCATAAGCCAGGAATACTTCCCACGGAACGATCACGGCGGCATCGCCCCATGCGGCCGTCGCGTATGGATAAGCGGATTGAAGCACGTCCGGTATCACCTGACCGACATATCCATCGTCCCTTTGATCTGCCCGCAGATCAGCCAGCCACTTTTTGAAAAACTGCTCTGTGTCAAAATTCAAGCAGGCGGTTTTTGCAAAAACCTGCGCGTCGCCGGTCCAGCCGAGTCGTTCATCGCGCTGCGGACAATCGGTCGGGACATCCAGAAAATTGCACTTCTGTCCCCAGACCACATTGGAGAACAGCCGACTGAGCAATGGATTGGAGCAGCGCAGCCGCCCGGTTCGTTTCATTTCGGAATATACTGCGACCGCTGTAAAGTTTTCTGGCGAGGCCTGCGCCGCGCCGCCCGGATAGCGGTTGATCCGTACAAATCGAAACCCGTAAAACGTAGTAAGCGGTTTATACCGCTGGAAGCCGTTTTTGCAATAGTAGATATACTGCGCTTTGGCCGAGCGATAGTTGGCGGTATAAAAATTTCCCGCCTGATCGAGAACCTCGGCAAAGGAAAGATCAACGACATCCCCTTCGTTTGCATGCACGGCAATTTCGATATAGCCGGTCAGATTCTGCCCGAAGTCCAGCACATATTCGCCCTTTGGTGTTATCAGCAGCCTTGCGGCGGAGATTCGTTCCTGCTCGCGGATCTCTGCACCCTCCTGCCGGATCAATGCTTCAGTGGGGCCGTCGAATATGCGGGCAGGGACCGGGACGTCCGCAGAAAAAGCTGCATCGAAGATCTCACCATCGTAAATATCGGAAAAGCGGACGGCGCTTTCTGAGACGCGCCATGTTTCATCCGAGCAGATCGTTTCGGTCGAGCCGTCTGTATAGAAAAGCGTAAGAAGCGCAAGCATGCCCAGCGGCCTTCCGGCCAGCTTCCCATGCTGCGCCGCATACGCCTCCTCGCTGATGAAGCGCGGAATGTGGGTGTGGTACCAGCCCCGTCCGAGAATTACGTTTATGGTGTTGTCCGTGCACAGAAGCGCGGTGACATCGTAACTCTGGTATTGCAGCCGTTTTTGATAAGCAGTCCAGCCGGGAGCCAGAACGAAGTCTCCGACGCGCCGCCCGTTGATGCTCGCTGTATATACGCCAAGCGCGGTTATCAACAATTCCGCTTTTTTCAGCGCTCCGCGAACCGTAAAGCGCTTTGTGAACTGCGGCATGCTCTCATGCTCCGGCGTATGCTCCCAGGTGATCCATTTCGCTTCGTTTATCATGTTTTCTTTCCTCGGTCACGGTCGTTTGCGGCAGCTGACGGAACATTCAAACCTAATGCGCCGAGTCCGTAATGATCCGCTGCGCCTCTTCGTTCGTGCAATATATCAGCCCATTTTGAGCGGATATCTGCCGCAGGATCTGTTCAAAGTTGAACCATCCGAGCGGGGTTTTATCCAATTCAAAGGCATGTCCCATGATCATCAGCAGCCTGATCCCATCGTCCGGCGCATCTAAAAACGATCGTACCCGAACCGAAAGATCCGGATCCGTCACGCGGAAGGTGGGCTGCCACCGATACCAGTCCTTCGGCGGAAGAAAGCTGCCGGACGGTTCCGCAAGCCGTGCGTAGCGGATAGACGTGCTGCCGCGCAGATATGCGATCACATTGTCGTCCGTCATGCCGCATGGATATGCAAGCCCGCTTATCGGACGGTGCGAAAGGGCTTCAAGTGCCCGGATGTTTTCTGATATTTCCCGATGCATTTGCTCGGCCGGCAGCAGCGGCAGGTTGGACGGATGATGCCATGTATGCGCCGCGATCTCGTGTCCCCGGTAAACATCTGCAGCTTCCTCAAAGGAGAGTATGGAGTAATTGATGACCGTTCCCAAATGCTCCAGGGTCTGAACGGCGCCCCATTGCGACGAATTGAGATGAAAGGTCCCCTTCATTCCATAACGGTTGAGCGCCTGCACGAGCTGACGATCCTGAACGACTCCGTCGTCAAAGCTGAATGCGACAAGTTTCATACGATCATCCCTTTACTGCGCCCGCGGTAACCCCGTCGATGATGTACCGTTGGAAAATTACAAATACAATGAGCTGCGGAACAACGAGGATCACGCTTCCGGCGGCAGTCAGCGCATAATTTGTGGAGAACTGTCCCTTGAAATAGGAAGCAGCCAGAGAGATCGTCCGATTGGCAGGCGAATTCAGCATGACCTTCGCCAGCGCGAAATCATTCCAGCATCCAAGAAACGTAAGAATGACGCACGTCGCAATGACGGGCTTTGCTACAGGGACAAGCACCTTCCAGAGAAGCTGCCAGATGTTGCAGCCGTCAATGACCGCGGCCTCCTCCAGCGAATCCGGAACAGCGCGAAAGCCCGAAACCATGATCATGATGTTCATGGACGCGCCCCAGCCAATGTGGGTCAGAACGACGGCCCAGATATTATCATAAAGCCCGAGCTTCGTCAGAAGCAGATATACCGGGAACATCAGAATGCTGGTAGGCGCGATCACACCGAACACAAACAGACGGAAAATCCCGTTTTGCAGCCGCCGGTTTCCGAACCGCATCCGACCGATCGCAAACGCAACGAAAATATCGAAAATCACAGTGGTCGGAACCGCCAGCAGAACGACAAACGCAGAATTGGAGAGCATCGTCCCGAACGGAACAAGGCGGAACGCATTCGTATAATTTTCCCAATGCACCTCCGTGTACCATTTTAAGGGCTCTGTGAAAATCTCAACGTCGCTTTTCAGCGAAAGAAAGATCAGCCAGATAATGGGGATCAGAAATATGAGCACGAGCAGCGCGAGGGCAATATTTCCGGCAATCGCACCGATGATCCGGCGCTGCTTTGCCTTCGCGGAAGAAATTGTTCTTTCTTTTTTCAGCATGTTTTCACTCTCCATTAGTCGGCGTTCTTCTTAGACAGAAGCAAAGAAAGAACCGAAATAGCAGCTGCGATCACGAATTCCACCACAGCGATCGCCATGCCATAGCCATACATCATACTGTCGAAGGTCATGGAATACAGATACGATACGATCGTTTCGGATGCATGCATGGGGCCGCCGCTTGTCAGGATGTATACGGTATCATAGATCTTCAGCGCGGACGTCAGAATGAAAATACAGATCACGGCCATATTTTCCCGGAGCATCGGGAGAATGATCCGGAAGATCTTGCTCAGGCCGGTACAGCCGTCCAGCGCGGCAGCTTCCAGCACCTCGCCGGAAATGCTTTTCAGACCGGCCTGCCAGAGCAGCATATAAAAGCCGATGTTGCTCCATGTGCAGATGATCGAAACGGAGATCATGGTGAGATTTCCGTTCGGACTGTTGATCCAGAGCGGGCCTTTCACCCCGATGAGCTTCAGCAGCTCATTGATCAGACCGCCGTTCGGCTTCAGAATGAAGGACCAGATCAGCGCGGTCAGAACGCCCGGGATCACATAGGCTGCAAAAATAACGACCTTATAAACCGCGTTTCTGCGGTTTTCTTTGTTCAGCCACAGCGCCAGCAGAAACGAAAGCGGGAGGACAAGGACCAGCATTGCCGCGGCACAGACCAGCGAGTTTTTCAGCGCCAAAAAGAAGTACGGGTCTTTTGCCAACCGCAGATAGTTGCCGAAACTGTTCCAGTTAAACCCGCCGATGCCGCGATAATCTGTAAAGCTCAAAAAGAACGCGGCAGCGAGCGGATACACAATGAACACCGAATATAGAAGGAGCATCGGCATCACAAACAGCCAAAACTTTTTTCTCGTATAGATCTTATGCATACTTCTCTCCTTCAAGCTTCCGAAAATTGTAAAATATGCAGCAGCATGCAGAATCAGCTGATTTTCTGATACAGATGAATGCAGGAAGAACGTTTCTGCGCCAGCCGGATCTCATATCCGCCGCGCAGCTGGCTGCCGCTGTATGTTCCGAGGAATTCTCCCTCAATGCTTCTGACCTCGTACATTGCCTCACGATCCACGCCGTGGAGCTCGAACACCTGACGGTCTGAGCCGCAATGCTCTCTGCGGAAGGCCATGACCAGGCCGTTTTGCTTTTCCTCGCTGCAGCACTCCCATGCACACCAGTCCAGCGTGGATGTGGAATAGCCGGTGAGCGGATAGAAATCCATGCTCATATAGGGCCTGACAAGATACGCCTCGCGCAGCATTTCGCGGAACCACTGCCCCTCTTCGTCGCTGAGCGGTTCTTTGGGTGCGGCAAGTCCGATCCCGGAGCCAAACGCGCTTCTGACGCGGTAGGTATCGAGATTGATATGCGTGGTGCCCAGACACGAGCCGCAGGAATCGCCGGAGACCGGCAGATAGCGGGCGGAAGCCATAATTTGCGCCTGCTGCCCCTCGGGCGCAAAATTCGGGACGCACATATAGTCGCTCCGGCACATGATGGGGATGGAATACTGCTGCATGCGGTAGTCCTGCCGTCTGCCGCCGGAGGCGCAGTTATCAATGATCAGATGCGGGAATTCGTCCAGAAGCTCCGCAAACAGCTGGTACAGCCCGTCGTAGTATTGCAGCTCCAGCAGACCGCGGTTGCCCGGGCGCTCATTTGCGGCAAAAAGCCTGCCTGTGTCAAAGTTGAAATCGATGCGTAAAACCGTGAGTTTTGTTTTTTCAAACATGCCGCGAAGCTTTTCCCTGATATACGCCTTCGCGGCAGGATCTGCAAGGTTAATCAAATTATCGGTCTCCAGCTCGGGATCGGAAAGATAGAATTCCGGATGCTCCTGATAGGAGCGGCTCTTTTTTACGGCGCGTTCAAACTCGAACCAGAGCCAGAAGCCGGCCGCTCCGGCTTCACGCCCGCCGTCGGCCAGCGCGCCGATGCCGGTTTCCTCCGGGTATATCTTCGGATCCTCGACCCAGTCTCCGACCGTGTTATACCAGCCAGGCTCCTGTACGCCGTCCGGCGCCGGATACCAGCCGGCATCAACGCCGTAGGCATCACAGCGGAGCCGGTATTTTTTCATGTTCTCCCACCGGATGCGATGCTCCTCCGGGCTGAGGCGCCCCCAGGCGCGCAGACATACCTGCCCCTCGACCGGCTTTCCGTCAATTCGCGGAAGAATCCGTCTTTTGACAAAACGCCGGAAAAGATTGAAGGACTCCGCAACATTTTCATCGGAGGTCTCCGTGCTCCACGGAAGCAGCAGCGCGGTGGGAAGCGCGATCTCTTCTCCGGGAAGCAGTGAAAACTCTGCGTCGTAATGGAAGGTCACGTCAAGCCCGCTGTCGACAGGATAAAATGTAGCGTCCCATTTTCCGGACCAGCCGACCGCGAGGAACACGCCCTCCGTTTCGTACTGACGGTAGTTCATGTAGGGCATCCATTTGGAAGAGGAGCGATCCTCCTCCGTGTCAAGGCGGAATGGGAATTTGTCCTTGTCGTGATCCAGATATTCGCAGATGCAGGGACGGAAGTCCTCTATATCAGCATGAGAGCCCTTTGCATACATGATGCTTCTTTTCCGAAAGGCGCCCACGGCATTTGGAGAATCGGGAATGACGGTATGCAGGAATTGAATATCGCTGACGGCCGCCGACGGCCGGCATGCAGTGTTTTTGAGAAACGATGAAACCTCGAGCGCCTCCCCCTTCCCGGCGCTATCCCGGAAGACGCGGCAGCGCACCGTGATCTCCAGTCCCTGCAGCACGGCGGAGCGGCTGAATATGGTTTCATGTTCCGGGACATCCGCATGCGCCGTCTGCAGGGCGGAAAAATCCCCGAATGCGGCCGGCCTTCCGCCGACGGTCAATCCGATCATGGCGCTTTGGCGCATGAGCTGTTCGATCATATCAGAAGCATAATTCTCGATTATCATGTTTCCCTCCGGAATTCTCCCATGGAGTACGCCCCAGGGTACGCTTTACGGAGCATACCCTGGGACGCTACGTTTCCTGGTTTCAAATTGTACGCTTACTGTGCGACATAGCTGCTCTGCCAGTCAGCCAGCAGCTGCATTGCCTGGTCGATCGTTGCAGTACCGGACAGGACCGCGGTGACGGCTGTACGGAACGGAACCTTGATAGAAGCGTCAAACCATTCCTGGCACATATCGGGAACAGTGTAGACATCCTCGGAGGCCAGCGCCTCAAAAATCGAAGTCTCAACGGTCGTGCCGCCGCTGGAAGCGGCCGCAGCGGTGGGATCGGCCGCGGGAATGGTGCCGCTTTTGAACGCGATCGCGCCGCCTTCCTCGCTGGTAATGAATTTGAACAGATCCTTTACGGCAGCCAGCTTGGCCTCGCTCTTGCCGACGCGCGATCCGCAGAGCAGCGACCAGCCGTAAACACGCATGCCGACGGTACCTTCATAAACCTTGTCGGCAAACTGCGGGCCAAAGCTGAATACAACATCGTTTGCAATGTCGCTGGATGCAAAATCGTTGATGGAGAAGCTGCCGTTGCCATACATGGCCGCGTCGCCGTTGAGGAACAGCGAACGCGCTTCGTTGTTCGACATATACGCGCAGTTTTCGCCGTAAGCGCCGGTATCGGCGATCTGCTTGATCTCTTCAAGCGTCTTCCGGAAGGGTTCGCAGGTGAAGAAATCTTCCTCGCCGGAGGAGAGCTTCTCGCACAGCTCCTTATCAACGCCATTTTGGCAGAAGAGCGAATAATAGCCCCAGACAGCCCAGACATCCGTAGCGCCATGCGCGATCGCAAGCGTGCCGTCCTCGGTCAGGACCTTGCAGACATTCAAAAACTCCTCAAAGGTCTCGGGGACTTCCAGACCGTGCTCGGCAAGGATCTTCGTGTTGTAGAACCAGCCCTGCGTTTCGGCCTTCATCGGGATGCACCAGGTGCCGTCGACAGCGGCGTTGGCGACCTCGATCGCGTCGGTCTTAAAGTTCGGCGCAATTTCGTCGACCATACCGCTCAGATCGGTGATAACGCCCGCCGGCGCCCATTCCTTGATCCAGCCGGCAGCGGTGTAGACGATATCGGGGAGGTTATCGGCGGCGGCCGCCATGGAGAATTTCGAGTTGTACTCATCGGCATTGGCGCCGATCGGGATCACGTTGATGGTCACGTTCGGGTGTGTCTCCATAAAACGCGCGGCATATTCGCTGAATTCCGTGCCCATGCCGTATTCCACAACGCCGTCGTTGTTTGTGTCCTGCGGCTCGAGAGAGTCTGCGCAGACCCAGACCTCCAGCTCGACAGGCTCATCCTGCGCGGCCGGTGTTTCGGATGCGGCGGCGTCTTCCTGCGTCTGATTCTGATCTGCGGCAGGCTCCGCGGCGGCATCGCTGACGGCAGGCTGCTCCGCCTTTTGCGCGGCGCAGGCTGCAAGTGCAAGAACCATAACGATTGCGAGTAAGAATGCGATAAGTTTCTTCATTTGTTTCTCCCTTCATCCAGCATTTCGCTGTAAAATTTCTGCTGCACGGATTAGTGCAATCGGTTGCAGTGATTACAATATAGCACACACGCGCCGCGCCGTCAATATAAACGACGGGAATTTTGACGATTTTGGAATTATAGCCAAATCTACAGGACAATTATTGTGGATTTGTGCCGTGTCCTGCGTTGGATTGTTCTTCCTTTCTTGACAAGAATGTATGGATACTGATATAATAAATATACTCATGATATGCATTTCAGTGAAACGGATTGCACAACAGGAAGGAATATGGAATATGGGACAAACGGTAACCATCTATACACTGGCGGAGCAGCTGAATATGTCTGTTTCTGCGGTGAGTCGTGCATTCAATCCAAATTCCAAGCTAAGCGCGGAAAAAAGAAAGATCATTCTGGACGCAGCGGAGAAATGCGGATACGTTCAGAATAAGATGGCGTCCCGCCTTTCACAGGACCCAATCAAAATCGGCGTACTGATGTATGGCCGGATCGAAGCGTACTATTCAAAGCTGATGGACGGCATCAATGCTGCATATGCGGATTTTCACAACTATAAGGTGACCTGTGATGTCCGGGCAATGAATCGGACGGAGTACAGCGTCGAAACCGCATGCGCCGTGCTGGATGAATTTTGCGCCGAACACTGCGACGGCATCATTCTGCACGGCATTTATCACGAAGAGATCGTAGAAAAGGTCAATGCGCTTACGGCGGCAGGTATTCGCGTGGTAACGCTGCACAATGACCTTCCGGCCAGTTCCAGACTGTTTACCTCGACCACGAATACAGACTGCACCGGAAAAATGGTCGCGCAGCTGTTTGATATCTTTTTGCCGCGGGATCGGCGGAACGTGGTCGTTTTCTCGGGAAGTATGCAGTCTCTGATCCATCAGAGCCTGATTTTTTCATTTGCGCGGAGCTCGGGCGCGTATGATCTGCAGATCCTGCAGCAATATGACACGCTCGATATCCCGCAGATCGCGGGGCGGCTGGTCGCGGAGGCGTTCGAAACCCACCGGCAGATCGACGGGATCTACATCAGCTCATCCAACTCCATACCGATCTGCAAATACGTCGAAGAGCACGGTCTGGCCGGGGAAACCGTGATCATCGCATCTGATGTTTTTGACGAATTGTCGCACTATATTGAAACCGGTGTTGTAAAAGCCACGATTTTCCAGGATCCGTTTTCGCAGGGATATAAGGCTTTTGAGCATCTTTACTACAATCTGGCTGAAAATCAGCCGGTCCCGACCTTCGTTACGGCTACGCCGCAAATCGTCTTGAAAAGCAATTTGTCATTATATCAAAAATAACACCACATTTTTTGTGGAGGGCGAAGAATTTTTTTAATTTTAGTGCAACCGATTGCATTTTCAAGAACGCTATGCTATGATACTGCAAAACAAAGCAGGGAGTGATTCTTCATGATACGCGCAGATCGGTTCAAGGAAGACGGCTGGGGTGACGTCAAAAACGCGGTGTGGGATACCTATATGCCGCCGTTCCGGATCCTGGAAAACCTTTATTTCGTTGGAACAAAGCCGGCTTCGGCACATCTGATCGATACCGGCGATGGGCTGATCCTGCTGGACAGCGGTTATCAGCAAACGCTGTACCTGATTCTGGACAGTATCCGCGAGCTCGGCTTTTCTCCGTACGATATCCGCTATCTTCTGCTCACCCACGGACATATTGACCATCTTGGCGCTGCGCGCGCCATTCAGGAAATGACCGGCTGCAAGACGATCCTGGGCCGCGGCGACGAGGACTATGCAACGGGAAAACGGGATCTGACATTTGCGGCGGAATTGGGGATGGAGCGGCCTGCGGTATTTGTGCCGGATATCCTGCTGGACGACGGCGATACGGTTCGTCTTGGCAATACCTGCATCCATTGCATCCACACGCCGGGACACACAGAGGGAACCATGTCCTTCTTCTTTGATATCGAGCATAATGGTACGCCGGTCCGCGCAGGTATGCACGGCGGCGCGGGAATGAACAGCATGCAGAAAGCGTTCCTCGAAAGTCACGGTCTTCCGCTTTCCCTGCGCGATGATTTCCGGAAGGGTCTGCGGCGCCTGCGCGGCGAGCACGTGGATCTGTTTATCGGGAACCATCAGAATCAGTGCGATACCATCGGAAAATACAGGCGCATCGCGGCCGGCGAAGAGGAGGCGTTCATCGACGCGGCGGCCTGGCCGGCATTTTTGGATGCCTGTGAAACGCAGCTGGATGCGATGCTGCGCATGGAGCAGGACCGTGAGGAAGGACGCGTATGATGAAAAAATTACGTTGGGGCGTGATCGGCGCCGGCGGCATTGCGGACCGCAGAACGATCCCCGGCATGATGCTGGC
>CAKUEH010000050.1 GCA_934646185.1 uncultured Oscillospiraceae bacterium | reverse complement strand
AAAATGGGGTGAGTGAAGGGACTCGAACCCTCGGTCTTCAGAGCCACAATCTGACGCGTTAACCAACTACGCTACACCCACCATATGAAATTTTCTTTTTTTAGCCGCCTGGCTGAATTGGTACGCCAGGAGGGACTCGAACCCGCGACCTACTGCTTAGAAGGCAGTTGCTCTATCCAGCTGAGCTACTGGCGCATAATGGAGCGGGTGACGGGAATCGAACCCGCGTCCCCAGCTTGGAAGGCTGGTGCCCTGGCCGTTGTGCTACACCCGCAGGCACTCTGACAAATTCAGCCTTAGAATCATAGCATATTGTTTCCCTTGTGTCAAGCCTTTTTTCGCGTTTTCGGCGTTTCGGCGGCATCCTGTTTTGCGCTGCTGGGCGGCTGGCCGAACTGGCGGCGGTAGGCGCGGCAGAACGCGGAATAATCCCCGAAGCCGCAGGCGCCGGCCGCCTGCAGGATCGGCATCCCGGCGGCGATCTGCTCGCGCGCGAGGGCGAGGCGCTTGCCCGTCAGATAGGCGTGGACGGTATAGCCGGTTTCGGCGCGGAAGCGGCGCATCATGTGATATTTGCTGATATAAAACCGCGCGGCCAGACTGTCGATGGAGACGGGCTCCGTCGGATGCTGCGAAAGATACTGCATGATGGCTGCGATCTTTTCGTCGGAAGCAAGGCTCTCCACGGCCTGCGGCTGCGCGTCCATGGCGCGGCGCAGGAGAATGAGCAGCTGCGTCAGCAGCGCCTTTTCCAGCAGCTCCTGTCCGAAGCCCGGCTGCGCAGAGGCACTTTCCAGCGCCGAAAGCGTCCGCCGCAGGACCTGCCGCTCTTCCTGCGGGCGCAGGACGAAGCGGAAGCGGGCCGTAGCAAGCGTAAAGCAGCTGTCGAGCGGACAATCCGCCGTGCCCGCGCGGGCAAGATAATCCGGCGACAGATAGAGGATGACGCGCTCATACGGCGCGCCGGGCGCGGCCTCCGGCCGGTGAACGCAGCCCTGCGGGACGAGGATCACGTCGCCGGGCTCGAGCGGGTAGCTGCGCCCCTCAATGCCGTAGCCGGATCGTCCGCCGAGAAAGAAGATCAGCTTGTGAAACGTATGGTAATGCCAGTCGAGCTGCTCTTCCATCGCGCCCTTGAGATGAAAAAGCCGGAGATCCTCGCGCAGATAGCCTCGCTGTGCATACTCCTGCTGCTCCATGCCGCGCCCTCCTTTCCCTGCGGATGTTCAAAAGGCGCTGCGGGAGGCCCGCAGCGCCTGCGATCTCAAATTCAGTCCATATATCTTGCGATATATTCCGGCGCGTCCTTTGCCTCGCCCGCGATCGTCAGCGTAAAGGCGACGCTGTTTTCCGCGGAGAAGACGCTGCACCAGTCGAGGAAATTCTCGGTTTCCTTGGGGTCGCTGTTTTGCGACAGCTTGTAAAGATTGTCGATAAAAATATGCGTGATATCAAAGTTTCCCGCGTGCAGACCGCTGATAAAGCCGCGCAGGAACGGATAACCGCCGTAAGCGTATTCCTTGATGTCGATCAGCCGGACCTTGTGGTCGACGTCGAACCGCAGCGTGTCGCCCTTCTCGATGCAGACGATGCTGCCGGATTCGCGCTGAACTGCCTGATTGAGAGCACCGATGAGCAGCTTCGTCTTGCCGGAGCCTTCGGGGCCCATCATAATATTGACCATACGGGCATTCCTCCTTTTCTCATGTGGTCAAATTCATTGTACCAGCTTTTCGCCGGAAACACAAGGACTTACTTGTGAAAAAATCGTAAACAGGCGCTGCGCTCAGCCGCGCAGCAGCGCGGCGGCCTGCGCTCTGGTCGGCGAGGTGCGCTTGCGGTCGAAGGGGTTCAGACCGTCCGCCGCGGCGCACAGCGCGGCGGTCAGCTCCAGGAAGTAAAACAGCTCTCCGAGGCGCGGCGCGTCCAGCTGCTCGGCGGAGAGCACGATCAGCGGGATATCGAGCGAAGCGTGGGTCTGCACGAGCGCGTCGAACATCGCGCTCTCCGCCTCTCCGACCGAATGGCCGGAGAGATAGCCGAGATCGTCGTAGTCCTTCCAGTCGAGCTCGATGTTGCGCTTGCGCGCGGGCAGAGGCACGCGCAGAAACGTCTCAAACGCGCTGCGGCTGCCGTCCAGCATGGCGTCGAGCGCGTCGAGCGCGCCGGGCAGCTCCGCCGGGACGGGCAGCACGCCATAGCCGCCGCGGCAGCTGCGCCGGGCCGTGCTGCGGGCCCACCAGCGGCCAAGCGCCATGCAGGCCGGGTCAAAGATCCCGAGAAATTCCGTCCGCCGCGCGCGCAGCTCCAGCGCGTGACGCGCGCCCGCGTACATCCAGACCGGATTTTCAAACGCGCGCAGATCATAGTCGTGATACGCCTGCCCCGCGCCCTCAAGCACGCTGAGCGGCTCGATCCCGGCGGCGGCCATCGGCAGAAGCGCCGCAGGCGAAAGCGCCGAATCCGCGCAGCCGAGCTGCGCAGGCTGGGCGAGGAAGGTATAGCCCTCCTCCTGCGCCATTGCGTGCAGGAGGCTGTTTTTCGGCGCGCAGACGAAGATATGCTGCCGGGCCTCCGGCCCGTAGCGCCGGTCGAGCAGCCAGCGCACGGCGCGCGAAGCGACGCCGCACTCCATATCGACCGCGTTCTGCGCCGTCAGGAGCAGGCAGAAATCCTGCCCCTCGAGCTGCCCGCACAGCTGCTCATAGGCGCTTGCGGACAGGCTCGTTCCCGCGAAGAGCAGCCGGACGCTTTCTTCTTTTCCGAGCGCGCGGATCGCCGCCTGCGCCGCGAGCGGCGCGTCGCCGCTGCCCACGATCACCAGCGTATCGCCAAGCTCCGCGATCTTTTCCGCGGCCTTGCCGATTGAGAGCACCGCGCGGGCCATCACGCCCTCCGGCGCGTTCAGCCAGCCCAGAAAGTCCGGGCCGTCCAGCGTATTGGTCCGCAGCTGCATATGCGCGTCAAACAGATCCTTTTCCCCGGACAACAGATCCGGCAGACTGACGCTCCCCCAGATATTGGACAACTCGACGTCGATCATCGCATGCGCCTCCTGTTCCTGCTTTTTGTACACTATACTACACTTTGGGAAAAAACGCAAAAAGAATCGAAAAAATCTGATCCGCGGCGCCGCCGTCCGGTCTGTGATGCAGAAACGCCCGCTGCACAAGGCTGTGCAGCGGGCGGCTTTTATCCGATCCCGAGGATCGCGGTCGCGAATGCAAAATAGACGAGCAGGGACAAAAAGTCCACGATCGTCGTGATGATCGGCGAGGCCATCACGGCCGGGTCGAAGCCGAGCTTTTTTGCCAGCAGCGGCAGCGTCGAGCCGACGATCTTGGCAAGGCACACTGTCACGGCCATCGTCGCACAGACGACGAACGCCACGAGATAGGTCACGCTCTCGCTCTTGAGCAGCAGCATGTCGACCACAATGATCTTCGCGAAGCACGCGACCGCCAGACACACGCCGCACAAAACGGAGACGCGGATCTCCTTCCAGACCACGCGGCCGAGATCCCGGAATTCGATCTCGTTCAGGCTGATGCCGCGGATGATCGATACGCAGGCCTGCGAGCCGGAGTTGCCGCCGGTGTCCATCAGCATGGGGATGAACGCCGTGAGGCACGGGAGGGCGGCCAGCGAATTTTCGAATCTTGTGATGACGATGCCCGTCAGCGTCGCCGAGACCATCAGCAGCAGCAGCCACGGGATACGGTTTTTCCAGATCTCGATGGGCGTCGAGCGCATGTACGGATGCTCGGACGGCAGCATAGCGGCCATCTTTTCCATATCCTCCGTGGCCTCGTCTTCCATGACGTCCATGGCGTCGTCGAAGGTCACGATGCCGACCAGCCGGTTTTCCGTGTCGACGACCGGCAGGGCGAGGAAATTGTACTTGCTGAACATCTGCGCGACCTGCTCTTTATCGTCGAGCGTGCCGACGGTGATGACGTGCTCCTGCATGATGGACTCGATGGTCGCATCGTCGTCCTCGCACAAAAGCAGATCCTTGACGCTCGTGAGGCCGATGAGCTTGTGGCCGCGCGTCACGTAGCAGGTGTAGATCGTCTCCTTGTCGATGCCCGTGCGGCGGATGCGCAAAATCGCTTCTTCGACCGTCATATTCGGGCGCAGGGAGACGTATTCGGTGGTCATGATCGAACCGGCGGAATCCTCCGGGTAGCGCAGGATCTCGTTGATCTGCTTGCGCATGTCCGGCTCGGCCTGGGTCAGGATGCGCTGCACGACGTTCGCGGGCATTTCCTCCACGATATCGACGGCGTCGTCGACGTAAAGCTCGTCGATGACCTCCTTCAGCTCGGAATCCGAGAAGCCCTGAATGAGGAGCTCCTGCGCCTCCGGCTCCATTTCGACGAACGTTTCGGCGGCCAGCTCCTTCGGCAGAAGCCGGAACAGAAGCGGCAGGCGCGCCTGATCGAGATCGTCAAAAATGGCGGCGATGTCGGCGGGATTCATGGTGCTGAGGATGTCGCGCAGAGAATGATACTTCTTCTCGTCGAGCAGCATGGTCAGGGTCTTTTGCAGGGAAAAATTGCTTTCTGCCATGTCTTGTTCCTCCTAAAATAAGTGAATAGGAAGGTAAAGACACAACGCAGGCACATCGCTCGAAGATATTACGAGGGCTGCAAGCACCGGACGCCCGAGGGCGGCTGGGGCTCGGGCCGACTTCGGCCTGCGGATGTGCCGCTACTACTTCCTGCGTCCATTTGTGCTTCCCCCTTTTTGTTTCAGAATCATGCTGGGCACTTCGGAAATCGCCCAACTTATATAATAGGTTGGTTTTCCCGGTTTGTCAACCGAAATCCGAACGAAACATAGTAGAATTTTGACGGATCTTGTGCTATGATAGTCAAAAATCTGACAAGAGGTGTCAAAATGGCAACAGAAAAGCTCTATTACCGGGACGCGCATCAGGCGGCGTTTGAAGCGAGCGTCGTGTCCTGCCGGCCGGGAAAGCACGGATATGATGTCGTGCTGGACAAGACCTGCTTTTATCCCGAGGGCGGCGGCCAGCCGGGCGATACCGGCTTTTTGTCCGGCGTCCGCGTGACCGACACGCATGAGCATGACGGTGAGATTATTCACTACTGCGACCAGCCGCTTGCCGAGGGGCAGAGCGTCGAGGGCCGGATCGACTATGACCGGCGGTTTGAATTTATGCAGCTGCATTCCGGCGAGCATATTCTCTCCGGCGTCGTCCACCGCCGCTTCGGCTATGAAAACGTCGGCTTTCACATGGGCGCGGACTTCGTGACTATCGATTTTTCCGGCATGCTGACGCAGGAAGACCTGTCCTCCATCGAGGCCGAGGCCAACGAATGGGTCTGGAAAAACGTCCCGATCGAGATCGCGTACCCGGACGCCGAAACGCTCAAAACCATCCCCTACCGCAGCAAAAAGGAGCTGACCGGGCAGGTGCGCATCGTAACGATCCCCGGCGCGGACATCTGCGCCTGCTGCGGCACGCATGTGTCAGATACCGGCGAGATCGGCCTGATCAAAATTTTCTCCTGCGTGAAATTCCATGACGGCGTGCGGCTGGAAATTCTCTGCGGCAGGCGCGCGCTTGCTTACCTGAGCGAGCTTGCCGGGCAGAACCGGCGCGTGTCGGGTCTTCTGTCGGCGAAGCCGCTGGAGACGGCCGCTGCTGTGCAGCGGCTCCTGGATGCGGAGGCCGCGCAGAAGCAGCGCGCGGCAGGACTCGAAGAGGCCGTGTTTGCGCAGAAGGCGCAGGCGCTCGCCGGACAGGGAAACGTGCTGCTGTTCGAGCAGCCGATGAGCCCGGACAGCCTGCGGCGGCTGACGGACCTTGTCATGACGGCCTGCGGGGGCCGCGCGGCCGTTTTTGCGGGCACGGACACCGAGGGATATAAATACGCCGTCGGCGAGCAGAACGGCGATCTGCGGCAGCTGGTGAAGGAGCTGAATGCACAGCTGCGCGGACGCGGCGGCGGCAAGCCGTTTTTCGCGCAGGGCAGCGTGCAGGCTGGCCGCGCGGAGATTGAAGCGTTCTTCGCGGATATTTGAGGAGGGAAACGGAATGCTGCAGGATCTGTATCCGCATGTCTATCACAACGAAATATCCTGGAAAGCGCCCGCGCCGGACGATATCGCGCTCATTTTCGCGCCCGACCGGACGATCTATTGCAGTTTAGACGGCGAAACGCTCATGCTGCCCCGGATGCGCGAGATCCCGGACGGCAGCGGGGCGCAGTATGCGTTTTCCATCGACGGAACAGCGTATTATCTCGTTTCCGCCCATCCCGAGGAGCAGAAACCGTTCCGCTATGTCCCCGCCGCGTCGCTGCGCGCCATGACGGACGGGACAAGCCCTGAACTGTTTGCCGCCGCTGCGGGCGAAAGCCTGCACCGCTGGTATGATTCCCAGAAATTCTGCGGCAGATGCGGCGCGCGCATGGAAAAAAGCACGGCGGAGCGCGCCATGGTCTGCCCGCAGTGCAAAAATACCGTCTATCCGAAGATCTGCCCGGCTGTCATTGCCGCCGTCCACGACGGCGACCGGCTGCTGCTCACGCGCTACCGCGGCCGGCCGTTCAAAAAATACGCCCTCATCGCGGGCTTCAACGAGATCGGCGAATCGATCGAGGACACGGTGCGCCGCGAGGTCATGGAGGAGGCGGGCCTGCGGGTCAAAAACCTCCGCTTCTACAAATCGCAGCCGTGGGTGTTTACGGACACGCTCCTGATGGGCTTCGTCTGCGAGCTGGACGGCAGCGACAAGATCACCGTGCAGGAATCCGAGCTGGCCGAAGCAAACTGGCACCTGCGCAGCGAGCTGCCGGAGGATCACTCCCACATCAGCCTGACCGGCGAAATGATCGAACAATTCCGGCAGGGGAGGCTGTAGAGCGCTCCCAAGGCTCCCCTTGGGCGCAAGGGGAGCTGGCGCGAAGCGCCTGAGGGGATTCGAACGCAACAAATTTCGGGGCATTCTGAATCTTGCGGCAAATCCCCTCCGTCATTTTCTTCGAAAATGCCACCTCCCCTTACCGCGCGGGGCGCGGCAAGGGGAGGCTTTTCTTATTCCATCCCTACATACAAAAAACGCAGGCTTCCCTTCGGCATAGGGAAGCCTGCTTTGAGAGGTGCCCCGGGCGAGGATGCCTGGGGGAGGGGGGTGCTCAGTGGACTTCGCCGCCCTTGCCAGTGTAGGCGCTGGCCCAGCCGGTCTCGAGTTCGGCCCAGTCACGCTGCGGGAGCTTGTCATTCCACGTTTCGACGCGCTTGCCCATCTGGTAGGTGTGGCTGTTGGTCGCCTCCATGATCGCCTCATAGAACCAGTCTGCGGTGGTGCAGTCCGGCCAGTCGATGCGGTCGGAGATCTTCATGTGGGACTTCGACGGCTTGCGGCCGAGCACGCGGTTGACGATGGCGCAGGCCTCGGCGCGCGTGATCTTGTTCTCGGGCTTGAAGGAGCCGTCGGAATAGCCCTCGATCAGGCCGTTGTCCTTCGCCGCGGTGACGGCCGGGGCGAACCAGTCGGTCGTCTTGACGTCGGTGAAGTAATGATAGACGGCGGAGCCGTTTCTCTGCGAGAAGCTCACGGCGATCTTGGCGAATTCCGCGCGCGTGATGGGCGCGTTGGGACGGAAGGTGCCGTCGGAGTAGCCGCCGAGGACGCCCATATGGCAGAGGGTCGAGACGGCGTTGTTGTACCACTTGTCGGCGCTCACGTCGGAGAAATTATTCTCGGAAGACCAGTTCCGCTGGCGGACATCATCTGTCAGCAGACGGAAGAAGATCGTCGCGACCTCCGCTCTGGTGATCTTGCCGTTCGGGCGGACCGTGCCGTCGGAGTAGCCGATGAGGTAGGAATAGTGATCCTTGATGTTGAGCCAGATGCCGAACAGCGCGTCCGGAACGATCTCGCCGTTCTCGTCAATGGTGTAGCTGACGGTCGGCTTCAGGAATTCCTGCGGATTGCCCTCGAACCCGCCCGTTCCGACCGGATTAAGGATCGCGCTGTTGTTGGTGAACAGAGCGTTCTCGTGGTTTTCGCCGTAGCGGTCATACACGCCATAGGTGCCGGGTTCTGTCTTCGGGTTGGTCAGCTTGACGCGATAGGACAGCTGGACACGCTGAAAGCGGCTGATCGGCTGGTTGATGTCCAGCGTGAAATGCTCGCCGTCCGCAGCGGCCTTGACATAGTGCAGGACGAAGGGATATACGCCCTCCGCGGTCTTCTCTTTGCCGAAGGTGTAGGTCGTGGTATCGCCGAAATCGGGCGTATCCTGCTTCTGCACGGGATACTCGACATCGCCGACTTTCAGCTCAAGCGTGCCGATCTCGTCGACAAAGTCGAAGTCATAGTCACCCGCGACATAGCCCATCGTATCGACGAGCGTCGAACCCTTGTCAACGGCATAGACGATATCGTTCTGGATGGTCGAGAAGTCGATGGTCTTGCCGTCCGCGAGATAGTCCATAAAGGACGGGCCCCACAAATACGTGCCGCCCGAAGATGTTGCGGCTTTCATTGCGTAGCAATGATACCCTGCGGCCTTCGCTTCCTGATAGACCTCATTGGTCAGATAGAGCGCCTTGTCGATGGAGTTAGCGTAGTTCGTGTAGGTTGTTGCCGGATACGCATCACAAGGTGTTGCCTGCTGAACGGTTCCGCCATACGGATAGTCGTAGGTGTCACCCTGCGCTTCGACCTTGCTCTTGATATCAGCCAACCACTGTGCCCAATCAGCCGGCGCATTGGTATTCCCGTATTTTGTTCCCCAGTTGTCCGGGCCTGCCCAATTCAGGAAATTGTGTGCGTCACTGTTCCATGTCCACGCTACAGCCGTCGGCTCCTCATTGAACATATACGTAATGCCGTCGCTGACGAAGATCAGGTATTTCCGGCTGGCCTCGGTCGTGGTATCGTTGTCCAGCATGGCCTTACCGGCGAGCAGGCCCGCATGAGTGTTGGTGCCGCTCTTGATCTCCTGCTTGATTGCCGTCTCGATTGCGCCAAACTCTGTTGCAAGATCCATAAAGCCGGTCACGTTCGCTTCTTTGTTGAAGATCACGATGCCGACATTGACCTTGCCGCCCACATCCGCAATGTGCTTCTTCAGATTGTTCAGCATTGTGAGTGCCAGATCTTCGAGACCAGCGCTCGTGGACTTGTCCAGCACGAACACGACGTCAGAGACAAGCTCCGTCTGTGCGCTCGGCAGGGAAAGGGTCACGTCCGACGTAAAATTCACGTCCAGATTGGTCGCTTCCTTGGACTTCGAAGTCCAATCACCGTAAATGGGAGCTTCGGGCTCCGGATCCTCCGACGAGCCGCTTCCGCACTTGACGGTAATCACATTGCTACCGGAAGGGTATGTCCAGACATTCGTCTGATTGTTCCAAACAAATTTGCTGTGAATTTCGATTGTAAACGTATCGCCCGTCTGCGTATCCGTGTGCTCACAGCCGACCGCTTCAACAAATTTCTCAATAAACGGCGCTTTTTTGACCGTAAACTCGCAGACGTACTTATCGTTCTCGTCGATGCCTGTAATGCGGCCAGAAGCCGTGTCAGGGTCCAGCCAGTAGGTTTCGTCGCTATGCGTATCATCTGTGGAACAGTGAACCTTGACCTGCATGGAAGGCCAGACTACTACATAATAGAGGCTGCCGTCGCTCCGGACGTCGATCACATCATCCCCGTAGAAATTGTGAATGTCAACGCTTTGGTTATTATCGTCAGTAAGCTGCCCGGATATGCCAACGACAACGTTAGTATACCGCCACCAAACGACATCCGCTTTTTGCTGCATTTGAGGGACATACTGAGCCAGGTCGCTGACCTTGACCGTATGATTACCAGTATGCTGCGGATTCTCCTTGCATTTCTGGCATTCATATTCGACCCAAACGCTGCCTCGGTTTTCGCCGCCGAGGCCAAAATACAGCCCGCTCTCTGCGGCATCATCTGACCAGTCCCAACTCATGGGCTTGATTTGTAGCCGATGCGTGGCTGCTGAAGCACCGTCTCCTGTCGTTGCCGCCAACGCCATGGTCGGCAGCAGCGAGAATACCAGCACGAGCGCCAGCAAAAGTGTCATGATACGTTTCTTCATCATTCTGCTCCTTTTTTCCTTATTTAAATAATGTATTGGATCTATCAAAAACGGCTGTGCCGTTGGATTTTTGACGGACGGTGCGCCGCGCCGGGCGCGTTTTGCCCGCGCAGACGGGGCAACCGCTCGGGCGGGGGCCGGTGCGGGAATACACGACGGCCTTCCAGACATGGCCGAGGGAGCACTGCCACCAGACGCGCTTATTGCTGCCGGGCGTGAGCTGATCGGGCGTGAGCGCGCCGTTGAGCGTCGGGTGCCATTCGGCGGCGAGCTTTGGGAAGACGGTCTGCAGATCGTTGAACCCCGCGAGCACCTTCCGTCCCGCGCAGTAGGGGCAGCCCGTGCCGCATTCGGTGCGGGCGCTGATGCGCGCGGCGTAGCTGTGGCCGTGGGGGCAGCGCCAGAAGACCTTGCGGTTGCTGCTGGGCGTGACGCTCTGCGGCGTGAGCGCGCCGTTTTTCTCCGCGTCCCATTCCGCGGCCAGCTGCGGCGCGCGGCTGGCCAGATCGTTAAAGCCCGCGCTGACCTTTTTGCCCGCGCAGTAGGGGCAGCCGTTCGCGTTTGAGCTGCGGGCGCGGACGGTCGACTGCCAGCTGTGGCCGTTTTTGCAGCGCCACCAGACGCGGCGCGACGAGCCCGGCACGAGCTGATCGGGCCGCAGCGGCCCGTTTTTCTCCGCGTCCCATTCTGCCGCGAGCACGGGCAGGCAGGACGCCAGATCGTTCTGCCCCGCGCTGACCTGACGGCCCGCGCAGACGGGACATCCGCTGCCGCGCGTGCGGGCGCGGACGGCGGCTTTCCAGCTGTGGCCGTGCGCGCAGCGCCAGAAGACCTCCTGATGGCTGCCGATGGTGACCTGCTCGGGCGTGAGCGGCGCGTTTTTCTCCGCGTCCCACTCGGCGGCGAGGCTCGGGAAGCGGGTACGCAGATCGTTGAAGCCCGCGCGGGCCTGCCGTCCCTGACAGTAGGGACAGCCGCTGCCCGACGTGCGGGTATAGACGGCGGCCTGCCACGTGTGGCCGTTTTCGCAGCGCCAGAAGACCTTTTTATGACTGCCGCGCGTCACGCCCGCAGGCGTGTCCGGCAGATTCCGCTCCGCGTCCCACTCGGCCAGCAGCGCTGTCTGTCCGCTCCGGGTGCAGAACGATTCCAATGTTTCGCGCAAGCGCTTCGCCTCCGTTCCGGACGGAATCCGCATTCCGTCCGGGAAATCGAACGTTTCGCTTCCAAATGAAAGTGAAATCTACAATATATCGCCACA
>CAKUEH010000049.1 GCA_934646185.1 uncultured Oscillospiraceae bacterium | reverse complement strand
GTCGTGCCCGCGTCCGACGCCGTGCATGTCCAGCGCATCATGGAATTGGCCTACGCAAGCGGCGATGAGCTCAAAATCATGAAGATCTGAGTTCCCTATGGGATATCCAGCGCATCCAGCAGCGCCCGGCACTCGCCGGGCGTCAGGATGCGCTGCGCTGTACGCGGATCCTCCGCGGACGGCGCGCGGCTCGGATCCGGGCGGTTTTCCAACAGCCACTGACGCGGCGTCATGCCGAGGTTCTTCTGAAAGCTCTGGTTCAGGTATTTGGGGTCGGAGAAGCCGCAGGCGTAGGCCGCGTCGGTCAGCGTCGTGTCGGACTGCCGCAGCAGGAGCATCGCTGCCTCCAGCCGCAGCCGGGCCAGATAATCCTGAAACGGAATGTGCAGCTGCTCGCGGAACAGGTGCGAGAGATACGTCTGCGTCAGCCCCTCCCGCTCCGCGATCTCGCTGAGGCGGACGGGCTCGGAATAATGCGTTTCCAGATAATGCAGGATGCGGTGCATGCGCTCGGCGTTGCGCGTCTGCGTCAGATTTTCCGTGTCGCTCAGCACGCGGTACGGCGTATTGCCGAGCAGCATGGCGAAGATCTCGTTGACCTGCGCCATGCAGGCAAACGGCGATTCCGGCGTGTCGCGCAGATAGGCGGAAAGGGCCAGCAGCATCGCGCGGCGCAGCGCCGCCAGCTGCGCCTGCGTCAGACAGGCGGACAGCCCCCGGCAGCCGAAGCGGATGCTGCGGATCTGCGGATAAAAGCGGGCGCAGAAGCTGTTGGAGATCTGCAGCGTCAGAAGTCTTGCGGGCGTGCCGGAGGCGCAGAGCTCATGGCTGCTGCCCGCGTCAAACAGCATAATCTCCCCCTGCCCGGCCTCGAAGCTCTGCCGGTCGGTGCTGACGCGGCAGACGCCGCTCAGCACCACGCACAGCTCCAGCTCCTTATGCAGGTGCATGGGCCGATAGACCATGTCGACGATAAACATGGTGCAGTCCGCCAGCTTGGAATGCGAGATCAGTTCGTATTCATTATAGATTTCCATTCTTTTCACCAAAAAAGCATCTTTGTCGGGTATCAGGCGCATCTTCATCGGTGATAAGCCCGCCCCTTTCCCTCATAATAACAGGATACAGAGAAAAAAACAAGGGCCGCACGGCCCCTGAAAACAGGGAGGACGTATGAAAAAAGGCATTTGCTGCGCGGGTAATATGATCGTGGATATTACCTATCCCATTGAGACCTGGCCAAAGCAAAATGAGCTGACGCATATCACGGAGGGCATCACGCGCTCCACCGGCGGCTCGGTCTGCAACACCATTTCCGATCTCGCGCGGCTCGATCCCAAGCTGCCGCTCGTGGCCTCCGGCTTTGCCGGGCACGACGCCGAGGGCGATTTTGTCCTGCAGGAGATGGGAAAATACAAAAATATCGACCTTTCCATGGTCAGGCGCAGCGGCGATACGTCGTTTACGGCCGTCATGTCCAATAACCAGACGAAGGAGCGCACCTTCTTCCAGTACGCGGGCGGCAACGCCTATTATGGAGAAGACGATATCGACTGGGACAAGCTCGACGTCGACATTTTCCACATCGGCTACATTCTCCTGCTTCCGCATCTGGACGAGCCGGACGCGGAATACGGCACGAAGATGGCGCGGCTCCTGCACCGGGCGCAGAAGGCCGGGATGAAGACGTCCATCGACGTCGTATCCGAGGCGGGCGAGCGCTTTGCGCGCCTCGTGACCCCGGCGCTCAGGTACACGGACTACTGCATCATCAACGAGCTCGAGACCCAGCAGACCACGGGCGTTCTGCTGCGCGGAGAAGACGGCGCGCTGCATGTGGAAAACATGAAGGATGCGCTTCGGAAGCTGCACGAGCTGGGCGTTTCCAAATGGGCCGTCATCCACTGCCCGGAGATCGGCTGCGGCATGGATGAGGACGGCAATTACTACGAATTCGAGAGCCTCAAGCTCCCGCAGGGCTATATCAAGGGCACTGTCGGCGCGGGCGATGCGTTCTGCGCGGGTGTATTGTACGCGGCGGAGACGGACATGCCGCTGCAGGAGGCTTTGAAGCTCGGCGCGTGCAGCGCGGCTGCCTCCCTCAGCGAGGTCAGCGCGTCGGACGGCGTGAAGACAAAGGACGAGGTTTTGAAGCTCTATGAGCTTTACGGAAAATAAGAGAAGAGGTCAGAGTATGAAACAGGCAGTTATGTACGGCGGCGGCAACATCGGCCGCGGCTTTATCGGCGCAACGCTCAGCCAGTCCGGCTACGAGGTCACGTTCATCGACGTGGCCGAGCCGGTCGTGAAGGCTTTGCAGGAAAACAAGCAGTATCCCGTCCGCTATGTCTCCAGCGAGGGACATGAGGACGTCACGATCGGGCATGTGACCGCGGTCAACGGCAACGATCAGGAGGCAGTCTCCGAAGCGATCGCCAACTGCGATATCATGGCGACGGCGGTCGGCGCGAGAATTCTCAAGTTCATCGTCGGCAACATCGTCGCGGGTCTCAGAAAGCGCTGGGCGCGGGATGACCGTCCGCTCAACATCATCATCTGCGAAAACCTGATGGACGCCAACAAGGTCATGGAGGGCATGCTGAAGGATCTTCTGACCGACGAGGAAAAGAAGCATTTTGACGAAAAAGTCGGTCTGGTCGAGGCCTCCATTGGCCGCATGGTGCCGGTACAGACGGAAGAAATGAAGGACGGCGATCCGATGCGCGTCTGCGTCGAGCGCTACGGCTTCCTGCCGGTCGACAAGGCCGCGTTCAAGGGCGAAATTCCGGAAATCACGAACATGGTTCCGTTCGAGCCGTTTGACTTCTATATCAAGCGCAAGCTGTACGTCCACAACATGGGCCACGCGACCTGCGCGTATCTCGGCGGCTACGAGGGCCGGAAATACATCTACCAGTCCATCGACGATCCCGAAATTCTGAATATCGTGCAGAACGCCATGCTCGAAAGCGCGCTGGCGCTTTCCAAGAAGTACGGCGTCGAGCTGGACGGCCTGATGCTGCACATCACGGATCTGCTCGGCCGCTTCCGCAACGCGGCGCTGAAGGACACCTGCAAGCGCGTCGGCGGCGACCCGACGCGGAAGCTCGGCGCGGCCGACCGCCTGATCGGTTCGAGCCTGCTGTGCCTCGAGCAGGGCGTGAAGCCCGCGTATATCGCCGTCGGCGCAGCCGGCGCAGTGTACCGCTATCTGAACGAGGCGGGCGTCGAGCAGTCGAAGGAAGAGGCCGCGAAGGTTCTGAAGGAGGTCTCCGGGCTGGAGGCTGATTCGGAGCTGGCCGGGATGATCCTCGACATGTACGCTTACTTCCTCGAGGGCGAGCCCGTCTCCGCTCTGCGCCGCGCCGCACAGGCCGCGAAGACCGCGGGCCTCGGCAAGATCATCTGAGCGGCACCATAAGCATTAAAAAGCGCCAGCCGTCCGGCTGGCGCTTTTGTTTACAGCTCCTGATAGACGGCCCGGGCGCCGCCGATGTATTTCGGGCGGGTGCGGGCGCAGAGGATATTGGCCTCGCCGATCTTCTTGACCGACAGGCGCACGGGAATCGCGACGCGGCGCAGGTGCATGCCGATGAGCGTACCGCCGATGTCGAGCCCCGCGTCGGCGACGATTGTCTCGACGAGCACGGGATCTTTGAAATTGGCCCACGCCGTCATGGCGAATGAGCCGCCCGCGTGCAGCTGCGGAATGGCGTTGACGATTTCAAAGCCATGTGCTTCGGCCACATCGCGCTCCACGACAAGCGCGCGGTTGAGGTGTTCGCAGCACTGCACGGCAAGCTCGATGCCGCGCGCCTGCAGGACGGGATAAATGCCCGCGAACGCGGCCTGCGCAGCCTCGAGGCTCGAGCCCTTGCCGATGCGCGCGCCGACCATTTCACTCGACGAGCAGCCGATGACAAACAGCTTGCCGGGCTTCAGCTTTGCAATGTCCAGCAGCTCCGTAACGGCCTGCTTCGCCTGCGCAGTAAGTTCTTCATACATGATTTATTCACCCTTCCAGAATGCCTTATGAATTTCGGGAACCTTGGACAGCGCGGTGTAGAGCACGACGGACAGCACGATGCCGACGGCGGCCTGCACCAGATTGTTGGGGATCGACGCGGCGGCGGCGAGACCCTTGCCGAGGATCAGCGCCTTATAGCCGAAATAACCGGCGACCATGATGGCCTCGGACGGCAGCTCGAGAAGTGCGAGACGCCAGAACGGGATCTTTTCGCCTTTTTTCAGCAGCGGCCGCAGCAGCAGCGCAGCCACCAGCGCCACAAGGCCCTTGATGAGGAATGTGCCGGGGACATAGTGCGCGTAGCCTGCCAGCAGATCGGCAAGACCGCTGCCGATCCCGGCGGCGAAGAAGCCGTACCACGGGCCGAGCACCAGACCGGAAAGCAGGCACATGCCCTCTCCAATATTGGTATACCCGGCGACGGTCGGGATCTGCACAAGCATCGTCGTCACACAGCACAGCGCGGCGAACATCGCGCTCAGGATCAGCATGCGGATGGTTTCGTTTCTCTTTTTCATACCGGAGTACCTCTTTTATTGGGATACCCTGATTATATCCGATACTGGTACTATAAAAAGATGCAAAAACAGATATTTTTTTAGGTTCAGATTCAGAACCGCGCCATGAGCGCGGCGTCGCCCGCTTCGAGCACCGCGTCCGCACCGTCTCCGATGGCGCGGCGCAGGAGCGCGCGCTCGTCCAGAGCGCCCTGCCCGTGCAGGACGCGATACGCGCCCGCGTCGCTGCCGCAGGCGATCCTTGCGCCCAGCACGGCGGCTTTTTTGACGGCGTTCATCTGATAGGCCAGCAGCGGCTTTAAGACCCCGTCCGGGAAGCGGCCGCAGCCGATGAGATTGCCGATCGTCACGAGCGTCGGCACCCAGACGGCATGGGACTCGGCCAGACGGCAGAGCGTTTCGTCCGTGAGATACGCGCCGTGCTCGATCGAGTCCACGCCGCCCGCAAGCGCCGCGCGCACGGTCTCGTCGCCGTTGGCGTGGGCCATAACGGAAAAGCCCTCGTCATGCGCGCAGGCGATCATGTCCCGGATCAGCTCCGGCGGCAGCGGCTCATCGGTCAGAACGCCGTAATGGTCGAAATCCATCAGGCCGGAGATCATGACTTTCACAAAATGCGCGCCCTGCCGCTTTGCTTCGCGGACAAGCGCGCGGTACTCGGCGAGCTCTGCAAAGCCGCGCCCGATAAAGCCGCCGTAATGCCCGGATTTGTGGATTGGGAAGCCCGGCGAGCGGTACCGGATGCCGTATTCCGGCGCGAGCTTCGCCGCCAGACCGCACACGCCCCAACGGTCGCCGCCGTCGCGCAGATAGGTAAACCCCAGCGCCTGATAGCGTTCCAGCGTCTTCCGGATGAGCGCCTCCTGCGGCGCGGCGCTGTGCCGCGCGATGGCGTCCTTCCAGTTGACGCCGTCCAGCACCATATGAATGTGGCAGTCGACCATTTCCGTTACGCCCTTCCCGGTACGCAGTGCCGCTCGATGGCAAGCGCCGCGCCGTCTTCGTCGCACGAGGCGGTCGTCTCGTCCGCGATCGCAAGGATCTCCGGCGCGGCATTCGCCATGGCCACGCCGACGCCCGCCATCCGGATCATGCTCCTGTCGTTCAGCCCGTCGCCGATGGCCATTGTCGCTTCCATCGGCAGGCCGAGATAGGCCGCCAGAGACGCGATGGCCTCGCCCTTGTTGGCGTGCGCGTCGTTGAGCTCGATGTTGCAGGGCATGGACGTGCTGACGCTCAGGCTGGGAAAGCGCTCCGCAAGGTCCTTGAGCAGCCCGAGGCGCAGCGCGTCGTCCGGCGTGAACAGCTGCAGCTTCTGTACGCCCCGGTTCTGCTTCCGCAGATACGCCTTGAGCTCGTCGACCGGCGTGCGCAGACTGCGCACCATGTGCAGCGTGTGGTCGATGGGGACGAACGCGGCGGCGTTTTCCTGCATGCTGCGCGTCATCCAGCCCCAGTTGTCCTGATAGCAGTCGTAGATCACGGGGAAGCCGTCGAGATAGCCCAGAACCCGCAGGGCGGTCTCCAGCGGGATCTCCGCCGTGCTGACGGCTTTGTTCTCACGGATATCATAGACCTGCGCGCCGTTGATGGTGATGGCGTAGTGCAGAAACGGCAGCTTCTGAATGACCTCCGGCATGCCGGTAAAAAAACGGCCCGTCGTCGGCACGATCTCGACGCCCGCCTCCGCCGCGGCATAGAGCGCGTCGCGGGTACGCGGCGTCAGCTCCTTTTGGGAGTTCAGAAGCGTCCCGTCCAGATCGAGCGCCAGCAGCTTCACAGGCTCCATAAACAATCCCCCCCGTTTCATCGGTTTTTCGCCCCCATGATAGCAGAAACACGGAACAAATGCAAGAAGCGCGTGATTTCCGGCGGAAGCTGTGATAGAATAGATACAGAAACCCCTTGCAGGAGGAATTTTATGCTGATATCCGCGGAGCATCTTTCCATTAATTTCGGCAGCCGTCAGCTGCTGGACGATGTGGACTTTTATCTGAACGAGGGCGATAAGACCGGCGTCATCGGCATCAACGGCACCGGAAAATCGACGTTTTTAAAGGTTCTGGCCGGAAAGCTCCCGCCGGACGGCGGGACGATCGCCCGCAAGCCGAATCTGCAGGTGAGCGTGCTTGCGCAGAACCCGGACATGCGCGACGAGCTGACCCTTCTCGAGCAGGTCTTTGCCAGCATGCCGCCGGAATTCCGGCAGCTGAACGAATATGAGGCCAAGCGCATGCTGACGCAGCTCGGTCTTGCGGATACAAACCGGCTGATCGGCACGCTTTCGGGCGGCGAGCGCCGCCGCGCCGCGCTGTGCGCGGCGCTCATCCACCCGGCGGACGTGCTGGTACTCGACGAGCCGACGAACCATCTGGACACCGAGATGGTGCAGTGGCTGGAGGACTGGCTGAAAAAATTCCGCGGCGGACTGGTCATGGTCACGCACGACCGGTATTTTCTCGAGCGCGTCGTGAACCACATCACGGAGCTTTCGCGCGGAAAGCTCTACCACTACGAGGCGAATTACTCCCGCTATCTCGAGCTGCGGGAGCAGCGCGCGCAGATGGCGGAGGCGTCCGAGCGCAAACGGCAGTCGATCCTGCGCGTCGAGCGCGAATGGATCCTGCGCGGCTGTCAGGCCCGGAGCACGAAGAGCAAGGAGCGCATCCAGCGCTATGAAGACCTGAAGGAGCAGAAAGCGCCCGAGCGCGACAGCGCGGTGCAGCTTTCGGCGGCCTCGAGCCGCCTCGGCAAAAAGATCATCACGCTGGAGCATGTCTCCAAGGGCTACGACGGGCGGACGATCTTCCGCGATTTTTCCTACGGCCTTCTGCGCAATGACCGCATCGGCATCGTGGGCCGGAACGGCGCGGGCAAATCGACGCTCCTGCGCGTGCTCGCGGGCGAGCTTCCGCCGGACAGCGGAACGGTCGAGCTGGGCGAGACGGTCAAAATCGGCCATTTCTCGCAGGAAGGCCGCGAGCTGGATCTGAACCAGCGGGTGTACGACTTTATTTACAACGTCGCCGCGCAGGTGAAGACGGACGAGGGCACGTTCTCCGCCAAGACGATGCTCGAGCGCTTTCTGTTCCCGCCCGACCTGCAGCAAACCGCCATCGGGCGGCTGTCCGGCGGCGAGCGGCGGAGATTATACCTGCTGTCCATCCTCATGGCGGCGCCCAACGTGCTGCTGCTCGACGAGCCGACAAACGATCTGGATATCACGACGCTCTCCATTCTGGAGGACTATCTGCAGGGCTTCCCCGGCCCCGTTATCGCCGTCTCGCACGACCGCTTTTTCCTCGACAAGCTGGCGGACACCATCTTCGAGGTGCGCCCGGAGGGCCGCGTCGACGTGTTTACCGGCAACTGGTCCGACTGGGCGCGCAAGCGGACGCCCGCGGAGGAGAAGAAGCCCGAACGGCCGGAAAGACCGGCCCCCGAGCGTCCGCGCGAGAAGAAGCTGAAATTCTCCTACAACGAGCAGCGGGAATTTGACGCGATCGACAGCGTGATCGCAGAGCTGGAAGCGCAGCTGGCCGCCTGCAAACAGGAGCAGGAGGCCTGCGGCAGCGATTACGTCCGGCTGCAGGTGCTGACGGACGAGCAGGAGCGGCTGACGGCGGAGCTGGACGCGAAAACGGAGCGCTGGGTCTATCTGAACGACCTCAAGGAGCGCATCGACGCGCAGCAGACATAGAAAAGTTGCACAAATTTTCAATCTGGCAGTATACGAATTTCACATAGTGTGCTATACTACAAGCAGAAGAAACTGGAAAACATGGCGGTTCGGACGGAGGAAGACAAGGGAGGCTTCTCTATGAATCTGAAAACGGTCAGGATCCTGTTATTCACATTGCTTGCGCTGACGCTTGCCAGCTTTCTCATCGGCTGCGGCGTGTCGAAGCCGGTGTATTTCCTGTTTACGGCGCTGTTCGCCATTGGCTACGCGGCGGTCTGGCTGCTGTGCTGGCGCTGCCCCTTCTGCGGCGGACGCCTCGGCCGCAGCGACGGCGAAAGCTGCCCGCACTGCGGCAAAAGCCTGCTCGCGTCCCGCGGGCATCAGGCTGGCTGAGCCGCGATCTCCGAAAAACGCAAAACCGTCCCCTGCCGCGCTCTGTGCGGCAGGGGACGGCGTCTTTACAGGGGCGGGGCCGCATTGGCCCTTGAGGAAATCGCGAATTCGCCAAAGATTTCCGCAAACCCGGTACGTTCTGCGGGCGGACAGAGTCGTCCGCCCCTACAGGATACGGCGAATCAAAAAACTTCCTGTAGGGGCCGGCGACTCTGCCGGCCCGGCAGGGCGCAGCCGTTATACAAAAACCTTCGGCGAATTCGCAGCTTCCTCATGGGCCGATGCGACGCCCGCAGGCTAGTTTCGAGGCGCAACCGCGCATCGCGCGGCTCTTAGCGCCGAAGATGGGCATCGGCCCCTACAGTGAGATTTGGCGGTGCACCTGGAAGGGGAGCCTTGAGGCATCATTGCTTTTTCCCGCCCCAGAGCTCGCTGAGGATCGTGGAGCCGAGGACTAAGACGGCTCCGGTCAGGCCGGCGGGAGAGAGCGGCTCGTGCAGGACGAGCGCCGAGAGGATCAGGGCCGTGATGGGGTCGAGATAGCTCATGAGCGCGACAGTCTGCGTCGGCAGGCGCACCATGGTGCCGAAATACATCGCATACGGGATCGCCGTGTGCGTCAGCGACACCAGAAGCATCAGTCCGGCGGACAGCGCCGTCGGATGCAGGCCGGAAAAGCCGCCTGTCAGCGCCAGATACGGCACCATGACCAGTCCCGCCGCGCCAAGCTGCACGGTGGTCTTGTCATAAGCGTCCATCCGGGAGAGCGCCTTCCGGTTCACAGCGGTGATGGCGGCATATAAGACCGCCGAGCCGACGGCGAGCGCAATGCCCGTCAGCGTCCCGTCCGGCAGCGCGCCGCCGTCCAGAACACCCGAGACGAGCACCATGCCGCATGCCGCCAGCGCCACGCAGACGAGCTGCCGCGCGGTGAGCCGCTCATGGAAGACGAACGGAGAGGCCAGGATCAGCATGACCGGGGCCGTGTAATAGCAGAGCGTCGCGACGGCGATGCTCGTGTAGCGGTACGCCTCGAACAGCAGCATCCAGTTGAAGCCGATCATGCCGCCGGAGATCAGCAGCGGCAGAAGATACCGCCGGATGGAGGCCCCATCCGGCTTTTTTCCGCGCAGGCGCTGCAGAAGCAGCAGCAGGACGCAGCCCAGCAGCCCGCGGAAGCAGGCGATCACGCCGCTCGGCAGATCGATGAACCGGCGCAGCAGGCCGATGGTGCCGAAGATGAGCATGCTTGCCGCGAACGGCAGGCGGGCGGACAGCTTTGATTTTTCTTTCTTCATGACTTACTTCCCGAAAAACGCAAGATTGAGATCGACGTCGCCCTCGATGCCGTCGACCGTGCCTGTGGCGGAATACTGCCAGAGGTCGAAGTGATAGGTGAACGACGGCGTATCGTTGTATTCGGCCAGCCAGAACGTATACGGCTGCAGGCTCGGCAGATGCAGCTCCTCATAGCCGAGCTGCTGGTTGAAATAGAGCCCGGCCTGATAGCCCGCATTTTCGATCTCGGTGCAGAACGTGTCGGTCACGGTGGTCAGCGACGTCAGATCCATCGTGTCGCTGCGTGCCTCGGAGCCGATCTTTTCCCAGTCGAAGAAGACCGGGAACGCGAGCTGATAGCCGGAGATCCTGTCCAGCACGAACCGGGCCTCCTCCCGCGCCTCCTGCTCGTCGATGGCCTGCGAGAAGAAATACACGCCCACGTCAAGCCCGGCGTCGATGGCGCCCTCCAGATTCTGCGCGAAATATGTGTCCTCCTGGATCGCGCCCTCCGTGTACCCGCGGTAGCCCACGCGCAAAATCGCAAACTGCACGCCGCTCTCCGCGACGCGCTGCCAGTCGATCTGCTGCTGGTGCGCAGAGACGTCGATGCCGATCTGGCTGGTCACGGTATCGCTTTCATAGCGGAGAAACTCGCCGTCGCGGTAGAAGCAGGCAGGATCGTATGTATTTTTGGGGGTGTCGTCCGGCTCGTCCGCCGCGCTGGGCTCGACCGGCGTGAGCTGCTCGCGGTCCTTTGCGCTGACGGTCGCGTTCGCGCCGTAATGGAACAGGCGGTTGAATACCGCGGCCAGCCCCCACAGCACAAGCGCTGCCAGCAGCACAAAAATCACGATCATCAGCACCCGGGAACGCCGCGCGCGTTTGCTTGTTTGACGCATAATCTGTCCCTCTGTTGCAAAATATATTGGATTATATCATATTCCGCGTTAAAATCCAAGCGGCTTGTCTTTTTTCGGAATCTATGCTATATTGTATTAGTTACACGATCCAAAGGAGGCGAATGCATGGATAATATGGAACGCAGGCAGAACGAGGAGCTGCTGGAGGCGCGCAGGCTGCGCCGGCAGGAGCAGAAGCGAAAGCTCCTGATGCGCCAGCGGGTGCTGGCCGTCGTTTTGCTTGTGATCGTGATTCTGTCTCTGATTCTGATTCTGCGCGGCTGCCGCAACCGGCGCGAGCATCCGGAGCTCTATGCCAAAAAAGACAGCACACTGGAGCTGCAGACTGAGCCGGACGCGACCGTCAATATCGCCGCCGTCGGCGATATCATGATAACGGACGAGCTGCTTGCCGACGCCAGACAGCCGGACGGCAGCTATCAGTTTGCCGAAAGCTTTGCCGCCGTATCCGGCTACACGCTCTCGGCGGATCTCACCATCGGCAATCTGGAATGCAATTTCTGCGGCGAGCCGTATGCCGGAAAGCCGGATTACCGCGCGCCGGAGTCTCTGGCCACGACGCTGTCGACCATCGGCTTCGATCTTTTGCAGACAGCCAACACCTGCTCCATCCAGAATGGCCTGTCCGGCCTGCAAAGCACCCTCGACACGCTCACGAGCGCGGGCATCGACCACGCGGGTACATATGCGAGCGAGGCCGAGCACGCAAAGAACGGCGGCGTCGTGCTCAAGACCGTCAGCGGCATGAAGATCGCGATCATCGCCTATACGAAGGGCCTCGGCGGCCTTCAGCTGCCGGAGGGCGCGGAATACGCGGTGAATCTGCTCTACAAGGACTACAGCACGGATTACGAAAAGCTCGATATGAGCGCGCTTCTGGACTCGGTGGACGCAGCGAAGGCGCTGAAGCCCGATATCATCCTCGTCATGCTCCACTGGGGCAGCGAAGCGACGCTCGAGCCCACCAAAACGCAGGAATCCATCACAAAGCAGCTCTTCGCGCGCGGCGTAGACGCGATCATCGGCTCGCACAGCCATCTGGTGGGCCGGATGGAGACGATGGATATCACGACGGACGACGGAAAGGAAAAGACCTGCTTTGTCGCCTACAGTCTCGGCAACTTCTTCTCCAGCCAGAGCAGCAGCTACGCCAGCGGCTGCGAGGAATCGGTCATTCTGAACCTGCAATTCACCAAAAACGGCGAAACGGGCGAAACGGCGCTGACGAACGTCAGCTACACCCCTCTGTATCTGCTCGACAGCGGCAAGGATGCCGACGGCAGCCGCTATGAGATCCTCCCCATCCGCACGGCCATCGCGTCCGGCCTGTTTCCGAAGGAGACAGAACGCCTGACAAACGCCATCAGCCGTCTGCGCACAAGAACGGAGTCGGACTTCGACTCCGGCAAATAGTCAGACCCGCCGCGGCCATTCAGCCCGCGAACGGCTCTGCTCCGCCCGGCAGAATGCACTGTTTTCCGGAAATCTTCGGCGAATTCGTAACATTTGTTGGGCCGGCAGAGTCGCCGGCCCCTACAGCAGGTTTTTCGA
>CAKUEH010000048.1 GCA_934646185.1 uncultured Oscillospiraceae bacterium | reverse complement strand
TATGCCGAGGAACAGCCTTACCTGCTGTTTCCTGTTTTTCGAACCCATGGGGAGGTAACTTTCCAGAACCTTCTTAAATCTTCGGTCATAAATCCGCACGCTCATCAGGTCTTTTCCTGCCAGCCGCAGCTTGTAACGGCCCGTCCTCGTTAAAAATTCGAGCTCCTGAACATATTGAAAATCGATACGCTCGTCTAGCCATTCGATCAATTTGTTCAGATCACGCTTATGCAAATCATGGGAATGGCTCAGAAGTTCCTGCACGACATGACAAACGCCGACAGTGTTCTTGGCCGCTTTGCCGTTATCATCTTCATAGACAAAACTGAGGCGTTCCACGTCATCTCCCGCGAGCATCAGCCCGCGGGGTGCGAAGAACAGGTCTCTCAAAGCGTAATCAACAATGGTCTCAACGCCCCACCGTCCAGTGAATTCGGTAACATTTTCCGCTTTATGGTCCTTTCTCCGCAGAAAGGTTATCGTATCACCTGTCACGTCGGTCAACAGCGAGCCTTCCTCAAAATCTCGGTATTCCGACGGCGTGAGTCCTTGGCGGAGGTAGGAATCGATGTTGCAATGAAGCATACCGTCTTCTCCTCTGGTGGGCGCCGCGGAATAGGCGTAATTCCACAAGCCTCGCCCCCCGTCCGCGCGGATCCAATAACTGCCCTCCATCTGCTCCGATTTAACATATATCGTGCATTCATAACTATCCAAGAAATGAAATACACACGGTTCCCCATCGCATGGTCCGGCACCATAGCCATCAAGTACACGAACCGCCATATAAGCGTAGTATTCCTCCAAGTTGTGTTCCCTCTCTGCCGCCATACCATTCAAGTCTCTCTCGAAATTCCTTTCCATGTCATATCTCCTATGCTGCGAGCGGGCGCTTTAAACATTCCTTTGCGCTCCGGCCGGCGGCGTCTCCTGCTGCATCTCCGAAACCGTCCGCTTCTCGGTCTGTACTCCGAATAAGTTCACGGACCTCCGCGATTGCCGCGAGTAGATCCTGCACAGTCGGCTTTGCCCACGGCACTTCGAAATACCGGTATCGTCGCGTCGAGCGGGAGGAGCTGTTATGCTCTGAGGGAAATGGGTCGTGAGGATGTCCTCCGCCCAGTTCCTCCAGCGCCATGGTCAGCGTTTCTAAATAGTAGTTCAATGTTTCCCGTCTGGTCGGATAACTGCCGGTCGCACGCTCAAAAGCGGCAGCTTCCTCATGGTCGATCGCACAATTTGAAAAGTAACCCACAGCCGTTTTCACCCTTTCTCCAAAAGTGTTCGGATTTTTGCCCCGCTGTCACGCGGCCGTCTCCGGTCATTCGCCGAATCCTGATATTTTGCTCCGCTCTCCGCGGCCGCAGCTCCGATGCAAGCATAGAATAAAGGACTGTTCTATGCAAATTTGCAGAGCAGGTGTAAGCCGTGTTTTCTTATAAGCAGCTTGAAAAACATTAATGCCGCTTCGTCAGGCCTGATGCATATGACTGCGTATCCTTTCACCTGATGTTTCGCAGAATAGCAACACAAGCGTCATACAAAGGCCGACATCAAGTACATGACCGGCATATGCAGCATGAGGACATCTCCGCTTTTTGGCCGAAAATCTAATTCCGCCCTTTATTTCACTTTTTCACCCATTTGGGTGAAAAATAACGGGTATGAAAAGAAAGGAAAAAGTCCCGTAGCCCCTGTGGTTAATGTTCGTAGGTACACAATGTGACCTATGGGGTCAACCGGACGGTACGGAGTAGCAAGAGAAGCCGTCCGAGAGTAATTGCTCTCGGACGGCTTCTTTTTTGGCACGCACCTGCCGCCAGTCCGGTCATCGGACCGGCGGCAGATACACAAGATCAATCGTCCAACTCCGCCTCATGCTTGAGGATCGCGCCGGAGACTGCGTCGATCTCGTAGTCATATTCCATATTGCCGGATTTGAACTCGACCTCGTAGACGAGCTTTCCGTCCTCATCATCCAGCTCAATGTCCATGTCATACGCCTGATTTTCACTCAAGCCCGCATGGTTCAGGGCGATGGACTTTGCCTTGGCGTAGCCGATATCCTGCACCGTTCCGGACGGCGCGGGCTTTTGACCAGAGGGCTTCGTCGTTTCATTCGATGCGGAAACGGCGGCCAATAAATCTTTCTGCCCGCTGAGCACCTTACCGGTGTAGGCATCCACCAAATACTCGAACTCGCCCCATGCCGTTTGCAGCTCCACCTCATAGTGTGCGGGGGATTCGTCCAGCTCCGAATCGACCTCCACCGTGACGGAGTCCAGTGCCGTCGTTCCGGCGTACTGCTCCGCAGCGGTGGCGGCGGCATCCTTGCCAATGGGCATGGCGGGCGCGCCCGCCTCGGCAAGATCCTTCAGTTCCTCGACCGAGAGCTTCGCCAGCGCGTCAAACTTCAGCGCGGAGTTGAGGGCGAGGACGCGATTCACCAGCGCCGCCTTTCCGGTCGAAATGCTGTTTTCCCGCGCCTGCCGCTCCAGTCCCGCGTCCTGCGTAAGCGTCTGTGTCAGGACGGACGCCCGCGACTCGCTCGTCTGCAAAACGCCATCCACGGTGCTCGTCAGCTCGCGCTGGAGCTTTTCCGCACGGGCGGTATCCCTGTCCTCCACCGAGATCATGATGGCGGAGGAAATGCTGTTGAGATATCCGTTTCGCACAAGGCTGCCTACGATGGCATTTACTGCCACATCGAGCTTCGCGCCCTTGAGGTCGGCGCCATTGCTCATATCCGCAAGGATGGCCTTCGCGTCCTCGTTGAGCGGCGTGCAGACAAGCACCTTTTCGCTCCGATTCACCTTCAGCTCGATGCTCGGGTTCACGTCCAGCGACACCACGGAGGCTACCGCGTTCGCCCGCTGGTAGAACAGCCCTCCGCCGCCGAGCAGCATCACCGCAAGGCAGGCGGCAATGAGCGATGTCCATTTTCTCTTCGTCGTTTTCTTTGTCGTCATGGGAATGACCGTTCCTTTCCGCTCTTCACAGCGGGAGAGAACGCCGTCCACATCGTTCGGCGCGGTCTTTTCGACCGCCGCGGCCAGACGCTGCTCCATTTTTTCGTTGGTCATTTGGCGTCGTCTCCTTCCAGATAAGCTCGCATTTTTTTCAATGCTCTGTGATATTTCGACAGGACGGTCGGAAGCGGCAGCTCCAGCAGCGCCGCGATCTCCCGGTGCTTCATACCCGTGACCGCGTGGAGCAGCACGATACGCCGTTCCTCGTCCGCAAGGCTTGCCAGCGCTTGCTGCAAAAGGGTGCGCTCATCGGCGTCCAGTCCGCACTCCTGCGCGGGAATGGCGTCCCATTCCTCCTCGCTGAGCGCGGCATGACGCTCCTCGCGCCGCAGGCGCATCAGGCAGAGATTGCGGCAGACCGCCAGCAGCCAGCCCATCGGCGAACCGGTTGGACGGTATTGCTCCGCGCAGTCCCACACTTGTACATAAACATCCTGCGTGATGTCCTGCGCGTCGTGCGCGTTTTTAAGGTAGGATAGCGCAAGGCCGTACACCGCCGAGCGCGTGCGTTGATACAGCTCCGCGAGTGCTTCACGCTCACCGCCGGCAACGCGGAGGATCAACTGCTGCAGCTCGTGCCGATCCTCTGCCGGGGCGTATTCGGTTGTCATCAGCAAGCTGAGCATAGGCTTCCGTCTCCTGTCATCCGTGTAATGCACAGAAAGGATAATTTATTGCAGGGGAATTTAAATTTTTTAAAGAAGAATGCAATGGGGCTATGCAAAGAAGTTCGTCCCCTTTTTACTGCGGAAACGGCAAAAAGCAAAACCTACCGCAAGCAAAAACGGTAGGCTTCTGTCGGGTGTTGACAGAAAAGATGCAGGAGCAAAGTCTTGTGTCGCAAGGGTTTGCGGGCTTTTGAGGCTCGATTTTCCGTTTTGCAATTCGAACCCCCAGCATCTTGTGATGACGGATGAATGATCTGTAAATGTGCGCGTGAATCTGTAAATTAAGTATACGTGAAAATACATAAAACGTCAAGTCCAATAGACCAATTTTACGAGCCTTTCATTTGAAGATCCTTTGCGCTATCAATCGTCATGTTTGTTTCCTCCTGTTTTTTGTTTTGGGCGTAGCCTGCGTCAACACAATGGCATAACGTAGTCGGGAAAGCTATTCGTGAACCCGGACAAAGATTTATGTCTGAGCTTGTGAAAAACTTACTTAAATAAAAAGTGGAGACACATCGGCCAATCGCCAGTGTGCCTCCACTCATCATTTCAGTCGGATAATCTGATTATAGAGCATTACGAACTCTTTCTCTACCACCATGTTTTCGTGGTAGTGTCCGAAAAACCAGTATTGGAATCGGCATCGCTCTCGAACCTCATCGAGAAAGTCTGTCAGGGCATCCCGTTGGAACAACCCACCGCTGAATGTGTCCTGAATGCTACTGGGGCAGCAGTGGGTGATGATGTAGTCCACGTCCCAACCTGTTTTGTCCAGTGCTTCTCTTGCGGTCCGGTATTCGTCCTCGCCGGGCAGTTCCTCTTTCCACCAGGAGCGGTGATTGACTCGGTAGAGAGCGCCTGTGGCGTTGAGCTGCCGCAGCTTTCGCTCATAGTCCGGATTATCCGGTTCCAGAATGCCGTCCCGGATATCGTGGCTGCTGGCGCCGCCCATGGTAAATATCCGCTTTCCGCAGATGTTATAAAGCTGGCCCCGCATCAGATGCAGGACGCTGGGGCGTATGGCCTGTACCAAGCCGCCGTGCCATTGGCTGATTGGATAGTTGCGGAGCAGATCATAGTTTTCATGGTTTCCGCTGACGAACAGCGTGGTAAAGGACCTGGTCTCCAGCCAGTCCAGCCACTGCTGCTCCGCATCGCCGCCATCCCAGACACCGCCGAAGTCTCCACAGATGATGAGGTAATCCTCTTTGGTCAGGTCACGTTGCTCATGGAATGCTGCAGGCAGGAGCCTGCTGAAATCACCGTGCGTATCACCGGTTATAAAAATGGCCATTTCCTTTCTCCCTTTTCTATTCATTCTACTTCCTGTTCCAGCACCACATCCGAGTCTCGGAAGTGGATGTGGATGGTTTCCGCATCCTCCACCGTGATCTTTTGGATGACCTGCCGGACGAGCTCATTGTCAAATTCCGTGTAGCCCGCGGCGCATTCCATGATACTGCCCCACATCTGCCGGCGTCTGGCAGCCTGTTCCTCCAGATTGACCTCTGCCTGCTGCGCGTCTGCGATCTGCGCCTTAAGGGATTCCTTCTCATCCGTCAGCGCTTTCATTCTGGCATTCAGCTCGGTATCGGCCATGTTGACGAGCAGCCGATCCAGCACATCGCTTTGCTCCCGGCTCACCGCATCCATACGCTTCTTCAGCTGCAGCAGCCGTGCACCAGCCTGAGATAACGCCTGCCTGGCTTCCTCCGCCATGGTCAGCACATCGGGGCAGACCTCCTGCCGGATGGCGGCGTACTCGTTCATGGCCGCGAGGATGGCGCTGTGCAGCTTGACCTCATCCAGTGTCGGGGAGTGCTGGCAGTATTTTGTACCGAACTCCAGCCGGGAGACACAGCGCCATACGATGCGCTTTTTCCCATTTCTGGCCCATGTGACCCGCTTGTAGGGGGAGCCGCACTCGCCGCACACCAGCAGTTCTGTCAGCGCGTATTTACCGGAGTATTTTCCAAGTTCCGTTTTTCCGCTCTTTTGCAGCACCTTCCGTTTGCTGGACCGGCGCGTCATCTCCTGCTGCACTTGATTGAACAGGTCCCTTGAGACAATGGCCGGGTGGCTGTTCTCCACATAGTACATCGTGCGTTCACCACGGTTCTTTTTGACCTTTTTGTTGATGCAGTCCGTCACATAGGTTTTCTGCAGCAGGGCGTCTCCAATGTACTTTTCATTGGTCAGGATATTGTGGATGATGGAGGGAGACCAGCGCTCTACACCCTGTGCGGTGGGAACACCGTCCTCCTCCAGCTCCCGCTTGATCTGTCCCAGGGTGCAGCCGTCCAGATACCTGTGGTAAATGCGGCGGATGATCTCCGCTTCCTCCGGTACGATCTCCGGCTGTCCGTCCGCCCCCTTCCGGTATCCCAGCATCTTTTTGTACTGGAAGGTGACCTTTCCCGCCTCCGCGCTCTTCTGCTTTCCCCATGCGACATTCTTGCTGAGAGACTCGGATTCCGCCTGGGCGAAGCCGCTGAACAGGGTGATGAGAAATTCGCTGGATTCCGTGAGGGTGTTGATGTTTTCCTTCTCGAAGTACACCCCAATGCCGTTTGCTTTCAGGAGCCGCACCGTATCCAGACAATCCACCGTGTTTCTGGCAAAGCGGGAGAGAGACTTGGTGATGATGAGGTCGATGTGTCCCCGCTTGCAGGCGGTGATCATCTTGTTGAACTGCGTCCGTTTTTTCAGGCTGGTGCCGGAGATGCCCTCATCGGCATAGATCCCTGCCATCTCCCAGTCCGGGCTGTCCTGGATCTTCTGGGTGTAGTAGGTCTTTTGCGCCTCATAGCTGTTGAGCTGCTCTTCGCTGTCCGTCGAGACGCGGCAGTAGGCCGCTACGCGCATTTTTCCGTCATGGTCTCTGTGCAGTTCTTCCGGTTTTCTGGTTGCGGGGATCACCCGCACCCGCCGCTCTAAGGTGGCTGCTGTCGCTTCCATGGATCATTCGTCCTTTCCTGTCGCTTTTTTATCCGTAAATATAAGAGTTACTTCGGTATCCTGTGAGATGGTGATATGGGAAACCGCTCGTTGGAAGCGTCTCCAATCCGCCTCTGTCAGACTATCTGACGGCTCAGATTCGGCAGACGGCTCTGGACAGCAGGCATACCGCGCTGCCGCGCCCTGCAGGATCAGCGCCATCACCGCTTCCGGCGAGGCCGGCTGCTCCAGCCCCCGGTTGATGGCATTGTCCAGCCGCATGACCTCCGCAGAGGGCGTGTAGGCAGTGCAGCTGGGCTGTTCATGGTCCCGGAACTGACGGACGATCCCGTTTATTCTTGGATGAGATTTGTGATGTACTCACTGGTGGTCTGACCCAGCCGTTCTCGTTCTTCACTGACCCGCTCATGTAGGTCGATGGGAATCTGAGCACACAAGTTTTTAGTGGTTGCCATTCTCGGATACCTCCTCGTTTTTTGTAACGCAAGCATATCCGAAAGGTCCAGCAAAAGCTATTACCAACACCACCAAGGAATGATAGACAAACGAAGCGAAAGCAACATAAGCACCTATGAGTCGAAAAAGGCCGCCGTCCGCTCCCACATAGGGAGCCGAACGGCGGCCTGCCTTCTTATTCTTTTTTAAGCCTCGGTGTTCGAACCACACCAGACCACAAATCTGGCAGGGCGCATCTTCAAAATGTCGCCTCTCGCGGGGCAAAACTGAAATTTTGAAAAATCGAGTTTTTGCAACTTTTTCATTCCAAAAGTGGCGCATTATATGCGAAAACGCCGCACTTTTGTGCGGCGTTTTCTGCGTTGCATCTTTCATCAACACATTTTGGTATGCCCGACTGGATTCGAACCAGCGGCCTTTGGAGTCGGAGTTATCAGGCCGTCAAACCGGAAAGCCTTGCGGCGCAAGGGTTTGGTTGGTATCGCACAGTTTTCCGGCATTTTGAAGAAAAGCCTCGAAAGCCTTACAGGGCAAGGCTCCCGAGGTTTTTCGCGGTAGTAGTCAAATAGTAGTCCGCACGCCTTGCGGGTCACGCGACTCGGTTCATTTGCGCAACCTTATCAATGAACTCTTTCATATCCTCGATGTAGGTGTATGGCGCGTACTCAGAATAGATTTCGGGAGAATCCAGAATAACGATCTGCACCCCATCCGCCCTCAGTGCCTCCAGCGTTCCGGGAAGGCAGCGGGCCTCGTTGGGCGTCTTGCAAAGGTAGGCAAGGCAGCCCTGCTGATCAAAGATTTTTGCAACGATGTATATCTTTTTATCGCCCATTGTCAAACGCCTCCAATCTCTTTTGGAAGTCCTGCTCAGTTTTGATCAAACCGGCAATATACTCCTGATAAAGCTTTTTTCCGATTTCCGGGCTTTTGTACTTGTAGACATACTGGTGGCTCCAGAGGTTGAAGTAATAATCTTTGCCACACCATAGCTGCACTTCTATCGGGTATGCTAAACTATCCCTCTGATAATAAAGGTGAATCGCACGATAACCATCATCTACCTGTTTTCCGTTCCGCAAATCAACGACTCTAAAATAGTCTGGGAAGTCGTTAGGATACTCGTCGAAGCGAAGCCGGAATCCAAGCACATCATTAAAGCACTGCTTAAAGCCGCCGTGATTGGCGAGCGTCTTTTCATATTTCCGCATGATGGAGTCATCGCTTTTGAAGCGGGAACCTATTAAATTTTCCTGAACTAGTGTATCAATATACCCTGCTCTATACTTTGCAATATCATCGAGAATCCTATCGATTGGTGTTGAGCTTAGAGATATTTGTTTCAGGCTCTGCCCAAGTGTCGATCGATAAGATAGTAAGTCCAGAGTGTCTTTTGGAATAAACAAATTCATATTAAAACACCTCTACTGAATACCTCTGCTGCTATTTATAGTATAGCATGAAATGTCCGAGAGTAAAAGGAATTTCACGTTTGCCTACGCAAATCACTATTTTTTGCAAAAAATCCAGCCTTTAGAACAACATAAACTTCCTCCGGTGAATTACATGCCGAAAGATCCGCAATCCTTACTTTTTCTCTAAAGAGATCAATTAATTTGCTATCCAAATTCCGTCCCCCTATGATGGCTCTGATATTTCTCCGTACTTCTCTTCCGAAAGTTTTCCAACAAGGTAGTTATTCATTCTGTTTCCTGTCCTGATGCATCTCTGAATATTCTCGTTATCCGTCCCAGCAAGGAAGATAGTCAAATAGCTGTCTGAGCCTCTCGCAGGTCATGCCAATCTAATGGAGCCGCGCCCGTTTTCAGCATACACGAACTGCATACTTCACGCGATTCCCATACCGCGTCGATTTGAGCAGTCCCAGCTTTTCAAATTTCAAGACAAAGCTGCGGATCGTTGCGTAGGCGGCATTTCCGAAGTCCTTTTCCAGCTGCTTGGTGGAGAACTCCGCGCCGCCGTAAGCCGAGAGGACAAACTCCCACAGTGCTCTCTCCTTCTCAGTGACCTGTCCATGGGACAGGGCTTCTTGAAATGCCTCCGTCGTCTGAGCAGCCGGAAGTGCCCCGTTCAGTTTATGATATACATTTTCGATAAAATAAGCCAAAAACGGTGTTGCGTCCACCACACCGCTGATCCTCGCGTTCTCCTCCACCAGCGTATAGGCGTCATAATACCCCTTGCGGCTTTTGTTGATATACTCGGAGAGCGGCACGAACAGCGCAGAGGAATACCCCTGCTGCACCAGATACCACAAATGCATCAGCCGCGCCATTCTGCCGTTGCCGTCAAAGTATGGGTGCAGATACGCGATGTAGAAGTGGATCAGCGCCGCTTTCAGCAGGTCGTTGATCTCGGAATCCTCGCGGATAAACGCGACCAGTTCTCCCATGCGCTCCGGCAGTGCCTGCCAGGGAAGGCCCGTGTGCTCCACCTTTGCGCCGACCACATACACGCTGTCATGCCGGTAGAAATGTCCGGGCAGCAGCCGGTCTTCCTCGGGAAGATAGGCTCCAATCGCCATTTCGTAGAGATGATAGATTGACTCCTCGGTGATTTGGTTCGCCGGGTCGCTGATAAACTCCAGCCCCTTTTTCATGCCAAAAATGCGGCTTTCGCTTTCATCTGTGGGAGCTAAACCGGAGAGGATCTTACGGACACTGTCACGTGTGAAGTCCACCTGTTCGATTGTGAAGGTGGAAACGATCTCCTCCTCCATCGCCTTGACTCCGTAAAGCTGTGTGCTGTTCTGCGGCGTCAAAAGCACCTTGGCGGCAGAAAGGCGCACCTGTGCAATGCTGCTCAAATAGACGATGCTCTGTCCGGAGAAGTCCTTGAGCGGCAGCGAATGATAGAAGCCGTTTTTTAGCAGCTCCGTGAACTCTTTGATGTCGGCCTGTGGGAATTTATAGCCGAGCTTTCTCAAATCCAGAATGTTTTTGTCGGACAGCATCTTGGTAAACAATGCGGCATCCATGAAAGCGCCTCCGTCCCTGATTGCAATTAGTATCAACAAGTATCAGTATAATGGAGTATGCCCAAAATTGCAAGAGGGAAAATAGGTTTGTGATAATTTTCAAGTGTCGCCTTACTCCGAAGTTATTGGTATAACAAGTAATACGCTGTTGCGAAATACCCAATGATAAAATTCTTATTCCTATTCCTCATTGAAGAAGCCGTCCGCCTCCCTGCTGATATCGCCGTCCGCAAGCGGCATCCCGCAGCATTGGCAGATAAGCTGTCTCGGTGAGCCGAGCAGCGTATTGATGGAAACATCGAAGAGTTTTGAGAGCAGTTTCAGGGTTTCGATATTCGGCGTCGTCTCGCCCGTTTCCCTAAATTAAAGATATTGGTTATGTATGAGTGCCTAATTTTCCTTATCTGCTACACTAAATTCAATCTCATAAATACATATCCATCTTCAACGGAATCTGAATAGGCAAATCCCAACTTTGTCCAAAACTTCTGCGCAGCTGTATGGCACTGATTTACAGGAGCTGAAACTCGTCTTGCTTTGTATTCTTTATAAAGGAAATCAATACAGAGTTTGGCAGCAGCAGTTCCATACCCCTTTTTTTGATAGGCATCATCAATAAGAAAATTGATTATTTGATAGTTTTCTTCACCAACATACATTGAAACAAAGCCAATCATTGTTTCATCAGCATAAATTGCAAATGGCTTGGTGTCTTTATAATGAGCCCATGCTTCTGCCAGAGAATACGCCACAGAATCCACAAAATTTTCATTTGCAACGCTGGCTTTAAGATTAAGACAGTCTGTGTAGTTATTCTCGTTGATTGTTCGTAGCTCTATCATTTTATCTTTCCCCCAATTATCATATCCTGTCGCCACTTGGGAGCTTCGCCATCGTCTGCCCAATACTCATCCATAGCGGCAATCTTAACTCCTTTTCATCCAGCCATGTTCTCTGCGGCGTTGTGCCATGCCCCGCATCTTGCTCCACCTCTGCTTTGGCTGCACGGATAGCTTTCTGTGCGGAGAGCCACCGACCATAGGCTCCGACGTACAAATCTTTTTTTAATTTTCGCAGCGCGGCCTTATACGCCTTCTCCGCGCCGCTGGGGCCGTTGTAGTTGAGCCGAATGGCCAGCTCCTGAAAAGTCATGCCGATCTCGTCCGGCTGACCGATGCCAAGGTAGCTTCGCACCAGATTCAGTTCTCTGGGCGTCAGCGCATTCTCCATCCGCTGCATCAGCAGCGTCCGGCGCATCAGGCGATCATAGGCCACGGCGGGATCGCCGCCGCAGCTGACGAAGAACACATCGTCACCCAACTGCCGGACGCAAAACAGCGTCCAGTATTCCTTTATCAACGCCCCAGCTACCTTGGCAGATACATTCAGATCTCCGCACACCACCTTGGCCAACTCAGCATCAAATGCGTCCCATCCCTCGGCGCAGAGGTATGCCACCCTGCGCAGTTGATTGTACCGGCTTATGGGAATGGGCAGAGAGGAAGAATACCGCGCGGCGTAGTCGGACAGCGCCGCTTCTATCGCGGGCGTCGCATAGGTCAGCAGCTTCGTTCCGTAAGCGGGATCAAAGCGCCCTGCCGCGTCCAGCAGCGCCAGCGCCGCCTCCTGCTTCAAATCCTCCATCTCACACCACGGTGTGTACGCCCGCGCCAGTTCGGTGAGGTAACCCTCGTTCTGTGAGACGAGCCGCTCCGCGGCGTTTTTGTCTCCGGCTTGCATCCGCAAAGCCAGCTCTTCATTGCAGGGGCCGTCCCCGGCAACGGTGTACATATTTTTCGTCACAGGAACGCCCCCTTCCTCATTTCAGCCGCTTTTCTGCCTCCGCGTAAATGTGTTCCAATTCCATGTCCCGCGCATATCCGTCAGCGGCATAGTCGTTGTCCATCAGTGCCTTGTCCCGGTAGCTCCCCGCCAGATACAGTGCCTCCCGCCGCAGGTCATCGGAGATCTTCCCTCTCTGGTGATGCTTGCGGATGGTGTCGGTGCGGGTGGTGAACAGGCGGTAGACCGGGTGCTGCTTGTTCTGCTCCTTCTGGTGCATCATCGCGCCGTACTGCCGGCAGGTATAGCGGCTGTCCTGCGGTGCGACGCCGTCGCAGTATTTAGGGATGTGACCGTTGGTGGTCAGAAAGTATCTTCCGCAGCCTTGGCACTGGCTGGGCGCGTGGCCGTGGTGCAATCCGTTCATCAGGTCATAGGTGTAGAAATCGATCAGGCGCGGAAAAATCACCCGTTCCACAAACACCATTTCTTTTTCGTTTTTAGGACTGCGGGCAAACACATAGGTGGAGGACAGCTCCGGGTAGACCGTGAACGGCTCCATATACCGGCTATTATGGCTTTTCGCTGAGCGAGAATGGGCAAGTTACACTGGAAGCACCCGCGGAGTACGAAACCGA
>CAKUEH010000047.1 GCA_934646185.1 uncultured Oscillospiraceae bacterium | reverse complement strand
ATTGTGTACCTATGGGGCGAAACAGTTGAAACTTCTGGGCTTTTCGCAGCGGCATCTTTTTTGGTGCAGCTTGATGGTGCGAGTGGTGATACAGAACTTTTTGAAAAAGCCAGTAATATCAACGGTTTTCAAAGCGGACGAGTAGCAAATAACTTGTATATATCCCCTTTTCGGGCGACTGTTTTTCAGACAGCCGCCCTTTTTCTATACCCAAATTCAAGTGTTGTGATTAGGGTGGAAAATCTGTGTTTTCTTTCGCCGTAGCTTGCGCTCTGAACAGGGTGCGGGTGTTTTCCCATGCGGGAGACGGCGGAGGCGTACAGGCAGACAAACCGTCCAAAATCAACACTTTTCATTTTCAGAGGAAGGAGGTGCGAAGATGGCTGTATTCCGTATCGAAAAGACCAGAGATTACACGGTCATGTCCAACTATCATCTGCGGGATATGTCGCTGTCGCTGAAAGCGAAGGGGCTCTTATCTCTCATGCTGTCCCTGCCGGAGAACTGGGACTACACCATGAAGGGGCTTGCCCGTATCTGCAAGGACGGCATTGACAGCATCAGCGGCGGCATCCGGGAGCTGGAGGCGCACGGCTACCTGATCCGTGCGCGCGTCCGCGGCGCAAACGGTCAGCTCGGTTCTATCGAGTACACCATTCTGGAACAGCCTAAAACGCCATCACCTACACAGGAAAAACCTATACGGGAAAATCCCGTACAGGCAAATCCAATGTTGGACGCTCCAATTCAGGAGAACCCCGCCCAATTAAATAAAGAAGAATCAAGTAACTATCCATCAAAGACTGATCTATCAATTACGCAAGAATCAAGTCCTAGAGCGTTTCTTCAATCGCCTCAAGGAATTTCGCCGTGCTGAGACATGCTATGACAAGCGTGACGACTCCTTCCTCGCTTTTGTTATGGTCGCCGCGATCTGCGTCGCTTTCAGCATTTTGCACATCTAAGCGCTGTTTTCAGATACACCCTAAGCAAACGGCAATTTAATATGGATAATTTGTTTTAACGAAAAATTTTTGGTGGAGCGATGCGAATGGCGCAACAGCAAGATGACGGAAACGGGCGTGACGTCTTGCGCATTTTTGTGCATCATGATAGAGTGATGATAATCTCAGTATCACAAGTTTCGAGACCGGAGAATGCATGGGAAATAGGAGGAAATGTGCCATGGAACGAATAAAGTTATTCATTAACGGTGAGTTTGTGGAGTCGAGATCCACTGTATATCGGCAGATCCGTGATCCAAGCACGGGCGAGACCATCGCTGAAGCACCATGCTGCACAAAAGAAGAAGTCCTTTCCGCAGTAGAGGCGGCACGCGCTGCATTCCCCGCCTGGGCCGCAACGCCTTCCGCCAAGCGTGCGCAGTGTCTGTTCCGCCTGCGTGAGTTGATCGTAGAGCATTTTGACGAGTTGACGATGAGCGTTGCCCGTGAGAACGGAAAAGCGTGGAACGAAGCGGCAGGCGATGTTCGCAAGGCACAGGAAATGACCGAGCTTGCAACCTCAATTTCTTCACAGATCTTAGGCGATGCAATGCTCAATGCTTCACACGGCTATGACACGTCGCTTTATCGTGAGCCGCTGGGTGTGTTTGCCGGCATTGCACCGTGGAATTTTCCGGCGATGATTCCGATGGGATGGATGACGCCTTTGGCAATTTGCTGCGGGAATACGTATGTGTTGAAAGCTGCTACCATGACGCCGATGACAAGTATGAAATTTGCGGAGCTCTACAGGCAGGCGGGGATTCCGGACGGCGTTGTCAACATTATTACGTGCTCCAGAACAGAATCTGAGCTGCTGCTGTCGCATCCGGACATCAAGGGCATTACGCTGGTCGGTTCCACCGCCGTCGGCAGGCATATCTATGCAGCGGCCGCAGAAAACGGCAAGCGTGTACAGGCGCTTTGCGAGGCGAAAAATCATGCGCTGGTTCTGCGGGACGCGCCCATTGAAAATACAGCCGCAGCCATTGTAAACGCCGCATTTGGGTGTGCGGGTGAACGCTGCATGGCGCTCTCCTGCCTCGCAGTTGAGGACTGCATTGCGGACAAGCTGATCGCCGAAATTGTGCGTCTGTGCAAAACGAAAAAGGTCGGCCCGGCATATGACAAGAGCACCAGCCTCGGCCCTGTAATCAGCGCGGAACACAGGAAATCCATTCTGGACGCAATCGAACGCGGACTTTCTGAGGGAGCTGTGCTTGCGCTGGATGGGCGGGACTGTGTTGTACCGGGCTATAAGAATGGCTACTATATCGGCCATACGATCCTCGACCGTGTCAAGCCCGGGATGAGTGTGGGCGACCGTGAGATATTTGGCCCCGTCCTGTGTGTCAAGCGGGTTTCCGGATTTGAGGAAGGCCTGAAAATCATGAACGATAATCCATTTGCAAACGGCTCTGTGATCTTTACGCGAAGCGGTTATTATGCGCGTGAATTTGTCAGCCGTACTGACGGCGGAATGGTGGGGGTAAATGTGGCGATCCCTGTGCCGGTCGGCGTTTTCCCCTTCAGCGGGCATAAGCAGAGCTTCTTTGGGGATCTGCATTGCCACGGAAAAGACTTTGTCCGTTTCTTCACAGAATCCAAAACCGTTACAACGCACTGGTTTACGGATAATCTCGACACAAGCGTAACCGATACGTGGGGAGGAACGGTATAGTATGGCGGAGCACACGATCCAGTCTGCGGCAAATACGCTTCAGGTATTGGACATGCTTGCGGAATGCGGAAGTATCAGCGCTGGCGACGTTGCAGAGCAGCTGGGGCTGGACAGAAGCAATGCCTATCGCCTGCTGAAAACGATGGAACGCAGTGGATATCTTGAGGCGGGCCGCAACCGATACACCGCCGGATATAAACTGAATCTTTTCGCATGGCAGAGCATCGATCCGCTGCAAATGATATTTTTTGCAAGGCCAATCATGCGGGAGGTCGTAGAAAAAAGCGGAGAAAATGCGCATTTGTGTATGCGGGCTCCGCGCGGCGTCACATTTGTCCATCAGGAATTTTCGGATCACATCATTCAGGTCGTCAGAAGATCCAGTGCAGTCGAACCGGCTTACTGCACCGCTTCCGGGCGGGCAATACTGGCGTTCTTATCAGAACGCCACCAACGGATTATCCTTGAAAATGCATCCATACAGCAATATACCGACAATACAATCACTGATGTGGAGGAGCTTATAAAAGAGTTTCGTAAGGCACGGGAGCTTGGATATGCGGAGGAAATCGGAGAATTAAATCAGGAGGTTCGCTGCATTAGTGTGCCGATTTTTAACCGCAGAGGAATTCCGATATATTCGCTCGGTGTCTCTTCAACCATCAGAGATATGAATCAGCAGAAGGTGAACCTCTGCATCGGATATTTGAAGGCTGCGGCCAGAAAATTGTCGCAGACCTGCATGCAATACGAAGAAAACTCCGGACTTGGATTTTAAGAAACCTCCCATCTCAAACCGAAAACAGGCACGGCGATCCGCTGCACAGCGCATCTAAAACATGAAGGAGCAATACAACATGCAAGTATCAGGTGGACAGTATATTATAAATTACCTCGAAAAAGAAAATGTTCCCTATATGCTGGGGATACCGGGACATGGCGTGCTTGGCCTGTTCGATGCTCTGCGCCAGAGCGACAAAGACGGAAAAGTACGGTATCTGCAGGTCAAGCATGAACAGGCTGCTGTTCATATTGCGGATGGTTATTTCCGCATGTCGGGAAAACCGCTTGCGACGATCTCATCCATTGGCCCGGGTTCGCTGAATACCATCATTGGCATGGCAACGGCTTATGTGGATTCGAGCGCGGTGCTGTCTTTCTGCGGAGACGTACATACCAACATGAAGGGAACCGGCGTCCTGCAAGAGATTGAGCGCTATCAGGATTCGAATTTTCTCAAGACGATGGAGCCTGTGACCAAGCGCGCATGGCGCGTAGAAAACGTGAATCAGCTTCCTCGTATCATGGCGCGTGCGTTCGGACAGATGCGCGGCGGACGAAATGGGCCCATTGCGGTTGCAGTTCCGATGGACGTTCAGTCCGAAAGCTTTGAGGCGGAGCTTCCCGCAGCACCGGCAGTTGATGCGGCTGCGCACAGCAGCATCGATGAGCAGACCATTGCCGAGGCGGTTGCAATCATGCGTAGCGCAAAGCGGCCGGTGATACTGGCGGGCGGCGGCGCGCTCAAAGCACGTGCGGCGGAAGAACTGACTGCACTGGCTGAGCGCTGGGGAGCAGCGGTTGTTACGACACTGGCGGGCAAGAGCGCCTTCCCGGAGCGGCATCCGCTCTATTGCTTCCATACCGGCTCAAAGGGAACGCCTGTGGGGCTTGAGATTTGCCGTCAGGCAGATGTGATCCTTGCGCTTGGCGTCCGGTTTGCGGACGAAACGACCTGCTCGTATAAAGCTGGCGCGGCGTTTTCTTTCCCGAAGACCAGGCTGATCCATGTGGACATGCAGGCGGAGGAGATCGGCAAGAATTACGCTGCGGATCTGGGCATCGTTGCAGACTTGAAGACGGTGGCGCGTCAGCTTTTCGATGCGTACCCCGTGACGGAAGAGCGCCCGGAGTATAAGGCGGAGATTGCTGAGAGAAAGCAACGCTGGGCACAGCAGCTGGCAGAGCGCCGCGCTGCTGATACGGAATTCTGTACAATTTCTCAGCTTTTGGGCGAAATGAATGCAGGCTTGCCGGGAGAGACCATCATTGCGACGTCCTCCGGCAACACGCAGGCCCAGCTTCTTCAGGAATATTGCTTTGAGCAGCCGTATACCTGCCTGACGACCGGCGGTTTCTCTACAATGGGATGGGCGATGCCGGCTGCGGCCGGTGCGAAGCTCGCGTGCCCGGATACCCCTGTGGTCGCGCTGATGGGCGACGGCGATTTTATGATGACCATGCAGGAGCTGGCGACGCTGGTGCAGTATGACATTCCTGTTGTGGTGGTCGTTGCAAACAATTCCGGATGGCTTGCCATAAAGGATCTGCAGCATGATGCATATGGCGAGGAGTATATGTTTGGAAATGACTGGCTCAAGGACGGCGGGGTTTACAGCCCCGATTTCGCACAGGCTGCCGCCTCGTTTGGGATGCGCTCGAAAAAGATCCATCGCAGGGAAGAGGTGGCCGCCGCGCTGCAGGAAGCGCTGGCCTGCGGTCATCCATATCTTCTGGAGGTCGATGTATGCCGTGACTACCCTCATACCGGCGGCGAATCCTTTGGCTGGTGGGATGTCCCGGTTCCGGCTTATATTACGGAAAGGCACGAGGTATATCGGCAGGGCAAAAGCCATGAATTTGAAAGAGGATACTGATAATGGAAACATACCATACCGCCTCTGCGGATATAAAAGAGCTTGCAGCGCGCATCCGCATGGCGACGTTGGACGCCATGGCTTCGTTTGGCAGCGGACATGTCGGTGGATGCATGTCCATTGCAGATACGCTGGCGGTGCTTTACGGATGTATCATGCACTATGACCCCAAAGACCCGGGCTGGGCCGGAAGAGATCGTCTGGTTCTGTCGAAGGGACATTGCGGCCCGGCGCTATATGCTGCGCTGGCGCTGTCCGGCTTCTTCCCGACAGAGTGGCTGAGAACGCTGAATCAACCGGAAACAAGGCTCCCGAGCCACTGTGACCGGCTCAAAACGCCCGGGATCGATGTTTCAACCGGTTCTTTGGGGCAGGGAGCGTCGCTGGCCTGCGGTCTTGCAATGGCGGCGAAGCTGCAGGGAAAGGCGCATTTTGTCTATGCCATTTTAGGCGACGGAGAATTGCAGGAGGGACAGGTCTGGGAGGCATTTCAATTCGCGGCGCAGCAGAGGCTCGGCAGATTGATTTTCCTGATTGACAGGAACCGGTTCCAGCTGGACGGCCGTGTTGCAGATATTTCCGATCTGGAGCCGCTGGAGGAAAAGCTGTCCGCGTTCCGGCTGCGCGTCCGGCAGGTAAATGGCCACGATGTGGATGAAATTGAGCGGGTGCTGTCCGAAATTTGTTCGGCGCCCGGTGAAAATGCGCATGCGGTGATCCTCAATACGCGTAAGGGCGGAGGATATTGCTTTGCCGAGCAGGCAGCGAAATGCCACTATATGGCGATTTCCGAGACTGAAGCCGAGATTGGGAAGCAGGAAATTCTCCGGCGCCTGAGAGAAACGCTTCCGGTGGAGGGGTACTATGATTGACAATACAAATGCCGTGCTGCCGCGTGCGTTGAGGATCGACAGTGAGCGGGAATTGCGTGCGGTCTACTGCGATGCACTGATTTATGAGGCGGAGAAGAACCCTTCCGTGATCGCAATAGAGGCGGACGTGATGAGCTCAATGGGAACAGCGGCCTTTGCGGAACGATTTCCGGAACGCTCTGTAAACTGCGGGATCCAGGAAGCGAACGCCGTCGGCGTTGCGGCGGCGATGTCCATTGAGGGTTACATTCCGTTTGTCCACGCGTTTGGGCCGTTTATCACAAGACGGGTGTTTGATCAGGTTTATCTGTCCTGCGGGTATCAAAAGGCCAATGTAAAGCTGATCGGCGGCGATGCTGGAATTACCGCGACATCGAATGGCGGTACCCATATGCCGCTGGAGGATATCAGTCTGATGCGCACGATCCCGAACATGGTCATTCTCGAACCTGCGGATACTGCCGCGATGCAGCGATTTGTACCGATGATGGCAGCCGCTGCGGGTAATGTCTATTGCCGCAGCAGCCGGAAGAAGGTTACGGAGGTCTACACGCAGGACGCTGCATTTTCCATTGGACAGGCAAGTCTGGTTCGCGACGGCGAGGACGTTGCTGTTTTCAGCGCCGGCATTCTGCTGCCGGAGGCATTGGAGGCGGCAGAGCAGCTGGAAGCCGAGGGCATCCATGCGGCGGTTATCGATTTGTATTCCATTCAGCCGGCAGATACGGATTGCATCCGGGCCTATGCGGAAAAGTGCGGCGCTGTTGTGACGGTTGAAAATCAGAACGTCTGCGGCGGTTTGGGCAGCCTTGTTGCCGAAACGCTTGCAGAGCAGATGCCGGTTCCGATGCGGCGCATCGGAGTCCGAGGCAGCTTCGGGGAAGTCGGAACCGTTCCGTCCCTGAAAAACCGCTTCGGGCTGAACGCGGCAGACATTCAAGACGCCTGCAGGGGCGTTATGACGAGAAAGGCGGCGATCAGGTCATGCGGATTGCAATCGTAAATGAGGTTTCTTCCTGCGGGAAAAATCAGGATATCCTTGCTGCATTTACAGGAAAGGGACATGAAATTTTTAACGCCGGGATGTGCGACCCCGCGCAGACACCGGAGCTGACGTACCTGCACACTGCCCTGATCTCTGCGCTGCTGCTTCAGCTGAAGCTGGCAGATTTGGTCATCGGCGGCTGCGGAACCGGACAGGGATATTTGAACGCGGTTCTTCAGTATCCGGGCATCACCTGCGCGCTGGTGCAGGAACCGCTGGATGCCTGGCTGGCCAGACGTATCAACGCGCCAAACTGTATCAGCCTTGCTTTGAACAAGGGCTATGGCTGGGCAAGCAGCATAAATCTGGAGATGATCGCAGATGTGCTTTTGGAACCGGCAGATGTCCTGGGGTACCCGGAAAGCCGGGCGGAAAGTCAGGCCCGCAGCCGCAGCCGCCTGGGGCAGATTTCCCGCGAAACGCATCATTCCATGACCGAAATTCTGGCGCGCCTTGACGAGGAAATCACGCGCCCGGTTTTCGCGAATCCCGCGCTGGCAGCGCGGCTGGAACAGGCGGAGGATTCGGAACTGAAGCGGTATCTTTGCAGCCGCATGAACGTATGAGGATAAAACGATGATTCAAGGAAGAAAAATCGGATTTTTTGCAAACGGCACCTTCAAAACCTTCCCGATTGAAAAAACCTGCGACATTCTCAGCGGAATCGGCTATGACGCGGTGGAGCTCGACCGGAGCTGGCTGCTCAGGGCAGGCAGTCATCTTACGGAGGAAATGAACGCGATCACACGCGCCGGAATGACGCTCTCCGAGCTGATTATTCAGCTTGACTATGTGAATCCCGACCCGCAGGTGCGGCAGGCGGCAATCAACGATACGCTCCGCGATATGGAAACGTGCGCCGATGCCGGAATTACAACGGTCAATCTGTTTACCGGCCCCCGCCCGTGGATACCTAATCCGATTACGATCGGAAAGGATTGTTCCCTGTCGCAGGGGTGGGGCATGGTGTTTGCGGCGTTTGACGTGCTGGTTCCGGCAGCCGAACGGCTCGGCATCAATCTCGCGGTTGAAAATGTGTGGGGCATGGTGTGTCATGATTTCTTCACCATGAAATATTTGGTTGATTCTTACCGTTCGCCTGCACTGGGCGTCAACTTTGACCCCTCGCATGACCAGGTGGCCGGTCTTCGGGATATGGAATTCCTGCTCAATGGCTGGGGAAAAGATCAGATCAAACACATTCATCTCAAGGATGCCGTTGGTGTTCCTGTGAAAGGAAACGTGCTGTATCCGCCGCTGGGCGATGGGCTCGTGGATTGGAACGGCTTCTGGAACGGCCTGGATCAGATCGGGTACGAAGGTGCGCTCTCTGTAGAGTACGAGGCAGATCAGCATTTGGAGGTTGCGCTGAACGGAGACTGGATCGCAGCGGCGAAGGATTCCTTTGCCCGCATAGAAAAATTATTCGGAAAATAAGAAGGAGGAGATTGCAATGAACCAGTATCGAATTCTCATGGTGGGCTGCGGCGTCATTTCCACTGAATGGCTGGACGCGCTCAAAGAGCGCAGGGACTGCAAAATTGCGGCAATGGTGGATATCAATCTTGCGCAGGCGCAGCAGCGCAGGCAGGAATACGGCCTTGATTGCGAGCTGTATTCCGACTTTGACACCGCGCTGAAGGAAGTAAAGCCGGATATCGTCATTGACCTGGCATATCCCGGCGCGCACTGTGATATTACGCTGAAATCGCTTGCCGCGGGCAGTCATGTCTTCGGAGAAAAGCCCATGTGTATGAACCGGGAGGAAGGCGCGGCCCTGCTCGAAGCGGTAAAGCACACAGACCGCGTCTTTAATGTGATGCAGAACCGCCGGTATCTGCCGGCGATCCGTGCGCTTCGTCATGCGGTGCAATCCGGTATGCTCGGAAAGATCTGGATGGTTTGCTGTGAGATCTACGTAAACGCAGATCTCAAGAGCGTTCGAAATCAGCTTCCGTTCCCGATGCTTCAGGATCAGGCAATCCACAGCTTCGATGCCGCGCGCTTCATCCTCGGCACAGACGCAAAAACTGTTTATTGCCACAGCTACAACCCGGTGGGCTCGCATTACAACGGCGACGGCTGCGGCGCCTGTATCTTTGAAATGAAAAATGACACGGTTCTGGTCTTCAACTCTGTAATGGATACCAACACCATGCGGACTTCCTGGCATGCGCAGTGGCGCATCATCGGTACCAAAGGCACCGCTGTCTGGAGCGGTGTTGAGGAAATGCCGCGGGCAGAGCTGCTCGAGGAGGACGGCTCAATCCGCAAGTGTGTTCTGGATAATCCGGCCGACTGGAGCCGGATTCCGTGGTTCCCCGGCGCGCTGGATGAAATGCTTCACGCACTGGAGGAGGGCCGCATTTCTGAAAACAACTGTATTTACAACTATGGCAGCGTTGCGATGACCTTCTCAGCCATGGAAAGCGCACAGTGCAGGCTGAAGGTGGATGTAAAGTAAGCATACACGGTATTGTAGGCAGGAGAGGACGTCATCACCTGCCTGGAATAAAATTCAACAACAAAAACAGGAGGAAAACAATGAAAAGAGTATTTGCGCTGCTGTTGGCGATCTGCATGATCCTTAGCCTTGCTGCCTGCAGCAAAACGTCCAGCCAGACTCCAGACACTGCTGCTGCCGACAATAACGAAAGCACTGCTTCCAGCAACGGGGAAGCTCCCTCTGCAAGTGAAGAACCCATCGAAATCAGCTTTGTGGCCGCACAGTACAGCGACAACACAGAGCCGTACCTGTCCGCACTTTGCGCCGCGTACGAAGCCGAGCATCCGGGCGTAAAGATCAAGCTGGAGGTCGTCGCCTGGGCCGATATGGCTGTGAAGTGGAATACCATGATCAGCACGAATCAGGCCCCCGATATCCTGAATGAGGGCGCCTACAGCGCATTCGTCGCGGACGAGCTGCTGCTGCCGGCGAATGCGTGGATTTCCGACGAATTGAAAGCGGATTTCTTCCCGTCCTTCTATAACTACAATACAGCTGCCGACGGCGAAATCTACGCCATTCCGCTGCTTGCCTCCGTGAGAAGCCTGTATTACAGCCCCGAGCTTCTCTCCGGCGCGGGCGTTGATAAGGTTCCTGAGACATGGGCAGAGGTCACAGAGGCCTGCAAGAAGATCAAGGAAGCCTATGACGGTAGCGTCTACGGCTTTGGTCTGGACTTCACGACGGCCTCCGGTCAGGAAAACTTCAACTATTTTATCTGGAACAACGGCAGCGACTATCTTGAGGACGGGAAATGGGCGGTCAACAGCCCGAAGAACGTGGAGGCGCTCCAGTGGGCGGTTGATCTGTACAATGCGGGCTACACCAACCCCAATCCTGCGCTTGAGGCGCGTGACGACTGCCAGAAGATGTTCGCAGAAGGAAAGATGGCGATGCTGATCTCCGCCAACTTCTTCCCCGGCCTGTATCCCGATGTGGAAATGGGCGTTGCGCCCATTCCGCACAATGACGGCTGCGAGTCCGTTGCCATGGGCGTCCAGGATCTCCTGATGGTTTTTGACAACAACGACAGCGAAGAAAAGCTGGCAGCGATTCGCGACTTTATGGACTATTTCTATGCACCGGAAAACTATACGAAGTTCATGACCAATGAAAGCATGCTTCCTGCGACCCTGTCCGGTGCAGAGTATCTCGCCGCTGAGGATGAGAGCCAGGCAACCTATATCGGAATACTGGAAAGCGCCAGGTTCATTCCGAGCTCTGAGGTCCTGTGGGACGACTGCAAGGTCGCCGTGCGCGAGGCAATGCAGCTTGCGCTGACCGGCGATCTGACTGTCCAGGAGGCGCTGGACAACGCACAGAAGACGCTTGACGATGCGCAGTAACTGAGAGTTCCGCTTTTCCTGCTGAACTCTGGGGGGCGCGGAATATCCGCGCCCCCGTATCATCCGATAGACCGGCGGCCAAGGCAGACTGCGCCTGCCGCCAACGAACTGTGGATACAGGAGAGCTAGACAATGAAAAAACGTGCAAAAAAATGGTATCAGCCATATTTGTGGCTGCTGCCGAGCGTCATACTGATGGCGTGTGTAGTCTTCATGCCGATCGTCTGGACTTTCCGGATGGCATTCAGTAAGATTACAAAATCCGGTGTAATTAAAGGTTTTATCGGACTTAAAAACTTCTCGTCTGTTTTAAGCAACTCTACCTTTTATAAGGTTTTGGGGAATACAGCGATTTGGGTCGTGGCTGTTGTCGGGATCAGTACCATCCTTGGGTTGATTCTGGCACTTATTATGAACAAAGAATTCCGTGGACGTAAATTTGCAAGAACGGTTCTGCTGTTTCCGTGGGCAACAGCACTGGTCATCACGGCAGCAATCTGGAAATATATTCTCGATTATAATTACGGCTCGCTGAACGCGCTTCTGATCTCGCTTGGATTGAGTAAAAACGGCGTTAATTGGCTGCTGACGCCTGTGTCGTCTTTTTTCTGGATCATTGTGATCGGTATTTTTGTTACGGTTCCGTTTATTACGTTCACACTGCTCTCCGGCCTTCAGAGTATCTCTAATGATTACTATGAGGCGGCAAGCATCGACGGCGCCAGCGCATGGATGAAACTGACGCGTATTACGATTCCGCTATTAAAGCCGGCGCTGAACGTCAGTACGGTTCTGAATGTGATCTACGTATTTAATTCCTTCCCCATTATCTGGACGATCACCCGCGGAGATCCGGCATATAAAACAGACAACCTTGTGACCTATCTTTATAAAATGGCCTTTTACACCAATAAGAAGGGCGATGCTGCAGCAATTTCTGTGATCGGCTTTGTGATCCTTCTGGTATTTGCCTTGATTTATATGAAAACAGTCATGCGGGGGGACGATAAATGAAACGCAATAACCAACGGATGCGCACCCTCCGGCAGCTGCGGAAAGTCGGACTTTACAGCTTTATTACCCTGGTGGTTGTGACGACTCTGTATCCCTATCTTGTGATGCTGCTTTCATCCCTGAAAAGCGCGGACGAGATTAACCGCATGCCCGGTACGCTGCTGCCGGAAAACTGGGTGTGGACAAATTATCTGGAGATTTGGAAAACCATTCCGCTGGCGACCTATCTGAAAAACTCGTTTCTGATTGCAGCCGGGACGACGGTTCTCGCAATCGGATGTGCGATTCCAGCGGCATATGCCTTGTCCCGGCTGGAATTCAAGGGCAGCCAACTGTTTCTGGGGATCGTAGTCGCTACACAGATGTTTTCTCCCATTATCCTGCTTGTTGGAATTTATGATCTGGCGGTAAAGGTACATTTGAATGACAGCATACTGGGGCTGATTCTGGTGAACGGCGGCTTCAACCAGGCGTTTGCCATATGGGTGCTCTGGGGAACCTTTGAATCCATTTCCATTGGGCTGGAAGAGGCCGCCATGATCGATGGGTGCAGCCGCTTCCGAGCCCTGCGAAAGGTGACATTGCCGCTTGCTGCGCCAGGTATTGTGACTGCGCTTATTTTTGTTTTTATCAATGGATGGAATGAGTACACGCTGGCATTTACTGTAATTGCATCGGAGAACAAGAAGCCATTGACTGTTGGCATCAATGCGTTCTTTGGCTATACCAATATAAAGTGGTGGTATCTGTTTGCGGTCTGCCTGGTGGCCGCAGTACCGGTGATCATTCTGTTTTCTGTAATTGAAAAGAGACTGGTCAGCGGACTGACCGCAGGCGCGGAAAAGGGATAAATAAAAAGCGTCATAGATACGCTGAGACAGGCGTTGGAGGCTGTACAGACGACGGAGGGAGAGAGCTTGACGGCTCTTTCTCCCTCCGTTTTTGCAAAACTGTCGTATTTTTGTCGTACAAGCGGTTTAGCCTTATAGACGTTTCTGATATGCTAAACCTCTTGGGCCAAAAAAGCAAAGAAAAGTTCCGAAATCATAAGATTTTGAAACTTTTATATGTGTTTTCAGAACACTATGGATCAATTCGCCTCTCAGTACCACACGCCAACTCTTTTTATTTATTATACACCTGTTACGGTAAAAATGCAATTAGGATTCAGAATTTTCCTTTTCTAAATTCATAATCCGATGATCCTCCGTCAGCACACGCATCTGCTGAATTGCAATCGCATTGAGCTTTGCCAGTCGCTCCGGCTGCGGCAGCCCGTCGTTGATGAACACCGCGTTTAGATTCTCCAGATTGGAAAGGCACACAAGCTGCGACACATTCGCGTAATCGCGGATGTTGCCTTTTAGCCCTGGATTTTCATCCCGTCACTGTTTTGCGGTCTTGCCGAACAGCGCCATATTCAGAACATCGGCTTCGCTGGCATATACCAGCGACATCTGCCGTGCCGACAGCTCCGACGGAATCAGATTTTCTTTGATCGCGTCCGTATGGATACGGTAATTGATCTTTGCGAGGTTGCGCTTAATGTCCCATCCGAGAAGCTGCTGTTCCTGCTCCTTGAGGCGTTCGAACTCCTTGATCAGATAGATCTTGAATTCCGGGCTGATCCACATACCGAATTCAAAGGCGATGTCCTTATATGCGTAGGTACCGCCATATCGCCCAGCACGCGCCATAAGCCCAATCGCGTTTGTCTTTTCGGTCCATTCCTTCACACTGAGCTTATAGCTGTTCAAGCCCACCTGACTTCAAGGCATACTTGCTGGTATATTCGCGCACATCTTAATGGCATCCTGTGGCTTGCCCGCAGTGGTGCGCGCTGGAGCGATCTTCCGGCGAGATTCAGTCCGCATCAGACTGTGTACAGCTGCTTCTGCCGCTGGCGGGACGATGGAACCTTGAAAAAGATCTTCGAGCTCTGC
>CAKUEH010000046.1 GCA_934646185.1 uncultured Oscillospiraceae bacterium | reverse complement strand
CTGGCGGAACAGACAAAGAGGGGAGTCTCACATGAAAATTCGTAACATCCTGTTTCTGATCCTTGCGTCGCTGCTGCTCTGCACAGCGGTCAGAGCGGCGGAATACACCGACGTATCCGACGCGCATTGGGCGTATAAGCAGATCAATTATCTTGATGCAGAAATCACCGGGTACCCGGACGGTACATACAAGCCGGAAAATACGGTCACGCGCGCGGAATTCCTCACGCTTTTTGCCCGCATCGCGTTCCCGGAAGAGTGGAAGCAGGCGGAGAGCGACGACTGGTGGAAGGCTGCCTATTCGGTCTGCATCGCGCATGATCTTCTGGACGGGATCAACGGCGGACGGGCGGAGGCCATGACGCGCGGCGAGATCGCCGCGCTTCTCGACCGGTTCTGCTCCGGCTGGGGCGGCGTGCATGAACGCGCAGACGCCGCGATTCAGCACACTATCAACTGGAAGGAGCAGCGCATGGAGACTCCGGAGTGGCAGCCGCTGTTTCCCGATGCTGTGGAGTATGGAAACAGCGTGCTCATCAGTGCCAATCAGGGGCTTCTGACCGGCTATCCGGATGGCAGCTTTAAGCCTGAGAAGGGCGTCACCCGGGCGGAGGCCGCGGCCATCCTTGCCCGGCTTAAGGCGCAGCTGGCGCTGCGGGAAAAGGGCTGTGAATACGTCTGCACGGTCGGCGATTATTGGCTGATGCAGTACCCGGCCTCCGGCTCTGTCGGCCTTGCGCTGTATGAGCCGCTTACCGGCAAGCTGGTTCAGAAGGTCGGCCTTTGGAAAGCAGCGCAGGTAGTCGAAGGCTATGCCGTGTTCGACCGCCTGCTGAGCGGCTCCGACGGTATGTATGTCTGGGGACGCGCGGGTCTCTATAAGCGCAGCGGCAATACGCTCGAGCAGATCGTGGCCGAGCCTGTGCTGGATTTCTGCTGGTATGGAGACAATACGCTCTATTACCTGAGCTGGGACGATACCAGGCAGATACCGGCATATTCGTACGCGGCCGCATATTTCCCCTGCGCCTCGAGAGTGATGAAGCTGGAAAACCCGGGACAGAATGCCGTGCGCACCATCCTTGCCGAGCGCGACGAGAGCAGTCCAACGCAGAATCTGACCGATATCTATGCGGAATACGGAACGCTGTATGTCGCGGGCTCGTATTGCATGGGCATTGCGGATCTGCACGCTGCGCTCTACGAGGTCAAGGACGGCAAGCTCACCGCTCTGTTTGGCGAATACTGATTGACAAACCGGGAAAAATACGGTATACTGCATTTGTAATAAGATCACAGTGACGAAGGGAAGAAGTACCCTGTCAGTCCCGTCTTCAGAGAGCTTTCGGTCGGTGCAAGAAAGCAGACGGCGTCAGGCGAATACATCCCGGAGCTGCCCTCTGAAACGCGTTTGCCGCGCAGTAGGGGTGTGTCGGGTGCGCCCGTTATCGCGCAGGGGCGTGTCTGCGCTCCGTAAGGCCGCTTCCGCAAGGAACCGGCAAACCAGAGGTGGTACCGCGATCGTTCGCCCTCTGCTCGCAAGAGCAGAGGGCGTTTTTGACGGAAAGGAGCGTTTTATGCGTCAGAAAACCTGTTCCGCCTGCGGCGGTAAAATGCAGAGCCTCGGCAAAATGGAGCTGCAAAAGGGAAAATTCAGCATGCTGTTCGGCCATTGGGATCAGATCCTGTCCGGTGCGCTGGACGTGGATGTCGAGTGCTGTGAGCGCTGCAAAAAGCTCGAATTCTATCTGCTCGGCAACGCCGAAGCGCCGGAATCGAGCGGGATCCAGCAGGTCGCCTGCCCCTACTGCGGCGACATGCACGACATGGACGACGCCGTCTGCCCCCACTGCGGCAGACGGCTGATGGAATTGTAAGTCTCCAAAGGCTCCCCTTGGGCACAAGGGGCCGATTCCCCCTATCAGGGGGAAATGGCCTGAAGGGCCAAAGGGGGTAGGGACGCTGGCCCGAAGGGCCTGAGGGGTTTCGAACGTAACATATTTTGGAGCATTCTAAAATCTGCGGCATATCCCCTCCGTCATTTTCTTCGAAAATGCCACCTCCCCTTATCGTGCGGGGCACGACAAGGGGAGGCTTGGATGAGACTTGCCTGATGCACTGCATGGAGGAAGCTATGAAAAAATCACACAAGATCCTGCTGATACTTGCCATTTTAGTAATAGCCGCAGCCGTGATCGTGATATCAGATCTGCCCATAGCCAAAACACAGGAGGCAGTGGGGGAGCGGCTCCGGAAGGAGCTTGATCTCCCGCAGGACGCTGTCCGAACCTGCGCCGGCGAATATACGGCGGATGATCATGTGCTGCTCTGGTTTATCATACAGGATCAGGACATGACGCTGTATCGGGCCGTGGATTGCCGTGTGCTGAATAACGGCAGCTATTGGGTGAAAAAGATATACAAGCCCAGCGCATACACGCGGGATATCGTTCACGTTGTTTGGAATGCGCGCGATGTGTATCTCGTCAACGATCCCAACTGCGGGGCGATCGTGTATCATACCTCCTACGGTGAAGAGAAAACGGAGTTTTCGGCTGACGATATTCCGTATATCTTTGTATATTCACCGCAGTTCGGCACGACAGGCGGCGATTTTCTGGACACCGCCGGAAACGTCATCCGATAATTGATAAAAATTTTTTCAAATATAGAAGGAGAAATCACAATGGGTATTTATGAAGAGCTGCAGGCCAGAGGGCTTGTCAAGCAGGTTACGAACGAGCCGGAGATCCGCGAAATGGTCAACGCGGGCAAGGCCAAATTCTATATTGGCTTCGACTGCACGGCGGATTCCCTGACCGCGGGCCATTTTATGGCGCTGACGCTCATGAAGCGTCTGCAGATGGCGGGCAACCAGCCCGTTGCGCTCATCGGCGGCGGCACGACCATGATCGGCGACCCGTCCGGCCGCACCGACATGCGCAAGATGCTGACCAAGGAGGATATCGACCACAACGCCGAGTGCTTCAAGCGTCAGATGGAGCGCTTCATTGAATTCGGGCCGGGCAAGGCCATCATGGTCAATAACGCCGACTGGCTGCTGAACCTCAACTATATCGAGCTTCTGCGCGAGGTCGGCGCATGCTTCTCCGTCAATAATATGCTCCGCGCCGAGTGCTACAAGCAGCGTATGGAAAAGGGCCTGAGCTTCTTTGAATTCAACTACATGATCATGCAGTCCTACGATTTCTACTACCTGTTCCAGCACTACGACTGCAATATGCAGTTCGGCGGCGACGACCAGTGGTCGAACATGCTCGGCGGCACGGAGCTCATCCGCCGCAAGCTCGGCAAGGACGCGCACGCCATGACCATTACGCTTCTGACCGACTCGCAGGGCAAAAAGATGGGCAAGACCGCGGGCAACGCCGTCTGGCTCGACCCGAACAAGACCAGCCCCTTCGAATTCTATCAGTACTGGCGCAACGTCGACGATGCCGACGTCATGAAGTGCATCCGCATGCTGACCTTCCTGCCGCTTGAGCAGATCGACGAGATGGACAAGTGGGAGGGCAGCCAGCTGAACAAGGCGAAGGAAGTCCTGGCGTTCGAGCTGACGCAGATGGTACACGGCGAGGAAGAGGCCAAGAAGGCCGAGGCCAGCGCCAAGGCCCTCTTCGGCGGTAGCGGCAGCAGCGAGCATATGCCGTCGACCGAGCTGACGGACGATGATTTCACCGATGGCAGGATCGACACGCTGACGCTGCTCGTCAAGTGCGGCCTTGCCGCATCCAAGGGTGAGGGCCGCCGTCTCGTGCAGCAGGGCGGCATCAGCGTCAACGATGAGAAGATCACGGATTTTGCCACTACGTTTGAAAAGTCTGCCTTTACAGGCGAGGGCGCGGTCATCCGCAAGGGCAAAAAGGTCTTCCACAAGGCCGTTGCAAAATAAAAATTATGTCAACCACCCGGAGCACTCCGGGCGGTATGCACAAAGCAAATTTAAAAACGCCGCTGTATTTTGTCGCTTTCACAGTTGACTTTGCGCATTTAAAGCGGTATAGTAGCAAACATAAAAAGGACGCCGACAGTACGGCAGAAGGGAGCTTACCATGACGCAGATCCGTTCTAATGATGCCTTCATGAATATGAGCTTCCGCTTTACCATGGCCCGCGAGATGTTTGCGGGCCTGTATTACCGTACCCAAAATGAGAAGCTGTCCGTATAAGACCGGTGTTTTCTTCGTAAGTAAGAAGGAGGCTCTGTTCCGCGGACAGAGCCTCCTTTTTGTTTTAAAAATTCAACTGTAATCAGAAAAAGGAGCAATTTATCATGAAAAAGATTCTTGCAATGCTTCTGGCGCTCGTGATGGTCCTGAGCCTCGCCGCCTGCGCCTCCACGCCTGCCGCCGATACGCCGGCAGCATCCACTGCTACGACCGAGACACCCGCGTCCGAGACGCCTGCATCCGCCGAAGAAACGCCCGCCGCTGAGGGCAAGACCTACACCGTCGGCGTCTGCCAGCTCGTGCAGCACGAGGCGCTGGACGCCGCGACGCAGGGCTTTGTCGACGCGCTGACCGAGGAGCTCGGCGACGCTGTCACGATCGACGTGCAGAACGCCTCCGGCGATTCCGTCAACTGCGGTACCATCGTCAACGGCTTCGTCTCCAGAGGTGTTGACCTCATCATGGCCAATGCGACTCCGGCCCTGACCGCTGCCGTTTCCGCTACGGCTGATATTCCCATCCTCGGCACGTCCATCACGGCCTACGGCGTTGCGCTTGACCTTGATGATTTTAACGGCACTGTCGGCGGCAACGTTTCCGGCACGTCCGATCTGGCCGACCTGCAGAAGCAGGCGCAGATGATCCTCGACTGGTTCCCCGAGACGAAGAACGTCGGCCTGCTGTTCTGCTCCGCCGAGCCGAACTCCCGCTATCAGATCGACGAGGTGCGCAAGGCGCTCGAAGCCCAGGGCGTGACCTGCGAGGAATTCGCCTTCACCGACAGCAACGACGTTTCCTCTGTCACCCAGAAGGCCGCTGATTTCTCCGATGTCGTCTACATCCCGACCGATAACACTGCCGCTTCCAACACGGAGGCGATCGCAAACGTCCTGATCCCCGCCGATGTTCCCGCCATCTGCGGCGAAGAGGGCATCTGCCGCGGCTGCGGCGTCGCGACGCTGTCCATCAGCTACTATGATCTCGGCGTGACCACCGGCAAGATGGCCGCGAAGATCCTCAAGGGCGAGGCCGATATCTCCGAAATGCCCGTCGAATACACCGACGCGACTCCGAAGTACAACGCCTCCATCTGCGACCAGCTCGGTATCACCCCGCTGGACGGCTACGAGGCAATCGAAGGCTGACAGCAGTCTGCCGGCCATGGGCTTTGCCCATGACCGGCAGCCGCACGAAAACTGTTTGCCCCTGCAATCGGCCGATAACCGGATCTCTTTGCCGGTCGATTGCAGGCGCAGACCAAGAAGGAGAATGAATATGAGCTTCCTTTCCGCGCTTTTCAATTCGCTGCCCGGCGCGGCGGCGCAGGGCCTTATCTGGGGCCTGATGGCCATCGGCGTCTACATTACCTTCCGCATCCTTGACGTGGCCGACCTGACCGTCGACGGCTCCATCGCCACCGGCGGCGCGGTGGCCGTCATGCTCATCCGCGCCGGTGTGAACCCGTGGCTGGCGCTGCTGTGCGCGTTTGCCTGCGGCATGCTGGCCGGCTTTGTGACGGGGATGTTCCATACCAAATGCGGCATTCCCGCGATCCTGTCCGGCATTCTGACGCAGCTTGCGCTTTACTCCATCAATCTTCGCATCATGGACAGCAAGGCCAATCAGGCTGTCGGCGTGGATAAATACCCGCTGATGGTCTCACAGCGCTTCGTGCGCGACCTGAGTCTGAAAAACCCGCTGCCCGTCCTGCTTTTGTTCACGTTCGCCGTGATCGCGCTTCTGTACTGGTTCTTCGGCACGGAGCGCGGCTGCGCCATCCGCGCCACCGGCGCGAATCAGAACATGGCCCGTGCGCAGGGCATCAATACGAATGCGAACGTCGTGTTCGGCCTCATGCTCTCAAATGGCCTTGTCGCGCTCTCCGGCGCGCTGCTCGCGCAGTTTCAGGGCGCGTCCGATGTCAACATGGGCCGCGGCGCGATCGTCATCGGTCTGGCTGCCGTCATCATCGGCGAGGTCATTTTTGGCAAGCTGTTCATGAACTTCGGTCTTAAGCTGCTGGCCGTATCCATTGGCGCCGTGATCTATTACTTTGTGCTCCAGATCGTGCTGCAGCTTGGCCTGAACACGAATGACCTGAAGCTCATCACTGCGCTGATCGTTGCGCTCTTCCTCGCCGTTCCGTATTGGAAGGGCAGGATGTTCCACGGAAAGGCCAAAAAGGAGGAATCGCGCCATGCTTGAGCTTATCAATGTCTGCAAGACCTTCAATCCCGGCACGGTCAACGCCAAGACCGCGCTGAACGATCTGAATCTGACGCTGAACGACGGCGATTTTGTCACTGTCATCGGCGGCAACGGGGCAGGGAAGTCGACCATGCTGAACGCCATTGCCGGTTCGTTCCAGATCGACAGCGGCAAGATCGTCATCGACGGCACGGATGTCACCGGCCTGCCCGAGCATAAGCGCGCCGCATTTTTGGGCCGTGTGTTTCAGGATCCCATGATGGGCACCGCGCCAACCATGCAGATCGAAGAAAATCTCGCGCTCGCCGCCCGCCGCGGCCAGCACCGGGGTCTCAAATGGGGCATCACGAAGGCGGAGCGCGCCGAATACCAGAAGCGCCTCCACGCACTCGACCTCGGCCTGGAAGATCGTATGACCGCAAAGGTCGGCCTGCTCTCCGGCGGCCAGCGTCAGGCACTGACGCTCCTCATGGCGGCGCTCCAGCAGCCGAAGCTGCTCCTGCTCGACGAGCATACCGCCGCGCTCGACCCGCGCACGGCAGCCAAGGTGCTCGATCTTTCCGACCGCATCGTGCAGGAGCATTGCCTGACGACCCTCATGATCACGCACAACATGAAAGACGCCATTGCCCACGGCAACCGTCTCATTATGATGGATGCCGGGCAGGTCGTCGTAGACGTGTCCGGTGAGGAAAAGAAAAAACTGACCGTCCCGGATCTTCTCGCCATGTTCTCCCGCGCCAGCGGCAGCGACGAGGCAAATGACAAAATGCTCCTTTCCTGAAAAAGACGCTCCGCAGCCTTCCGGCTGTCGGAGCGTCTTCCCTTATAACAGATTACGCGAGGATCAGAAGCAGCGCGCATACGACCGTGATAACACCGCCGATGACGCTTACGATCGTATAGATTTTTCTGGATTCCGGATCCGCTTTTTCCTTTACAAGATAGTAGATCCCCGCACAGAGAATGAGCGCGCCGATGATCAGTCCAATGAGTTTCAGAAACATGATTTTCTCCTCCAATTTAATAAAAATGCTGAATTTATAATGACAAGCACAGAGCCTGCGTTATGTACCAGCGCGCCGACGACGGGGTTCAGCGTTCCGATGATGGCCAACGCGATTGCGATGAAATTGAGCGTCATCGAGAAGGCCATGTTCAGCTTGATCGTGGTCATCATTCGCTTGGAAAGCGCCACCAGATGCGGAAGCTCCCGCACCTCATCGTCCACAAGCGCGATATCCGCCGCATCCACGGCAATGTCGCTGCCCACGCCGCCCATCGCAATGCCGACATCCGCTTTTTTGAGCGCCGGTGCATCGTTCACGCCGTCGCCGATCATGCAGACGGGCAGACCCTTCGCCTGATAGCCGCCGATGTAGTTCAGTTTGTCTTCCGGCAGACAGTTTGCGCGGACTTCCTGAATGTGCAGGCTGCCTGCAATGGCATTTGCAGCGCTTTCATGGTCGCCGGTGAGCAGCACGGGCTGTACGCCAAGCCTGGACAGCGCAGAGATCGTCGCTGCGCTCTCTTTCCGCACGGTATCGGCCAGCGCAAGGAACCCTGCAAAAACCCCATCCACGGCCACATAAGTGATGGTGCAGCCCTGCTGGAGATAGTCTGCGGCATCGGATGGAAGCGCGAATGAAACGCTGTGCTCCCGCAGCAGCTCCGTGTTTCCGGCCAGAACGGCTTTTCCTTCGATCTGCGCGCATACGCCGCGCCCGGGGATCATCTGAAATGCGGACGCGGGCGCCAGCGTAGCGCCGCTTTTTTTGCAACAGCTGACGATCGCTTTCCCGAGCGGATGTTCAGAAAGCTGCTCGGCGGATGCAGCCAGCCGGCAGAGCGCTTCTGTTTCAAGACGATCGGAAACGCTGCTGACTGCCACGACCTCAGGCGATCCGTAAGTCAGCGTGCCGGTCTTGTCAAAAGCCAGGCCCTTCGCCTTTGACAACCGTTCCAAGGCGTCGCCCGCGCGGACGAGGAAGCCATGCTTCGTGGCGTTGCCGATGGCGGCCATAATGGCCGTGGGGGTCGCCAGCACGTGCGCACAGGGGCAAAATACGACCAGGATCGTAACAGCCCGGATGATCTGACCGGTGATGATCCAGGTCAGTGCCGCGGCGCTCAGGGCAATGACCACGATCCACGTCGCCCAGCGATCCGCCAGGCCGACGATCTTCGCCTTACCCGCATCCGCAGACTGCACCAGCCGGATCATGCGCTGGATCGAGCTGTCTTCTCCGACCTTAGTCGCTTCCATCTCGAACGCGCCAAACTGGTTGACGGTACCGCTGGATACCGTATCGCCGGCCGTCTTATCGACCGGCAAGGACTCGCCGGTCATGACCGCCTGATTGATGGAGGTCTGTCCGGAAAGAATAATGCCGTCGACAGGAACGCTTTCACCGGGCAGAACGCGGAGCCGGTCTCCGACCCTGACCTGCTCAGCAGGGAGCATGACTTCTCTGCCGTTTCGCAGCACACGGGCTGTCTGCGGCGTCAGATGCACCAGCTTTTCAATCCCGGCTCTGGCCTTTGCAACGGTCAATTCCTCAAGCAGCGCGCCAAGCTGCATGATGAACGCCACTTCGCCGGCAGCAAAGATCTCTCCGATGCAGACCGACGCGATCAGCGCCAGAGAGACCAGCACATCCGCCTTAATGTCAAATGCCGTGACCAATCCGACGACCGCCTCCAGGACGATCGGGATCCCGCACAGAATGATCGCGATCCACGCCATATCAAACGGAAGCGGATCCAATTTCAACAGACTGCAGATGACCGCGACGCCGGAGATCACCAGAAACGTGACGTCTTTTTTTATGCCGCCCAGCTCCAGCAGACGCTCCAGCTTTTTCATAAGAGATTTCATAATCAGCCTCTTTTCAATACTATATGGGGTATAGGTACAGTATACCCATATGGGTATCAAAAGTCAAGAAAAAAGCAGCCCGGACGGGCTGCTTTTGCGTTTCGTTTATCCCATATTCGAGAACCGTTCTACCGCTTTGGTGAAGCTGTCGATCGTCTTATCTGCGTCGCCATGCTCGATCCCATCCCGGACGCAGTGCTTGATATGTCCTTCCAGTACGACCTTTCCACAGCCGTGCAGCGCGGATTTGGCCGCGTTGATCTGCGCCAGAATATCCTCGCAGGGAATATCCTCGTCGATCATGCGGTCTATGGCCTGTACCTGTCCGATTATTTTCTTCAAACGCCGATGCAGATTCTCTGCGTCCATACATTGTCTCATTGCGCATCCTCCAAACACTAAGGGGTATATGTTTATTATAGCGCAGAAGCATAAAATGTCAATCACACCGGCAGCGCAGACAGTTAGGAAAATCAGAGTAATATATCCTTGAGGCCTTGAAAAAACACCGCCCACAGGTTTTCTCCCATGGGCGGCATATGGATTCTCAGATACTAAAAATCATTCCCACTCGAGCGCCAGACCTTAATTTCTCGTGATAATATGCACTGATAGTACGCTTTTCGCCCACATATTCCACACATTTTAGGCTATCCGTAGCGTCCCTTGGAAATTCTGTAGCCATTTTGTAGCCACTGGCTGCGACGCAACCTCCGCTGGCTGATTCACCTCAAAGCCACTCGGCACTATCTATTTCAAGTAAATACATGGGGGTTTGCAATATGGAAGAATACATCTATAACAGCAGCAACGGACTTTGGTATGAACTGCATGGAGATTATTATCTGCCGTGTCTGGCCATCCCGGAGGAAGAAATCCACACCATTGGCGTCTGGGGCAGGAAGCATCAGCAGTACCTCAAAGAGCATCGTCCGATCATCTACTCCAATCTGGTTCTCAGCGGCAAGCTGTTCCACTATCTTGCAGATTTTGACACTCAGGCTCGCAATAAGCTCGACCTGCTTGTAACACAGATGGCAGAGAAAGAGGGCATAAACGACTGTCTGAAAGCGCAGGATCAGCTTGCATGGGTCAGGGCTATGAACAGCATCCACAATCGTGCAGAGGAAATCGTCCTCCAAGAGCTGATCTATGGGGAGGATGTGGTATGAGAATCCTTGAAGAATTCTGGTATGACAATATTGAGCCAACAGAGTATGACACATCCTCTTGTAAGGAGTACAAGAAACTGCTGGAGCTGATCTGCCGAAACGAAGAAAAGCTCCAAGCAACCATGACAGACGAACAGAAAGAACTGTTCTCTCGCTACACAGATGCCGTTCATGAGCATCAGATGACAACAGATTGCCTGATATTCCAGAACGGTTTTAAGTTGGGTGCTAGGATGATGTTGGAGGTCATGGAAGAGTAGCAATCGTATCGATCAGCCGGGCAGTGGCTAGCTGCTCGGCTGATTGCCTTAAATACTTAAGTTAATAGAGGGATTTGTAAATGATTCCTCAACAACTGTTTTGATTTTAGCAATTTTAATATACGCATCACGTTTTTGGTCAAACGCTCGTTCAAGAGAATCAATGTATTTGACCTTTACATCATCTGTTATTTCTGGAATTGCAAATGCTTCAAAAAAATCGGCTCTAAGGTGAAGCATAGTTGAAGCAATAACAAACCATTTCTTAAAATATGACTCACCATATTTACTGGAAAGAAGCAAAAATACCCAATATCTTTCATCAGTATTTCGTGGTCTATACTTTACAAGACCACTTGAAATAATCACCTTATTATCCTCTTGGATAATGGCTACTTCACCCGGTTTTCCATCCTTAGTAAAGATTATATCTCCGCATTTAATGTCTTGCTCCAGTTGAGATAAAAAGGATTCTGGGCAATAACAATCAGGCTCATAATCCACATCAAAGTTGATAATATCACTTGTCTTTATGAAAGGAATGCCTTCTTCCAAGTAATTGGCACTTCCAACCTCGTCACCCTTACTAAGATTTTCGGAATCCAATCCAATAGTATTGATTCCATCATTAAGCGTAGCGATAGTTTCCTCAACATCAGGACGATAGAAATTCGGCATCAGCATTCGCTTATCAAATGAACCTGGCTTTACCACAAATCCAAACTGAGATTCGTCTTTAAAAGAGAAATGATAATCTTTGTTGAATTTCGAAATAATCTCCTGAATACGAAGTACAGCATAATAATAACTGTCGAATGCATCTATATATTTCTGCATCAAGGCATCATATTTACTATCGCATTTCATAACCTTTAGATTAGCAATTTTCCCTTGATTCATAAATTTCTGCTTTGTAATAGAATATGTTCCCCGTACCTGTATTCTATTAATTTGAGAATTAAGGTAAATTGTCAAAAATGCAGCTTCTTTTGGCGATGCTGTGCGTAATACAACACTATTCTGACTCATATTCATTTCTGCAATAGTTGGAGGACACATTGCAGCTTTACCCATAAATTTGCCAGTCATAGTGTAAATGATATCATAAGGATGGGTAATTGATCGTTTGATAGTTTTGTTATGAAACCCTTCATTGATCAACTGTAAATCATTTACATTTATATAATGCCTTGAAACCGCTGAAGTTTTGATAAAAGGTACTCCATGATCCTTGTAGAAGAAATATGCCGGCGGAGTAGAACCACCCTTTATATCTCCAACTATATACTGAGACATCGTTGGACAAGTTGACATTCCTTCTTTTACAAACAGATATTTTGGATTATAATTTCTCGGATAAAACGATCCTGCTGACAATTTTATGGGGTTAGTTATAAATATTTCGAGTTTTGACATGCTCCACTAACCTCCTTGTGATTTCAACAAAATCATTATCTATCACAGCGTTTCCATCAACAATTACAGGGTCTCCGTTTTCATCTCGTACATAAATTTCTTTTCCCCTTCTATCATGACCACATGTTTTAGCAATCGCCATAAATGTATCAAAAGTCTGAGGAAGTCCCTCTCTTTTCTTCTTTTTCAAAATGAGAAGAGATGTTTTTGTATCGGTAGATGGCAAAAAGGATTCAACAGGGCAGTCTATAATGGCGACAATATCCGCATTATTAAGAATATATTGACGCACATATTCCAATCCGTTATTTCCTAAAATTCCATCAGGAAGAACTATGGCCATACGACCACCTGGTTTTAACAAATCCAAGCACCGTTCAATAAAGAGAATATCTGGGGTTCTGCTTTCATCAACTTTCTTAGTTTCAATCCAAGTCCCATCTTCTCCTTTTTCCCACTTATGGCCAAGATGATAGTGCTCTAAAATTTTCTTATCATCAATCACGCATTTTTTACCAAAAGGCGGATTGGTCATTATAATATCAATTTTACCCTTAGCAATTTTGTTTGTGATTTTATTCGGCCATTGTTCAAATGGTGTTAGTGAGTCAAAATGGAAAATACCTGTATGCCCATCATCATTGAGCACCATATTCATTTTTGCTACTCGTGACAAATCAGGATTAAAGTCAATGCCACGAATATACTTATCTGCATACTCTCTAAATAATCCAACGACATTCAATGTTGGGCGTTTTTTATGCAGATCTTCATATTGTTGGCGGATATTTTTTAGCGCCATAACCAAGAAGCCGCCAGAGCCACAGGCAGGATCGCATACCGTTTCATCTATTTTAGGCATTATAGCTTCAGTGGCCATAAAAACAATTTCTCTTGGGGTGAAGAACTCGCCATGTTCACCACGAAGATTTGCGCCTACAAATGTTTCGAACGCAACACCCTTAATGTCCACATTCGTATCCAATAGAGAATACTTCTGCAATTCTGCAATCGCAAAGCAAAGACATCTGTCATTTAATTGAATTTCATCGTTTGCTTCAAAAATGTTATCCTCTTGAAAACGAAGTTTGACCTTTGCAAACAATTTATCAATACGGTCTCGAACATTGCTAAGACCGTTTTGTGTCTTTTGTTCTTCAGGAGTAACATAAAATTCACATTTTTCAGTAAACAAATCCTTCTCGTCTTCAATTTTGCAAAAGAGAATTTTAAGTATTTCCGAAAAACGCTTGTCCTGAGTTAATCCCTGATTACTAAAAAAGTAATTATTACAACGCTTAAAAACGCCTTTCAAGTCTGTGCATTTTACCAAATCAGACTTATTATACTTACCGATTGAATCGACACTTTCTTTATATTTAGGAATATCAGGAAGTTCTGTATAGCGATTAGGACGAGCAACATCTTTATAATAGAATAAAATGCCATCGCCATTTGTCCATGTACCAAAACTGGCAGTAGTCGCAGACATATAGCTCCACAGCTGATCCACACCCTCTTTTTCATCTTTTTTCTTTGTTTCGACAATCCAATAAATATTGTCTTGGGACTTTTCTTCATCATTAAAAACAACGATGTCACATCTTTTATCTGTTGAGCCTACCTTGATGGGATACTCAACATCAATATGGCTCTTTGGATATTTATATACATCCAAAAGAATGCGGCAATATTCCTGACGTACGTATTCTTCCGGTGTTTCTTTTCTCATTTTTCCGGTAATCAAACACTTGATTTTACCTTCATCTACAATAATTTCTTGCATGATTTAGCTCTCCTTAATATTATCAGGGATAAAGTACAGCACTTCACCAACTTCACATTTTAGCGCAAAACATATTTTCTCTATGCTTTCCAGCGAAACATACTCATTTTTCTTTAGGCGAGTTATAATATTTGCACTAACACCAGCCATATCTTTTAATTGAGTATTAGAAATCTTTTTGTCGATCATCAAGTGAAATAATCTATCATAAGAAACTGCCATGCTGCACCTCCAGCCATTCACTGTTTCTGTTTATATTATCACGAAATCGTGATTATTTCAAGCCTTTTTACGCAATAATTACCCCCTCGAATTTATCGAAGGGGTATACTTTATCCATTAGGCTTTAGCTCTAAATGCAAGGCTTCTGCCAGTTCCGTTGGAGTTCCGCTCCACTCTGAAATTTCTTCCGACA
>CAKUEH010000045.1 GCA_934646185.1 uncultured Oscillospiraceae bacterium | reverse complement strand
TCTTCCCTTGCGCCGGAGGGCAAGCCCGTTGCCTTTTGCCTTGACCCGGAAACGGGCTTTTCGTGGATAGGCGAATACGACATCACCGCCGACGAGCTGCTGTCCGGCGCGGGCGGCAACACCGCCACCAAAACCGAACAGGCTGAAAAGCTGATACTTGACCTACTGGCAGACGGAAAAGAGCTTGCCAGCGAGGATATAGAGAAAGCCGCAGCCGACGCGGGGATTTCTGCCCGTACTGTCCGGGCGGCAAAGAAAAACCTTGACGGGCGCATTACCTCAAAGCGCATTGGCGCGGCATGGTATCACGCTCTTAAAAAGTGAAACGGCAAAATCCAAGTGGCAAAACCCAGATACCTTGCCACTTTGCCACTTCGCCACTTCAACCTCAAAACCACCGCCCCATGTATGACCGCATGGGGCTTTTCTCATGGAAAGGAGAGCCTATGAACAACGACACCAGCAACCGCAGCACCCCCGCAACCGCTTCCCCTCTGACCGTAAAGGAAGCCGCGCCACCTGTAATGATAAAGAAAATCGGAAAGACCACCTACCGCGTCAAAATCCATTTCAGTGAAACGAGCAAAGAAACCATGAGCGACAAAATCAAGCGTCTGATTTTGAATGACAGCGAAAAAAGTTCTTAAACACCCTTGACAAAACGTATCAGAAGATACCCTCCTGTCCGCCATGGAGAACGCGGGCAAGGATGATATCCCCGACGAGGCGGAGCGAAAAGGTCTTGGCACGCCCGCCACCAGGGCGGCTATCATCGAAAAGCTGGTGGCTGCCGGATTTGTGGAGCGCAAGGGCAAGAGCCTGATCCCCACAAAAGCCGGTATCAACCTTGTCACGGTCCTGCCGGAGCCGCTGACCTCTCCCATGCTGACAGCGGAATGGGAACAGAAATTGACGGAGATCGCAAAGGGCGGCGCTGACCCGGATACCTTCATGGACGGTATCCGCACGATGGTTCGGGAGATCGTTTCCACCTATTCCTGTATTTCCGAGGACGGCAAAAAGCTGTTTGCCCCGGAGAAGGAAGTGATCGGCACCTGCCCCCGCTGCGGCCAGCCGGTCTATGAGGGGAAGAAGAACTTTGCCTGTTCGGATCGGTCCTGCGGTTTCGTCCTCTGGAAAAATGACCGCTTCTGGACGAGCCGCAGGAAGGAGCTGACAAAGAAGATAGCGACGGACCTTCTGAAAAAGGGACGCACCAATGTCAAGGGAATGTGGTCTGAAAAGAAACAGGCCACCTACGGTAACTGCAAAAATATTTCCTAATTATCAGTTGAACCGAAATTGAAATAAAAATGCAACATGTTTTTATAAGCAAGTTTTGGCGAAGTGCTTTCCATAGTCATTTACATAAATCACACTGTGCGTGGAGCGCAGTTCCAGTTCTTGTGTAAGCACCTGCGCATAATTCATACAATATGCTTTATACATCTGCCACTTCAAATCCAGCGGCACAGGCGCGATCAGCAGCGCTGGCGTTTTCTCCTCCGGCTTCGGCGGAATGGGCGGATATAAGTTCAGATACCATTCCCGCTGCGCCTCGCTCAGTTCCTCCGGATTCTTGATTCTGCCATACTTCTTCGGATTCTCCAAGTAGTCTTCATATGCACAGATCTGACGCAAAATCTCGTGGTCATGCGCATCCATTTCAAGTGGATCACCCTCTGCAATCGGCATTTCTGTGAGCTGCTTTGCCTCTGCCAGAATGTATGCGTCCGTCTGAATCAAGCGAAAAATACGGTGGCAGCAGAGCGCTTTATTCAGCAAGAGCATCTGCTCATTGGCCTGATGCCAGTCGGTCAGCTTGTGCGTTTTTTCATAACGCGCCATACCTTCTATCGCAGATTTTAAGAGAACGTCAAGCGCTTGATATTCCGCTGGCGTGATGTTCAAAACCTCCGTTGTCAGTGCTCCAAGCGGAAATTCTTCTCCGTAAATACCAAGCGTTTTCCCTCCGATATAAAACGTGATGGACTGAAACATACGCTTCTCCTTCGAAAACCTGTCCGCAAATGATTTTTATTTGTCTGCTATTACTCTGAGTGTATCAGAAAAATCTCCATACTACAAGTAGAAAGGTGCGCGCCGCGAAAACGTAGTGCGCACCTTTACTTTTTGATTCGGAGGAGATTTTTTGACAGGCAACACACCATTAAAACTGATTTCCATGAGCGAAATCAACGCAGAGGAGGTGCAATGGCTCTGGTATCCGTACATCCCGCTGGGCAAGCTGACGATCCTTCAAGGCGACCCCGGCGAGGGCAAAACGAGCTTCATTCTGGCTGTCATTGCAGCTCTGACGCGCGGCGATCCGCTGCCGGAGTGTGAACGGGCGGCGGAGCCGATGAACGTGATCTACCAGACAGCCGAGGATGGTCTGGCGGATACCATCAAGCCGAGGTTAGAGAGCGCAGGCGCAGACTGCACACGCGTGCTGGTCATCGACGAGGGCAAACGCGAGCTGACGCTCAGCGATGCAAGGTTGGAAGAAGCGATTTGCAGAACAGGTGCAAAGCTGATCGTGCTTGACCCGCTGCAGGCGTATCTCGGAAGCGATGTGGATATGCACCGTGCGAATGAGGTGCGCCCGGTACTTAAGCGGCTTTCCCTGATGGCAGAACGCACACAATGCGCCGTCATTCTGATCGGACACATGAACAAGGCGCAGGGCTTGAAATCCGGCTATCGCGGTCTTGGCTCTATCGACTTCCGCGCTTCAGCCAGAAGCGTTTTGATCGTCGGGCGGCTGAAAAGCGGCGATACGCTTCGCATTGTTGCGCAGGACAAGAACAGCCTTGCGCCGGAGGGCGCAGCCATTGCATTTGAGCTTCACCCGGAGCATGGCTTTCAGTGGAAGGGCTTCTGCGATGCGACTGTTGACAACATCCTGAACGGCACCGGGCAGGTGCAGACAAAGACCATGCAGATGGAGGACGAGCTGCGCGGGTTTCTGATGCAGCCAAGACCGGCCGAAGAAGTCCTTGCGCTTGCAAGGCAGCTCGGCATTTCGGAGCGAACGCTGAAAATCGCAAAGCGAAATCTCGGCATTCTTTCGGAGCGCCGCGCCGACCAATGGCTCTGGCGTTTACCGGAGCAAGAGGGCAAGGGGGTAACGCCTTGAACGGTTTGCACCCTTGCACCCTTTCACAGCAGGCACCGTTCGCCGCCGTGAGGCGCGTGTCGCCGCTGTGTGCGGTTTTTTGCCCCGACTGCGAGTGTGTGCGCGGCACAACGGGAAAAGCCCACGTTGCGCCAACGTGCGCAAAAAACAAAATCGCAATCCAGCAACGCGATTGCGATTTTGAGAGGAGGCGCAGCGGAATGGATGAGCTTTCGCGCTCCGCGCGGAAGCGAAGGATATGGAGCTTGTGCCGACGAAGGAGCCAGCATCGCATTTGGCTAGTCGCCGGCACACCGGCTCCCTGCCAAATGCCTCAAATCGGGCAGAAGCCCATACCCACTTCAATGAAAACGGAGGAAAGATGAAAAAAGACAAGCAATTCAGCATCCGAATCTCAGAACAGGATTTGGAAACGATACGCCGAAAAGCAGCGCAGGCGCACATGAGCCAGAGCGACTATGTGACCGCCTGCTGTCTTGGAAAACGTATCGTCATTCTCGATGGACTAAAGGAAGTCCTGCGGCAGCAGAAGGCCATCGGTAACAATCTCAACCAGCTGGCTGTGCTGGCGAATATGGGCAAGGTACAGTTCGCCAATCTGGATTCTGCTGTGCAGGAGTTCGCAAAAATCAACACGGCTCTGCGGGAGATACAGGAGGGAGGTGTGGCAAAATCGCAATCTTCCATTTCGTGAATTACAAAAAGGGTACGCAGACGCGCGGCTGCATGAAAGGCGTGATGCGCTATGTTTCACAGCTCAGGAAAACGTGCTGGGATGGACAGCAGCTCGTCAGCGGAATCGGCTGTCAGCCGGAAACCGCGTTCGATGAGTTTCTGAGCACGAAGCTGCTGCACCATAAAGACGGCGGCGTGATGTTCTACCACATGGTACAGAGTTTTCCAAAAGGTGCAGACATCGACCCGCGCGCAGCACACGAGGCGGCTCGCAGACTTGCCGGATACTTCGAGGGCTGTGAAGTTCTGGTCTGCACACACACTGACCGCGAACACATCCACTCGCACTGTATCATCAACAGTGTGAACTTCGAGACGGGCAGGAAAGTGCATATGGCGGACGAGCAGATTCAGGAGCTGCGCGTTCGCAACGACGAAATCTGTGAGGAATTGGGGCTTCCCAAATTTCAGAAAGATGGACAAAACCATTCCCGTGGAATATCCAACGCGGAATACTACACGGCTGACAGGGGCGAGAGCTGGAAGTTTGAACTCATGCGCGTGATTGATGAGTGTATGCGCTGCGCAGGAAACCGTGAGGAATTTCTGGTGCTGCTCCGGTCGGAAGGTTACAACGCTACTTGGACAGATGGTCGGAAGAATATTACCTACACCACACCGAGCGGTCTGAAATGCCGTGACAGCAAACTACACATAGAAAAATACTTGAAAGAAAATATGGAGGCGGAATTTGGATACAGAACGGAGAATGACAACACAAGAAATGTTGACGCAGCACAAAAAGCTGATGGACGAGGCGCAACGGCTGGAACCCAGTGTGATGGTCATGGAGCGGAACTGGAGTGCGATGCTCGAAATGCAGGACAGTCTGTTCCGACAGCAGATGCAGTTGGACGCGGATTTGAAAATGCTCCTGACGAAGCGGGAAGCGCAGGAAGCCCTGACCGCGATGCAGATGAGCGCAGCAGAGTTCGAGAGACAGGCTGGGAGTCTGAGCGCAGGGTATTCTTCCGCCTGCAAAGAGCTGACCGAGAGTGCACAGAAAGCCGTGACTTTGATTTTGGAGAACAGCACACAGGAACTCTCAGCTTTGTCGTAAGCGGCAGTGAAGAAAATCCACCTCTGCGCATGGATCTCGATTACGGCGGTGATCTTGTGCGCGGCGCTGTGCGCCTTGGTCGTGCTGTGGAGCAGATGACGGACGATGCGCCGACGCGCGACGGAACGACTATGCTGCCGCACATCGACAGCAAGCGCCGGAAGAAGCTCAGGCAAAAGAAAACCGCCCTCGGTCATGCCGAGGACGATCACGAAGATTGGAATATGGAACAAAATATGTGAAAGAGGAATTCGATGGCAAGTATTAAGCAATTATCTGAACGAAAATGCAAAATCACCATCAGCAATGGCTACCGCACCGACGGACGGAAAATCTGCAAGGCAAAGACGATTCAGGTGCCGGATAGTGTACCGAAACGTGGTGTCGAGCAGTACGTCTACCACGAAGCCGAGCGGCTGGAGCGCCTGTTCAAACAGGGCTATAGCGAGGACGGCGAGATGACATTTGAGACTTACGCCCGCGGGTGGCTGGCGCGTCAGACGAAATACGCACCGGGTACGATTGCATTTTACCGTCGGTCACTCGAAACCGTGTTCCCGGAGATCGGCGCGATCAAGCTGAACCGGCTGCGCCCGATTGCACTGGAAAATCTGCTGGCGAAGCTCCGCAAGCGGACCTACCGCGGCAAGCCGATCAAGGAGAAAACGGTACAGAAATACCTGACCGTTGTGTCTGCCGTTCTGGGCGATGCGAAGCGCAACGAGATTATTGAGAAAAATCCTGCGCGTATGATTGACTTACCAGCTGCTGAGCGAAAATCGCAGGAAATTCCGACGATGGAGGAAATGCAGAAATTTCTCTCGGCACTCTGCTATGAAGAACCGGTGTTTCAGCTCTTTTATTTTCTCGCCATCAACACCGGAATGCGGCGCGGCGAGCTGTGCGCCCTGCGCTGGTCAGACGTGATCGTGACCGGCAGCTACGAGGGCTATATCATTGTCCAGCATTCCTGCAGCACCGTTTCCGGCGAAGGTGTGCAGGAGGGTAAAACGAAAAATGGTCGCGCCCGAACTGTTTCGACGAACGAGGAAATGTTCAGCTTGCTGCGCGGTTTCTGCTATCGCAAAATGAGACTCCGCGATGAAAGGGGCATCCCGTTTCCAGAGTACATTTTCACAAAAGACGACGGCACGCCCATCCACCCGGACACGTTCAGCAAACACCTGAAAGCGCTGTTTGCAGAGATCGGTCTGCCGAAAACCTATCACCTGCACACCCTCCGGCACTTTTTTGTTTCAACGCTTCTGCATGAGGGCGTGGACAAAAACACGGTCGCAGACCTCGCCGGTCACGGCGATACGTCATTCCTGGAGCGCACCTACTGTCACCCGCAGATGCAGCTCAAGCAGGACGCCGCGAAACGCATGAGCAATAGTCTGTTTGCAACACCCAATCCAGATTTGTTGGTTTCGTAGAATCTTCAAGATTCGCTAGCTATTCCCGTTTTTTCTGGTATTGTTGCTGTTACAAAATCTCAGCCGTGCTGAGCAGAACAGGAGGAATCACAAATGGCAAGTATCAGAAAACGTGGGAATAGCTACCTGCTTGTCGTCTCGATGGGTTACACACCCGACGGTCGGCGGCGCAACCCGCAGCAGAAAATGGTCAAGCCGCCCACAGGCCTTACGCCAAAGCAGACGGAGAAGTGGTTACAGGAGCAGGCGATGCTGTTCGAGATGAGCTGCAAGAAGCTGAACCCGGACATCGACCGGTCGATTACGCTGGAAAAGTACACGGAAATCTGGCTCCAGACGATTGCACCGGACAAGCTGGCGAAGTCCACGCTCGTGCGCGAGAAGCAGGACATTGAACGCTTCAAATCGTACATCGGCAGCTACAAGCTCGTCGATCTGCGTCCCGAACACTTCCGCAGTCTCTACGCAAAGCTGCGCAAACAAAAGAACAAGGCAACAGGAAAGCCGCTCTCCGAAGCGACGGTTGAAGGTGTCCACAGCTGTCTGTGCGGCATTCTCTCCGACGCGATGGAGGGCGGCTATCTCGATCACAATCCCGCGTGGCGCACCTACAAATACACAGGTCAGAAGAAAGAGAAAAAGATTGCAGACGATGAAACTGTAAAAAAGCTGATTCAGGCGCTGGAGGCCGTGAGCATCCTGTACGAAACCTACTTCAAGCTCGTCATCGCGACCGGAATGCGGCGCGGCGAGTGCTGTGCGCTCAAATGGGAGGACATCAACTACGCCGAGCGCAGCATCCACGTCTGCCGGAACGCGGTCAAAACAACCGGCGACGAGATCATCGTGAAAGCGCCGAAAACCAAGGCTGGCAATCGGTATGTGTACTTCTCCACCGAAATGGAAAGTCTGCTCCGCGAGTACGAAGCCTTCTGCGCAGCGGAAACAGAGCGCTACGACCGGCGCAAGCAGACCAAAGATGACTATGTGTTCCGCAGAAAGGGCATGAAACTGCCGATGACGCCTTCGACTTTCACATGGCGCTTCAAGAAAATCCTCAAGGCAAACGATCTGCCCACAGACCTGAACGTCCACAGTCTGCGTCACACGGCGGCAAGCCTGTTCATTGCCAGCGGCACGGATGTCGGCACGGTTGCAGGACTTCTCGGTCACAGTCAACCGTCGACCACGCTGGATATCTATACGCACGCATTCGATAAGAACAAAAAAGCCGCCAGTCAGATCATGCAGAGCAGCTTGGAGATCTAAGCCGACAAAAACAGCCCGATGCAGCGCATGATTGCAGCGGGCTTCCTGATTCAAAGAAGTACTTTATCGCCGTGTGATTTCGGCATGGAAACGGTCAAAAATTCGATTTCCGTATCGGAACAGTTACACATCTGGTGTGCCTGACCCGGTTCAATCTCCACACCATCGCCTGTGTTCAGCAGTAGAGAGCCATCGGAAAACTGCATCGTTGCCTGCCCGGAGAGAATATAGAAAAACTGTCTTGCCTTTCTATGGTAGTGCATATCCTCCGAGGTATTTGGCGGCATTTTCTCTGCAATAATACTCAGGTCATCCCGTTCCATCAAATGCCAGCCATCACAGATTTCCTACCAAAAGTAGTGTTTGGCTGATTGGCGGTCAACTTTCTTCATAATGTCTCATTCCTCAAATAAAAATTTCCGCCTCGGCAAATAATGCTGCTTTCCCGCGAAGCACGGTGCGCTCTCCGGCGTAGGTGCAGTACAGTACACCGCCGCGGGCGGAAGCCTGATACGCCGTAAACTCCGTTTTTCCTGTTTTCCCTGCCCAATAAGGAATGACATGGCAATGTCCGCGCCCGCAGACGGGATCTTCTGCTACATTGCATTTCGGCGCAAAGCTGCGGGTCACGCAATCATACTTGCTGCCCTGTGCGGTAATGTGGAAGCACACGCCATCCATCTGCCGGATCAATTCTTGGTTTGGATGAACGCTTCGTACCTGCTCCTCATTCTCCAGTACGCAGACCATATCTGCGCCATAGTAAGCCTCAACAGGTTTGACACCCAGCGCCTCTATCATTTGTTCCGTCACCGGAACAGGCTTTAACTGAAAGGACGGAAAATCCATCTTCAGCAGATCATCCTGCTTTTCTACCGTCAGGCGACCGCTCAGCGTGTCAAATGCCACGGTTTGAAGGCTCGGTTCGACAAAGCGTGTAATGACATAGGCAGTCGCCAGCGTTGCATGACCGCACAGCTCCACCTCGCCGCCGGGTGTGAACCAGCGCAGATGATAAGCGTTGCCCTCCTTAACGGCAAAAGCCGTTTCGGAGAGATTGTTTTCAATGGCGATGTTCTGCATGATGCGGTCATCCAGCCATTTGTCCATCACACAGACAGCGGCGGGATTACCCGCAAAGACCTTGTCGGTGAAAGCATCTACAACATATTGCTTCATAAATCATACCAGCCTTTCTAAAAAATCAGATATAGTACGCAGTTCACAGCAACGGCTGCGAGGACGCAGACAATGAGTGAACACTTTTTCAGCGCCAGTACTGCCGCAATCGCAGCGCCTGCAACACCGAACAACGGATGCTCTGCATCCACGCAGAACACGCCGGGAAAAATCAGCGCAGACATCGCCGTATAGGGCAGCAGCGACAAAAAATTCTGAAACCGCTTTCCAAGCCGCAGCCTGTCCATCCAGAACGCGGGCAGGGCGCGGGGAATGTATGTGACGAGCGCCATACCAAAAATCAGAAGATATATCTCAAACCTGCGCATCGCTTTCTGCCTCCAAAAAACATGTCCCGATTGCGGCGCTGACCACCATAGACAAAATCACCGCCCAGCTGGCGGGCAGGAAAAGCCTAAGCAACGTGTTCATCCCGGCAGCCAGCAGCACCAGAAGCGCGATCCTGCGGGATTTTGCCGCGTTCGGCAGCAGCATCGCCAGAAACGCCGCGTAAAACGCAATGCCGAAACTCTTGGCAACAACCTCCGGCAAGAACTGCCCCAGCACGCACCCGACAGCAGAGCTGACGACCCATGTGCCGTAAAGCGCGGTATTTGCGCCAAGTAACTGCGCGGCGCTTTGACTGCCGGAAAGAGAAAACAGCGCAAACGATTCGTCGCACAGAGCAAACGCGCAAAGAAGCTTTTCGCGCAAAGACGTACGCTCGAGCCTGCTCATCACTGAGCTGCTCATCACAATGTGGCGAAGGTTTACAAAGAAAACCGCCGTCAGAATGGCAGGGATGCCCGCCGAGCCAAGCATCCCGACCGCCATCAGCTGCGAGGAACCTGCCATTACCAGAACGGACATGAGTACCGTCTGTAACCGGCTTAGTCCCGCCTGCATCGCCAGAAGCCCATAGGACATGCCGACGGGGATGATTCCCAGACAAATGGGGGCGGCGTTTCCGGCTCCGGCATAGAATTGTTTGCGGTTCATGGTGATTCGCCTCTTGCATCTTTTTGGACTCTATTATACGCTGAGTCTTGAATAAAGAAAATTGATTTTTCTTATTTTTACATGCAGAAAGGTTATTTGAAAGATGGAGAGGTATATTGCGCTTCTGAAAGTCATAGAGATCGGCAGTTTTACAAAAGCGGCAGAGCGGCTTGGCTATACGCAGCCTGCCCTCAGTCAGATGATCGCTTCGCTGGAAAAGGAGCTGTCCATCAAAATTCTGCACCGCTCCCGTTATGGAATACGCCTGACGCCAGAGGGCGAACGGCTGTATCCGTCCATCCAAAGCGCTGTGCTGCAATACGAAGCCATGCGCCGCACGGCGGACGAAATTCGAGGACTTAGCTCTGGAGTGGTGCGGATCGGCACGGTTTCCAGCGTGTCGTGCCATTGGCTGCCGGGTATCATTCGTGCGTTCTGGCAGGAACACCCGAATATTCAAATCGTACTGCATCAGGGCGATTACACCAGTATCCCGGAATGGGTGCGAACCGGGGCAGTAGACTTTGGTTTCGTGAATCCTCATGCTGTGAAAGGTATGGAAACAACCGTTATCAAGTCTGGTGAGTTTCGAGCGGTGCTGCTGAAAAATCATCCGCTGGCCGGGAAAAAGTCGCTGGTGCTTGAGGATTTCGCAGAGGAACCGTTTTTACTGCTGGAGGAAGGGGCTTACAGCGAACCGATGGAGGCATTTCGGGCAGCGGGCATCGCGCCGAATATCAGGCTTCGTGTTCACGATGATTATTCCATTCTTTCTATGGTGGAACAGGGATTAGGCGTTTCCATTCTGACAGAATTAGTACTACACAAAACAAACTATGATGTGGTGGCGCTGCCGATCGAACCGGCGATCATCCGCACAATGAGCATTGTCACAAAGGATAAACACGCACTGCCGCTGGCAAGCAAAGCCTTTCTGCAATGCCTGTTCGCCAATGCCGCTTTGCTGCAATAAGCACGGAATATTGAAAAATCCCTCTAAGGAAACCTTAGAGGGATTTTGGTACGCCCGACACGATTCGAACGTGCGACCTACAGAGTCGGAGTCTGTCACTCTATCCAACTGAGCTACGAGCGCATCTATGAGATAAACGGCAGGGTGCCGGTCATCGCTTTTTGAAAATGGTGGTCAAACAGTAGTCAAGGAACAAGCGGAAAATCGCTCTCACGCCCGAAAAGTCCAGTCGTATCAACGGCTTTGGGCTTCTCTCTCCGAATCGGTTCGGAAACGTCGGAGTCTGTCACTCTATCCAGCTGAGCTACGGGCGCGTTTTTTTACTGCCCGTATAGTATAGCAGATGGGCGGCGGAAAGTAAAGGGGGAAAATGGCGGATTGCATTTTGAAGGAAAGCTGATACAATGAAGAAAAACGGGAGGCGAGGGTATGACGGCGGGAGAGCGGGTGTTTTCGGTCGTGCGCGGGCAGCTCTACGAGCGGCTGCCGGCGCTGGCGCTGCCGCTGGGCAGACTCCCCTGCCGCGAAGCGGATGTGACGCCCGCCGGGACGGACGGGCGGGCCGCGCTCTTTGCGCCCGGCTTTCTGGAACGGGAATTTTTAGCTGGAAGCGAACTGCCGGAGCGGCTGACGCTGCATCTGCTGCTGCACCTCATGCTCGGCCATCCGCAGGCCCGGCGGGGCCGGGAGAAAGCGCGCTGGGATACGGCCTGCGATCTTGCGGTCTTGCTGGTACGGCACGCGCTTCTGCCGCAGGAGCGCGAGGCCCCCGCGGCGTTCTCCGCCCGCTGCAAGCTGCAGGCGAAAAAGGCGGGCCGCGCGGAGGAAATTTACGCGCTTTTGCAGGCGGAGCCGGAGCTTCTGACGCCGGACGAGCGACAAAGCGCGGCGCTGGATGATCATTCCCGGTGGGAGGCAGCGTTTGCCGAGAATCGAGCGGCCGTTTCCGGCGAGGGGGATGAAACGGGCTTTCAGGCGCTCGGGCGGCTCCTGCCGCGGCCGCTGCCGGAAAAGCCGGTGATCGGGAGCGGGACGGGCGGCGCTGCCTTTTCCATCAAGCCGGATACGCGCGAAAGCGCGCCGTTTGCCGCCGCGCTGCGCGAGCTTTCCGAGACGCGCGAGAACCGGCATGTGTCCGGCGAGGAATTTCAATACGCGTGGTACCTCTACGGATTGGAGCATTACGATGGCATGCCGCTCATCGAGCCGCTGGAATACTCCGAAGAGCGCCGCCTGCGCGAGCTTGCCGTTGTGATCGACACGTCGGCTTCGTGCTCGCGGTCGCTGTGCGCCGGATTTCTGGGAGAGCTGGCAGGGCTGCTGGATCGCGAAAATCTGTTTTTCGAGCGGTTCAACCTGCATGTGATCGAGTGCGACTGCGAGGTGCAGCAGGACACGCGCCTGACGACGCTGGACGAGCTGTCCGACTGGCTGCGATCCATGACGCTGCACGGCGGCGGGGGCACGGATTTCCGTCCGGCGTTCCGGTATATCGACGGCCTGATCGAAGCGGGTGAATTCGCGCATTTGCAGGGAATTTTGTATTTTACCGACGGCTACGGCGTGTTTCCGGACGCGCCGCCCGCGTACCGGGCAATTTTCGTCATGCTGCAGTACCGGTATGACGATATCGACCTGCCGCCGTGGGCGGAAAAGCTGGTTCTGGAAGCGGAGAAGCCGAAAGGAGACGAAGCATGGATATAAAACAGGCAAAGCAGGAGCTGCGGCAGACCATCCGCGCCTATACGACAAAAACAACGGACGGCCTGTGGCGCATGCCGCGGGAAAAGCAGCGGCCCGTTCTTCTCATGGGCCCGCCGGGCATCGGCAAGACGGCGATCCTGTCGCAGCTTGCACAGGAGGAGCATGTCGGCCTCGTCTCGTATACCATGACGCACCACACGCGGCAGAGCGCGCTCGGCCTGCCGGTCATCGTCGAACGGACGGCCGCCGGGCGGCAGTTCCGCGCGACGGAATATACCATGAGCGAGATCATCGCCTCGGTCTATGAACAGATGGAGAAGACCGGGCTCCGGACGGGCATCTTGTTTCTTGACGAGATCAACTGCGTCTCCGAGACGCTGATGCCCGCGATCTTGCAGATGCTGCAGAACAAGACCTTTGGCGTCCACGCGCTGCCGGAGGGATGGATGATCGCGGCGGCGGGCAATCCGCCGCGCTATAACCAGTCCGCGCGGAGCTTCGACATGGCGGCGCTCGACCGGGTGCGGCGCATCGAGCTGGAGCCGAGCCTTGCCGTCTGGCAGGCATATGCCGCCGCGCGCGGCGTTCACCCGGCAGTGCTGGCCTATCTCCGGCTGCATCCGGAGCACTTTTTCGTCTGCGATGCGCAGCGCGCGGCGGGACGCTTTGTGACCGCGCGCGGCTGGGAGGATCTGTCCGCGCTGCTGCTGACGTATGAAGCGCTCGGCTTTGCCTGCACGCAGGCGCAGGCGCAGGAATATCTGCACGTGCAGGAGGCCGCGGCGGGCTTCGCGGCGTTTTACGAGCTCTATCGCCGGTTTTCTGCTTCGCTGCCGCTGGAGGCGCTTCTGCGCGGGCAGACGGACGCGGGCGCGGAGGCGGAGGCGCTGCGGGCGCTGCCGTTCGAGGGGCGGCTGTCGGTCGTGGAATTCCTGCTGCACAGTCTGCGGGCACAGCTGCGCGCAATGGAGGACGACGCCGCGCTCGCCTTCAGCGCGGACAGCTTTTCCCGAAGCCTCCCTGCCGGAGACGGCTGCGTCTCCCGCGCGGAAAAGCAGCTGGAAAACCGCCGCGCGGCGCTGCGCATCCGCAGGGAATGCGGCGTCCTTTCCGCAGAGGACGAACGGCGGGAAACAGCGTTTCTGACGCGCATGGACGCCGCCGTTGCCGGGCGGTCGGACGCGGAGGCGTCCGGCGCGGTGCGGCTTCTGGCCGAAGCTGCCGGAACGGAGGCGGCGCAGAGCAGGGCGCGCACGCGCGGCGCGCTTGAAAACGGGCTGCGCTTTATCCGCACGGTCTTCGGCGGCGAGCAGGAGCTCTGGATCCTGCTGCACGGTCTGCGGGACTGCGGCGCGGCGGCGTTTTTACAGAAGGAAAACAGCGCCGTCTATCAGGAGCTTCTCTCCACCGCATCGCCGGAGGCGAAGGCCGCGGCGCTGCGGGAGGAGCTCTGCTCCGCCCCTGCAAAATAGGAACCGCCCCTTCCCGTGTGGGAAGGGGGCGGCCAGCGTGTCAAAAAACTGTTGTTCCCTCTTTTTATGCAGGATTTTCAAGGTCTGCGTAGGGGCGGACGACTCTGTCCGCCCGCAGCAGATAGCTGCGAAAACAAAACCTTTTTGGCGAATTCGAATTGCATTTTCCTGTTTGACTGTAGGGGCCGATGCCTACATCGGCCCGCTTGGAGGTTGCGAATTCGCCGAAGAATACCGTAAAAACGCTGTATTCTGCCGGGCCGATGTGGGCATCGGCCCCTACACAGAGATGAGCAGCCCCTCGCGTATGTGCCGCAGCTTTTCGCGAGAAAAAGCTGCATTCCGCTGGGCGGACAGAGTCGTCCGCCCCTACGAAGCAGATACATAACGATTGTAATCTGACTTTTTTGACAGACTGACCGCCCCTTCCCGTGTGGGAAGGGGCGGCGTTTTTTATGCGTTTGCGCGGTAAAGGAAGGTCACAATCTGAGCGCGGGTACACAGGTCGTCCGGGGAGAAGGTCAGGGCGCCTGTGCCGCTCGTGATGCGCAGGGCGACGGCCCAGGCGACAGGCGCGGCGCAGTAGCTCGTTTCCGGAACGTCCGTGTAGCCGCTGTTCGCGTAGCCCGCGGGCGAGCCCGCCGCGCGGTAGAGGAACGTCACGATCTGGCCGCGGGTGCAGGCGGCATCCGGCGAGAAGGTCGATGCGCTTGTACCCTTGGCGATGCCGTTTTCAACGGCCCATAGAACAGCGTCGTAGCAGTAATCCGACGGTTTTACATCCGTGAACGGGTTTTCCGCCAGCGTGGGCGCCGGGCTGCCTACCGCGCGCCAGAGGAAGGTCACGGCCTGCGCTCTCGTGCAGGCGGCGTCCGGCGAGAAGTGCTTCGCGTCCGTGCCGGAGGCAATGCCGTTTTTAACGGCCCAACGGACAGCGGCGTTATAATACGCGCTGCCGGGAACGTCGGAGAAGGGGTTCGTGCCGGTGATGGCGGCGAGGACGCCCGAGAGCGCCGCGTCGGCCTCCTGCTGGGAATCCTCCGGCTTGGGCGTGACGGTCAGGGTGACGGTGATGAAGTGCACCGCGCCGGCTTCGGTATGCACGTAGAGCGTATCGGTGTACGTACCGGGCAGCAGACTGGCCTTCGGCGTGATGGTCACGTTCATGCCGTTGATTGCTGCGTCAAAATAATCGTGATCCGACTTGACCTCTTTCAGCTCATCGGCGCCATCAAACAGAACCGTTGCGGACGGCGTCTCGCCATAGACGGCAGAGCCGAGATCGACGGCCATCTGCCTGCCCTCGTCCTTGCCGGGGATCTCGTCAACAGAATCCGTCCATTTTGCATAATAGGTCTGCCCGGCAGCGAGTGCATCTTCACCCAAAGGCGTGTTGAAGTCCGCGTCTTTGTACCAGCCAATGAATTTGCAGCCGTCTTGGACAGGGGTTACAAGTTTGAAGTCTTCCGAATACCAGCCTTCCCAGCTGGGGATGATGCCGCCGTTCAGAACGGCGAAGATGGCGTTCTTGCTCTCATAGGCGCTTGTATCCTTAAATCCGGCTGCATTTTCTGCCGTATCAAAATAGAACGCAATCTTAGAGGCGTTGGTGCCGGAGAAAAAATTCTGGCTTGCAACAGCTGCGTTAGAGCACTGGCTCAAATCTACCGTCGTCAATTTATTTTGCAGGAAGAACGCATCTCCGCCAGACGGCAGCGCGGAGACGATTATTTTTTCGATTGCCGCAGTGCTTGAGCCGCCTGTCCAAGCTACTCCGCAGAAAAACTGCCCCGGAATAAAGCCTCCGTCAAGTTTGAGTTCTTTTAATTTTGAAAAATGTCTGAATGATTCACTGCCGCTTAAATTAGTTCCGTTTAATTCCATATATTGGGCCGTGCAGCCTTGGAAGGACCATGACTGGACAAAGACACTGGTGTTGCCAAAGATGAGCTTTTTCATTTTTGCTCCGTTGAACGCGCCGCCATTGATCTTCGTGACGTTCGTCGGCACCTCATACACGTCAATTTCTTCTCTGCCGCCCGGATAGGCTAACAGTGTTGTACCGTCTTCGCTGAAAAGGACACCATCAACGACCTTGAAATTCGTATTGCCGTTCAGTGTAAACGTTTTTGCCGCGTAAGTGGAAATTCCAAAATCTTTAATTGTTGCAACATCCTTGCCAATGACATATTCTTCGATCACATTTTCGCCATCAGTCGCGGATTTTCCGATCGTAGTCACGCCGTCCTCAACCACAAACTTCGTGATCTGATCCGCATAGCTTGCCCATGGCTGATTTCTCCAACCACCGAAGTCCTTCATAGCGCCTGTTCCGGAAATGGTCAGGGTGCCGTTTTCATATTTCCAAGTGACGTCGGACTCGTTGCCAGTCGCACCGCAGTTGCCGGACGTGGCCGCGTCTTCCGCCAGTGCTGCCGTCGGCAGCAATGCCACCAGCATCACAAGCACCAATATCCATGCGAGGAGTCTCTTTTTCATGGTTTCTTCCTCCTGATCAAAAAGTTATTCTGTTTCCTGACGGGAAACAGAAACAGGAGATATCTCCTGTTCGAAATTC
>CAKUEH010000044.1 GCA_934646185.1 uncultured Oscillospiraceae bacterium | reverse complement strand
ATGCCGAGGCCGTTGCAGATCTTGTCGGTCTGCATGTCCGTCTCGTAGCCGCCGCCGGTCTGAAAGCGCGTGGAAAGTGCGTCGTATTCGGCGAGCAGCGCCTTGTCCGGCTGCGCGGCCATCTGTTCTTCGAGGCGGCGCATTTTGCTCTGGATATTCGCAAGCTCCCGGAACGCCGTGCGCAGCACGTCCTCGACCGTATAGCCCGCCGGGTAATGCGGGATCTGGGAGATGAGGCCGACCTTCCGGCCCGGCGCGAAACGCACCTCGCCGGTGTTGTAGTCCAGCTCCCCGGTCAGAATTTTGAAGAGCGTCGTCTTGCCCGCGCCGTTCCGGCCGAGCAGGCCCACGCGCTCCCCCGCCTGAATGTCAAAGCTGACGCCGTCCAGCAGATTCGTGTCGGCGTCAAAGCTCTTGACCAGGTCCTTTACAGAAATATCGATCATATATGCTTCCTCTTATGGATTCGGCTGCCGGGTCTCATTCGCCGCCGAGCAGCGGGCGGATGACGCCGGCTGCGTCGAACCGGGTGTCGTGGGAGGTCGTGACGAAGACGAGCTGCGTGGACGGATCCGGCAGCACTTCGCGCATGGCCTCGGTCACGGTCATCACATCGTTGGCCTTTTCCGTCGTGATATACACGCGGCTGGCATACTGCGCGACGGACGGGACGCTTGTACCCAGCGCGAGGCGGATGGAGCTGCCGGTCAGATTCGCGCCCAGCGTCTCCGCGCAGTCCTCCAGCGCGGCGATCTGCGTCATGGCCTCGGTGTCCCAGGTGACGGAATCGTCGTCCGGCACGGTGAAGTTGTCGAACAGCACCTCGTCAAAGCCGCGCGCATCGAGTTCGAGCGCGATGGCGGCCAGATAGCTGCGCGCGTCGAGCGAGTCCGGCCGCAGCCAGTAGCACCGCCGCTCGTCCATCCACAGATCGCCGGACTTCGTCGTCAGGGCGGAGGAATAGTGCTTCGCGACAAAATTCGGGTCGGAGAACGCGGGCACGCGGGCGATCACGATCAGATCCGGCGTCTCCGTCAGCTCCTTGATGAGCGCGTCGCAGGCGGCGATGTCCGCATCGGCGGTCTGGGTGTCGGCAATGTCGGTCGAATAATAGAAGTTTCCGAGCGGACTTTTGACGTCGATGAGCACGGCGTTATACCCGTCGGCGTCCGCGAGCGCCTGCCGCACCTCGTCCACGCTGTTTGCAAGCATGGTCGTGGAGATGTAAAAGCCCTGCAGCTGCACGGCGTTCGGGTCGACCTCCGTTTCTTCGGAAGCGGCGGACAGGATCGTTTCGAATGGGTACTCTTCCGCATCCGACGTATCCGCCGGCGTCTGCGGGGTGCGCTGCAGCTTCTGTGTTTTGTCAAAATAGACGCCATCCGGCGAATACACGGCGTAGCGGCCCAGATAGCTGATGCGCGCAAGGATCAGCAGGCCGAGCAGGACCGCGGCCAGCAGCACGATGAGCGCGATGCGCCGCAGCGTCCGCTTGTTGCGGTAGGAAAAAATACGCATGGGTTCTCCTTCCTCCCGTCACGCTTCCGCGCGCGCGGCGGTCACGCGGCACCAGTCCTCCTGCTGCTCGGTGGAGAGGATCTGCAGGCCGTTTTTCTCCAGCGCGTCCAGAACCTCCGCGAGGCGCGTATTGAGAATGCCGGAGCAGATGAAAATGCTGTCCTCCTGCAGAAATTCCGGCACAACGCGGCTTAAGGGGATGATGACGTCGGCCACGATATTGGCCAGCACCACGTCGTAATGCCCCTTGAGCGACTCCATCATGGTTTTATCCCCGATCACGTCGCCGGTGACGGCGGTGAAGCGGTCGGCAAAGATCTGGTTGATGGCGGCGTTTTCCCGGGCAATATCCTCGGCCTTGGGGTCGATGTCCACGCCCGTGGCGTGCGCCGCGCCGAGCAAAATCGCCGTGATGGACAAAATGCCGCTGCCGCTGCCGAGATCGAGCACCCGCTCGCCGCCCTGAATGGCGCGTTCGAGCTCGCGCATGCACATCTGCGTGGACGCATGCGCGCCGGTGCCGAAGATCATGCCGGGGTCGAGCAGGACCTCGACGCGGTTTTCCGGGTTTTCCGGGTGCAGCCACTCGGGCACGACAAGAAGCCGCTCGCCGATGGGCAGCGGCTGATAATACTGCTTCCAGTTGTTTTCCCAGTCCTCGTCCTTGACGTTTGCCAGCTGCACGTCGAGAGAGCCGAAGTCCACCGACGGATACTGCGCGCGCAGCGCGGCCAGCTGGCTTTTGAGACTTTCGACCGTTTCCGGCACGGACGCATTCTGCTCCAGATACAGCCGGATCTGCGACAGACCCTGCATCTGCTTTTCCAGCCCCTCGTCCACATAGTCCCAGTACTGGCGGTTCTGCTCCAGAAATTCATGAAACTGCTCCTGGTCGTCGACGATGAAGCTGTCAAAGCCCAGCACGGTCAGCCGGTCGCAGACAAGGTCGATGGCCGCGGGCGCTGTCTTGATGGTAAGTTCGATCCACTGCATGGTTATCCTCCCGGTCTCCAGAGGCGGAGATCCTTCCAATCGCAATATTTGTTCTATTTTACACGAAACCGGCGCAAATAACAAGTGGGGAGATTCTGATTCAGGGAACGGCCTCCGGCGGCCCTGTCTTTTCCGCCTTGCCGGAAAAGACAGGGAAGAAAAGGGGCGCTTGGTTACGGTTTTTGCGTTCCGCGGGAACGATTCAGGCAAGCACCAATTTTTAGTTGTTACAAGCACACCGAATCACCTTGCGGACACTAAGCTACGCGCCGCCTGTTACGGGGCAACCGATTTGCGCATCGCTGCGTTTGAATTGCTGCGGTAAAAACGCCCTGCGTTCGAGATTTGCAGGGCAGTACGATTTCGCCGAAAGACCTTGTAGGGGCCGATGCCCACATCGGCCCGATGGGAAGTTGCGAATCCGCCGAAGATTTCCGTAGAATTGGTGCAGTCAGCGGGCGGACAGAGTCGTCCGCCCTTACAGGGAGTACGAAGGGGCGTTGTAGGGGCCGACGACTCTGTCGGCCCTATAAATGTTACGAATTTGCCGAAGATTTCCGTAAAAAGGTACAATCCGCGTGGGCCGATGCGATGCCCGCAGGCTAGTTTCGAGGCGCAACCGCGCTTTGCGCGGCTCTTCGCGCCGAAGATGGGCATCGGCCCCTACAAAGCGTCCACGCCAAAGGCTCGTCTCCCGGGATACGCTTTCCCGCGGTTTTCCTTGCAAACACTGGATTTTGTGGTATGATAAGAAAAAATAACATTGATGAGGTTTTTCTATGATCACCATTTCCAATCTTGCCATGCAGTTCGGCGGCTCTGTGCTGTTCAAGCAGGTCGACCTGCAATTTACGCCCGGCAGCTGCTACGGCATCATCGGCGCCAACGGCGCGGGCAAATCGACGTTTCTGAAGCTGCTGTCCGGCGAGCTCGAGCCGACGTCGGGCGATATTTTCATCAAGCCCGGCGCGCGCATGTCCGTTTTGAAGCAGGATCAGAACCAGTACGACGCATACACCATTCTCGACACCGTCATCATGGGCAACCAGCACCTGTACGACGTGATGAAGGAGAAGGACGCGCTCTATGAAAAGCCGGATTTCTCCGAGGAGGACGGCATGCGCGCGAGCGAGCTCGAGGCGGAATTTGCCGACATGGACGGCTGGGAGGCCGAGTCCGACGCCTCGAAGCTCCTGCAGGGTCTCGGCATCCCGGTGGAGCTCCACTATGATCTCATGGCGAACACCGACCCGCGTCTGAAAGTCAAGGTGCTGCTTGCGCAGGCGCTGTTCGGAAAGCCCGACATCGTCATGCTCGACGAGCCGACCAACAACCTGGACATCGAAGCCATCAACTGGCTCGAGGATTTCATCCTCGATTACGAGGACACCGGCCTTGTCATCGTCGTCAGCCACGACCGGCACTTCCTCAATACCGTCTGCACGCACATCGTCGACATCGACTACGGCAAGATCAAGATGTATGTCGGCAACTACGACTTCTGGTACGAATCCTCGCAGCTCATCCAGCAGCTCATCCGCAACAAGAACAAGCGCGCCGAGGAGAAAATAGCAGAATTGCAGACCTTCATTGCCCGCTTCGCGGCCAACAAGGCCAAGAGCAAGCAGGCGACCTCCCGCCGCAGACTGCTCGACAAGATGACCGTCGAGGAAATGCCCGCGTCCTCGCGCCGGTATCCGTTCGTGGGCTTTGAGCGCGAGCGCGAGGTCGGCAAGGACATTCTGTTCGTGACGGACGTATCCAAGACCGTCGACGGCGTGAAGCTGCTCGACAGGGTGTCGTTCATCGTCAATAAAAACGACAAGATCGCCTTTGTCGGCGAAAATGAGCTGGCGCAGACGACGCTGTTCAAGATCCTCATGGGCGAGCTCGAACCGGACGAGGGCAGCGTTAAATGGGGCCAGACCGTCACGACCAGCTATCTGCCGAAGGACAACACGGCCTATTTTGAGGGCTGCTCCGACTCTCTGGTCGACTGGATCCGGCAGTATTCGGCGAAAAAGGACGACGTGTACCTGCGGGGCTTCCTCGGCCGCATGCTGTTTTCCGGCGAAGAGGTCTTCAAGCCCGTGAACGTGCTCTCCGGCGGCGAAAAGGTCCGGTGCATGCTCTCGCGCATGATGCTCTCGGGCGCGAACGTTTTGCTTCTTGACCAGCCGACGAACCATCTGGACATGGAGGCCATTCAGGCCGTCAACAAGGGCCTGTGCGCCTTCCCCGGCAACATTCTGCTGGCCTCGCACGACCATGAGCTGCTGCAGACCACCTGCAACCGCGTCATCGAGTTCCAGCCCGACGGCACCATCATCGACCGCCTGTGCTCCTACGACGACTATGTCGCGTGGAAGCTGGCGAAGGAAGCACATTAAAAAGAGGTTTTTATGGACATTCCATATCAGGACATCAACAGCAGAACGATCGACCGCTGGGTCGACGAGGGCTGGGAATGGGGAAAGCCCATCTCCCACGCGGAATACGAAAGGGCGCAGGCCGGGACGTGGGACGTGAAGCTGACCCCGGTCAAATTCGTTCCGCACGACTGGTTCGGGGACTTACGGGGCAAGCGCGTGCTGGGTCTTGCCTCCGGCGGCGGGCAGCAGATGCCTGTTTTCGCCGCGCTGGGCGCGCAGTGTACGGTGCTGGACTATTCGCAGCGACAGCTGGATTCCGAGAGACTGGTCGCGGAGCGCGAGGGCTATGACATCACCATCGTCCGCGCCGACATGACCAAACGCCTGCCGTTTGACGAAAACAGCTTCGATCTGATCTTCCATCCCGTCTCCAACTGCTACGTCTACGCGGTGCTGCCCATCTGGCGCGAGTGCGCGCGGGTGTTAAAGCCCGGCGGGCGGCTGCTGGCCGGGCTCGACAACGGGCTGAATTTCGCCTTTGACGAGGACGAGACGCGGATCATCAACACGCTCCCATTTAACCCGCTGGAAGATGAAGATCAAATGCGGCAGCTGGAACGGGACAAAAGCGGCGTGCAGTTTTCCCATACCGCGCACGAGCAGCTCACGGGGCAGCTCAAGGCGGGCTTGCAGCTGCTGGATCTCTACGAGGACACCAACGGCTACGGCAATCTGCACGCGCACAACATCCCCACCTACTGGGCGACACTGGCGAGAAAGGCGTAAGGCATCACGGTGAAGGCGGAAGGCGTCGAAGTGCGTCCGCACCAAAGGCTCCCCTTCCAGGGGCGCTGGCGCGCAGCGCCTGAGAAGCCGCGGCAGGCAGCTGCGGGAAGCGAAAGCCTTTCGGTGGGTTCGTACCGCCCCGTGTAGGGGCCGACGACTCTGTCGGCCCGATAAATGTTGCGATTTTTATCGTTAATTTTCGAAAAAACGCCGTGTACTGCAGGGCGGACAGAGTCGTCCGCCCCTACGCCTGAACACGCACGTATCTGCGGATTCGCCAAAAATCCATGCAGGATCTGCAACACCCTGCCGCACGACCTCTCCGACTCGGCTCCGCCGAGCCACCTCCCCTTCCAGGGGAGGCTTGGATGCGTCCGCCCCCTGTTTGCTTACAATATGAAGTTTTAGCCGTTGCGGACTGCTGTACAAAACGATTGCCCCGCTCGCCAGGAAACGGCGGGCGGGGCGATCTGGCTGTGTGATCACAGGATGTACGCGGAGATATTCGCGCAGATGCGCTTGATGTCGACGCGGGAGCGGAAGTCGAACTGCAGCTGGTTGCCGTCGCTGAAGACGAGCAGGAGCTCGCTGTCGACGTCCAGAATGCCCGCGGTTTCGATGCCGAAATACTGCACCTTCGAATACGGGTACGAGAAATACGAGACCTTCTTGCCCGTGACGCCCTGCACGTTCACGATGAACACGCGCTTATTCGTGAACACGACCTGGTCGCGGATGGTCTGGAAGCACTGCACGGCCTCTTCGCCGGGGGCGAAGAGATCGGTGATCTCGCGGCGCATCTGCGCAAGAGAGACCTCCTTCAGATTCGGGTAATTCGCGTCCTTGGGGATGGTGCAGGAAATGCTGCTTGTGGCCATAACGGAACCTCCTGTATGTTTCTTGAATTTATACGGATCTTTTCAGCATCTGCTGGGCGCAGGCAAGCATCCAGAACACGCTCCCCGCGTAGGTCAGAAGCTCCGGCAGCTGCGCGCCCGCAAGACTGACCGCGCCGAACAGCACGCCCAGCAGCGCATAAAACGCCAGTCTGCGCCGCGCGCCCCGGTCAAAGCTGAACGCGCCCGCGTGGTAGCTCGCCAGCATGAACGCGATCATGGCGAACAGCGAGAAGCAGTAATCCAGAATCGCGGGATTGATCTCCCAATGGCGGAAATCACGGAAGAGCTTGGCGACATAGAACAGCACGACGAAGACAAAAAACGCCGCCGACGGCTTTTTCCCCTTCCACCGCAGCACGGCCCCCGCGCCGAGCGAGAGTCCGGCCAGCAGGCCGAGCAGGCTCACGAGCATCTGCGCGACGGAGCCCCGGAAGCTGAGCGCGCTGCCCGCGAGCAGGCCGAGCGCGCCGAGCAGCGAAAATACCAGATCCTGCCCGCAGGGCCGGTAGATCTCATCATAGCCGGCCTTTTTTTCCAGACTGACCGCAGCCAGCGCGAAGACGAAGACCATCAGGATGCTGAACGCGATGAGCGGAACGCTGCTGCCGCCGGACAGCTGCGTCGTGCGGAAAAAGTAGCCGGCGATGGCGGAAAGGATCGCGGCGTAGACGACGCCGATCATGCCGGACTTCTGCTTCATATCTCAAATACCCCCATGCGAGTTTCATTATATTTTAGTATAGCACATGCAGCCGGCAAAAGACACCCCGCAGGCTGGATTTTTGCGTTTTTTTCGGGCGCGGCGCGCTTTTGCGCGGATCGCGGCGAAAAAAGAAGGAAAAAAGCATGAAATTCCGGGCCAGGCATAGAAATTCTCCTTGCATTTTCCGGGAATGGGTGCTATAATACAGACATCTTGATAGTATTTTACTTGAGAGTGGGGAATTGTTCCCCACTCTTTCTTGCTGGTAAGGGGGTATTTTCTTGAAGGTAACGGAGCAGGTGGCGCAGTTTGCCGAGCCCGTCGTGCAGTCGCACGGCTGTTCGCTCTGGGATGTGGAATATGTCCGCGAGGGCGGAGAATGGTTTTTGCGGCTGTACATCGACAAGGACGGCGGCGTGGATATTTCCGACTGCGAGGCCATTTCCCGCGCCATGGATCCGATCCTCGACGAAAAGGATCCCGTGCCGGACAGCTACAACTTCGAGGTCTGCTCGGCCGGGCTCGAGCGGCAGCTGAAGCGTCCGTCGGATTTTGCGCAGTTTATGGGCAGCTCCGTCTCGGTCAAGCTGTTCAGGCCCGTAAACGGCGCGAAGGAATTCGTCGGGACGCTAACTAGCTACGAAGACGGCGCCGTGACCATCGAGACCGCAGGAAGCACACAGACATTCCAGAAAAGCGAGGTCGCGCAGGTGCGGCTTCACGTCGAGTTTTAAGGGAGGAATTTAGAAAACTATGAATGCCGAAATTTTTGCAGCGCTTGCGCAGCTTGAAAAAGAACGCGGGATCCCGCAGAGCTACATGATCGAGAAGATCACGCAGGCTCTCGTCGCTGCATACAAGAAGGACAAGGACGGCTATACCGATAACGTCTTCGTCGACGTCAGGGACGACGATATGCACATGTACGTGCAGAAAGAGGTTGTCGACGACGTCATCACCCCCGCCACGGAGATCACGCTCGACGCGGCCCGCAAGATCAGCAAGACCGCGCAGCTGGGCGATCTTGTCAACGTCGACGTGCAGACGAAGGACTTCGGCCGCATCGCCGCCCAGACGGCCAAGCAGGTCATCATCCAGGGCATCCGCGAGGCCGAGCGCGGCATGGTCTTCGACACGTTCTCTTCCAAGGAGCACGAGATCCTCACCGGCACGGTGCTGCGCATCGAGCCCGCGACCAACGACATGACCATCCGCATCGGCGGCGGCAACGACAAGACCGACGCCATGCTCTCCGCGTCCGAACAGGTCCGCACGGAGTATTATCACGAGGGCGATCTCATCCGCGTCTACGTCGTCGAGGTCCGCCGCTCCACCAGAGGCCCGCAGGTCATCGTCTCCCGGACGCATCCGGGCCTCGTCAAGCGGCTCTTTGAGCTTGAAGTCCCCGAGATCGCGTCCGGTCTCGTTGAGATCAAGTCCATCGCCCGCGAGGCCGGCTCCCGCACGAAGCTGGCCGTCTATGCCTCGCAGGACGGCATCGACCCGGTCGGCGCCTGCGTCGGCACGCGCGGCGCGAGAGTCGGCGCAGTCGTAAACGAGCTGCACGGCGAAAAGATGGACATCATCGTCTGGTCGGAGGATCCGGCGAAGTTCGTCGCAGCGGCGCTTTCCCCGGCGGACGTCAGATCCGTGACGCTCCTGCCCGGCAGCACGAAGGCCTGCCGCGTGATCGTTCCGGACGATCAGCTGTCGCTCGCCATCGGCAAGGAGGGCCAGAACGCCCGCCTCGCCGCCCGCCTGACCGGCTACAAGATCGACATCAAGCCCGCCTCGCAGGAGCAGGAGCTCGAAGCGATCGACGCGCAGCCGGACGCAGCGCCGGAAGACGCCGAGCCGCAGGCGTAAGCCTGCTTCTTTAAGAAGGAGGCGCGCATATGCAGAAGAAGATCCCCATGCGCCAATGCGTTGGCTGCCGGGAAATGAAAGCGAAAAAAGAGCTGGTCCGCGTGGTCAGAAGCCCGGAGGGGGAAATTTCCCTCGATTTCCGCGGCAAGGCCCCCGGCCGGGGCGCATACGTCTGCCCGCAGGCCGAATGTCTCAAACGGGCGATCAAGTCCAAGGCGCTCGAGCGCGGTCTTGACTGCCAGATCCCGCAGGAGATCTACGATCAGCTGCTTTTGAGAATGGAGGCGGGCGACCATGACTGACACGCAGCAGAAGGCGCTGCGCCTGCTGGGCCTCGCCCGCCGCGCGCGGCTCCTGGAGATCGGCGAGGAGCCGGTCGGCATCGCCTGCCGCAGCGGAAAGGCGAAGCTGTTGCTGGTTGCAAAGGACGCCGGCGACCATACCTTCCGCCGTGCAAGGTCCTTTGTTTCGGGCAGCAAATGCCCGTATATCTGCGCGCCGTACACAAAAGACGAGCTGGGGGACGGGCTGGGCTGCAACGCCTGCGCGCTGTGCGCGTTTACCGATCCCGCGTTTGCAAAATCGTTTCTTGAGGCACTGGCAGACCCGGATCACGAGCAGATCCTGAGCCAGCTGACCGTGCAGACGCAGCGCGTTCTGAAGCGCCGGCAGGAGGCGCAGGCGCACAGGAAGAATGTTAAAACAGGGAAGAAATAACTGGAGGTGGCTGTATTGAGTATTGAAGTGAAACAGAAGATCAAGGATGTCGCGGACGATTTTGCGATGCCGGCCAAGAAGCTGATCGAGATCGTCGGGAAATTCTACGAAAAGCCGAAAAGCAGCTCCCAGAATTTATCGGAAGACCAGCTGAACGTGATTTTCGACTATATCACGCAGCAGAACCAGATCGATTCGATCGAGCAGGTCTTTGCCGCGGCCGCGGCAAAGAAGGAAGCGCCCGCTCCCGCGCCCGCGCAGCAGGCCAAGCCCGCCGCACCCGCGCAGAACGCGCAGGCCGGAAGCCAGCAGCGCCCGCAGGGCGGCCAGAACCAGCCGCGTCCGCAGCAGGGCGGCGCGCCGCGCCCGCAGCAGCAGGGCTTCCAGCGTCCGCAGCAGGCAGGCGGCCAGCCCCGCCCGCAGCAGAATGCCCAGCAGCCCGCGGCCAAGCAGCCGCAGCCCGAGCGCAAGCGTGAGCGCCGCGTCATCGACACCAGCGCCGTCACGGTCAACGCCGACCGCTACGACGACCGCGTCGACTCGCTCGTCTCCGACCGCGTGCAGAATTATTCCAGCGGCAAGCAGAAGATCGGCAACAAGAATAAAAAGCAGCAGCAGGCCAAGCGCTTCGGCACAAAGTCCCGCTCCGAGGAACAGGAAAAGATGCGCAGGCTGCAGCTCGAGATCGCCAAGAAGGCGCAGCTGGTCGTCAAGATCCCCGATGAGATCACCGTCGGCGAGCTGGCCTCCCGCATGAAGAAGACGGCGGCCGAGGTCATCAAGTGCCTGCTCAAAAACGGCGTCATGGCCACGGTCAACCAGACCATCGACTTTGACACGGCGGAATTCGTCGCCACCGAGCTCGGCTGCAAGGTCGAGCGCGAGGTCATCGTCACCATCGAGGAGCGTCTGTTCGACGACCATCAGGACACCGCCGACGAGCTCGTCACCCGCCCGCCCGTCGTGGTCGTCATGGGCCACGTCGACCACGGCAAGACGAGCCTGCTCGACTATATCCGCCACGCGAAGGTCGCGGCCGGCGAGGCCGGCGGCATCACGCAGCACATCGGCGCGTATACCGTTGAAATTAACGGCCAGCCCATCACCTTCCTCGATACCCCGGGCCACGCGGCCTTTACCGAGATGCGCGCGCGCGGCGCGATGTGCACTGATATCGCCATTCTCGTCGTTGCCGCGGACGACGGCATCATGCCGCAGACCATCGAGGCCATCAACCATGCCAAGGCCGCCGAGATCCCCATCATCGTGGCCGTCAACAAGATGGATAAGCACGGCGCGAACCCCGACCGCATTCTGACCCAGCTGACCGAGCACGGTCTGACGCCGGCGGAATGGGGCGGCGAGACCGAGGTCTGCAAGATCTCCGCCAAGACAGGCGACGGCATTGACGAGCTGCTCGAGACGGTCATCCTGACCGCCGAGATGGAAGAGCTCAAGGCCAACCCGAACCGCGCGGGCAAGGGCTGCGTCCTCGAGGCGCGGCTGGATAAAAACCGCGGCCCGATCGCGACGCTGCTCGTGCAGAACGGCACGCTCCATCAGTCCGACCTCATCATCGCGGGCACGGCCGTGGGCCGCGTGCGCGTCATGACGAACGACAAGGGCGCGCAGGTCAAGGCTGCCGGCCCGTCCGTCCCGGTCGAGATCACCGGCCTTGCCGAGGTCCCGTCCCCCGGCGACGAATTCAGCGTCGTCTCCGACGAGCGCATGGCGCGTCAGCTCGTCGAGCAGCGCAAGCAGAAGATCAAGGACGACGCCAACAAGCTCAACCAGAAGGTCACGCTCGAAAGCCTCTTCTCCAAGCTGCAGGAGGGCGAAATGAAGGAGCTGAACCTCATCGTCAAGGCGGACGTCCAAGGCTCTGCAGAGGCCGTCAAGGCGTCTCTTGAAAAGCTGTCGAACGAAGAGGTGCGCGTGCGCGTCATCCACGCGGGTGTCGGTGCGATCAACGAGTCCGATATTCTGCTCGCCTCCACGTCCAACGCCATCGTCATCGGCTTTAACGTCCGCCCGAACGAGCTGGCGCAGGCCGCCGCGAAGCGCGACAAGGTCGACATGCGTATGTACCGCGTCATTTATGACGCCATCAACGAGATCACCGATGCCATGAAGGGCATGCTCGCGCCCAAATTCCGCGAGGCTATCATCGGCCACGCCGAGGTCCGGCAGACCTACAAGGTCTCCGCCATCGGCACCATCGCGGGCTGCTATGTCAAGGACGGCAAGATCACGCGCGACGCGTCTGTCCGCGTCCTGCGCGACAATATCGTCATCCACGAAGGAAAGCTCGGCTCTTTGCAGCGCTTCAAGGACGCCGTCAAGGAGGTCGCGGCCGGCTACGAATGCGGCATGTCGATCGAGAAATTCAACGACATCAAGGAAGGCGACATTTTCGAGTGCTTCGTCATGGAGCAGATCAAGGAGTAAAGACGGTATGGTCAGCGCCGCAAAGCGGCGCTGACCAGCCTGATTTTTGCAAGGAGGTACTATGGCTTCCAATCGAATCGGCCGGATCAATGAGGAGATCCAGCGGGAGCTGGCGGAGCTGATCCGCTCGTTAAAGGACCCGCGGGTGCAGACCATGATCTCCATCACGCGCGTGGACACCACGCCCGATCTGCGCTACAGTAAAATTTATGTGAGCGTGCTGGAAGAGGCCCGGTCGCAGGACGCACTGCGCGGACTGAAGTCCGCGGGCGGCTGGCTGCGGCGCGAGCTCGGCAGCCGGCTGCAGCTGCGCTACACGCCGGAGCTTGTCTTCACGCTCGACGATTCTCTCAAATACGGCGCGCACATGTTCGATCTTCTCGAGAAGCTCGAACGGCAGGAGGCCGCGCGGGAGGCGGAAAAGGCCAATGACGAGGGCTGAATTCTGCGCGTTTGTGCGCGCGCATGATAACTTTATCATTCTGACCCACCGCCGCCCGGACGGCGATGCCATCGGCTGCGCGAGCGCGCTGTGCCTCGGCCTGCGGCAGCTCGGCAAGACGGCGTTCGTGCTGAAAAACGAGCAGTTTACGCCGCGCTTTCAGCCGTTTCTGGACGGGCTCGTCTGCGACGCGCCGCCCGCGAACGCGACGGTCGTTTCGACGGACATCGCGTCCGAGGGGCTTTTGTCCTTCGACGCCGTGCGCATGGGCCTCACGCCCGTCTGCGCGGTCGACCATCACGGCAGCAACTCGCTCGCCTGCCCGAAGCTCGTCGAGGCGGACAAGGCCGCCTGCGGCGAGATCGTGTACGCGCTTTTGCAGGCGCTCGGCGTGACGGTCACGAAGCGGATCGCGGAATGTCTGTATGTCGCGGTCTCGACCGACACGGGCTGCTTCAAATTCTCCAACACCACGGCCAACACCCACCGCACGGCGGCTGCGCTGATCGAGGCGGGTGCGGACGTATATCCCATCAACAAGCTCTTTTTCGACACCAAGAGCTTTTCCCGTCTCCGGCTGGAGGCGAAGCTCACGGACACGATGGAGTTTTACGCGGACGGAACCGTCGGCGTGTGCGTCATGCCGAAATGTCTGCTCGCGGAATTCAACGCCACGGAGGACGATCTGGACTCGATCTCCGGCTTTGCCCGCAGCATCGAGGGCGTGCGCATCGGCGTCATGATCCGCGAGGTCGAGGACGGCCTCGGCAAGATCAGCCTGCGCACCGAAGCGCCGTATGACGCGGCGAAGATCTGCGGCCTGCTCGGCGGCGGCGGTCATGCCGCGGCGGCGGGCGCCAGCGTCCCGGGCGGCATCGCGGGCGCGAAAACAGCCATTTTGCAGGCGCTGCGCGACAGCGGCGTCACACTTTAAAGGAGACCCTATGGCAAACGGAATCCTTGTGATCGACAAGAGCGCCGGATGGACGAGTCAGGACGTTGCGGCCAAGCTGCGCGGCGTGTTTCATGAACGCCGCGTCGGCCATGGCGGCACGCTCGACCCGATGGCCACCGGCGTTCTGCCCATTTTTATCGGCCGCGCGACAAGAGCGGCGGAATTTCTGGAATCGGCGGAAAAGGAATACGTCGCGGGATTGCGCCTCGGCGCAGTGACCGACACGCAGGACACGAGTGGGAATACGCTCGAAACGCACCCGGTGACCGTCACGCGGGAGGACGTGCAGGCGGCGCTCCGGCAGTTCCTCGGCCCCATCGAGCAGATCCCGCCCATGTACTCCGCCATCAAAATCGGCGGACAGAAGCTCTATGAGCTGGCCCGCAGAGGGCAGGAGGTCGAGCGGAAGCCCCGCAGCGTCACCATCCATGAGCTGGAGCTGCTGGAGGGCGCGGGCGCGGACTATCTTCTGCGCGTCCGCTGCTCCAAGGGGACATACGTGCGCACGCTCTGCCACGATCTGGGCCGTGCGCTCGGCTGCGGCGGGTGCATGTCGTCCCTGCGCCGGACGCGCGCCGGGAGCTTTACGCTCTCGCAGTCCGTCACGATGCAGCAGGTGCTGAACTTTGCGGCGGAGCAGGCTCCGCAGGCGCTTCTCATGCCCGTCGACGCTGTTTTTTCGATGCATCCGCCGCTCATCGTTACGATGGGCCAGGCTGCGAAGCTCAAAAACGGCGCGCAGATCAAGGACTGGCAGTTCAGGCCCGGCACATACCGCGTCTACGCCGAGGACGGCGAATTTCTGCTGCTCGGCCGCGTGGAAAACGGACTTCTTACCACCATCAAGAGCTTTTTCGAGGTGAACACACGTGCAACATGACCGCGTTCTGGCGCTGGGCTTTTTCGACGGCATCCATCTGGGCCACGCCGCGCTTCTGAACAAAACGCGCGAGCGCGCGCAGGCGCTGGGCCTTACCCCGGCGGCCATGAGCTTTGACACGCATCCGGATACGCTCGTGTTCGGGACGCGCGTGCCGCTTCTCAATACCATGGCCGAGCGCGAGCTTCTCATGCGCAGGCTGTGCGGCATCGAAGAGGTGATCTTTGCGCACTTTGACGAGGCGATGATGCGCATGCCGTGGGAGACCTTCATCGAGGACTATCTCGTCCGGCAGCTGCATGCCCGCCATGTGGTCTGCGGGCACGACTTTCACTTCGGCGACCGGGGCCAGGGAAACCCCGACCGGCTGCGCGAGAAATGCCGCGCGCTCGGCGTCGGCTGCGACGTCATCCCGGAGATCCGTCTGGACGGGCAGTGCGTCAGCTCGACGGCCATCCGCGCGCTTCTGCGCTCCGGCGATTGTAAGGCCGCCGCGCGTCTGCTCGGCCACGGCCAGCTCGTCACCGGCACCGTGCAGAAGGGCGCGGGCCGGGGCGCGGGGCTCGGCTTCCCGACGGCCAATCTGCCGTTTTCCCCGGATGTGCTCATCCCCGCTTTCGGCGTCTACCGCGCGGAGGCGGAGCTCGACGGCAGGCGCTATCCCGCCTGCGTCAACATCGGCGTCCATCCGACGCTCGGCGCGCTGCCCGCGCCGGTGCTGGAGGCCAATCTGATCGGCTTCTCCGGCGATCTGTACGGAAAGGAGCTTGCGGTCTGGCTGGAAGAACATCTGCGCGGCGAAATGCGCTTTGAGAGCCTCGAGGCGCTCCGCACCCGCGTGCTGTACGACCGGCAGCTGGTCGCAGACTTTTATCAGACATGAATCTTGAACGCATCGGCGCTTCCCACCCGCTGTTTGAAGCGTCATTCACCCTTTACGAGGCCAGCTTCCCGCCCAACGAGCGGCGCACGCGGGAGGATCATCTGCGCGCGATGCAGGACGCAGACTTTTCCCCGCTCGGCGCGGTCGAAGCGGGAGACCTGCTGGCAGACGTGTTTTTGTGGGAAACGGAGGACTTCTCCTATCTCGAGCATTTTGCCGTTCAGCCGTCCCTGCGCGGGCAGGGCTGCGGCACGGAGCTGCTGCAGCAGCTGCTGGGGCGGGACAAGCCCCTGATCCTGGAGATCGAGCCGCCGGAGGACGCGCGCACCTGCCGCCGCAAGCGCTTTTATGAGCGAAACGGCCTGCGGGCGCAGCCGTACCGGCACGTGCAGCTCCCATTTCAGGGCGGCAGCCCCATCGTCCCGCTCGTCATCATGGCGGACCGGGATCTGCGCCCGGAGCAGTGCCGCGCATTCCAGCACTATCTGCTGGATCGTGTCGTGGCGTACACGCAGTACCGGAAAACGCTTGACATCGCCGCTATATTTGGAATATAATACACATCGTATGATTGCCGGAGGGAGGTGTGCGCGATGGCGGAGGGCGTGAAGATCGCCGCGCGGAATCAGAAGGCATTCCACGAATATTTTATCGATGAAAAATTCGAGGCCGGCATCGAGCTCACCGGAACGGAGGTCAAATCCATCCGCCTCGGCACGCTCAGCCTGAAGGAAGCCTGGTGCCAGATCAAGGACGGCCAGCTCTTCATCCGGCAGATGCACATCGCGCCCTATGAGCAGGGCAATATCTTCAACAAAGACCCGCTTCGCCCGCGCAGGCTGCTCATGCACAAGCGTGAGATCATGCGGCTGTACGGCAAGGTGAAGCAGGACGGATATGCGCTGATCCCGCTGAGCGTCTATTTCCGCGGCAGTCTTGTCAAGGTCGAGGTCGCGCTCGCAAGAGGCAAAAAGCTCTACGACAAGCGTGACGACGCCGCGAAGAAGGACGCCAAGCGCCAGATCGACCGCGCAATGAAAGGACGGTAATCCCATGGAAAATCCCATCATGACCCTCACAATGGCAGACGGCGGCAAGATCGTCTGCGAGCTCTACCCCGAAAAGGCCCCGCAGAGCGTGTACAACATGATCTCCCTTGCCAACAAGGGCTTTTACGACGGTCTGATCTTCCACCGCGTCATCGCCGGCTTCATGATCCAGGGCGGCTGCCCCAAGGGCACCGGCACCGGCGGCCCCGGCTACTGCATCAAGGGCGAATTCAAGCTGAACGGCGTGCAGAACAACCTCAGCCACAAGCGCGGCGTTCTGTCCATGGCCCGCGCGCAGGCGGCCAACTCCGCCGGCAGCCAGTTCTTCATCATGCATGAAGACGGCGAATTCCTCGACGGCCAGTACGCGGCCTTCGGCAAGGTGCTCGAGGGCATGGATGTCGTCGACAGGATCGCCGCTGTGAAGACCGACGGGAACGACCGTCCGCTCACCGAGCAGAAGATTGCCTCCATCCGCGTCGATACGAAGGGCGAGGAATATCCCGAACCCACCAGGCTCCGCGACCCCTACGGACGCGGATGACCGCGGCCGTTATCACCGGCGCATCCGCCGGACTCGGCGCGGAGTTCACGCGTCAGCTCGTGCGGGAGTTTCCGGAGATCGAGGAATTCTGGCTCATCGCGCGCCGCGTGGGCAAGCTTGAAGAGCTGGCCCAGCAGTTCCCGGAAAAGAAATTCGTCTGCATGGGTCTGAATCTGCTCGACCCCAAAAGCTTCCGCTATCTCGGCGAAAAGCTCGCCGAGCAGAAGGCCGACGTGCGCGTGCTCGTCAACAACGCGGGCTGCGGCACGACGGGCAATATCGGCTCAAGCGCGTCCCCGGCAGACGTCATGCGCGTCGTTGATCTCAATGTCCGCGCGCTGACCATGGTCACGCAGACCGTCGTGCCGTTCATGACGCGCGGCGCAAGGATCATCAACGTTTCGTCCATCGCGGCCTTCTGCCCCACGCCCCGCATGACGGTCTACAGCGCATCCAAGGCGTATGTCTCCGCTTTCACCGGCGGCATCGCCGACGAGCTGCGGCCCAAGGGCATTTCCGTCACCGCCGTCTGCCCCGGCCCCATGAAGACCGAGTTCTTCGACGCCGCGGGCGACCACGACCTGTTCGGCAATAT
>CAKUEH010000043.1 GCA_934646185.1 uncultured Oscillospiraceae bacterium | reverse complement strand
GCCCGGAAGAATGCACCGTTTTTACGGGAATCTTCGGCGAATTCGCAACTTCCCAACGGGCCGATGTGGGCATCGGCCCCTACAGGATGCGGCACGAATTTGCGGTTTCCCATCGGGCAGAGCCTCGCTTCTACCAACTGCATTGGGTTCCGGAATATTGGCTGTTATCCTACTCCACCCGCCGGAATTCTCCCTGCGAGAACACACGCTCGAACCCAAGCGACAGATACAAATGATAGGAGATCGGGTTTTTTCGGTCGACATTCAGCGTCACGCGCTTTCCGGATGCAAGGATCTCATTTTTTGCACTGTTGACCACCTTGCGCGCGTAACCCTTTCCGCGGTATTCATCCCGTGTATAGACAAGTACGAGCCGCAGATCGTCCTTTGTGGCCGGTGCGATGCGCGCCATGCTGACGATTTTTCCGTCCGCCCGGATGACCCGGAACGAACCGAGAACCTTTCGGAACGGCTCCTTTTCCGGCTTATCGAGCAGCCCGCAGTCGGCAACGAACCGCTGCGCACAGTCAAAAATCTCGTCCAGATCGCCCGCCTGCGCCGTCTCGACCTCCGGCGCAGACGGCTCGGTGACGCTTCGCGCCTCCATAAAGTCCATGGCGAGCGCTTCTTCATAGCGGCGGCCATACGGTTCCAGCTCCCGCATCAGCGCATAGCCCAGCTCCGACGCGCAGAGATAGTTTTTGATCTCATAGCCGCCGTCAAACAGAAACCGCAGCAGCTCCGGCACGCACGCTTCCTCACCGAACAGCAGCAGATTGTACGGCTCGACCTTCAAGGCCAGCAGCTGCTTGTCTCCCTGTTCGCAGCGAAGCGCGTAATTGATCTTGCCGGCCTGCTTCAGAAGCGGCGCGTCCAGCGTAAAAAACGTGGAAAGATAGGGATTCGTCTGTAAATACGTCTGATTCTCCTGCAAAAATTCCGCTCCGGTCTGATAAGAAACGATCATAAAAAATCCTCCGTAGTGAAACAGCACACCGCAATGGGTGTGCTGTTTTGTAATTATTCGTCAAGCGCTTTTAAAATCTGCCGCACCTGCTCCGGGGTATAGTCGTAAATTTTGTCGCAGAATTGGCAGTCGATGTGGATATCCTTGCCGTCGTCGACGATGGACTGCAATTCCTTGCGGCCCAGGCTGATGAGCGTCCGCGTCACGCGGTCGCGCGAGCAGTAGCAGCGGTACTCGACCGGCTGTGTTTCGAGAATTTCCAGCTCAAACCCGTGCAGGACTGTCTCCAGCACGACCTGTCCGTCCATCCCCGCCGCCAGCAGACGGCTGACCGCGCCCGCGTTCTGGATGCCCGCTTCGATCTTATCAATGATATCGTCCGGCGCGCCGGGCAGCAGCTGGATGATATAGCCGCCCGCCGCCGTGACAGACTGGTCTTTCCCGACCAGTACGCCGAGCGCGCAGGCCGTGGGGATCTGCTCGCTCTGGGCGAAATACGACGTGATATCCTCGGCGATCTCGCCGGATACAAGGTCGATTGTGCCGATATACGGCTCCTTCATGCGAAGATCGCGGATTACGGTGAGCGTGCCGTCCGTGCCGACAGCCGCGCCGACGTCCAGCTTGCCGGGAGCCTTTTCCAGCATGGAGATCTGCGGGTTCTCGACCCAGCCGCGCACGTTGCCCTCTGCATCCGATACGGCAAGCAGCCGTCCCAGCGGCCCGTTTCCCTTGAGCTGCAGCGTGATGGAGCCGTCGTCGACCTTCTGCATGTTGCCCATCATGGATGCTGCTGTCAGGAGCCTGCCGAGCGCCGCCGTGGCGGTTGGCAGCGTTTTATGGATCTGCCGCGCGCGCTCGACAATGCCGGTCGTGGTGACGGCGACGGCGTTTACAAAGCCGTCCTTTGTCATGGCGCGTACAAGTTCGTCTTTCATAGGGTCAGTCCTTCTTTGCGGAAAAATAAATGCGCTGCTCGCCCGGTTTCGGCGCGCGCAGCACGCGGTCGCCATACCGCCGGATGCGCGTGAAGCCTGCCGCTTCGAGCCACTGCGCAAGCTCGTCCGGCTCATAGGCGTATTCAATGTGCTCTTCAAACGAGCGGTCCCAGCGGCTGCCGTCCAGCCGGAAAATGTCCATGCCGTAATAGCACAGCCGCTTTTTTTCGTCAAACTCCGTCCGCCAGACGCAGTATGCGTCGTCCGTCTCGTCCAGAAATACCTGTCCGTCCAGCCCGCGCAGCTTCGCGGGCGTATCGATGTCGAACACGAACAGCCCGCCGGGCTTCAATGCGTCGTATACGCGCCGGAACGTCTTCCGGCAGTCCGCAGGCTTCGTGAGATAATTGAGGCTGTCAAGCGCGCACACGACCGCGTCGACCGGCTCTGCCAGACGCAGCCGCTGCATCGGCTGGCAGATTAGAAACGGGCGGGAGTCCTCCGGCAGCGCCTGCGCTTTCCGCTCCGCCTCGGCCAGCATGTCCTCTGACAAATCTGCGCCGATCACCCGGTACCCGCGTCCGGCCAGCAGCAGGGACAAAGAGCCCGTCCCGCACGCCAGATCCAGAACCGAATGCGGCTGCACATGCTCCCGCGCGCACAGCCGCTCAAAAAAGGTCAGCGTTTTTTCGTATTGGATATCGTAGGTCAGCTCGTCATAGCAGGCCGCGAGCGATTCGTATGCGCTCACGCCTGCTGCTCCTGCTGTTTGGCCTGCTCTTCTTCCTTCATGCGGTCGAAGAGGATGCGGTACGCGCCCATGCCGTAATTGAGACTGCGGTTGACGCGGCTGATGGTCGCGCTGGACGCGCCGGTCTTTTCCAGAATGTCGTTGTAGATCAGACCGTCGTTCAGAAGCTTCGCCAGCTCAAAGCGCTGCTCCATGGCCTTGAGCTCGGAAAATGTGCACAGATCGGTAAAGAAATCGTAGCATTCCTCGACAGTCTGGAGCTTGAGAATGGCGCTGTAGAGCTCGCTGTCGGGATCGGAACGTTTATTTCGATTGTTCAAGATGGAATATCTCCTTTTGTTATGGTAGTATTCAGGTCTAATTATGGTAACACTTTAGCGCTTGAAAGTAAAGTGGTATTTTATAAATTCGTCGCTTTACACGAAAAAAGCTGTCCGTTTCTGGGCAAAAGGGAAGCGCCGGCTGTCCGCCTCCGGCGTACAGCCGGTCAGAGATCCAGAATGGAAGCCAGATACTGCCAGCGGAGCGTCCCGCGCCGGAAGAGCTTCAGCAGCAGCGCCTGATTTTCCTCCGAGTGCTCGACCTCTTTGCTGTAGAGGCTTGCGGCGGCCGTCAGCTCCTGCACGGTCTTTGCGTCCGCGCCAAGCTCTCGCAGGCAGAGAAGATGAAACACGCACATCTCGACCCGCGCCAGATACTGCCGGTCGTTCACGGCCTTGAGCGCCAGACGGAACAGGAAATAGACCAGTAGATTTTCGTACTGGACGGCAAATTCTGCCCGGAAGCGCGCGGGCGGCGCATCCTGGTGCATGGCGGCGTCCAGCATGGACTCGAACCGGCGCGTCAGATGCTCCATATTGTTGAGCACCATCCAGCACGGGAAAAACCGTCCGTTCCGGCTCCGCAGCCGCGCCAGCCGGACAAGGCTCCGATCCTGATACTGCTTCCCGAGAAACCGCCGCGCCAGCACCGGGACGAGCTCGTCGCGTCCCTCATCCAGCAGCCGCTGCACCCGCCGCGCCAGCAGCAGAACCAGCGCCAGCCGATCCGCGACCGGCCGCGTGCGGTCCTGCGCCAGCCGGATCGACGCTGTCCGCGCGGCGAGCAGCGCCGGATACAGCTCCGGGTCAAGCTCGTTCGGCACGACCGGTCCGCCGTCGTCCGTCTCCGTCAGCGTCAGCGGCGCGTCATGCTCCAGCAGGAGCCGCGCCGCCTCCGGGCACGAGACGGACAGCGTCAGCTCCGCCGTCTGCCCGTATTCCTCGGTAAAGCGCGGGTGCGTAAAGCACGTGCGGCAGAGCATGTCCGCGCCATAGGCGGCCTGAAGCGGGCAGAGCCCGTCCTCCCGCAGCAGGACGCACTTCCCATCCTGTTCCCGGAAGCGTGTTTCACCGTTTTCCGTCAGCATGGCCGCGCGCACCTGTTCGCCCAGTTTGCCGGGCAGGGAAGCGTAGCGCGCAATGGCGTCCGCGTCCAGAATGATCTGCCAGTCCTTGCAGCACGTATCCGGACACGCGCCCGCCAGACAGGAAAACTTGTTTACATAATCAAATTGCACATGCTTCATGACGGCACCTCGTTTCTCCTTTCGATGATATCAAGTTTTGAAACGCACGTCAACTTGTCATTTGCGGGATTATGTGATATACTGGCAGAACCAATCGAAACATAAAGAGGATCGTTCATGAAAAAACTCAAACGTACCTATACGCGCTGCGCGCTGACGGCTGCCCTCGTGCTGCTCGTCATGCTGATCGCGGGCTCGATCTGGGATCTGCCGATCTCCAAATTTCTCTATCCCGGCCACGAAAGCTCCCTCGGCCAGTTTTTCGCCGCCTTCGGTGAGCTGCCCGCGTTTGCGCTGCTGGCCGCCTGCGGCGTTCTGCTGATCGTACACCGCGCCAAATTCCGCCCGGAGCTGAACATTGTCCTGCTTGCCTTCGGCGTCTGCCTGACGCTTGCGAGCATGTTTCTCTCCATTCATGAGGCGACGGACAACGTGCCCGCCCTTCCCATGCCCGTCGCGCTGCTCGTGACGGTGTTCATCGACGCGCTCACCGCGTTTGCACTTCTGTTCCTGACGCGCGAGTGTCAGACCAAGACGCTCCTGCGCTTCATCTGCACAGTTCTCGTGGTCTGCGTCGGCATCATGCTGCTCATCAATATAATAAAAGTGCCCTGGGGCCGCGCCCGCATGCGCCTGATCTATTCCACGGGCAACGATACCTATTTCTCCAACTGGTGGCAGGCCGGTACGGCGCTCAAGAAAAAGCTCGTTGCAGACGGTGTCGCGTCCGACGAATTCCGCTCCTTCCCGTCCGGCCATACGGCCTGCGCCGCCTGCTCCATGCTCCTGATCCTGCTGCCGACGCTCTACCGCCGTCTGCACGACAAGGAAAAGCTGTTCATGGCCCTCGGCGGCGTCTGGACGCTTGTTGTCGCGTTCTCCCGCCTGCGCATGGGCATGCACTTCCTGTCCGACGTGAGCGTTTCGTCCCTCCTGACCATCGCCCTCGGCGCTGTCGCCGTCTGGCTGTTCTATTTCAATAAGCCCTTCTTCAACAAAATCTGGGCCTTCGCCTCCGGTGAAGCAAAGCCGGAAAAGAAGCTGAAAAAGCCGGAAGAAGCGTAAGCACCTCCCAAGGCTCCCCTTGGGCTCAAGGGGAGCTGGCGCGAAGCGCCTGAGGGGATTCGAACGCAGCAAATTCCGGAGCACTCTGATACTTGCAGCAAATCCCCTCCGTCATTTTCTTCGAAAATGCCACCTCCCCTTATCATGCAGGGCATGACAAGGGGAGGCTTCAGAAACATCAACATTTCAGAAAGAGCAGGAAACGCATATGCGAATGAGAAGAAGAAACAATCTGGCCCCGCGGATGGAGGCCTGCGAAGCCGTCTGGATCCACGACCCGGAGACGCTGCGCGGCAACTGGCGCAGTCTGATGCCAAGCTGCCGGGAGCTTCGCGTCGAGGTCGGCTGCGGCAAGGGTAAATTCACCGTCGAAACCGCCGAGGCTGAGCCGGACGTGCTGCTCATCGCCATCGAGCGCGTGCAGGACGCGCTTGTTCTCGCCATGGAGGCCGCGCTCCGCAAGGGCCTCAAGAACGTCTTTTTCGTCTCGCTCGACGCGGCGAATATCGACCAGTTCTTTGCTGACGACGAGATCGACCTGCTCTATATCAACTTCTGCGACCCCTGGCCGCGCAAGAAGAACGCCAAGCGCCGCCTGACGTACCACACCTTTTTAGAAAAATACAAGAAGGTGCTGAAGCTCGGCGGGCAGATCCACTTCAAGACTGACAATGCAAATCTGTTTGCATGGTCGCTGCCCGAGATGGAGAGCTGCTTCCTCAAGCTGCGGAACGTCACCGACGATCTGCACGCGAACGGCCCTGTCGGCATCATGACCGGCTACGAGGAAAAATTCTACGCCCTCGGCACGCCCATCCACCGCGTCGAGGCCGTCGTCGTCACCAAGCAGCCCCGCCCGGCAGAGGAAAAGCCGGAGCCGGAGGAAGCGGAGGATTGACCTGTCATACCCGGCCTGTTACCGCTTTGCATCCCCTTTGTGACCTATTTGAAAACAGCAAGGCCGCAGGCGAAAGAACTGGTTGACATAAAAAGATTAAGAATTCTTAAAAATTCGGTTTTCCCGGAAAAAGCAGACATTTCCCGAAAACCACCTATTGCGTTCTGGAAAACAGTGTGCTACGATATCTATGTAAAAGAGGCGGAGACCGGGCAAAATCCGGCCGCTGCAAAACGGCGCGTGCGAGGCTTGTCCGTGTACGCGCAGGTAGTCCCGGCGGGAAAAGCCGCCGGAAGAAACTGCAAGGAGGAAGCATTATGAAAAAACGTTTATTGGCGCTGGCTCTGTGCCTGGTCATGCTGATCGGCCTGATCCCGGCCGCGCTGGCCGATGCGGCAGAAACGCCGACAGCATTTACCTTCGTTTTTGACCCGATGGGCGGTACAGTCGCCGAGGCAGACAGCGAAAAACTGAACCAGACGGTCGCTGTCGGTGCGAAAGCACAGAGCTTTGCCATTTCCAAGGTAGGCTATGAGTTCCTCGGCTGGAAATGGAGAAGGATCGAGAATCTTGATTTCGATTCCCGCTATTGGAATTTCGATTGGGTACTGGATACCCAGAATGGTGCTCCGACAACCATCAAACTTGTTGCGGACTGGAAATCAACTTCCGCAAATGTCGAGATCACCTATTGTTCGAGCGCTCCGGCTGCCGGTGTTGAACAGAAGGATACGGCTGTAGTCGGATCGGAGTATGCGCTGAAAACGCCTGTTGACAGTTGGCGCTCCTATACCGATACAGATGGTACAGAATATGTATTCGAAGGTTGGACCGGACCGGATGGTACACTCTATCAGCCGGGTTATGTCTTTAAGAATGTTCAGCAGAACGCGTTCCCGGTTGTTGGCTGGACGTTTGTCGCATCCTATAAGGTAAAGACTGCGGAAAAAGCAACGGTCACATTCCGCGGTGAAAACGGCGTCGTTACGACCACCGAGCTTACGCTCAACACCAGAATCATGCTGATCCTTGACGGCGGCAAGTATGAGGGTAAGACGGATTATACTTCACTTCAGGTCAAGGAGGACATGACAATTTCCGATCCGACGAAGGACGGCATGTCCTTCAAGGGATGGAAAAAGACAATGAACGGCGAGATCGTTGTCCTGACCGCACAGTGGGAACCCGCGAATGAGCATACTCTGACCTTCACCTGCTGGACGGACGGCTATGAGTCGATCAAGCTGGCGCACAACACCACGATCATTGTTGACCCGAACGGTGGTTCCTTCGTACATTACGGTACGTCGTACACGACGAGCAAGACCTTCCTGCTGACGGCGGACTACACCCTGAGAGATGCGACGCGCTACGGCTATACATTCTATGGCTGGCGTGCAGTTGAGACCGGTGTGAATACCGTGACCTTCACGGCCATGTGGACGCGCAGCACCAGCTCCACCTACGACGTCTACTACTACGACTACACCGACGGCAAGTATGAGTATTACCGCTTCGACGCCGGTACGTATCTCGTATTCGACCCGAATGGCGGCACGGCGAAGCTGAACAACACGTCCTTCTCCAGCAAAAAGGGCTTCTACATCTATGATGACTACATCCTCTCCGATGCATCGCGCACCGGCTACACCTTCTACGGCTGGTATCTGACGAGGTCCGGCAGCACCTACACCTTCACCGCCATGTGGTCGAAGACCACGAGCACTGTCCCGTACATGCTCAACGGCGAAGATCATTATGCCTACATCAAGGGCTATCCCAACGGCAGCTTCAAGCCCAACGCGACCATCACCCGCGCCGAGGCGGCCTCCATCTTCTACCGCCTCCTGACCGACACGACCCGCAAGACCTATACGACCACGTATAACACCTTCAAGGACGTCCCGGCCAAGGCGTGGTACAACACCGCCGTGTCCACCATGGCGAAGCTCGGCATCGTCAACGGTGATGCCAACGGCTATTTCCGCCCGTCCGATCCCATCACCCGTGCGGAGATCGCGGCCATGATCGCCCGCTGCGACGGCAGCTACTACGGCAGCAGCTACACCAACTTCTCCGATGTCAAGGGCCACTGGGCCTCGAGCTACATCGCGAGAGCCTATGAGCTCGGCTGGATCAACGGCTATGGCACGACCTACGCGCCCGACAAGTACATCTCCCGCGCCGAGACCGTCGCCATCCTCAACCGCGTTCTGAACCGCGCGCCGCAGTATACCTCGGATCTGCTCAGCGGCCGGAACACCTTCAGCGATGTCAGCACTGCATCCTGGTACTATCTCGATGTCGAAGAGGCTGCCAACAGCCACACCTACACCAGAAAGGCGAACGACTACGAGTCCTGGAACAGACTCATCGCCGACCCGAGCTGGCTGTAATCCCAAACCCATCAGAGGGGCGGCACAAGCCGCCCCTCTTTCTCTTTTCGCACCGCCGTCCGCCCCTACGCGTATGCGCTAAAACACCGTCACGATCTTTGCATTCTCCCGGCTTCCGTACCGCCACACATCCAGCCGCCCCTCCGTCTTCGTAAAGGAAAGCGGCTGCGGCGGCAGCGCGTCCAGACGGTGCAGGACGGTCAGCTTGATCTTGAGCGTCTCCGGATGGATGGCCTTGATGTACACGCATACCGGCTGGCCGGGCTCCAGCGCCTCGTCCCGTTCCGCCAGCCCGCACAGATTTGGCATCAGTGCGATAAACACGCCGTATTCCGTCTTTGCCCGGACGATTCCCGGTACGGTCTGCCCCGCGCGAAAGCGCGACGCATTTTCCTCCCACGTCCCGAGAAGCTCCCGGAGCGTCAGTCCCACGCGCCGTCGCGCCGGATCGAGCGAGCGGAGCACAACGGGCAGCCGCTGCCCGATATGCAGCAGCTCGCCCGGATGCCGCAGCCGGGACATGCAAAGATCCCGCAGTCCAAGCAGCCCGACCGCGCCGCAGCCGATATCGCAGAACGCGCCGAAGGGCGCAAGCCCTGTGACCACGGCGGGCAGAAGATCGCCGGGCTGGTTTTCGCGGAAGATCTGCTCCAGCGCCGCCTCCTGCGCGCTGCGCCGGGATAAAAGCGCCGTCCCGTCTGGCGCAAAACCCGAGACGGTAAAGCATACGGGCCGCCCCACGCGCGACAGGATCGCAATATCCCGCGTTTCGCCGCCGAGAATGCCCCGCGCCGCCTCTGCGCGCGGGATGACGCCCCGGCAGCAGCCGAGCGCGACGTGCAGCGCATGCCGTTCGTCGCACTTGACGGCGACGGCCTGCAAAATTTTCCCCTGCTGCATTGCCAGCAGCAATTCCTCTCTCGTATACCCCTTCGGCTGCGGATGCAGCCCCTCCGGAAGAAACTGATGCATAAGATCCCCCCAATTCCTGCTCCAATATATGCAGGCGGGGGAAGGAAGGAGATAGAAGCATGGACGTACAGGTCGGCGATATCCTCGTCATGAAAAAGGAGCACCCCTGCGGCGCGAAGCAGTGGCTCGTTCTGCGCAGCGGCATGGATTTCCGGCTGCGCTGCACCGGCTGCGGGCACGAGCTCATGCTGCCGCGCAGCAAGGCGGAGAAAAGCATCCGCCAGATTCTGCGCGACGAGAAGCAGATCTGACATTACAAGGAAAACATGACGAACGATAGGCCGCAATTCCGCTTGGAATTGCGACCTCTTTTTTTGCCCGCAGGGTGTACGCTTTGAAGGCGCGGACAAACAGGGGAGGGGGAATGCGGATGACGGTCTATGCGGACGAAGCGTTTTTGCTCAATGGAGCGGTCGACTATCTGCTGCTCGTCTGCGCGGCGAAGCTCGGCGGCGGCAGGATCGCCCGGCTGCGCCTGCTGGCTGCGGCCATGTTCGGCGGGCTGTATGCGGCTGCCGCGCTGTTTGCGCCGTTTGGCGTTTTGCAGGGGCTTCCCATGAAGCTGATGAGCCTTGTCGTGATGCTGCTGATCGCCTTCGGTGTGAGCCGCGAGACGCTGCGCACGGGGCTGCTGTTTCTCGCGGCGGTCTGTGCATTCGCGGGCGCGGCAGTCCTGGCCGCGCAGCTGTTCGGGACAGGCGTACTGGTGCTGCCGGGCGGGACGTTCTACGCGGTGAGCGTGCTGGGCCTTCTGCTGCTGGCAGGGCTCTTGTATCTGCTTTGCTATACGGTCTTTTCGTGTACGGCCCAGCACGGCGGCGAGATCCGCCCCATGACGCTCCTGTACGGAGCCAATCAGGTTCCGGTCCGCGCGCTGCACGACACCGGCTGTACGCTCCGCGACCCCATGACCGGCGAACGTGTTCTCGTTGCGGAGGCAGGCGCACTGCGGGCCCTCTTGCCGGACGTGCCCATCACGCCCGCTGCGCTCGCAGACCCGGCAGAACTGCTGCTGCGGCTGAAAACGCGCGATCCTGCGCTTCCGGCGCGGCTGCTGAGCTACAAATGCGTCGGCACGCAGGCGGGACTGCTTTTGTGCCTGCGCTGTGAGATACAGGTCAAACCGGGCGTCCGGAAACGCTGCCTCGCGGCCTTTTCCCCGACGCCCGTTTCAGATGGAGGAAATTATGACGCGCTGATAGGAGGAACGATCGGATGAAACTGGAAGCTATTTTGCAGAAGCTCGGCATTTTGCAGCCGGGGAAGATCATGTACATCGGCGGCAGCGACGTGCTGCCCGCTCCGCTGAAGCCGGAGCAGGAGCGGCAGGCGCTCGCCGCGCTGGAGCAGGGGGATGAGACGGCCAAGCAGACGCTCATCGAGCACAATCTGCGCCTCGTCGTATATATTGCGCGCCGCTTTGAAAACACCGGCGTCAATCTTGAGGATCTGATCTCCATCGGGACCATCGGCCTCATCAAGGCTGTCAACACCTTCCGGCCCGACCGGAACATCAAGCTCGCAACGTATTCGTCCCGCTGCATCGAAAACGAGATCCTGATGCATATCCGCAAGATCGCCAACCAGAAGACGGAGGTCTCGCTCGACGAGCCGATCAATACCGACTGGGACGGCAACGAGCTGCTGCTGTCCGATGTACTCGGCACAGACAGCGATATCGTCATGCGGCCTCTGGAGGACGACGTCGACCATCAGCTCCTGCGGCAGGCGCTCGGCCGTCTCCCGGAACGGGAGAAGCAGATCGTCTCCATGCGCTTCGGCCTTGGCGGCCGGCAGGAGAAGACGCAGAAGGAAGTCGCGGATATCATGGGTATCTCGCAGTCGTATATCTCCCGGCTCGAAAAGCGCATCATGGTGCGTCTGCGCCGCGAGATTTCACGGCAGATCTGCAGCTGAGAGGGGGCTTGCAAAATGCACGCAGATGTGGTATAAATTTATCGATAGATTTTATCGATATCAAGCAAAGGAGGCGGTTCCATGGACAAAGAAATTTCCCGCGCGACGCTCAAGCGCCTGCCGACCTATCTTGCCTATCTCAAGGGCATGCCCGAAAGCAGCGGCGTCAATATTTCCGCAACGGCGCTCGCGGCAGGGCTGCACATGGGCGAGGTGCAGGTGCGCAAGGATCTTGCGCTCGTCTCGTCCGGCGGCCGCCCGAAGATCGGCTACAACCGCGCGGCGCTGATCGCCGATATCGAGCAGTTTTTGGGCTACGGCAATACGAACGACGCCGTCTTGATCGGTGCGGGCAAGCTCGGCCGCGCGCTTCTGGGCTATTCCGGCTTCGCGGAGTACGGACTCAATATCGTCGCGGCATTCGACGAGAACGACGCCATCATCGGCACGTCCAAAAGCGGCAAGCCCATCATGCACCTGTCGCGCCTCGGCGAGGTCTGCCGCCGCGACCAGATCAAGATCGGCATCATTACCGTCCCGGCCGAGCAGGCCCAGAGCGTCTGTGATCTGCTCATCAGCAACGGCATCCTTGCCATCTGGAATTTTGCGCCCAAGCATCTGAACGTGCCCGACCACATTCTGGTTCAGAACGAAAACATGGCCGCCTCTCTCGCGCTTCTCTGCAAACACCTCAACGAGCAGATGAAATCCGAGGAATGACGCATTTTCGGAAGTTTTTTCTTGAATTTCCGCGCGCCATGCTGTATAATAACACAGCAATGCCGGTGTGATGGAATTGGTAGACGTAGTGGACTCAAAATCCACCGCCAGCGATGGCGTGCCGGTTCGAGTCCGGCCACCGGCACCAGCTCAGAAACGCCCCTTTTGGCACGAATTCCCGCCTTGCGGCGAGGCTTCTTAGCCGGACGGGGCGTTTCTTCGCTTCAAAATCGCAATCGCTGACGCTGGATTGCGATTTTGTGCCGCCAACTTGGGAATTGATCCATAGTGTCCACATGACGCAAGATTGCCGAACACTATAGATGAAATGGCAAAAAGCCAGTCATCTCAACGTGTTCGGCAATTATTTATTCTCAAAATTTTTAGGTAATTCCATAGATGAAATCGAGGTTGACAGAGGCTCAAACATGGTTTGAACCTCTGTTTTTCCATATTCAAGCGGAATTTTGGCGACAGTGCCCTTTTTCAGAGGGCTGCAGCGGCTGGATTCCGGAAAAATCGAAGAAAAGCTGGTTGGAAAACAACACTGTCTGGCCGTTTATGGGTGCTGCAATCCGAAAGAACTGGACAATCTGGACGACACGGAAACAGCATGGCTGCTGATGTCCGAACAGCAGGGCCATGTAACGCCGTATGGTGTCGTGTATGACAATGGCGTAAAGCTGGGGGAGGCTTATGATGGCAGGCACCTGCCGCCGAGTAAGCAGGGTAAAAATTGTGTGATGGAGCTGTTAATTGGTATGGCGCATGAAAAGGTAAATGCCCAGCTTCTAGGCTTCAAAATCAACGACGCGCAGACTACCAAGAATGGCAATGCAGAAACCTTCACCCTGTTGGCACCGTGGCAGATTGCGGAGAACAGCAAACTGCCGCTCTCTTACGATGCCGTTGTGTCGGCGGTCTCGCAGCCCGTTAATAGGGAGGAAGTATTCATACGGAAGCATAAACACAGCTAAGAGTTGTACAAATTCCAGTACAATACAAAAAGCGGCCAGAAAAAGCGGGAATGAAAAAATTTTGAAATTTTCTTCAACGTGTAGCTCCCTCCTTCAAAAAAGCCGCTGCACAACTCTTGCTGTGCAGCGGCTTCCTTTTTTAGCTATACAGTCCCTTCGTCAGAGGAATCAGCATCAGCAGCACGACGATACCGATGATGCCGACGACGATGCCGAGAATCATCTTGCCGAACACCATGCTCAGGCACATCCCGACGCCGAGCAGCAGCGCGCCGACAATACCGAGCAGAACCGTCCCGACGGTCTTGCCGCTGACCTTGATGGGAACCTTGCCCTCCATCTTGCGCCAGACGAACAGCGTCACAAGACCAAGCACCAGACCGATTACACCGCAGACCGTGCCCTGCGTGCGCATGTTCCATTCGGGAAGCAGCGCCATGCACATACCCAGCGCGAAGAATACGCCGCTGATCGTACCCAAAACCAATGCCACAAAATTGCTCTTTTTCATGATAATTCTCCTTTTTGATCGTAATTACTTCTTGTTTTTCAGGCGGGCTTTTGCATCCTCAACGGACTCGCTGTCGCGCGTCAGATAGCGGTCCACGAACCCGTCTTCGATTTTCTGATATCCGCCGACGACCGCGTCGGCGATCTTTGCGTTTGCCTGAACGAATTTTGACTTTGCCATGAAATGTTCCTCACTTTCATTATTTTGCTGATCAACGCTGTGCAGCTCAAGCACGGCTTCTGCAATACAGGATGAAGCTGAAAATCACAGCTCCGATGCTTGGCTCGCCAAGGGACATCGCGGCGATCTACTTTTTCATTCTGCGGTCTCCTTTCTGCGTTTCTCAATTTGTGAGGCTATCATACATCCGGATTGTTCACGAATTGCTTGCATTGTGTTTGTGAAATATTAAAAAGAAAACCGCCGTACGTTTTTGCGCACGGCGGATACGAAAGAAGTTTGTTTATAATAGCTGCTGCGCCTTTTCACAGACGGCGCAGGCCTCGTCGTATTTGGCATCGATCAGCGGCGCGACTTTTTCTGACCGGTAGCACTTTGCCCATTTGTAGCCGAAGTACACCGCAGCCCAGAGCGCAAAGCCCGGAATCCCCGGCACGACAGTCAGCCAGATGACGGGCGGCGCAGCCGTCACGGCAAACACGGAGCCTGCCATGAACGCACAGCCGATCAGGCCGCACGTCAGCGAAACGATCATCGGGACAGAGCCCTTCGATGCTTCCAGCGCGGAGATTTCTTGCATACACGCCTCATAGTGCCGCTGCAGACGGGTCAATTCGGTCTTATTCAAAATACTGCGGCTGCGCTTAAAGTGCAGCGTGATCTTGCCGCCGGACTTTTCGTTCGGCAGGTTCTCGTCCTGCTTCCAGCCGAAGCTGGCATAGCCGTCCATGTATTGGGAACAAAGGTCATCTTCCACCGAGACCTTAAAATAATCGAAGCTCTCCATTTATTCCGCATCTCCATTCTGCGCTTTCGGCATGACGACCGTGAATATACTGCCCCTGCCGGGGGTGCTCTCCACCCTGATCTGAAAATTGTTGAGCTACAAGACCCGCAGCGCCAGCGCAAGGCCAAGCCCGTTGCCCGCCATCGCGTGCGAGGTATCGCCCTGATAGAACTTTTCAAAGATGTGTTTTTTCGTATTTTCATCCATGCCGCAGCCGGTATCACGCACTGACACATAGATATTCTCGGTATCCGAGGTTTTCGTCAGCGTGATGCTGCCGCCCGGCTCGGTAAACTTCACGGCGTTGGAAAACAGATTATTCCACACCAGCTCCATGAGGGCAGGGGCGGCGGCGATTTCAGCACGATCTTCCATATCGGCGTCGAAGTCCAGCGACTTCTCCTCCCACGCCGGTTCAAAGCCCAAAGCGCAATCGGCTAACTGTGCGCAGACATCGTAGACCTGCGTGTCTGGCGTGATGCTCTGCTTTTCCAGCTTGTTGAGCTTTAAGATGTTGGTGATGAGATCGGAAAGGCGGCGGGAGGACTGATAGATCGTGTCTGTGTATTCCCGCTGGGTGTCGGTCAAGTTCTCCATGCGCAGAAGCTCCGCGTTGTTCTGGATGACGGCCAGCGGCGTTTTGATCTCGTGCGAGACATTGGAGAAAAAGTCTGTTTTCAGCGTCTCAATGCTGCCGAGCTCCTCCACCATCTTGTTGAAATCCGCGAACATGATGTCCATGTAGTCCAGCTTGTCCGAGGTATGCAGCGGCGGAATGTAGACGGAAAAATCACCGCCCGCGACCTGCTCTGTCGCCTCTGCCAGACGGTGCATCGGACTTTCATAGATTCTCTGGATTTGACGGCGGGTAAACAGCGTCAGTCCGATGGCAACTGCCGACCAGTAGAGAATCGGAACAAGGGTCTGCAAAAGATCATCCCAGCCGAGCGTGTTCATGCCCACGACAAGGCCGGTGTGAATGCCGCTCATCAGAAGCAGCACGCCGAGATACACAAAGAACAGCGACGTCGGAAAGCGGCTGTTCCGGATCTTTCTCTCGAACGGAACCTTTTCCTTCATTTCAGCACCGCCTTATACCCAAGCCCGCGCACGGTCTTGATCTCAAACCCGTCGCAGCCGGAGAATTTATCCCGCAGCTTCGTGATATACACATCCACAGCGCGCAGGCTGGTGTCCGTGTCCACGCCCCAGAACTCATCCATGAGCTGCGCGCGGGAGAGCGTCTTTTTTGGATACGACAGGAGCTTATAGAGAATATTGAATTCCCGCGTGGTGACTGGCACTTCCTCGCCGCCGATACTGGCAGTCATCCCGTCGGCGTCCAGCTCCAGATTGCCGACAATTAGCTTTCGCTCCATTTCGATGTTTGCCCGCCGCAGCAGCGCCCGGACGCGGAGCAGCAGCTCATCGAGCTGCACGGGCTTTACCATGTAGTCGTCAATGCCGAGCCGGAACCCCTTTTGCTTGGATGGGAGATCATCTTTGGCGGACATGAAGAGGATGGGGATATGCTTGTTGACGCGGCGAACGTTCTCTGCAAATTCAAAGCCGTCAATGTCCGGCATCATAATGTCGGAGATGATGAGATCGTAGAGATTGTTGTACATCTTATCGTAGGCGGCACTTGCGTGCAGGCAGCCCTTGGCTGCAAAACCGCAGTCATTCAAATAGGTACAGACAGCCTGATTGAGCTTGGTATCATCTTCAAGAACCAGAATATGAATCATGTTGTTTCCTCCATTTTAGCTGCTGCACAAATGAGCATCCGGATGGCAAGCAGCAGAATGAACGTGCAGACGACACCGCCGGTCGCGCCGCTCATCATCTCGCGGAACCGACCGGAGTCGTTCTCTCCAAACGCAGTCAGCATTGCCGTTTCCAGCGTCAGCATGGACACCAGCGCTGCCGCCAGATTGACGGTTTTTGCTGCGGAAATGACGGGGCTTTTTGTGTGCCGGAACTGGATGATCTCTTTTTCCATCGTTCCATACCGCTGTTCCTCACCTTAGAGTGAATATATCATATCCGCGCTGTGTTTCGCGATTGTTTGCGTTTTGTTTGAGAATTGTTAATTTAACCACTGTGGTCGCGGGAGGGCGCGCAGCCGAATCTTTCCCTGTACGCGCGGAAGAAGGTCGAATAGTCCCGGAAGCCGCAGGCGGCGCTGGCGGCCGCCGGGGACGTGCCCGCGAGGATGCGCTCGCGCGCGGCCAGCAGCTGCTTGACGCGGATGTATTCGCCGACGGACGAGCCGGTCGCGCGGCGGAACACTCGGTTCAGCTGCGACGGGCTCAGGAAAAATGCACGGCTGACGGAGGACAGGGAGATATCCTCAAAAAGATGCAGATTGACATACTGCAGGATCTGCTGCGGCGCGGCCTCCGGTTCGTCGGCTGCGGGCAAAGTGTTTCCGGTAAGGCCGGCAAGCTCGTCCAGCACGTTCGCCAGGATCAGCAGCATGTGGAGCCGGAGCTGCACGCCGCTTCCCGCCGCGTCAAAGCTGGAAAACAGCGCGGGAAATCGGTCCGAGACATAGCGGTTCCGCTTTCCGAGCGGCTTGTCCGCAAAGACGCGCAGAAGAAGCCCCTCCGGGTCGATCCCGCGGAGCACGGACGGCGAAAAATGCAGGACGATCCGCTCATACGGCCGGTCGGAGAGCAGCTGGAGCTTGTGCGCCTCGGCGCGGTTCATGACCAGCAGCTCGCCGGGATGCAGCGGATAGACGCTGCCCTCCACGAGATACTGCGCATCGCCGGAGAGAAAATACAGGATCTCCATCCGTTCATGCGCGTGCATATAAAACTCCGCCGGACTGGGGCTTGGATCCAGACTGTGGTGGCAGAAGAGGTCGGCGTCCTTGTATTCAAATAAACGAGCCATGGCGATACCTCCAATTTTACTGTAATGCTACCATAAGTTGCGTCAATCTGCAATGCCATAAGCTCCAAATCTCAATATCCTTGCAGAATCGCCGATGCTATAATAGAGTATCACGATCGAACAGGAGGAAGAAGCCATGATTTTAAGATCAAGCGTCCGCTATGCCCTTGCCTGCCCGACGAGCATGGGCGTGCGGATTACGCCGCCGGAGCGGATGGCGGTGCAGAACAGCAATACATTTTAT
>CAKUEH010000042.1 GCA_934646185.1 uncultured Oscillospiraceae bacterium | reverse complement strand
TCAAACTCGGTCAGCGTCTTGCCATATTCGCGGGCGGTCGCTTCCGTCGCTGCTGCAACGGTGCCGCCCAGCGAATATGCCATGAGCTGGCATCCATAACAGATGCCAAGAACGGGGATCCCGAGCTCGAAGAGCTTCGGATCCACGCGCAGGGAAACAGATTCATATACGCTCTGCGGGCCGCCGGAGAGAATGATGCCGATGGGGGCGATCTTCTCAATCTCGGCAGGGGAGATGGAGCAGGGCTTGACCTCGCAGTACACATTCTGCTCACGCACACGGCGCGCGATCAGCTGGCTGTACTGGGCGCCGAAGTCCAGGATCAGAACAGTCTCCATTATGCTTCCTCCCGGAATACGATGTTGCCCGGCTCTGCGCTTTCGATGATAGCGAGTGAGTGCAGGTTCACGCCCGCCGCGCGCAGCTTGTCGCCGCCGCCCTGGAAGCCCTTTTCGACCGCGCAGCCGATGCCGACCAGCTCGGCCCCCGCTGCCTGTACGATCTCGCACAGACCGCGCAGCGCCTCGCCGCGGGCGAGGAAATCGTCGATCACGAGCACACGGTCGCCGGGATGGATCCATTCCTTGGAGACAAGCAGCGTGACTTTTTTCTTATAAGTATACGAAAAGATCTCACTCTGATACAGACCGCCTTCGATGTTGTCGCTCTTGGCCTTTTTCGCATAGACCATGGGCTTGCCGTACCGATACGCACAAATCGCGGAAAGAGCAATGCCGCTGGCCTCTGCGGTCAGAATGAGATCTACGTTGTCGAGATCGAAATATTTTTTGAATTCATCTGCGATGCGTCCCATAAACGCACAGTCGACGCGGTGATTGAGAAACCCGTCGACCTTTACAATGTTTCCGGGCAGAATCTTGCCCTCCTTGACGATGCGATCCTTCAGCTCCTGCATAGCTTCCTCCAAAAACATGATAAAAATAGACAGCGGGAATGAAACCTGCTGCCAATGATAAAAAGCCGCGCGCAGGACAACAAAGCCCTGCGTGAGCGAACTTCCAATAGTCGCAGCTTTGGCGCTGCGGTAGAGACATCCGGGCCGTACATCCGGAACTATATTGGCAACGATATAAACTTCGTGCTGGACAATTTCAGTTTTAGCTATTATAATCGGAATTGGGCAATAAGTAAAATAGATGTTTTTAATCATTGCTATTAGCTTCATAAATATAGGTAATGACAGGAGGCAGCTATGGCTGTTAAATTAGAGCTTTACCGCGTCTTTCAGGAAGTCGCCCGCATGGGCAACATCTCCGCTGCGGCGCAGAATCTGTTTATTTCCCAGTCGGCAGTCAGCCAGTCCATCAAGCAGCTGGAAGAGCAGCTGCAGGTCCGGCTGTTTTCGCGCAGCACGCGCGGCGTCGTCCTGACCAGCGAGGGAAAACTTTTGCTGGACTATGTCTCGCACGGATTGGGCCTCATCCAGTGCGGCGAGGAAAAACTTGCGCAGTCGCGCCAGCTGCTCACGGGTGAGCTCATTATCGGCGCAAGCGATACGGTCACGAAGACCTATCTGGTTTCGCGCCTCGAGGCGTTTCATCAGAACTATCCCGCCATCCAGATCCGGATCCTGAACGGTACGAGCCAGATGGTGCTCGACTATCTGCACGCCGGCCAGGTCGATATCGCCTTTGCCAGCGAACCGAAGGACAAGGACGCTTACTCCGTCCGGCACTGCTTCGACACGCACCAGATCTTTGTCGCCGCGCCGAATTATGACTGTGATTTTGACCATGTGCATTCTATGCAGGAGATCGCGGCGTTCCCGCTGATCCTGCTGGAACGCAAGGCCAGCTCCCGCGTCTATGTTGAGCAGTTTTTCCAGCAGCACGGCGTAGGCATCAAGCCGGAGATCGAGCTGGGCTCTCACAATCTCCTCATTTCGCTGGCCCGCATCGGGCTTGGCGTTGCCTGCGTGACGGAGGAATTCTCGCAGTCCGGCCTCGGCCGGGGCGTCATCCTGCCGCTGCGCACCAGCTTTGGGATCCCGCCGCGCTCAGTCTGCATGTGTACCCTGCGCGACGTCGCGCCGACCTCCGCCGCAAACCGGTTTATGGACTTTATCTCCGAAAGCGACAAAATGGCCTACGATCTGGGACATTCCTATCATTTTACGAATGTTTGATTTATCGCAGGTCTTGGTAGTAGGCTGTAACAGCTAAAACTTTATGCAGAAAGCAAACAGAAAACGGCTGTACCCAAGCCTGCCCTTGTCGTGCCCCGCACGATAAGGGGAGGTGGCATTTGCGAAGCAAATGACGGAGGGGATTTGCCGCAAGTGTCAGAGTATTCCAAAATTTGCAGCGTTCGAATCCCCTCAGTCAGCTTCGCTGCCAGCTCCCCTTGAGCCCAAGGGGAGCCTTGGCTACCGCCCCGCCTCACCGTTCATGTCCGTCAGGTGATATTTCCGGTGCGGACGGCTTCTGGCGGCGTTCATATCCTGCAGGGAGGAACGATGCTCCTCCTGCCCGTTGAGACAATTCATATCGTCCAGCGCGCAGGTGCGCGCGTCGTCGTGGGACAGGCCGTTCATGTTTTTCAGACTGAACGGCTCTTTTTTCTGCTTCTTGTTCATGGAAAAGCCTCCTTTTGCATAGCTTTCCGTGAACAGGGGACAGATATACAGGCCCCGCCTGCACGCTTGCGCATACAGGCGGGGAGGCGGGACGTCAATCCTTGCGGCAGTTCATGTTCGTAATGCTGCAGGCCATGTCCGGCTGCTCGTTCGCCGCGTTCATATCCTGCAAAGAAACAGTTTGCTCCGGCTGACCGGCGCGGCAGTTCATGTCATTCAGGGCGCAGGTGCGCTTGTCGTCTGCGGACAGACCGTTCATGTTGTGCAGGCCAAGTGTGTTGGAATTCGTGTTCATTGTGTATCCTCCAATAATAGAAATAATAATCATTACTAATACTATTATATACAAAGGGTGTCATTTGTCAAGCCCCAAAATAAAAATACCCTCTGCCCAGATCGGGCAGAGGGCAGGGAAGAATGTATTTACGCAGCGTCATTTTTCCAGCTGAGCGCAATAGAATACGGCAGAACAAGATGATCCATGTTGAGCGTCCCGCCTGTGAGATAATTGGCGCTTTCCAGACTGCTGACATAAGCGCCGCTATAGGAGACTCCGGTTTGATCGAAGACTGTCAGTGTAAAGCCGCAGTTGTCAAAGTATGCGCCGTCCAACGTGATAAGCGCCTCGGTGGTTCCGGCGAGATAGCTTTTTGTACGGCTGTCATCGTTCGCCAGGACGGTCTCGTCGTTGTTGACTATGGCAAGCCGGGTTCCGTCAAAGGCCATTGCGCGGACAGTCGCGTATACCGGCGCATACAGATCGTCGGGCGAATAATCAGAACGCAGCGCGAGCTGATACAGTCCGTCCGCATCCTGCGTCAGGACGCAGATGCGCCCCTGGGTCTGCTGGATGCAGATAAAATCCTCTGTTTCTGTTATGTTTGCATAATTTTCTTTCGGGTCAAAATCCGACACGGCCAGCTTTTGCAGCACTGCACCTGTTTTGCAGTTGATTAAGGTTACATAATATATATTATTTTCAACCGTGTGAAGCAACAGCCACGTTTTGTCCGGCGTCAGCCCGAGATGCTCGATGCGCGTCTCCGGATCGACCGGAAAAAAGCAGGTCAGCCGGTCTGTGTATACCTCGTTTTCGTTCCCGCCATAAAAGGCGCTGGCCTCGGCGTCTGGGGCAAGCGGCCCGTAGGGGAGCATATAGACGCCATAGCCGCCCGGAATACGGCTTGTGTCGACCAGCCGGTCTTGATCTGTCCGGTTGGCGAACCAGAAGAAGCAGGCGTTGTCCGTTATAACGCTTTCTACGTTCATCCAGAACCGGTCGCCCTCCATGACGCTGGAAATGCTTCTGGCCGAGCCTTTTCCGTCCATATCCTTGTCGATGCCGAGCTCCACATATTCATCCTGCAGAACCGGAATGCGGAAATAGCGGCCCAAGGCAGCCTGTGCGTGTTCACCCGGCCAGTCGCTGTCCTCCGAGGCGTCCTCCCAGTCGGCAAGCGTTTCATACCGGACGCCCGGAAGGTCGATGTAAAACTCAAACGGATACTCGTCGTAATAGTCCGCGAAGCGGATCGTTCTGGAGCCGCTCTCGCCGGGCGAAAGCGTGTCCAGCAGGGCCTGATAGGCATCCGAGAAGCCGAACGCGTCCGCGTCGCCGCTTGTGGCTGCGTCGTGGTAAAAATTGATCTCGACGCCGCGATAGCTCATCTCCGGCTGCTCCGCCTGTCCGGCGGGCAGAAAGCGGAAGCTCGTCTCCGTGCGGTAATCCTGAGCGGAAAATTGCACGGTGCTTTCCCAATTCGCCTTGTGCTTCATCCCAGCTTTCAGCTGCACGGTCAGACCGTCCGCCGCGGCCGGATCGCCGGAGAACACATGCTCCTGAAACGTGATCTCCTCGCGCGGCGCGCTGACTGCCTGTGCGGCCAATGCCGCACCGCAGCCGCACACCAGCACAAGCGCCAGAAACACAGTCAATGCTTTACGCATGCTCGTCCTCCCTGCCGGTCAGCTCGGTCAGCGCTCTGGAAACGCGGTCGGATTGGTATCTGTACGTCTCCTTCACATAGTCCATCAGCGTCTTGCCCTGTTCATCCAGCTCTGACGTCTGCATGTCGCCTGCAATCCTGCCTTTATGCAGCAGAACGGCCCGCCCGATGAAGCCTGTCACTTCCTCAATCAGATGCGTCGACAGGATCACCGTTTCGTGCGGTTCGAGAATGCCGAGCAGAACCTTGTAAAAGTCCTCGCGGTTGAAAATATCGTTTCCCGCAAACGGCTCGTCCATCAGAATGTAATCCGCGCCCTGCGACAGCGCCATGATGACCTCAAACTGGTTTTTCTGCCCGGTCGAAAAGCTGCGGATGGGCTTGTCCGTTGGAAGCTGAAAGAAGTCCATCAGGCCCTCAAAGCGTCTGCCGAGGAACGTCTCAAAGTGCTCTTCATAAAATTCCCGGTGCGCTTTGGCGGTCAGGGCAGGGAAGAAGCTGTGCTCGCAGGTGGCGAAGGAAAACCTGCCGATGTTCTGCCGCGTGATCAGTTTGCCGTCCAGCGTAATGCCGCCCGCGTCATATAAGATCAGCTGCAGAATGCACTTCATCAGCGTTGTCTTGCCCGCGCCGTTCTCGCCGAACAGGCCGACGATCTCGCCCGGCCCGACAGAAAGCTGCACGTTGTCCAGCGCCTGTGTCTGGCCGTAGCGCTTGCAGAGATTTTTGATTTCCAGCATCAGAAAAACGCCCCCCAGATATTTAAAGTTTCCTCCGGCGGCATGCAGCGCGCCGGAACACCATTTCGGTAAATCAGAACAAATCCCGTTAACAACAGTAAAAACAGAACCAGCGCCGCGCCGCAGGCCGCTGCCGGAATCGCAATGCAGCGCCTGCGCAGCTCGTTTGGATCCTTCAGCCGCTTCATGAGATAAATGCTCTTTGTCTCCGTGAAAAACGACCGGTAATTGGCAAAGGCGCGCAGCGCGCAGAAGACTGCATAGGCCCAGAAGACGGTGAATTTGTGCCGCAGGAGCGTATTCAGCGTCGGCATGACAGCGCCCTGCCGCAAAATCTGTGTCCCGTAGCGATATACATAGAGCGCGCGCAGCGCAGCCTGATAGTCATGCAGAAACGTGTACAGCACGATCAAGACCATCGCCAGAAACAGCAGTCCAAAATAGAAAGCATCCCATTTCAGTCCCATTCCGGGCAGCGTGTACCGGGAAAGACGTTTACGCCAGTTCATCTGCCAGCCCATCCTTTCCGCCCTGTGTCTGCGTCAGCCCGAATCCCAGAAAGCCGAGCCCGACAAGCAGCGCCGTAATCGCATGGAATATGCCTGTGCTTCTCCCGGCTGTATACGGAACCGATAGATTCAGCACCAGCAGAAACGTCATCCCCATGCAGACCAGCCAGCTGCGGCTGCCCTTTTTGCGCATTCCAAGCTGCATATGCGCGGTCACGCAGCCAAGCGCCAGCACGAATATCAAATTGCGCGCCCACACATACCCGTCTGCCAGCGGGAATAGTCCATGCAGGAAACCGCTGCGGTAGAAATCCGCGAACACGCCCTGCGGGCCTGCCGAGTACCGGGTGCTGCTTGCGTTCCAGAACGCCGCGCCCACAGCCGCCATGATCTGCACGCACCACAAGACCGCATAGCAGAGCGCGTTGCATGCGCAGCTCCACAGGAAGACGCAGCGCTCCGACACCCGCAGCCGCCGCAGCGTATAGCCGTACCGGCTGTTTGAGCCGAAACAGGACGCAAGCAGCACCTGAAGCGCGAGGATCCCGGCCCGGAACGGATACTGCAGCGCATGTTCCAGATCGCTGCCCGCCAGCGTGATCGCGGTTCCGCGTATCATGCAAACGCCGACCAGGATCAGTTCGACAGCCAGCAGCCCCAGCGCCGCCAAAAGCAGACGGTTCAGCGCCGCGCGCGCATGCAGCCCAAATACGGATAGCTGTTGTTTCATCTCTCTTCCTCCTCCCATGCCTGCTCAATGAGCCGCAGCGCCTCTTCCCGGGAAATTCCAAGCTGCCGCAGCGTCCGTGCTATGGTGCGCAGCTCATCGGATAAGACTTCCCGCCGCAGCGCGTCCAGCGTATCCGGCGGCAGCGTCATACAGCTTTTTGCGCCCGTGCGTGATTCCATCAGATGTTCTTCCTCCAACAGGCGGAACGCCTTCTGCACCGTGTTCGGGTTAATGCCGAGCAGCGCCGACAAAACCCGGCGCGACGGCAGCTCGTCTCCGTCCCGGATCGTCCCGGCGATCGCACCCCGCTTGATGAAATTGATAATCTGCAAATACACAGGTGTTCCATCCACTGCCCGGAACGCCTCAAACGACACCATACCCGTCACCACCGTATTACTAGACTCATACACTTGATGACTGTATTATATGCATAGTACACTTATCTGTCAACCCTGTCTCTTGACTTTTTCGCAAAAAGCGGATAAGCTGACGATACACGTAATTTCGGCAGGAGGCTTCATATGTCCAATCTGACCAAACGCGCGCTGGAACAGTCGCTCAAAAATCTGCTTCTGCAAAAGCCACTCCATAAAATCACCATCAGCGATATCGCCGACGACTGCGGCATCAACCGCATGACGTTCTACTATCACTTCAAGGACATTTACGATCTGGTCGAATGGTCGTGTCAGGAGGATGCGGCCAAGGCGCTGGCAGGCAAGAAGACCTATGAAACATGGCAGCAGGGCTTTGAACAGATCTTCGAGGCTGTCTTGGCAAACAAGCCCTTCATCATGAACGTCTATCACTCCGTCAGCCGCGAGCAGGTCGAAAATTACCTCTATAAGCTGACCTATGACCTGCTCGAGGGCGTGGTCGAGGAACAGGCCGCCGGGATGTCCGTCCGTCAGGAAGACAAGGCGTTTATTGCAAACGTCTATAAATACGCCTTTGTCGGCCTCATGCTCGACTGGATCAAGCACGACATGAAGGGCGAGCCGAAGGAGATCATCGACCGCCTTGACCGTGTCATCCACGGCAGCGTCGCCGCCGCGCTTGACCGCTTCCGCGTGGACAAGCCTACATCAGATCCGCCGGTCTGATAAAAAACTGAACAGTGTATCGCCCGGTGATAAGGTTCTTATCACCGGGCGTTTTCTGATTATGGTATATTTTCTGGATCTGCGGTATGCTCATACCATCGAAAGGGAAACATAAAGCATTGTTTCCGGACTAGCGTCAGCTGACAAGGGCACACATGGTTTTCCCGGGCCTGAACAGCAGCTGGCAGCGTTATCCTCGTTGATGGGCGTCAGCCCATTTGCCTCGTCTGCCTTGTCATCTGCCGTCCATGCTCCGGGAAAATTCGAAGACCCGCCAGGCGCTCCGGCACGTTTTTCGCAAGGCAGAGGACGCAGGCAGGCTGTCGCCTGTCAAGGACGATAACGCCGCGAAAGGCGTGCCGGTGCGTCCTGTGGGCATGCGTGCCCTTGTCAACTGACGCTATAAATGGAGGTATGAATCATGTATTATTCGAGCGGCAACTATGAAGCGTTTGCAAGACCCAAAAAGCCGGAGGGCGTCGATCAGAAGTCGGCCTATATCGTCGGAAGCGGACTTGCGGCCCTGACGGCGGCCTGCTATCTCGTCCGCGACGGACAGATGAAGGGCGAGCGGGTGCATATTCTGGAGAAGAATTCGATCCCCGGCGGCGCCTGCGACGGCTACAAGTTTGAAAATGTCGGCTATGTCATGCGCGGCGGCCGCGAGATGGACAACCATTTCGAGGTCATGTGGGATCTGTTCCACTCCATTCCGTCCATCGAGACGGAGGGCGTGAGCGTCCTCGACGAGTATTACTGGCTGAACAAGGAGGATCCCAACTACTCCCTCTGCCGCGCCACCGTCAACCGCGGGCAGGATGCGCACACCGATGGAAAATTCGACATTTCCGACAAGGGCGCGATGGAGATCATGAAGCTCTTCTTCACCCCGAACGAGGAGCTGCAGGATAAGCGCATTACAGATTTCTTCGACGATGAGGTCTTCAACTCCAACTTCTGGCTCTACTGGCGCACGATGTTCGCCTTTGAAAACTGGCACAGCGCACTGGAAATGAAGCTCTATATCCAGCGCTTCATCCACCACATCGGTGGTCTGCCCGACTTCAAGGCGCTGCGTTTCACGAAGTATAACCAGTATGAGTCAATGATCCTGCCGATGATCGAGTATCTCAAGAGCTTCGGCGTCCAGTTCCACTACGGCGTGCAGGTCGTGAACGTGGAATTCGACTGCACACCGGTCCGCAAGCTCGCCAAGCGCATCGACATCATCCGCGAGGGCAGGGAAGACGCCATCGATCTGACCGAAAACGATCTTGTCTTCATCACCAACGGCGGCTGCGTTGAAAATTCTGCCCGCGGCAGCCAGAACGAGCCCGCGCCCTACAACACCGAGATCAAACCCGGCGGCGGCTGGGATATGTGGCGCAAGATCGCCGCGCAGGATCCGGCCTTCGGACATCCCGATAAATTCTGCTATGATCCCGAGCAGACAAACTGGATGAGCGCGACCGTTGAAACGCTCGACCAGAAGATCATTCCCTATATCAAGAACATCTGCAAACGCGACCCGTTCACCGGCCATGTCGTGACCGGCGGCATCGTCACTGTCAAGGATTCCAGCTGGCTCATGAGCTGGACGATCAACCGCCAGCCGCAGTTCCGCGCGCAGCCGAAGGATCACTGCCTTGTCTGGGTCTATTCGCTCTTCACCGACAAGCCCGGCGATTATGTGAAGAAGCCCATGCGCGAATGCACCGGCAAGGAGATCTGCATGGAGTGGCTGTACCACATCGGCGTGCCCGAGGATCAGATCGAAGAGCTCGCAGCCAACAGCGCCAACACTGTCCCCGTCATGATGCCGTATATCGACGCCTTCTTCATGCCGCGTGCCTATGGCGACCGCCCGAAGGTCGTGCCCGACGGCGCTGTGAACTTCGCCTTCCTCGGCCAGTTTGCCGAGACTCCGCGCGACACCATCTTCACGACCGAGTATTCCATGCGCACCGGCATGGAGGCTGTCTATACGCTCCTGAACGTTGACCGCGGCGTCCCGGAGGTCTGGGGCAGCGTATATGACGTGCGCGATCTGCTGAACGCTACCGTCCAGCTCCGCGACGGCAAAAAGCCCACCGACATGAAGCTCTCCCTCGTCCAGAAGGTAGCCCTTGAAAAAGCCCTCAGCAAAATCAAGGATACCGACATCGAGAAGCTGCTGAAGGAATACCATATCATTTGATCCAGTCTTTTGAGACAAGAAAAACCGGACTGCACAGGAATCTGTGCAGTCCGGTTTGATATTGCTTAATATTACGATGCGAAAGTGTGTGAAATCGGATATTTAATACATTTTCGCGCCTGCGGGAATGTGCGGATCGAGCATCAGGAGGTGGAGCTTTTCGGCGCCTTCTTCATGGTGAACGGCGGAGATCAGCATACCGCAGGAGTCGATGCCCATCATGGGTCTGGGCGGCAGATTCGTGATGGCGACGCACGTTTTGCCAACTAATTCTTCCGGCTCGTAGTATTCGTGGATACCGGAAAGGATGACTCTATCAGTGTCGGTTCCGTCGTCCAGAACGAATTTCAGGAGCTTTTTGGACTTTTTGACCGCTTCGCAGGACTTGACCTTCACGGCGCGGAAGTCGGATTTGCTGAACGTCTCGAAGTCCACAAAGTCCTTGAACAGCGGCTCGATCTCGACCTTGGAGAAGTCGATGACTTCTTCCTTCTTGGCTTCTGCCGGAGCGGCTTCGGCCTTGGCTGCGTCCTTCTTCGGCAGATCCAGCGGCTTCATCGTCGGGAACAGGATGACGTCGCGGATGGTGTCCGCGCCGGTGAAGAGCATGACCGCGCGGTCAATGCCCATGCCCATGCCACCCGTGGGGGGCATGCCGTATTCGAGCGCGGTGAGGAAATCCTCGTCGAGCATTTCCGTCTCGTCGTCGCCGCGTTCGCGCTGCTCGACCTGCTTCATGAAGCGTTCGCGCTGGTCGATCGGGTCGTTCAGCTCGGAATAGGCGTTGCCCATCTCGCTGCGGCAGATGAAGAACTCGAACCGCTCGGTCAGGCGCGGATCCTCCGGGCTGCGCTTGGTCAGCGGGCTGACCTCGACCGGGTACATCGTGATAAAGGTCGGCTGCACCAGATGCTCTTCGACTTTCTGGTCGAAGCAGGCATAGAGCGCATTGCCCCACGTCTTTTCGGCGGCTTCCGCCAGCTCGACGCCGACTGCCTTTGCTGCCGCAACGGCCTCCGCATCGTCGGTGATCGCGCCGAAATCAACGCCGACATACTGCTTGACGGCATCTACCATCGTCAGCCGCGGCCAGCCGGGGGTCAGGTCGATCGTTTCACCCATCCATTTCAGCTCATAGCTTCCGAGATATTTCTGGGCGAACGTGGTGTAGACGCCTTCGGCGATATCCATCATGTCGTGGAAATCGGCGTAGGCCTGATAGAGCTCGACTGTGGTGAACTCGGGGTTGTGCTTGGGGTCCATGCCCTCGTTGCGGAAGATACGGCCGACCTCGTACACGCGATCCATGCCGCCGACGATCAGGCGCTTCAGGGGAAGCTCGGTCGCGATACGCATATACATATCGATATCGAGCGTATTGTGGTGCGTGATAAAGGGTCTTGCCGCCGCGCCGCCCGCGATGGTATTGAGAACGGGCGTTTCGACCTCGATATAACCCATATTGTCCAGATAATCCCGCAGATGTTTGATAAACTGCGAACGGATGATGAAATTCCGCTTAACCTCTGGGTTCACGATCAGGTCGACGTAGCGCTGACGGTAGCGCGTCTCCTTGTCGGTCAGGCCGTGGAACTTCTCGGGCAGGGGCAGGAGGGACTTGGACAGCAGCGTGATGGTCTTTGCGCGCACGGACATTTCGCCGCGCTGCGTGCGGAAGATCTCGCCTTCGACGCCGACGATATCACCGATGTCGTATTTCTTGAAGCGGTTGTATTCCGCCTCGTCCATTTCGTCCTTGCGGGCGTAGAGCTGGATGCGGCCTGTCTTGTCCTGCAGATCGCAGAAGGAAACCTTGCCCATGCCGCGCTTGGACATGAGACGGCCCGCGATGGAAACGGGCTTGCCCTCCATCTCGTCGAAATGATCCTTAATTTCCTGCGCGGTCGTGGTGCTGACAAAGCGGGTGATGGTAAACGGATCCCTGCCCTCTGCCTGCAGCTGCGCGAGCTTCTCGCGGCGGACCTTGATCTGGTCGCCGAGACTGACCTGCGGGGCCGCGTTCTGCTGATTCCTGTTTTCCTGTTCCATAGCTATCCTCTTTTTCTGATTCGTTTACTTTTCAACCGTCAGGATCTTGTACTTGAGCACACCGATGGGCGCCTCGACCTCGACAATGTCGCCGACCTTGTGGCCGAGCAGCGCCTTGCCGAACGGGGAATCGTCGGAAATGCGGCATTCCATGGGGTTGGCCTCCTGCGAGCCGACGATGGCGTAAAGCTCTTCGTCGCCCGTCTCCATATCCTCGACCTTGATAGTGCAGCCGAGGCCAATCTTGCCCTCGGAGTCCTCCGTCTCGTCGATGATGACGGCATGGGCGAGAATATTCTCGACCTCTGCGATGCGGCCGTAGAGCTTGGCCTGCTCGTTCTTGGCCTCGTCGTATTCGCTGTTCTCAGAGAGGTCGCCGAACGAACGGGCCTCCTTGATCTGCTCTGCGACTTCCTTTTCGCGGGTCGTCTTCAGATAAAAAAGCTCCTGCTCCAGCTCTTTGAGGCGGAGCGCACTGATCTTGAATTCTTTTGCCATGTTTACGATCGTTCCTTCCATAATCGGTCAGGCGGAAAGCGCCTGGTATTTACAGTGATTCAGCAGACATTATATCGGGCAAAGATGGGGATGTCAAGAGAGTTTCTGGGTGATTTCGCGGATTGCGGCCTGTAATTGTGCGTCGTCCGCTTTTTCCAGCCGGCCATAGGAAAGTTTCGCACTGTTCTCCTCGGAAAGCTCGACGATCACGTCCGGCGTGACGCCGGTATCGGTCAGACTGCGGCCCTGCGGCGTGTAATATTTCCCGATGGACAGATTCAGCATCGAACCGTCCGAAAGCGTGAAGGCCGTCTGGAAATTGCCCTTGCCGACCGTCTTCGTTCCGACGACCGTGCCCCAGTTGTATTCCTGGATCGCCGCGGCAAAAAACTCCGCGGCGGAATAGCTGTCCTGATTGACGAGCACCGCCATGGGCAGCTGGATGCAGCTCTCGTCCGAGCGGTCGGTCTGCTTCGCGCCCTGATAGTCCTCGCTCTGGAACAGGATGCCCTCCGGCAGGATCTTATCAAGCACCTTGACCAGCTCGTCCTTATATCCGCCGCCGTTATACCGCACGTCAAAGATCAGCGCCCTTGCGCCCTGTGCGATCAAATCGTCCATGGCGGCGTTCGTTTCCTCCGCGCAGCGGGAGTCAAAATTGGCGATTTTGATATAGCCGATCTGCCCATCCAGCATGTCATATGTCGCGACGGGCGTCTGGATGCTGCGGCGCTCGACCGTGACGGGGAAGCACGCTTCTCCGCGCAGGACGGTCAGCGTGACGAAGGTCCCTTCCTCACCGCGCACCTTTGCCCGCGTCCCGGTCATGCCGAGGTCAAGTGTCTTTTCGCCCCCGACATCGGTGATGATATCGCCGATGAGGATCCCGGCTTCCTCCGCCGGGCTTCCGGCGGTCACAGCTTCGATGCGCATGCCGCCGAGGGATTCCTGCGCGGTGATGGTCACGCCGATGCCGACGTAGGCGTTTTTCATCTGCTCGTCGTAGCTGCTTTTTTCCTCTGCGGTCAGATAATAGCTCCAGCGGTCGCCGGTCGCGCTGACCATCGCGGAGGCGGCAGCGTCGGCAAGCTCGTTTTCGTCGTAGTCGTCAATGAAGAACCTGTCAAGATATGCGCCGATCTCTGCCGTTTTGGCTTCGACGGGCGTCTGTTCGTGCCGCGTCAGCTGCATGGTCACGATGGACGAGCCGAGGATCGCGACGGAAAACGCAAGTGCAAGAAGTACAATTTTCTGCCATTTTTTCAAAATGGATACCAGCCTTTCCGGGGAATTCATGACACGCGGCCCGGAGCCATTCCGGCTCCGGGCCATTTTCTCACATACCGAAATAATCGCGGTTCGCGCGGGAGTTGCGGATGGCGTACCATACGAGCGAGCCCAGCACCGCCGCCAGGATCACCAGCGGCCACGGGTAGGGGAGGAAGGGCGCCTCACGCAGATCGTTCAGCAGCATGCACACGCCGTAGCCCATAGTCATGATCGCCATGACGGCGAGCGGCGGCATCATATATGCGATGTATTCCTGCTCGTCCGCACAGTCGGAGAGCTTCTTCTCCTTCGGCACCAGCAGACCGTTTTTGAACAGCCGCTTCGTAACGGCCAGCCGCAGGAACGTGTACAGGCAGTACGCGCCGCTGGCAAGCAAAATCAGATCCAGAAACAGTGTCATATCATTCATTTGTGTGTTCCCCCTGTTCGTCATTTGCAGACTGCTTCCACTCGCGCACGCTTCGGACCGCGACGATCACCAGCAGCGCTGCGCCGATGATGGAAAACGCGATCGTACCGCAAAGCGCGGCGATACGCTCGCTGGACCAGACGCCGCTGGCGGCGAGGCCCGGATAATCCCGGCCCATTTTGATGGCCAGATAGATCAGATATCCGCCGCAGAGCACATACATCAGCTTCCGCCGGTTATCAAAGTCGTTTTTCTTCTCCGGCTTTTTCTCCGCAGCTTCCTGCGGCGTATCCGGTTTCTTTTCCAGCTCGTCCATTTTGCGGCCTCCCAATACAATCAATATTATGATATATCATACACGATTGCGCGGAAAAAAGAAAGAGAAAATATCGGTTCCCATAAAAACAATGTCGCAGGTGTCCGGCACAGCGATCCGAACAGGACGCAGGCACCACATTCATGCACAATACCCAGCCGGCTCCGGCGGCTGGGCCGGGAGATTGGTGAAACTGCCACTTGCATTTTTCATAAAATCTGCTAAAATGTAGCGTACTACCGAAACTGGTAGCACGCTACGTTTTTTGAAACAGGAGGTTCCGATGAAGGATTGCTCTCAGAATCTCGGCCCCCGCCTGCGGCATCTCAGCAACCGCATCACACAGTACATGGATCAGCAGTTTCTTGCGCTCGACCTGACGTCGACGCAGTCGTTTATCCTGCATTATCTGGTGCTGCACGAGGGCGAGCATGTGTATCCAAAGGATCTTGAAAAGCGCTTTCACCTGACGCACCCGACCGTCTCTGGCGTGCTGCAGCGGCTGGAGGCAAAGGACTTTGTCGTGCTTGAGCCGGACCGGGACGACCGCCGCTGCAAGCGCATCCGCCTGACCGACCGCGCCCGGCACTGTGACGCCGCGGTTGGGCAGGCATTTGAAACACTCGAACGCGTCATGTGCTCCGGCATGAGCGGCGAGGAGCAGCAGACGCTCCGGCGCCTGCTCGATCTGGCCGCAGACAATCTGCGCGCCACACAGGAATTGGAGGTATCCGATCTATGATCAAACGTCTTTCCGCCTGTATCCGGGAATACAAAAAACAGACGATCCTGACGCCCGTGTGCATGGTGGGCGAGGTCGTCTGCGAATGCACCATCCCGCTTCTGACAGCGGATCTCATCAACTCGATCCAAAACGGCTGCGAGATGCGCACGATCCTGCTCTTCGGGCTCAAGCTGTTCGTCATCGCAATGCTGTCTCTGGGCTGCGGCGCGCTCTCCGGCTGGTTCGCGGCGGAGGCCGCGGCGGGCTTTGCGAAAAACCTGCGCCATGACCTCTATTATCAGGTGCAGAGCTTTTCCTTCGCGAATATCGACCGCTTTTCCACGTCTTCGCTCGTCACCCGCCTGACGACAGACGTGACCAACATCCAGAACGCGTTCATGATGTGCATCCGCATCGCCGTCCGCGCGCCCATGATGCTGGTGTTTGCCGTGATCATGTCCATCCGCGTGGGAAAGCAGCTGGCGCTTGTGTTTGCGGGGATCGTCCCGATCCTCGGCTTTGCGCTGTTCTGCATGATCCGCAGCGCGCTGCCGCTTTTCAAGGCGGTCTTCAAGAAATACGACGCGCTCAATAATTCCGTACAGGAAAACGTGCAGGGTATGCGCGTGGTCAAGAGCTTTGTGCGTGAGGACTATGAGACGCAGAAGTTCTCCGCCGCATCCGATTCTGTCCGCGCGGACTTTTTGAAAGCGGAAAAAATTCTTGCCCTCAACAGCCCGGTCATGCAGTTCTGCGTGTACACGTCGATGATCCTCATTTCCTTCTTCGCCGCGAAGCTCATCGTCACATCTGGCGGCACGTATCTCGGCGTCGGCAGTCTGACGAGCATGATCACCTATTCCATGCAGATCCTCATGAGCCTGATGATGCTCTCCATGATCTTCGTCATGCTCACCATGGCGCAGGCCTCCGGCAAGCGCATCTGCGAGGTGCTGGATGAGACGAGCAGCCTGCACAACCCCGAAAGTCCGGTCTTCGAAGTCGAAAACGGCGCTGTCGATTTTGATCATGTGGAATTCAAGTATTCCGCTTCCGCAAAGCGCAGCGCGCTGTCCGATATCGATTTCCATGTAAAGTCCGGCCAGACTGTCGGCATCATCGGCGGCACAGGCTCGGCCAAAACGACGCTGGTGCAGCTTATCTGCCGGCTGTACGATGTGACGGACGGCAGCGTAAAGGTCGGTGGGCGCGATGTGCGCGAATACGATCTCGAAACACTCCGCAACCAGGTCGCGGTCGTGCTCCAGAAAAACGTGCTCTTCTCCGGCACGATCAAAGAAAATCTGCGATGGGGCGATGCGGACGCGACGGATGAAGAATTGCAGCGCGCCTGTGAGCTGGCCTGCGCGGATGAATTCATCCAGCAGATGCCGGATAAATACGACACCTACATCGAGCAGGGCGGATCGAACGTCTCCGGCGGCCAGAAGCAGCGGCTGTGCATCGCGCGGGCGCTGCTGAAAAAGCCGAAGATCCTGATCCTCGACGACTCGACCTCCGCTGTCGACACAAAGACCGACGCGAAGATCCGCGCGGCCCTGCGTACCGAGATCCCCGAGACGACGAAATTTATCATCGCCCAGCGCATTTCCTCCATTCAGGACGCGGATCTGATCCTCGTGCTGGACGGCGGCGCGATCAACGGCATGGGCACGCATGAGACGCTTCTGGCTTCGAACCAGATTTATCAGGAAGTCTATTATTCTCAGAACAGAACGGGAGGTGCGGACAATGGCTAATCATCCCGGAAGAGCGCCCCGCGCGCCGATGGTCGGCGCGAAGGCGGACCTGAAGCCGCTCGGCAGAGTGCTCCGGATGCTGTTTCAGGACTATCCGGTCATGCTCATCGCGGTCATGGCCTGCATCATCATCAGCGCGGTCGTCGGCATTTTGCCCGCGATCTATATTGAGACCATCACAAGCTACATTGAAGACGGCTTGATGCTCGGCTGGGACGGCGTGAGCGGAAAGATCCTGCATGCGCTCGTCACCATGGTCTGCATCTATCTCGCGGGCCTGGCATGCACGGCGGTCTATACGCAGCTGATGGCCCATGTGACGCAGGGCTTTCTGCACAAGCTCCGCACCCGCATATTTGCGGGTATGCAGAAGCTGCCCATCCGCTATTTCGACCAGAACAGCCGCGGCGATATCATGAGCTATTATACGAACGATATCGATACGCTCCGCCAGCTCGTTTCGCAGAGCCTGCCGCAGCTGTTTGCCTCCGGTCTGACAGTCCTGGGCCTGCTGCTGTTCATGTTCTATTTCTCCATCCCCCTGATGCTGATCGTGTTCCTCGGCATTTTCTGCATGACGAAGGTCACAAAGAACGTCGGCGGCAGATCGGCAAAATACTTCCTCAGCCAGCAGAAATCGCTCGGCAAGGTCGAGGGCTATATCGAAGAGATGATGAACGGCCAGAAGGTCGTCAAGGTCTTCTGCCACGAGGAAGCGGCAGAGCGCGACTTTGACGCCATCAACGACCAGCTCTTCAGCGACGCCTTCCACGCGCAGCGCTACGCGAATATTTTCATGCCCATCATGGGCAACATCGGCAATATTCTCTATGTGCTTACGGCGTTTCTCGGCGGCGTTCTCATCTGCTCGGGCGGGAATGTTCCGAATCTGTCGTTCCAGAACCTGTTTGAGACGGGCAGCATGCTCGCCCCGCTGAAGATCGCGGTCGTCGCGTCGTTCCTCGGCATGACGAAGCAATTCACCGGCAATGTCTCGCAGGTCTCGCAGCAGATCAACGCCATCGTCATGGCTGCCGCGGGCGCAAGCCGTGTCTTTGAGGTGATCGACCAGCAGCCGGAGGCCGACAACGGCCATGTCACGCTGGTTCGTGCGTCGGAAGCGGCGGACGGTACGCTGACGGAAAGCGCCGTGCGTACCGGCATCTGGGCGTGGAAATGCCCGCAGGAGGACGGCAGCAGCAAGCTGGTGAAGCTCTGCGGCGACGTGCGCTTCTTTGACGTGGACTTTGCCTACGACCCCGAAAAGCCGGTTCTGCACGACATTACGCTCTATGCCAAGCCCGGCCAGAAGCTGGCCTTCGTCGGCGCGACGGGCGCGGGCAAGACCACCATCACGAACCTTATCAACCGCTTCTATGACCTCGCCGACGGCAAGATCCGCTACGACGGCATCAACATCAACCATATCAGAAAAGCAGACCTCCGCCACTCGCTCGGCATCGTCCTGCAGGATGTGAACCTCTTTACCGGCACGGTCATGGACAATATCCGCTACGGCAAGCTCGACGCGACGGACGAAGAATGCATCGCGGCGGCGAAGCTCGCCAACGCGCACGACTTCATCACCCGCCTGCCGGACGGCTACAACACCATGCTCACGGCCAACGGCGCAAACCTCTCGCAGGGCCAGCGGCAGCTGCTGTCCATCGCCCGCGCGGCGGTGGCCGATCCGCCCGTCATGATCCTCGACGAAGCGACCAGCTCCATCGACACGCGCACGGAGCTTCTGGTGCAGCGCGGCATGGACGCGCTCATGAAGGGCCGCACAGTCTTTGTCATCGCCCACCGCCTGTCGACCGTGCAGAATTCCGACGCGATCATGGTCCTCGACCACGGCCGCATCATCGAGCGCGGCACCCACGACGACCTGATCGCCCAGAAGGGCACCTACTACCAGCTCTACACCGGCGCATTCGAGCTCGAATAACCAGAACAGCCACGTCCATACCGGACGTGGCTGTTTTGATGCAAAAGGTTGGTAGGGGCGGGGCTCTGCTCCGCCCGGCAGAATGCAGTTGTTCTATAGAAATTCTCGGCGAATTCGGGTGCATCTGCGTATTCGGTTGTAGGGGCCGATGCCCACATCGGCCCGGCAGAATGCACCGTTTTTACGGAAATCTTCGGCGAATTCGCAACTTCCCAACGGGCCGATGTGGGCATCGGCCCCTACAAACGAATGCGTAAGTGCATATGGATTTGCCGAAAGCATAATTTCAGACGTTAAAAGAGAAAACCCGGAGGTTTTGATTATGGCCGAACTCACCCCCATGATGCAGCAGTATTATGCGGTCAAGGAGCGC
>CAKUEH010000041.1 GCA_934646185.1 uncultured Oscillospiraceae bacterium | reverse complement strand
ATGCTGATCCTGCTCGGCGACGGCGTCGTTGCAAACGTGACCCTCAACAAGTCCGGCATGAAGGGCGCAGGCTCCATTCAGATCACCATTGCATGGGGCCTTGCGGTCATGGTTCCCGCGTTCATCTTCGGCGAAGCCTCCGGCGCGAGCTTCAACCCCGCGCTGACCATCGCGCTGGCTGTCGGCGGCATGTTCGACTGGGCACTGGTCCCCGGCTATGTCATCGCGCAGATCCTCGGCGGTATCGTCGGCGGCGTTCTGGTCTACATCCTCTTCAAAGATCACTTTGATGCCACGGAAGATCCCGGCACCAAGCTCGGCGTCTTCTCCACCGGCCCGTCCATCCCCAACACCGGCCGCAACATCGTGCAGGAAGCCATCGCGACCTTCGTTCTGGTTTTCGCGATCTGCGGTCTGAACCAGGTCCCGCAGCTGGCTGCCGGCGTCGGCAAGCTGCTGGTCTTCGGCATCATCGTCTCGATCGGCATGTCCCTCGGCGGTCTGACCGGCTATGCGCTGAACCCGGCGCGTGACCTCGGCCCGCGTATCGCACACGCCATTCTCCCCATCAAGGGCAAGGGCTCCAGCAACTTCAAATACGGCCTGATTGTCCCCATCTTTGGGCCCATCATCGGCGGTATCGTCGCTGTCCTGCTCTACAACGTCATCCCCTGGGCTGCGTAACGTACTGCCCAAGCATCTGAATATGCTCTGCTCTAAGTGAAAGTGTCGGGCAGTCCAACCCTCCCACCGGAAGGCTTATTTGGGCTGCCCGACTTTCTTTGGCGGATAAAGGAGGAATCTTTTTGTACGACATCATCATCATCGGCGCAGGCGTCACCGGCTGCGCGGTCGCGCGGTATCTGTCCCGCTATGAGGGCAGGATGCTGGTGCTGGAAAAGGCGGAGGACGTGTGCTGCGGCACCTCCAAGGCCAACAGCGCCATCGTCCACGCCGGCTTTGACGCCGCGCACGGAAGCCTGATGGCAAAAATGAATCTGGAAGGCAATCTCATGATGCCGCAGCTTGCGAAGGATCTTGATTTTGCGTTCAAAATGAACGGCTCGCTCGTTGTGTGCATGTCCGAGGAGGATCTGCCGAAGCTGCATGCGCTGTACGAAAACGGCGTGAAAAACGGCGTAAAGGAGCTCGAGATCGTGGACGCAAAGCGCCTGCACGAGCTGGAGCCGAATGTGTCGAAACACACTGTCGCAGCGCTCTGGGCGCCGACCGGCGGCATTGTCTGCCCATTCAATCTGACCATCGCGCTGGCAGAGAACGCCTTTGACAACGGCGTGGAATTCCAGTTCAATACCGAAGTCACCGGCTTTACGTGGGAGGACGGCTATTGGACGATCCACACCAACCACGGCGATTTTGAATCGCGCTATGTCATCAACGCCGCGGGTGTCTATTCGGACGTGCTGCACAATATGGTCTCGACCCGCAAGCTGCACATCACGCCGCGGCGCGGCGATTACTGCCTGCTGGACAAGAGTACCGGCGATTTCGTCTCGCATACCATCTTCCAGCTGCCCGGCAAGCTCGGCAAGGGAGTTCTGGTCAGCCCGACCGTCCACGGCAACACCATCGTCGGCCCGACGGCCATCGACATTGAAGACCGCGAGGGCACGAACACCACCGCCGAGGGTCTGAACGACCTGATCGAAAAGGCGGGCGCAACGGTCGAGAATCTTCCCATCCGGCAGACCATCACGAGCTTCGCGGGTCTGCGTGCGCATGAGGATCACCACGAATTCGTCATCGGCGAGGCTGAGGGCGCGCAGCAGTTCATCGACTGCGCGGGCATCGAATCGCCCGGCCTGACCTCCTCCCCCGCCATCGGCCTGCATGTGTCGGAGCTGATGCGCGATCTGATGGGACTGAAGGAAAAGGAGCATTTCATCGCCACGCGCAAAGGCGTGCTCGACCCGAAGACGCTTTCCAAGGAGGACTATCAGAAGCTGATCCGCGAAAAGCCCGCCTACGGGCAGATCATCTGCCGCTGCGAACAGGTCACGGAGGGCGAGATCCTCGACGCCATCCGCCGTCCGCTCGGCGCAAAAAGTCTTGATGGCGTCAAGCGCCGCACGCGCGCAGGCATGGGCCGCTGTCAGGCGGGCTTCTGCAGCCCGCGTGTGATGGAGATCCTGGCGCGTGAGCTGCATGTCAGCCAGAGCGAGATCACCAAATGCGGCGGCGCTTCCCGGCTGATCGTCGGCATCAATAAGGACGAGCTTGGGGAGGTGCAGGACAAATGAAATATGATATTGTCGTCATCGGCGGCGGCCCCGCCGGTCTGTCGGCGGCCATCGCGGCATATGACGCGGGCTGCCGGAGCATTCTGATTCTGGAGCGCGACGTGCAGCTGGGCGGCATTCTGAACCAGTGCATCCACAACGGCTTCGGTCTGCACACCTTCGGCGAAGAGCTGACCGGCCCGGAATACGCCGCGCGGTACATCACGCAGGCACTCGAGCGGAAGATCGAGTACAAGCTCAATACGATGGTGCTGTCTATCAGTGAAGACAAGCACATCACGGCGGTGAACCGCGAGGAAGGACTCACCGAGATCGACGCGCGGGCGATCATCCTGACCATGGGCTGCCGCGAAAGAAGCCGCGGCGCGCTGAACATCCCCGGCTACCGCCCGGCGGGCATTTACTCAGCCGGTACGGCGCAGCGGCTTGTAAACATGGAGGGCTACATGCCGGGCCGCAGAGTCGTCATTCTCGGCAGCGGCGACATTGGCCTCATCATGGCGCGGCGCATGACGCTCGAGGGTGCGAAGGTGCTGGTCGTGGCGGAGCTGCTGCCCTACTCCGGCGGTCTGAAACGCAATATCGTCCAGTGCCTGAACGACTTTGACATCCCCCTCAAGCTCAGCCACACCGTTGTGAACATTGAGGGCAAGGAGCGCGTTTCCGGCATCACGATCGCGGAGGTCGGCCCCGACCGTAAGCCGATCCCCGGCACGGAGATCCACTACGACTGCGACACGCTGCTGCTGTCCTGCGGTCTGATCCCGGAAAACGAGCTTTCGCGCGGCATGGGCGTGGAGATCTCGCCGGTCACGAACGGCCCCGTCGTCGACGAGAGTTTGCAGACAAGCATCCCTGGTGTCTTTGCGGCGGGCAATGTGCTGCATGTACACGATCTGGTCGACTACGTCTCCGAAGAGGCTGCGGCGGCAGGCCGCGCCGCCGTGCGGTATCTTTCGCAGGGCGAAACGGCGGAGCGCCATGATATCCCCGTCACGTTTGAGGGCGGCATCCGCTACACCGTCCCGGCAAGCATCGACCCGAAGCTGGCCGCAGACGATCTGGTGCTCCGGTTCCGCGTGGGAGGCGTGATGAAAAAGCGTGTTGTGAAGCTGCTGCTGGACGACGACGCGGTGCTCACGCGCAAACGTCCCGTCATGGCTCCGGGTGAAATGGAGGAGCTGAAGCTCACAAAAGCCATGCTGGACGCCCATCCCGGCCTGACGCGCATTCATATCACAGTGGAGGAGGCATAACGATGGAAAAACGAGAACTGACCTGCATCGGCTGCCCACTCGGCTGTTCGATCACCGTCATGCTGGAAAACAGCGAGATTCGGGATGTCGCCGGATATACCTGCAAGCGCGGACATGATTACGCACGGAAGGAAGTCACAAATCCAACGCGCATCGTCACGAGCACCGTCCGGCTGACCGGAAGCATGACCGGCGCGGCCGTCGTCAGCTGCAAGACGGCGCAGGATATCCCGAAGGGCAAGATCTTCGAGATCGTCGCGGCGCTCCGCCAGGTCACGGCGCACGCGCCCGTGAAGATCGGCGACGTGCTGCTGGCAAACGCGGCCGGAACGGGCGTCGATATCATCGCGACGAAAAATGTACAGTAATTGGGAATGAAGCGCAGGAAATGTTCACAAATCCTTTCGGATTCGTTCATATTTCCGACATGATTGGCCGGTATACTCATACTCGTAAGCAAGCCAATCTTTTCTTTCCTCTCTTCTCTTTCTTCTTTCTTTTCTACACCAACAGAACCGGCCTGCCGCATATGCGGCAGGCCGGTTCTGTCGTCTGTTCAGAGCAGCATGTTGCGGCAGATTCGCGGATTTAACTGTTGTTTTTTCCCGCGCGGCGCGGCATAATAGTTTTATCCTAATTATTCTGGAAAGGAAGTTCTTTTTATGGAATCCATCCGAGGGTATTTCAAAGCGCTCAAATGGCGCAGTCTGATCGTCGCGTTTTCGGCGATCCTGCTCGGTCTGCTGTTCATTCTGACGCCGCAGACGTCGGCGGACGTGATCTGCTATGTGGCGGGCATTCTGCTGCTGGCGTCCGGCATTGCGGCGGTCATTTCGTATCTGGCCTCCGGGCGGCTGTTCGGGTCCTATGCGCTGGTGTCGGGCATTGTGCTGCTTGTGTGCGGCGTATTCTGCCTGCTGCGTCCGGAGATCATTCAGGGACTGTTGACGGTGCTGTTCGGCGTGTTCCTCGTCATTGACGGCATGATGACGCTGCAGGATGGTGTGGACTGCGCGCGGGCGCGGCTTGCGGGCTGGTGGGTGCCGGCGCTGCTGGGCGCGGTCACGATCTCGCTGGGCTGCGTGGTGCTGTTCGGCAAATTCGACTCGATCATGCTTCTGGCCGGGATCTCGCTGATCGTCGACGGCGTATTCGATCTCATCGTGACCTTCGCCTTCTCCAAGCGCATCCGCACCGCGCGGGAAAAGCTCCGCATGTATGCAAACGGCCCCATTATCGATTCGGAAAAGGTTGACGACTGAGCCTGGCATATGTGCCAAAAATTTTTGGGAACAAATAAATATTTTTGTTTTCCCCGCGCAGAATGCTTGACACTGCTCTGTCAGTCCTGTACAATAATGCTGGGGATTTTGTCCCAACAATCATACAGATTGAACATGATGGAGGAAAAAACATGAAAAAGATCATCGCATTGCTGCTTGCAGCAATCATGGTTCTCGGTCTGGCGGCCTGCGCCTCCAAGACGGAGACCACCGAAGCATCTGATGTCAAGAACGTTGTCTACATCGTCAACGGCAACCTGGGCGACAAGTCCTTCTTCGACTCCGCACAGGCCGGTATCGACGAGCTGGTCAAGGCAGGCCGCATCACCTGCAAGACCATCGAGCTCGGCGGCACCGACGAAGACCAGCCGAAGTGGCTGTCCACGCTGTACGACGTTTCCCAGTCTGGCGAGTATGACCTCGTCATCTGCGGCACCTACCAGATGCCCGACTACCTGAAGGAAGTCGCCACCAAGTATCCCGATCAGCTCTACCTGATCTTCGACGACAACACCTATGCCGGCAACAACTCCAACGTTGTCAACATCACCTACAAGCAAAACGACATGGGCTATCTGGTCGGCACGTTTGCCGCCTGCATGACCACGGATACCAGCATTGCCAACATGAACGAGGATGCAGTCGTCGGCTTCGTCGGCGGCGTTGACTCCCCTGTTATCAATGACTTCCTGACCGGCTTTATTGAGGGCGCACAGGCTGTCAATCCCGACATCAAGGTCGACACCCGCTACACCAACGACTATGTCGATACCGCTATCGCCAAGGAGTTCGGCTACTCCATGATCAATGACAACAAGTGCGACATCATCTGGGGCGTTGCAGGCAATGCGGGCAACGGCGCGGCTGAGGCTGCTCTGGACACCGGCAAGGCATGGTTCATCGGTGTCGACTCCGACCAGGAGCTGACCTTCTCCTCCGACCTGGCTGCTCTGACGCTGACCTCCGGTCTGAAGAACATCGGCAACTCCATCATCTGGATCTTCGACCAGTGGGATGCCGGTAAGACCTACTGGGGCACCGAAGTCCAGCTGGGCCTCGCGGAAGGCGGCGTCGGCATCGTGACCGACAAGAACTATGACAAGTACGCCTCCGCTGACACCAAGGCCGCCGTTGAGGCTGCTCAGAAGGGCATCATGGACGGCAGCATCAAGGTCGACACCGCGTTCGACGCCAACTTCGACCTCGCCGCTCTGCGCGACTCTGTCAGACCGTAAGTCTAACGATAAAGGGGGCTCCCATGAGCCCCCTTTCCGGAATTAACGCATATCGTAGGGGCCGATGCCCACATCGGCCCGTGAGGAACCACGAATTTGCCGGAGCGTTCTGCGTTTCGGTAAGCTGTTCTGCCGGGCCGATGTGGGCATCGGCCCCTACAATTTTTCCAAGCTCCGCAGAGTAATAGTGAATAGCGAAAAAACGCTCGCCCGCGTTTGTTCTTTATTCACTATTACTTATTGCTTTTTCATACGCACGACTTTTTCAAAAGAAAGAGAGGAACATATCGTATGCCAGACGAAAAAACCGGCCGTTTGGACGAAGAATATGTCGTCCAGATGAAAGGGATCACGAAGGTGTATCCCAACGGCGTCGCGGCCAATCAGGGCGTGGATTTTAACCTCCGCAGGGGTGAAATTCATGCGCTGATGGGCGAAAACGGCGCCGGGAAATCCACGCTCATGAAAATGCTGTTCGGCCTGGAGCAGCCGACGAGCGGCGAGATCTGGGTAAACGGCGAAAAGCTGACGCTCTCATCCCCTACCGTTGCCATTTCCCACGGGATCGGCATGGTGCATCAGCACTTCATGCTCGTGCCGAGCCTGACCGTCGCGGAAAATATGGTGCTTGGCATGGCGCCGCGCAAGGGGCTGTTCATCGACCACGCGAAGGCCGTCGCCATTACGAAGGAATACGCCGAAAAATATAATCTGCATGTCGAGCCGGAAGCCAAGGTCATGGACATCCCGGTCGGCATGAAGCAGAAGGTCGAGATCCTCAAGGCGCTTGTCCGCGGCGCGAAGATCCTGATCCTCGACGAGCCGACGGCAGTCCTGACCACGCAGGAGACGGTCGAGCTGTTCAAGGAGCTGCGTCATCTGAAGGAGCAGGGCTATACCATCGTCTTCATCTCACACAAGCTGAACGAGATCATGGAGATCACCGACCGCCTGACGATCATGCGCGGCGGACGCTCGATGGGCGTTTACAACACGTGCGACGTGACAAAGGAAGAGATTTCGCGTCTGATGGTCGGCCGCGACGTCATTCTGAACGTGCAGAAAGACAAGGCCCAGCCGGAGGACGTCGTGCTGCGCGTGCGCGATGTCGAATATGTCAACGAATGGCACAAGAAGATGCTGGACAAGATCTCCTTCGACGTGCGCCGGGGCGAGATTCTCGGCATCGCGGGCGTCGAGGGCAACGGCCAGAAGGAGCTGGTCGACATGCTCTTCGGCTTCCTGACGCCGAACGCGGGTACGGTGACGATGCAGTCGGAAAACATTCTCGGGCTTTCGCAGCAGAAGCTGCGCGATAAGGGCGTCGCGCTCATCCCGGAGGACCGCATGCTCTACGGCATTGCAGGCAGCGCATCCATTGAAGAAAACCTCATTTCCGACCGCTCAGCGGAAAAGCGCCTGAACCGGGGACCGCTTTTCAACATGAAGGCCATCCACGACGAGGCGGACAGGCTGATCGAGGATTACGCCGTTTTGTGCAAGTCCCGTAAGCAGCAGGTCGGCATGCTCTCTGGCGGCAACATTCAGAAGGTCGTCGTTGCGCGGGAATTTTCCGGCGATCCGGTGCTCATTCTCGCCGACCAGCCGACGCGCGGCATTGATGTCGGCGCGACGGAATTCATCCGCAAAAAGCTCGTCGAGCTGTCGCGCTCCGGCATTGCGGTGCTTCTGATCTCGGCGGATCTGGCCGAGGTCATGGAGCTGTCCGACAGTCTGATCGTCATGCACGGCGGACGGATCGCCGCATATTTTGAAGACACCTCCACCCTCACCGACGACGTGATGGGCGAATACATGCTCGGGCTCAAGACCCAGAGCGAAGAGGAAATCAGGAGGGTTTGCCATGACTAAGAAACGTCAGATCCTGTTCTCTGTGATCCGCGGATTTCTCGCCATTCTGATCGCGCTGCTTGTGGCGACGCTGCTGATCTTCCTGTCAGCGGACGGCGGCAGCTTCGGCGCGAAGCTCTCAGCCACCGGAGACGCGCTCAAGCAGCTGCTCGTCGGCCCGCTGTTCCGCATGGGACGCAGCGGCACCACCTTTGACTTCAAACGTCTGACCGACATTCTGGCCTCGATGATCCCCATCATCTTTACGGGCCTGTCCGTCTGCGTCATGTTCTCCGCCAACCAGTTCAACCTTGGCTCCGAGGGCGGCATCATGCTCGGCGCATTCACGACCGGCATGGTCGCGGTCTATGTGCCGATGGCGGCGTTTTTACATCCGGTCGTAGGCGTTCTGGCCGGCGGTCTGGCCGTGGCGGCGATCATGCTGCTGCCGGCGCTTTTAAAGACCAAGCTGGACGTGAGCGAGATGGTCTGCTCGCTGATGCTCAACTACATCATCATGTATCTCATCAAATATCTGATGAATACCTATCTGGCCGACAAGACCAAGGGCCAGATTCAGTCGTATGAATTTCTGGAAACGTCCAAGATCGCGCCGCTCATTGACAACGGTTCGAAGCTCTCGTGGGGCTTTGTGGTCGCCATTGCCTGCGTCGTGCTGATCGGCCTTTTCATGTTCAACACCCGCTGGGGCTACACCATCCGCATGATCGGCATCAATCAGGCGTTTGCCAAATATTCCGGCATGAAGGTCGCGACGGTGATCGTGCTGTCGCAGGTGCTGGGCGGCTTTTTGGCCGGTATCGGCGGCGGCATTGAGATGCTGGGCCGGTACCCGACATTCTCGTGGAGCTCGCTCCCCGGCTACGGCTGGACGGGCATCACGATCGCCATTCTGGCCGGCAACAACCCGTGGTTCGTGCCGTTCGCAGCGTTCTTCATGGCATATCTCACAAAGGGCTGCGAGCTGATGGCGACGTACGCAAACGTACCGTCGCAGCTGATCGATATCATTCAGGGCGTCATTTTCCTGTTCTTTGCCGCCGAGCAGTTTTTGTCCAAATACCGGCAGAAGCTGGTCGTCAAGACGGCGCAGGAGGAGCTTGCCGCGAAGGCTGCGCTCGAAGCGCAGAAGGGAGGTGCGGAGCATGCTTAACTTTCTGAAAATGCTGCTGACGCCGGAATTCTTCTTCTCCATCATCCGCATTTCCGCGCCCATCCTGTTCGCGACGCTGGCGGCCATTGTGGTCGAAAAGGCAGGCTTCTGCAATATTGGTCTGGAGGGCCTGATGATGTTCTCCGCGCTGACCGGCTCGCTCGTCTCCTACTACGCGCACAGCTGGGTCTGGGGCCTGCTCGCCGCACTGGCCATCGGCGTATTGATGAGCCTGATGATGGGCTTCTTCGCATTCCAGCTCAAGACCGATATTACGCTGGTCGGCATCGCCATCAACATGATGGGCTCCGGCGGCACGCTGTTTTTGTGCAAGGTCATTACGAACCTGACCGAGGGCACGTCCATGGCGTCCTCCACGGGTCTCATCAACTCGAACCTGCTGATCCCGAACATCAATATTCCGCTGATCGACAAGATTCCGTTCCTCGGCAGCATCATTTCGGGCCACAATCTGCTGACGTGGCTGGCATTTATCTGCTGCGCGCTTACGAGCGTGATGCTGTATAAGACGAGCCTCGGCCTCAACATCCGCGCGGTCGGCGAAAATCCGAACGCAGCAAGCTCGGTCGGTGTTTCCGTGCTGAAGATCAAGTACATCGCCATTGGCTTCTCCGGCCTCATGTGCGGCTTCGGCGGCGCGTTCATGTCGATGTATTACGCGGCCGGCTGGTCGCTTGACATGGTCGCGGGGCGCGGCTTTATCGCGCTGGCCGCGCAGGCCATGGGCGGCGGCGAATGCCTCGGCGGCATGCTGTCCTCGCTCGTGTTCGGCTTTGCGCAGGCGCTGGGTATCAAATTCTCCGCCGTCGGCCTCGACTCGAACCTCGCCTCCCCCATCCCCTATGCTGTTACCATCATCGGCCTTGTGATCTTCTCTCTCGTGCGGCGCAGCCGCGCGAAGAAGCTGCACTCGGCTGCCGCGCTCAAATAAGGAGGGCTTTATGTCCGAATTCAAAAAGATCCCCGTCATTCTCGACGGCGATCCCGGCCATGACGACGCTATCGCGTGGGTCCTGGCCCGGGCCAGCCGCGAGCTTGAGATTCTTGCCGTAACATCCTGCTGCGGCAATCAGACGATTGAAAAAACGACCTATAACGCGCTGCGCGTCTGCACACTCATCGGTTTGCACACGCCGGTCGCAAAGGGCTGCCCGCATCCGCTTCTGAACGACGTGATGAACGCGCCGTCCGTCCACGGCGAATCGGGACTGGATGGCCCGGCGCTGCCGGAGCCCGCGTTTGAGCCATCCACGCTTTCCGCGCCGGAGCTGATGGCGAAGGTGCTGCGCGAATCGCCGGAGCCCGTCACCATCGTGGCGACCGGCCCGCAGACGAACGTTGCGGCGCTGCTGCTGGCACATCCGGAGCTGAAACCCAAAATTGCCCGCATTTCCCTCATGGGCGGCGGCATCGCCACCGGCAACTGGACGCCCGCGGCGGAGTTTAACATTCTCGTCGACCCGGAGGCGGCCAGGATCGTGTTCATGTCCGGCATTCCCATCACGATGGCAGGGCTGGATGTGACGGAAAAGGCGCTGATCATGCCGGAAGACTTTGAGCGCGTGCGCGCGCTTGGAAACCCGGTCAGCGATATCGTCGCGCAGTGGCTGGAATTCTTCTACAAATTCCACCGCTCCATCGGCTACGCGGGCGCGCCGATGCATGATCCATGCGCGGTCATGGCGCTCATCCATCCCGAAATCTTCACGATCCGCCCCATGTATGTCCAGATCGAAACGGCGGGTGAATACTGCCGCGGCACGACCGTGGGCGATCTGCTCGGCTTCTCCGGGCACGCGCCGAACGCGGACGTACTGATGGGCGTTGACCGTGACCGCTTCGCCGGGCTGCTGGTCGAAGCTATCAAATTCTACGGGGAGGCAGAGGCATGACGAACAAACAGATTCCCGTCTGGATCGACTGCGACACTGGCACGGACGATACCGTCGCGATCATGCTGGCCCATGCGCTGCCGGAGCTTTCGGTCGTCGCACTGTCCGCCGTTGCGGGCAACAGCCCCCTGTACAATACGTTCCCGAACACGCGGCGCATCGTGCGCCTGCTGGGCGCAGATTACCCGGTATACCCCGGCGCGGAGCGTCCGCTTCTGCGCGAACCGCACGTAGCGGGTAAATTCCACGGCGAAAACGGCCTAGGCGACGTCGAGCTGCCGCTGCCGGACACCGAGCCGGAGCAGACGCCTGCGTGGGACGCGCTCTATGAAGCGGCAAAACGTATGCCGGGCGAGCTTCGCCTGGTCGCGACCGGGCCGCTGACGAACGTGGCCATTGCGCTGACAAAATACCCGGAGCTGAAGCGGCTTTTGCACTCCATCGCCCTGATGGGCGGCGCGGCAGTCGGCGGCAACGTGACACCCGCGGCGGAATTCAACATCTACGACGACCCCGACGCGGCGCAGATCGTATTCAAATCCGGCGTGCCGCTCGTCATGTGCGGACTGGATGTGACGATGCAGGCCGAGCTCCGCCCCGCGGACTGGGATGAAATGGCCGCCTACGGCAACCGCTGCGGCAGTCTGGTGCGCGAGCTGTTCGTGTGCGCGTGGAGCGCAGTGCAGACCGTCGGCCTCACGGGCGTCGCGCAGCACGACTCCTGCCCTGTTATGTACTTGGCGCACCCAGAGCTGTTCGAGGGAAGCATGGCTGGCGTTTTCGTGGAAACGCAGGCCGAGATCACGCTCGGCAAGACCGTCACCGATCTGCAGAGCGACAAGAAATTCGGACAGAAAAACGCGCTTGTACTGCTGAAGCTCGACCGCGAAGCGTTCATGCAGATCCTGAAGGACTGCATCCGGACGCTGCCGTAATGATGCATGACAACACCCCGCAGCAAACGCATGCGGGGTGTTTGTTTACAATATTTCACCGTTCCAGCCGGATCCCGGAGAGATAGACGGCTTTTCGGTTCAGATCTTCGCCGCAGACGACGAAGTCGGCCAGCCGGCTGGGCTTGATCGCGCCGATCTCTGCCTCACGGCCGAGCTCCTTTGCGGGGATCAGCGTTGCGGAGAGGATCGCCTCTTCCTTCGGGATGCCGAATTCCACGGCTTTTCGCATGCAGTCGTACAGATTCGTAGCAGAGCCCGCGATCGTGCCGTCGGCGAGCCGTGCGACGCTGTTTTTCAGGAATACATCCTGGCCGCCGAGCGTATACCGGCCGTCCGGCATGCCGCAGCAGCGCAGCGCATCGGAGATCAGGCAGATGCGGCCCGCGAAGAGCTTGAATGCCATACGTACAGCGCTGGGATGGACATGCTGGCCGTCGCAGATGAGCTCCGCGACAACGTTCTCCCGTTCAGAGCCTGCGCCGATGGGGCCGGGCTTACGATGGTGGATGCCGGGCATGGCGTTATACAGGTGCGTCAGATGGCTTGCACCTGCGTCAAAGACGGCGGAAGCCTCCTCATATGTGCAGTCGGTATGCGCAATGGAGACGGTGCAAAGCGCAGACGCCTTTTTGGTGAATTCCACCACGCCGGGCAGCTCTGCAGCTACGTCCGCGATACGGATGAGGCCCTCGGAGACGTCATAGAGCCGTTTGAACGCTTCAAAATCCGGATCCCGCAGGTACGCGCCGTTCTGCGCGCCTTTTTTCTTTTCGGAGAAGAACGGTCCCTCCATCTGAATCCCCATCAGGCGGGCACAGCCGTCAGGCCATTCGTTTTTGAGCCGTACAGCGGTCCTGTACGCCGTTTCCAGCACATCGTACGGAAGCGTCATGGACGCGGGCGCAAAGCTGGTCACGCCGTTTTCCGCAAGATAGCGCGCCATTTTGACAAGGCCGTCGTATTCGCCGTCGGAAAAATCCGCACCGGAATTGCCATGGTTATGCACGTCGATGAGGCCCGGAATGACATACTGATTTTCCAGATCAACACCGTCCTCTGCGGGAACCTCATTCAGAATTTCCGTAAATTTTCCGTTTTCCACGCGGAACGAGCCGTGCCGGAAGCTCCCGTCCACGAAAATATTTGCGTTTTTATACAGCATGCTCATACCTCCGGCAGACTGGCCGCGGCCATGGACTGGCCGACGCGGCGGAAGTTTTCATCCGGCAGCATCACGCGGATCTTCTGTGCCAATTCCGGATACTCCTCTTTCAGTACCCGCTGGCATTCAGCGACGATCAGATCGCCGCCCACGCCGGAGGCTACGCGTCCCAAAACGATCAGATTGCGGATATCATAAAGCCGTGCATACAAGCAGAGCGTATGACCGAGGTACACGCCGATAGATCTGAAGATCTCCAATGCATACGGCAGGCCCTCCCCTGCCAGCTTCTGCACCTCTTTGAGCTTTTCGGCGGGCGTAAGGCGCTCGGAAAGCGCGATCCCGGCGGCGGGAGCCAGCTTGGAGACCGCATCCTGTGAGAAGTATTTGCAGCCGACGCCAAGATCGCCCGACCATTCGTCGCGCATGGCGTTCTCATTCAGATCGACTGGTGCGAAGGCCAGCTCACTGAACCAGCCGAGCAGATTGCTTTCAGCGTTGACATAGCCCACAGCCTCGCTCGTGCCCATGGCAAGGCCCATGACGGAGCCCTCCCCAAGACTCATTGCGCCTGCCAGCGCCGACACATCGCCGTCGTTGGCGACGACAATGGGCATATCGCCAAGCTCTCTGCCTGCACGGTCATAGATCGTCTTGACCTCCTCGCGGCGCGAACGCGGGACCTTGATAAAAATTGAGGAGACCATCGGCGCATTGCCGATGAACACGCCCGCGGACGACACGCCGATTCCGTCCACGCGGGGCATTTTGGACGCCGCGGTTTTGAATGCGGCAACGATGCCGTCGTACTGGTACTGCGGATCCTCGCTCGTCTTGGGGTGCCAGACGACCTCTTCGGAATAGATCGTCTCGCCGTCTACGACAGCGGAGACCTTGCGGTCGGACCCGCCCGCGTCGAAGCCGATGCGGCAGCCGTTCGTATGACCGCCGACCTTTCTGGTCTGCTCATGCGCCTGCGGAAAGCCCGCTTCATCCGTGACGACGATCTCAAACGGCCGCTCGTACACGTCCTGCATGAAGCCGACGTCAAACTCGCGCTTTCCGCCCGCGCGGTATTCGTCCCGCATGCGCGCCGCGATCGCGTCGTCGCCGCACAGATACACGCGCCAGCCGCCGACGCTCCACAAAAGCAGCTTGACCATGCGCTCGGCATAGCGGTAATTTGCCTCGGCAAATTCCGGGCCACGCAGCTTTGTCTCGCAGACGGTCACAAGCCCGTTTTCGCGTTCGACCGCTATTTTGAACGGACGCTCCGCGCCCGCCTCATACGCACCGGCCCAGACGCCGAAGGGAATAAAGGCCGGATCCAGCGCAGGCAGATTCCTGACCTGATACTCAATGCCTAAATACTGCATAGCTGTCCTTACTGCGGCATTCTGGCTGCCGCTGCCTCGTCGCAGATGAGGGTCACGTCGGAATGGAACTGCAGGATGGAGCCCGGAACCTCCGGCGTGACGGGGCCGAAGAAGACCTTGTAGAGGATGTCTGCCTTGTCCGCGCCCGTGATGACCATAACGATCTTCCGCGCGGCCATGACGGTGCCGACACCCATGGTGATGGCGGCGGTCGGGACCTCGTCGATAGAGTTAAAGAACCGCTTGTTGGCCTCGCGGGTCATTTCAGTCAGTTTCACTTCGTGCGTCATGACCGGGAAATGGTCGCAGGGCTCGTTGAAGCCGATGTGTCCGTCGTGGCCGATGCCCAGCAGCTGGATATCCACGCCGCCCCAGTCCTCGATCCTGCGCTCGTAGGCCTCGCACATAGTGGGGATATCGGCTGTAAGACCGTCGGGAACGATGGTATTCTCAGGCTTGATGGAGATATGGTCGAACAGGTTTTCCTGCATGAACCGGCGGTAGCTCTGCGGATGATCGGGCGCAAGTCCCTTATACTCGTCCAGATTGGCCGAGCGGACACGGCTGAAGTCGATGAGTCCGGCCTTTTCGCGGGCAATGAGCTCACGGTACAGCGGCAGCGGGGTCGAGCCGGTGGCAAGACCGATCACACAGGCGGGCTTGGCGTGGACGACGGCTTCAAACTCATCGGCTGCAGCCTTCCCCATTTCTTCCGGTGTCTTTACTTTGATGATATTCAGATGCAGCATGGTTTATTTCTCCTTTTCTTCCGCTACGATTTTCTGCATGTTGTTCCATTTTTTCTCCATATCCGCGACCAGCTTAAACTGGGTGCGTGCACGGTCAAGATTCTGTCCCTCTCGGTGGACGGCAAAATAGTGGTCGCCGTCCAGATAGTCCGTCAGGAAACGGACACCGCATTCCATCGTCATGGTCTTTGCGCCCAGCGGCAGCAGCTCCAACTCCTTCTGCGTCAGCCCCGGGCAGGAACGGACGTAGCCGCGCGTAAACACGCGGAAGCGGTCGAGGCTCATCTCCATTTTGGACAGATCGCGCTCGTCCTCCGCGGCGGTTGCCGCGCCGAAACGGATAGAGTCTCCGAAGTCATAGAGGCTGGAACCGGGCATGACCGTGTCCAGATCGATGACGCACAGCGCTTTGCGCGTTTTCGCGTCCAACAGCACGTTATTGAGCTTCGTGTCGTTATGCGTGACGCGGAGCGGCAGCTCGCCTGCGGCCAGCGCAGTCTGCAGCACGGCCATTTCAGCCTGCCGGGCAAGCGCAAATTCAATTTCAGGCTGAACCTGCGCTGCCCGGTGCATGGGGTCGCGTTCCAATGTCTCAAGGAACACGCGGTAACGGTCCGGGGTATTGTGAAAGTTCGGGATCGTTTCATGCAGCTGCTCCGCCGGGAAATCGGTCAGGAGCTGCTGGAACGTGCCGAAGCCGACGGCGCTCTGGTAAAAATCCTCGTCTGTCTCCGGCTGCTGCAGGCAGATGGTGTCCTCTACGAAGTCGTATATGCGCCAGTACGCCTCCTGCGCGTGCAGATAGCTTGCCCCGCCGCATGTTCTGACCAGCGTCAGAACGCTGCGCGGATCGTCTGTCTTTGTCCGCAGGAACCCGGTGACGGATGTGATATTTTCCATCAGTCCCGACACGTCGCGGAAAGTGCGGTGATTGATTTTTTGCAAAATATAGCGGCGGCCGCTGGCCGTCACAGCCAGATACGTCGCGTTGATATGTCCGCAGCCATACGGCTCGCAGGAGACGGACTCCTCGTCCAGACGGAAGCTGCGCAGGATCTCAAACAGTGCTTCGCTCATCCGATCGCTCCTTATTCTCTGTTTTTTTCATCTTATCCTCCCCTGCCCCAGATGACAACGGATTTTTTCATTTTGTGCAGAATTTGATAAAATCCAGGCAGGATATGAAAAAACATCCGCTTGCCGCGCAAAATTATGGTAAAAATAGATTGGTTCAGGACGCGCGCAAAAAATCGCCGTGCGGCAGATTGTCTGCCGCGCGGCGATCTGTTATGTCTTTCGTTTTTTGCCCGCGCCTGCCGCGATCAGCAGGAGGCCCGCAGCGGCAAGGATGGGAACCGGCCACCAAAGCGCGCCGGTCTGCGGGAGCGTCTTCTGTCCGGGCGGATCGACCGGCGGCGTCACAGACGGCTGCTTCGGCGTGTTCGTCACGACGAAGGTTCCCGCCTCCTGCGTAATGGAGACGGTGTAGCCCTCCGGTGTCATTTCGGCAGCACGCCAGACGATCGGGAGACCGTTTTTGTCATACTTCGGAAGCGCGTTCCAGGAATAGCGCCAGCTGTTTCGTTCACTGAGGGTCACGGTATTGTAGATCTCGCCGTTTTTCAGCAGCTGGATCGTGAGCGTCTCCGGACGCTCGCTCTCCCGGCCCGCATCGTTCCATACCTTCAGCACCTTGCGCTTTTCCGTATCGTCGGCGGGCGGAACGGGAATGGGCGTGCATGTGTGCTTCAGCGATACGGCCACATCGTACTGCCAGTTATCGGTCTCCGCGTCCAGATTCGGCAGGCTGACAAGGAGCGGCTCTGCCGTGTATACATTGCTTCCGTCGGAAAACGGCTGACTGGTCACAAGATACAGGCCGGGCAGGAGCTTCTTTCCGTCCGTCGGAAACGCCAGCTCGCCGTTTTTCCCGGTCACACCGCTGTCCAGAGGTGTCAGACGGTCGCGCTGGGCATAGGCAGCCAGCGTTTCCGCAAGCGCGCGCCACGCTGCGCTGTCCAGTCCGTCATACCGGACGGGATAGGTCTTGAAGTCGCCGGCCGGCGTAAACTCCGCGTATGCGTCGACATCCGCCACACGGTAAAGCGCGAACAGCGCGCCGGCAATGGGCGTTCCGTCCTGCCGGTAGCTGATCGTAAGGCTGACAGCGCGCGAGGTATCGATCGCAGCAGCAGCCAGCGACGGTACAGACAGCGTAAGAAAAAGGACGGCCGCAAGCAGCACAGCCAGCAGCTTTTTTCTCCTCCGCATGAACGCATCCTCCTTTGCAGCAGACTTCGCCTTTCTATTTTTATAATATAACCAAGAACCTCCGCCCCGTCAAGCCTCGATTGCCGCTCCCCAGCCAAATTTAGAGCACACCCCCGCAGTCCAGCAAAGCGACTGCGGGAGTGAAGCGAAGAAGCGCCCCCGTCCGGCTAAGAAGCCTCGCCGTAAGGCGGGGATTCGTGCCAAAAGGGGCGTTTCTGAGCTGTGTGATCGCTACACTAAAACAGTGATTTGGAGTGTGGGAGGTAACAGCTTTTCTCTCATATGCTTAGTTGGGCGTACAACCGGACATCTGCTTTGCTATACCTATTTTGAATCGTCTGCATTTTTTAACGCTCCTCCGCATTTTGGGCTTGACTTTTAATAGTTAGTCTTGTACTTGAGCGGATACGGCAGCACGGCGGACAGCTTCTGCGCCATTTCCTCCGCGTGGTTGGCGACGGTGGTCAGCACATCGAGCACAAACGGCGTGGACAGAAAGCCTGTCCCGATGCGGTATTCCCGGTTCTGCACCGCCTGTGCAAGCCGCGCTTCCAGCTTCTCTGCCATTTCTCCGTCTGCAAGTCCCAGCGTCAGCGGACGCACCAGCTTTGCCTGCCGGTCGGTATCCGGGCAGGAACGCAAGAACAGCGCCTGATACGCGCGCTTTGCCCCCTCGGCAGCGCTGCGGAAGCGGGCTTCATCCGCTGCTTCTCCCAGCGTAAGGGAAAGCCGGAGCGTATTCGTCGCGGGCGTGACGGTATCGCCCTGCGAATTGAACATGAACATGGGCGACGTTTCAGACGTGACCGTTTCCAGCAGGTTGGGGCCCGCCGAAAATCCAACGGCGGCGGCTTTGTCGGAAAGCAGCGACAGCGCTTCCGCATGGCCGCGCAGATATTCCATCGCCTCCACGCCGTCGGCGAACGCCTTGGGGAAAACCGCCGCCATACCCTCGCGGCTGTGCCGGTCGCCGGTGGAATATTCCAGCACAAATGCCTGATAACCCGCGTGCAGATATGCAAGGGCGACCGGTTCTGCTTCGCGTGCGCTGCACACGGTATAGCCGCCACCCGGTAGGATCAGAACGCCCGGACGCTGCCGCAGACGCGGCAGTTCATCGTTCGGTGTCTGGACATAGCAGGTCAGCTTTGCGTGATTCTGTTTCAGATATTCTTCAAAAACCTTCATGACTGCCTCCTGATCATTCGTGCTTCGGTATTTTGTTCAGCTTCTGATTCATACGGATGAGCGCCACGGGACTTACCTTCGGCCCGGCAAATTTCGTCATCTGCTGGAACGTCAGGTGCTTGATCGCCTGCATACCGGCCTTTGCCTTTTGCAGCTGCATCTCTTCGCTTTCATCCTCAGAAACTCTGTCAGAACATCGAAAACCAGCGGCATCTGTACCCGGAGGGCAGCTTCTGTCTGCTAAACAAGAAAACACGGCATACAGATGAATACAGCACAGACTATAAAGTCGCCTTTCTGCAGCTTTCGGAGAATTTTCTGCAGGAAATCTGCCGTGATCTCTCCATGAAGTATTTCAAGACGGAGCGGGCGCAGGCACAGACCAAGCTCGACGATTTTTTGAAGCAGAATCTGAGAGGCACATCCAGAGGCAAGGAGTTTATTGACTTTATTCCGCTGGAAGATGCGGGAGAAAATCTGGATGAGAGTCATGAAGTATTTCAGAGGATTTACGCAGAGCTTTCCACCCCTCATACAGGTTCGTCCATTACGATCAAGTATCTCTGTACGCGCCTGTTATCCCTTCTGAATGACCGCACCCTGTATCATACGAAGCCCGTCACGATCGGCACGGAAGCGGAAAACCAGCTTTACAATGAGATCGTTCAGATGATGGAACAGACCGACGGCCGCGTCACCCGCGCAGAGTTGGAAGAAAAGCTGCACTACTCCGGTACCTATCTGAACCGAATCGTGAAAAAATACACCGGACTGTCCATCTTTGATTACGGCATGACGTTCTGCATGAAACGCGCGGCGGCGCTGCTTGTGGAGACGGATATGAGCATCGCAGAAATTGCTGTCGGCCTGCAATTTGGGAATCACTCCAACTTCTATAAGCAGTTTACGCAGATGTACAGCATGACGCCCGCAAAATACCGCGCCGCGCATAGCCGTATGTGCAAATAGGAAAACGCCGTACAGCATATTGCTGTACGGCGTTTGCATTATTTCAGAACCCGAAAAACGTTTCTGCGTTTTTGCAGCAGACATTCTCCACGATCTTTCCCAACGCCGCTTCATCCCTCGGATACTGTCCGCATTCGACCAATTCGCCAAGGCGGTTGC
>CAKUEH010000040.1 GCA_934646185.1 uncultured Oscillospiraceae bacterium | reverse complement strand
GGTAAGGGGAGGTGGCATTTTCGAAGAAAATGACGGAGGGGATTTGCTGCATATTTCAGAGTGCTCCGAAATCTGTTACGTTCGAATCCCCTCAGTCAGCTGCGCTGACAGCTCCCCTTGGGCCCAAGGGGAGCCTTTAGACTGTACGGATTCGCATTGGGCTCCCGTGCCAGTGCAGTTCTGAATTACAATCAATTTGAAGTCGTCAGATATCCAGATTCACGACGTATTTCGCGTTTTCCTCGATGAACTCCTTGCGCGGCTCGACGTCCTCGCCCATGAGGATGGTGAAGATCTGGTCGGCCTGCACGGCGTCCTCGAGCGTGATGCGGCGGAGCGTGCGCGTGGTGGGATCCATGGTCGTCTCCCACAGCTCGTGCGGGTTCATTTCGCCGAGGCCCTTATACCGGGCAATATCGACCTTCGCGTTCGGATTGTCCGCGCGCATCTCGGCGGAGATCCGGTCGCGCTCGGGGTCGGAATACGCGACGCGCTGCGTCTTGCCGCGCGAGAGCTTGTAAAGCGGCGGGACGGCGGAATAGACGTACCCGTGCTCGATGAGCGGCCGCATGAAGCGGAAGAAGAACGTAAGAAGAAGCGTGCGGATATGGCTGCCGTCGACGTCGGCATCGGCCATGATGATGACCTTGTGATAGCGCAGCTTGTCGAGATTGAATTCGTCGCCGATGCCGGCGCCGAGCGCGGTGATGACCGGCTGGAGCTTATCGTTGCCGTAGACCTTATCGGCCCGGGCCTTTTCCACATTCAGCATCTTGCCCCAGAGGGGGAGAATGGCCTGGAAGCGGGAGTCGCGGCCCTGCGTGGCCGAACCGCCTGCGGAATCGCCCTCGACGATGTAGAGCTCGGTAAGGGTGGGGTCGGTGTCGTTGCAGTCGCGCAGCTTATCCGGCATCTGGCCGGATTCGAGGCCCGTCTTGCGGCGGATGGCCTCGCGGGCCTTTCTGGCCGCCTCGCGCGCGCGGTTGGCCATCATGGCCTTGTCGAGGATGAGCTTGCCGACGGCGGGGTTCTCCTCTAAAAATTCCGTCAGCTGCTGCGTGACGATGTTGCTGACGAGCGTGCGCATGGAGGCGTTGCCGAGCTTGGCCTTCGTCTGGCCCTCAAACTGCGCCTCGGTCAGCTTGACGGAGACGATGGCGGTCAGACCCTCGCGCACATCGTCGCCGGTGACCTTGTCGTCGCCCTTGATATAGCCCTTTTTGACGCCGTAGGCGTTGAGCACGTTCGTCAGCGCGCGCTTGAAGCCCTCCTCGTGCATGCCGCCCTCGGGGGTATGGATATCGTTCGCGAAGGAAACGATGTTGGAGTTGAACGAGTCGTTGTACTGCAGCGCGACCTCCGCCGTGTCGTCGCCCTTGGAGCCGGACATGTAGATGACCTGCTCGTGGATGGGCGTTTTGTGGCGGTTGTACCAGCGGACGAATTCGCGGATGCCGCCCTCGTAGCACATGGAGTCCATGCGCTCTTTTTCGGGCTTGTCGGCGGATCCGACGCGCTCGTCGCGGATGGTGATGTGCAGGCCGGCGTTCAGAAACGCCTGCTCGCGCATGCGGGTATGGAGCGTTTCGTAGTCATATTCCAGCGTGTCAAACATCTCGGGGTCGGGCTTAAAGGTGACCTTCGTGCCGTGCTGATTTGTGGTGCCGATGACGCGCATTTCCTGGGTGATATGGCCGCGGGAGAATTTCATCTGATAGATGTTCCCGTCCTTGCTGACCTCGACCTCCAGCCACTCGGACAGCGCGTTGACGACCGACGCGCCGACGCCGTGCAGACCGCCGGAGACCTTATAGCCCCCGCCGCCGAATTTGCCGCCCGCGTGCAGAACGGTATAGACGACCTCGAGCGCGGGTTTGCCGGTCTGGGCCTGAATATCGACGGGGATGCCGCGGCCGTCGTCGGTGACGGTGATGGTGTTGCCCTCGTTGATGGTCACAACGACGTGCTTGCAGTACCCGGCCAGCGCCTCGTCGATCGCGTTGTCGACGATCTCGTAGACCAGATGGTGCAGGCCCGAGCTGCTGGTCGAGCCGATATACATGCCGGGCCGCTTTCTGACGGCCTCCAGTCCCTCCAGAACCTGGATCTGACTGGCGTTGTATTCCTTTTCGGCCTCGATGATATCCTTGATTTCTTCTGTCATATTGCTTCTCCTTTAACAGGGCTCGGGGTGCGCTGCGCGTCCTGCATGCGCTTGAGCAGGACGGCGGCGTTATATTTTGTCAGAATGACGCGGCTTTCTCCGTATTCGCTGACGACCAGAAAGGATTTCGGCAGCTCGTCCGTCGCTTCCACGACGGCGCCGGCCTTCTGCGCCTCCGCGAGAAATTTCCGCGTCCATTTGGAGCTGCTGGTGTTGTCCAGATCAAATACGCCCACGACGGATTCCGACCGGACGGAGAAATCGCCGCCGATATTCAGATACATGCCGCTTCCTCCCGGATCTGGCCGCCCTCGACAAAGATGCGCTTGCCGATATTCGTGATGCGTTCCGGCTCGCAGCAGGTGATGAGCACCTGACCGGACCGGATCTGGTTGAGCACGAAATCCTGCCGCCGCGCGTCCAGCTCGGACAGTACGTCGTCGAGCAGCAGAACCGGCTCTTCGCCGGTGTCGGCGCGGAATAGCTCGCGCTCTGCCAGCTTCAGACTGATGGCCGCCGTGCGGGTCTGTCCCTGCGAGCCGTAGGCCTTCACGGAGCGCTCGCCGAGGAGCGTTTCGAAATCGTCCTTGTGCGGGCCGGACAGACACTGGCCGGAATCGAGCTCGGCGCGGTAATGCGCCTGCTGGTGATCGAGCAGCTGCTGAAAAATCGTTTTTTTGTCGGCGAACGGATCCGTCACGGTCGAGACGGTCTGGTAGACGAGAGACAGCGCCTCGCGGCCGCCGGAAAACTCCGTGTGGTACAGCTGTGCCTGCCGGGAAAGCTCCCGCAGGAATTTTGCCCGGTAGGCGATCACGACCGCGCCGACCTGCGCCATGCGGTAATTGAATTCCGGCAGCGGCTCCAGCAGGGAAGGGGCGTCGTGATAGTCCTTTAAGATCCTTGATTTGCTGTCATACAGCTTCTGATATTCCGCCAGCGCCTGCGCATAGCCGGGCCGGAGCTGACAGAGGGCGGTATCGAGGATCTTCCGTCTTCCGGCAGACCCGCTTTTCAGGATCAGCAGATCGTCCGGGCAGAACAGCACGGTCGTCAATACGCCGGAAAGTCCGGCGGCAGACCGCTGCTTTACGCCGCCGATGTAGAGCTGCCGCGGCTTTCTTTCGGAAAACAGCACGGCGCGCAGGCTCTGCTCCCGGCCGCCTGAAAACAGGCTGCAATTCAGGTCTGTAAATTCCGCGCCGAAGCGGATGAGCTCCTGATTGCGGGCGGTGCGGAAGCTCTTTCCGGTGGAGAGATAGAAGACGGATTCCAGCAGATTGGTCTTTCCCTGCGCGTTTTCGCCGACGATCAGATTGACGCCGGGATGGAAATTGACGCTGGCCGTCTCATAGTTCCGGAAATCGTAGAGTTGCAGGCTTTGCAGCTTCATGCGTGCTCTTCCGTGACGCGCCAGGTATTGTGCAGGAACGTGACCTCGTCGCCAGGACGCAGCTTTTTGCCGCGCATCGTGCAGACCTCGCCGTTGACAAGGACTTCGCCCTCCTGAATGAAGGTCTTGGCCATGCCGCCGGATTCAATGGCGTTGGCGAATTTCAGGAAATCCTGCAATTTGATAAACTCGGTATGGATGGGGATCTCAATGGGCGCGTCCGAGAGCTTTTTCGTGACTCTGACTTTCATCTCATTCACCCGCCTTCAGCCGGACCGGCAGGACCATGTAGCTGTACCGCTCGGATCCGTCGCACGGATTCATGACGATGGGGCTCAGCCCGTTGATGAGCTCGAGCGAGCATTCCGCATCCGGGATCGCACGCAGCGCGTCGAGCAGATAGCGGCAGTTGAAGCCGATCTCCATATCCTGCCCGTCGCCCGCGATCTGGCAGACGTCATGCGCCTCGCCGATGGTGGAGACGGAGCGGAAATCCGCCGTATTTTCGCCGAATTTGCAGCGAACCGGGCTCTTGAGCTTTTCGGAGATGATCAGGCCGACGCGCTCGATGGAATCGGTCATCTTCGCGACGTTGACCGCCAGCTTTACCGGCTGGTTCTGCGGCAGAACGCGCCGCCAGTCGAGGAATTCGCCCTCCAGCAGACGGCAGACCAGCGTCGCCTCGCCGATGGTGAAGAGGATATGCTTGCTGCCGAGGAAGAACGTGCAGGCCTCGTCCGTATCGCCGAGGATCTTTTCCGCTTCCTTCAGCGCGGCGGCGGGCACGACGAATTTGAGCGTCCGCCCGATCGGCTCTTCCGATTTCCAGCGGCGGAGCGCCAGCCGGTAGCCGTCGACAGCGACGACCGTGATGGAGGAATCCTCGACCTCAAACAGGCAGCCGGTATGGATGGGGCGGGCCTGATTTTCACTGACGGCGAAGCTGGTGCCGCCGATCATGGCCTTGAGCTCGTTCTGCGGCAGGCTGATGCCCTTGTCGGACTCGACCTCCGGCAGCTCCGGATAATCCTCGGAGGACATGGCCGTGATGGAGAACGAGGAAATGCCGCCGCGGATGGAGACCTTGAATTTTTCGTCGACCGAAATGCTGACGGTATCGTCCGGCAGCTTCCGGATGATATCAAAGAAGAGACGGGAGGGCATAATGCATGCGCCGGTCTGCTGGATATCGGCATCGACGGAAATGGTGATGCCCGTTTCGAGATTATAACCGGAAAGCGTCAGCTTTACGCCGGCCCGGATATAAATTCCCTCGAGCGCCGGAATGGTGCTCTTCTGCGCGACGGTGCGGGAAGCGACGGAGATGGCGTTCACCAGCGCGTTTTTTTCACAGGTAAATTTCATGGAAATTCCTCCGTTTCTTCTTTCAAGAGAAAGAAAGGATATTTTTTAGAAGTACGTAGCAGTAGGGGAATTTTATGTGGAAAAGCTGTTTTTGCCTTGGTGCGTCAACGGTTTTTTGTCCACAGGCGTATGTGCAGAAAAAAGAATGTTATCAACACGCAATGTCGTGAAACTTCTGTTTCACAGCTTTCCACACAGGATCCGTGTGGATTCCACAGGCAGGTGTGGATAAAGTTACAGCTTGCTGTTGATGTTCGCCGTAATGTCGCGGATGTTGTCGGAGAGCGTTCCGGTGCCGGATGCGAGCTGCTGTTCGACCTTTTTGAGGGAGTGGATGACGGTCGAATGGTCGCGGCCGAATTCCTTGCCGATGTCTGGCAGGCTGAGATTCGTGAGCTTGCGAACCAGATACATCGCGACCTGCCGTGCCTCGGCGGTATTCTTGTTTTTGAGCGTGCCGCGGATGACAGATTCTTCGATGTTGTAGAACCGGGAGACTTCGCCGATGATGAGGTTCGGCGTGGGCAGATTTTCGGCCTTTTCCTTGTTGTACATGTCCTTGATGGCGCGGGACACGTTCGGGACGGTCAGCTCCATGTTGTCAAGATCGTGGTAGGCTCGGATCTTTTTGACCGTGCCCTCCAGCAGACGCACGTTGGAGGTCACGTTTTCGGCGATGAAGGTACACACATCGTCCGGCAGATCGAAGCCGAGCGAGACGGATTTGTTCTTGATGATCGCCATGCGCGTCTCAAAATCGGGCGGCTGGATGTCCGCGATGAGGCCCCACTCGAACCGCGTTTTCAGACGGTCTTCCAGGCGCAGCATCTCATTGGGCGGCCGGTCTGCGGTCAGGACGATCTGGTGGTGGTTTTCGTAGAGGTTATTGAAGGTATGGAAAAATTCCTCCTGCGTCGATTCCTTGCCGGCGATGAACTGGATATCGTCGACGAGAAACAGATCGGCGTTGCGGTATTTGTAGCGGAATTCGTTGTTCCGGCCCTCCTGCAGGGCGGCGATCAGCTCGTTCGTAAACTGATCGCCCTTGATATAGACGATGTTGTAGCTGGGGTGATTTTTATGCACGACGCTCGCGATGGCGTAGAGCAGATGCGTTTTGCCGAGGCCGGACGGGCCGTAGATGAAAAGAGGGTTATACGTTTCCGCGGGATTGTTGGCCACGGAGACGGCGGCGGCGTGCGCGAAGCGGTTTGAAGAGCCGACGACGAAATTGTCGAAGGTGAACTGCGGGTTAAACTCGATGAACTCCGGCTTCTGCGATTTGCCGCGGTAGGCCTCAATCTCCGTATCGTCGAGCACGACGACGTCGACGTTCAGCTGGAAGATTTCCTGCATGGCCTCTTTGATATAGCCGGTGCAGCGGCGGAGGATGATATCCTTGCGGAAGGAGGAGGGGGAATAGAGCACGAGCTTTTCGTCCGTCAGCTCGAGGATCTCTGTATCGTCAAACCAGGTCGACACGACCTGCGGGGTCAGGCGGGACTCCATATGGCCCAGGACCTTGGCCCAGACGTAAGCGGAAGAATACATGGCGCAGCTCCTTTCTGTATGTGCCGCGCGGGCAGAAAAAGCACAAAATTATACACACTAATCATAGCACAGATGTGGACAATTTTCAAGGGGAGATAGGGGAAGACTCCTTATATAATAAAAATATAAAATTCCCCCTTCTCAGAAGAGGGGGATTTTCTGCATATTATGCGGCTGAGTTTGCCTCCGGCGGCCCCTTTTTTTCCGCCTTGCCGGAAAAAAGGGGGGAGAAAAGGGGCGCTGGACTGCGCGCCGCCTGTTGCGGTACTCCCAATTTGATAGCAGCTGCCTTTGAATGGCTGCGGTGAAAACGCTTTGCGTTCGAAGCTTGCCGGGCAGTGCGGATTTGCCTAAGCCTCTGTAGGGGCATCGGTCCCTACAACCGAATCCGCAAATGCCTGCGAATTCGCCGAGGACTTCCGATGATTCCATCCATCCCATCGGGCGGACAGAGTGGGCATCGGCCCCTGCATTTGGCCTGTGTGTTCAGAAAACAAACCGGATCAAAAGCATATACACGATCGTTCCGCCGGCGATGGACAGGAGCATGCTGCGTTTCCAGAGGTGCAGACCGGCGGTGACGAATATGCCGATGAGCTCCGGCAGGCCGTGGTTGCCGCGCGTGAACGAGACGTTTTTCAGGCAGTAGACCACCAGCATGGAGAAGATCGCGCCGGGCAGGATCCGGCCGAGATACTGCACGAAGGGCGGCGTTTTTTTGTGCTCGTTGAAGATGAGGAAGGGGAGAAAGCGCGTTATCTGCGTGCCGAGCACGCAGAGCGCGATGGTTATGAGCTGCTGCGGAAGCGTCATAGCTGCTCTCCTCCGAATTTTGATTCGATGGGCTTTTTGAGGAACGACAGACAGACGAGGATGCATACCATCGTCGGGATCAGAAAGCTGTCCGCGCCGAACAGCAGACGGCAGCAAACCGCCGCGAGAAAGCCGATAAGCTCGCTGAAATGATGCCGCTCCTTCATCCACTGCTCCATGAAGATCACGACGAACATGGCCGTCATGACAAAGTCCAGCCCGGTCGTGTCAAAGTGGATGAGACTGCCGAGCAGACCACCGATCGTCGCGCCGCTGACCCAGTAGAGCTGGTTGAGAAGGGTCACGAAGAAATAAAACCAGCCGCGGTCGACATTTTCCGGGATCCTGGCGGTATAGTTGACGCTGAAGGTCTCGTCGCACATGGCGTAGATCAGGTAATATTTTTTGGGGCCGAGATTTTTATACTTGTCCAGCATGGAAATGCCGTAGAACAGATGCCGCGCCTGGATCATGAGCGTCATGAAAAACGTCTGCACGGGCGCGAACGGGGACAGAAGCATGCTCACGGCAACGAATTCCAGACTGCCGCCGTAGATGACGGCGCTCATGACCATGGGATACCAGAAGGAAAAGCCGGAGGTGCTCATCTGAATGCCGTAGGCCATCGCGAGGAACCAGAAGCCCGCAAAGATCGGCACGGTAAAGGGAAACGCCGCGCGCAGCGCGGCGAGCCTGCTGTTTTTCATGGTGCGTCTGTTTCCCCCAATTCGTTGATCTTGCTCTGCAGCGCTTCGTAAAACCGGCCGAGATGCACACCGTCGACAAGCCGGTGGTTGACCTCGACGGAAAGGCCCAGCGTTTCGCGGCCCGATCCCTGCCGGACGTATTTGCCCCAGGTGATGCGGGGGATGGCGTCGTCCTGGTCGATCTGCCGCTCGTTCGTGCAGCATGTGAGATCGAACCACGGCAGGCATGAAATGTAGATCAGATCGTCCATCTCAGAGGCTGTCTCCACAAACGCCGTCTGTGCCTCGCTCCGCTCCTTCGCGGCCCGGCAGAAATCCTCCAGAGAGCCATCGCACGGGCATGTGACGATCTGGAACTGCTCGCTGCCCTTTTTCAGCTCCGTAAAGCTCGGCGTGCGTTTGTCCAGCAGATAAACGCTGCCGTCACGGATGGTATAGCGCAGGTTCTCGACCTCGTTGACCGCCTGCGTGACGAGATACGTCATGGCGTAATAGAAGGACAGGCCGCGCGCTTTCGTGTACGCATGCAGCTGCGTCACATCCACGCGGAAGCAGACGCTGTAAAACGGCTGATCGAGCGAAGAGAAGAAGAAAAAAATATCCCTGCGCGGCCAGGTACGCAGCTTGATCTTCTGACAGGAACCGGACATAGAAAACCCTCCCGCTTTTGATAGCAATAGTCTATCAGATTTATAGGCAAATGAAAAGTCCCGAAACTATACAAAAAACGGACGCGCACAGCGCGTCCGTTTGGGGTTTTATTTGGTTTTCAGAAGATCGCGGATCTCGGTCAGGAGCAGCTCCTCCTTCGTGGGCTCCGGTTCCTTCTCGGGCTCCGGCTCGGCGGGCTTTTCCAGCTTTGCCTTTGCCATGTTCATGGCCTTCACGACCAGGAACACAACGAACGCGATCAGCAGGAAATCGATGATCGTGGTCAGAAACGTCCCCAGGCCCAGCACGACGGCCTCGGACACGACGGTCTCGCCGTCCATAACGGCGGGCTTGAGCGTGATATTGAGCGTCGCGAGATCCACGCCGCCGATCAGACAGCCGATGAGCGGCATGATGATATCCGCGACAAGACTGGCGCTGATCTTGCCGAACGCCGTTGCGATGACAACGCCGATGGCCATATCCATCACGTTGCCACGGGAGATAAAGGTCTTGAATTCATTCAGAAATTTCTTCATCTGGGTTGCCTCTCTTTTTCTTGATTTGGTTGGTCATGCCTCCGGCGGCCCTATCTTTTCTCTCGCAAGAGAAAAGATAGGGGAGAAAAGAGTGCTTGGACGCGCTTGGTGCATCCTGCGGGTACGGTTCGGGCGAGCCCTGATTTTCAGGTATTACAAACACACGAAGTCACCTTACGGGCACTATACTACGCGCCGCCTGTTACGGGGCACCGAAATTGTGAACAGCTGCGTTTAAATTGTTGCGGCAAAAACGCTCTGCGTTCGAAATTTGCAGGGCAGTACGGATTTGCCGAAGTACCCCAAAGCCTCCCCTTGCCGCGCTCCGCGCGGTAAGGGGAGGTGGCATTTGCGAAGCAAATGACGGAGGGGATTTGTCGCAAGATTCAGAGTGCTCCGAAATTTGTTATGTTCGAATCCCCTCAGGCCCTTCGGGCCAGCTCCCCTTGAGCCCAAGGGGAGCCTTGGGCGTGTTAACGCTTCGGAACCAGAACCTCTTTGCCGCCCATGTACGGCTGCAGGCACTTCGGGATGGTGACGGTGCCGTCCTTCTGGAGGTGGTTCTCGAGGAACGCGATGAGCATGCGCGGGGGCGCGACGCAGGTGTTGTTGAGCGTGTGGGCCAGATACATCTTGCCGTCCGCGCCCTTGACGCGGATGCCGAGACGGCGGGCCTGCGCGTCGCCGAGGTTCGAGCAGGAGCAGACCTCAAAATATTTCTGCTGCCGCGGGCTCCACGCTTCGATGTCGCACGACTTGACCTTCAGATCGGCCAGATCGCCGGAGCAGCACTCGAGCTGCCGGACGGGGATCTCCATATTGCGGAACAGCTCGACGGAATAGCTCCAGAGCTTGTTGTACCATTCCATGGATTCCTCCGGACGGCAGACGACGATCATTTCCTGCTTTTCAAACTGGTGGATGCGGTACACACCGCGCTCTTCCAGACCGTGGCTGCCGACCTCCTTGCGGAAGCAGGGGGAATAGCTCGTGAGCGTCAGGGGGAGCTTTGCCTCGGGGATGATCTGGTCGATGAAGCGGCCAATCATGGTGTGCTCACTCGTGCCGATGAGATAGAGGTCTTCGCCCTCGATTTTATACATCATGGCTTCCATCTCCGGGAAGGACATGACGCCCTTGACGACGTTGCCGTGCATCATGAACGGCGGGATGACATACGTAAAGCCCTTCTGGTCGATCATAAAGTCGCGCGCGTAGGCGAGAACGGCCTCGTGCAGGCGGGCGATATCGCCCAGCAGATAATAAAAGCCCATGCCGGCCACGCGGCCCGCGGAATCCTTGTCGATGCCGTCGAAGGACTGCATGATATCGACGTGATGGGGAATCTCAAAATCGGGCACGACAGGCTCGCCGAAGCGCTGCACCTCGACGTTGTGGCTGTCGTCCGGGCCGATGGGGACGGAGGGGTCGATGATGTTCGGGATCACGTACATGATTTCGCGCAGCTTGTCTTCCGCCTCGGCCTGCTTCTTTTCAAGCTCCGCGCGGCGCTCGTCGTCGGCCTTGACCTTCGCGTTGTTTTCTTCAATCTGCTTCTGCAGCTCCGCCTTCTGCGCTTCGTCGGCCCTTTTCAGCTGGCCGTAGAGCGGCCCGTTGGCCTTTGACAGCTTATTGCGGGCGGCCTTCAGCTGCTCGCATTCCTGCTGCGCCGCGCGCTTTTCCGCGTCGAGGCGAATGGCCTCGTCTACGAGCGGCAGCTTCGCATCCTGAAACTTTTTCCGGATATTTTCGCGGACAGCGTCCGGATTTTCACGCAAAAATTTAATATCGATCATGGTGTTCTCTTCCTCCTGTCATTCTCCGCCGAGCGCCTTGTATTCTTCCAGCGCCGCCTGTCCCAGATAATCCTTCAGCCGTTCGAGCGTCTGCATGGCGCGGGAGAACGTGACGTTCCCTTCGCGCGTGTCGCAGCTTTTTGCCTCCAGAAGCGCTTCATACGCTTCCTTTGTCCGGTCGAGCTCGGTGCGCAGGGACTTGATCATTTCGTTCTCCGCCGCCTGCGCATCCTCCTCAGCCTGTGAGGCCTCGTCCAGCTTTTCGCTCAGCTCGTCGAGCCTGGCCTGCAGCTCCTGATTTTCCTTTTCCAGCGCGATCTTATCGTCCTGCAGCGCGCGGTTTTCGTTCTGCAGCGCTTCGGCGTTGGAGAGCGCGCTCGTGCTGGCGGCGTTCAGCTCGGAGATCTTCGCCTCAGACGAGTGCATCTGCAAGATCAGCGAGACCAGAACCAGAATGAACGCGGCGCAGAACAGCACGGCCATATACCGAAGCAGCGCGGATTTGCGCTTCTCGCTCAGCGGCGTTCCGGTTTCCGGGGCAACCTGCTCCGGCTGCGGGGTTTTCTTTTCGTCCATCAGTGATGCTCCTTTTTGCGGATGGCATGCAGCGCGTCGTACAGCTGCTGCAGATCATCCTGCCCATAGTATTCCAGCTCGATGCGGCCCTTGCGCTTGCCGGAGACGATGCGCACCTTCCGGCCGAGACCGGCGGTCAGCTCCTTTTCACATTCGGCCAGATAATCGACCTGCGGCGGCTGCTCTTTGACGGGCTGCGCCGGTTTGGTGAGCTTTTTGCACAGCGACTCCGTCTGCCGGACGGACAGGCCCAGCGCCATGACCTTCTGCGCGATGGACAGCTGCTGCGCCTCGTCCTTGACGGGCAGCAGCGCCCGCGCATGGCCGGCGGACAAAGAGCCGTCCTTCACCAGATCCAGAACGGCCGGGCTGAGACTCAAAAGCCGCAGCGCGTTCGCGACGGCGGGGCGGGATTTGCCCACGCGGGCGGCAGCCTGCTCCTGCGTCATTTCATAGGTGCCCATCAGCTCCTGATAGCCGAGCGCTTCTTCGATCGGGTTGAGGTCTGAACGCTGTAAATTTTCGATCAGCGCCAGCTCCATCGCCTTTTTATCGTCGGCTTCGATGATCACGACCGGCACGTCGGAAAGTCCGGCCAGCCGTGCGGCGCGCCAGCGGCGCTCGCCCGCGATGATCTGATAGAACCCGGACGGCAGCTTGCGGACCGTCAGCGGCTGAATGATGCCGTGCATGCGGATGGAATCCGCCAGCGAATCCAGCTCTTCCGGGTTGAAGGTTTTGCGCGGCTGAAGGGGATTCGGTTCGATTTTTTGCAGCGGCAGCGTCACGGCACCCTCACCGGGCACGTTCGGCTGCTCGTTAAAGTCTTCAATCAGGGCACCGAGACCCTTGCCAAGACCTTTTCGCATTGCCATATGCGTTGCTCCTCTCACTGTTCTTTCGCAAGGATCTCCTGCGCGACGGCGTCATAGGCCGCCGCGCCGCGGCTGAATCTGTCATAGGCGCACACGGGCATGCCGTGGCTGGGCGCTTCGGACAATCGCACGTTGCGCGGGATGGCCGCGGCGAAGACCTTGCCCGGAAAATGGCGGCGGACCTCCTCGGCGACCTGCGCGGAGAAATTCGTTCGGCCGTCGTACATGGTAAGCAAAACGCCGAAAATGGAGATCGTCGGGTTCAGCCGCTTTTTGACCGCGCGGAGCGTGACCATCAGGTCGGAAAGACCCTCCAGCGCGTAATATTCGCACTGCACGGGAATGAGCACCTGATCGGCGGCGCAGAGCGCATTGAGCGTCAGCAGCTCCAGGGACGGCGGGCAGTCGATGAAAATATAATCGTATTGTTCCCGCAGAGGCTCGAGCACATGCCGGAGCGCGTATTCCCGCTTCTCAACGCCGACCAGTTCCACGCCCGCGCCGGAAAGCGCAACATTGGAGGCCAGTACGTCGCAGTATTTTGTGTGGATCACAGCGTCTGCCGCGGGGAAATTTTCAATGACGATATCATAGGTCGAATGCGCGGCCGCGCTTTTTTCCACGCCGAGGCCGGAGGTCGCGTTGGCCTGCGGGTCGAAATCGCAGAGAAGTACGCGCTTTCCTGCCTTTTGCAGCGCGGCAGCCAGATTGACCGCGGACGTCGTTTTTCCAACGCCGCCCTTCTGATTGACAAATGCTAAAATCTTCGCCATACCCGTTTCACGCCCCTTCGGCCCCATTTTGTGTTCTATTATAATGTCCTGCTTCTGAAAAAGCAATATAAGCAAGGTGAATTTGTTGTTTTTCATGTTTCACGTGAAACAATTGAGAATTTGACGGCTGGCCATGTCTCCGACGGCCCATTCTTTTCCGCCTTGCCGGAAAAGAATGGGGAGAAAAGGGGCGCTGGATGCGTTTGGTGCGTCCTGCGGGTGTAATTCAGGCAAGTCCTGATTTTCGCTCGTTGCGAACACACATACTCACCTTACAGGAGCTACAGTACGCGCCGCCTGTTATGGGACAGCAGATTTGCGAACAGTTACGTTTAAATGACTGCGGTAAAAACGCTTTGTGTTTAAAATTTGCAAGGCAGTACGAATTTGCCGGAGTCATGTAGGGGCCGATGCCCACATCGGCCCGCTGGGAAGTTTCAAATTTTCCAAGGAATTCCGTAAAATCGGTGCATTCTGCCGGGTCGATGTGTACCGGCAAGCGGCAGACCCACATCCGTAACGCTCCTTCGTCGCGAACGGCTGTGACCGGCATCGGTCCCTACAATGCTTATAAATACAGTGCCAGAAATTTTGAGCTGTTGCAAATTACGCGGGAAAGATCCAAGAAAACCGAAGCGGTTTTCTTGGTCGGTTCAAGGAGGTCCGGAGGGAAATCGAAATCCCTCCGGGCTCGTTTTCTTTTGCCAGCGTTTTCTTTTGGAGAAGCAAAAGAAAATGCTGGACGGCAGCCGCATTTTTAAGAAGTGTTCTTACTTTGGATATGTGTATTGTTGACCGCAAAAAAACACCCTTCCCCCGGTCACATGCCGGAGCAAGGGCGTTTTATTATTCAATAGGATTTAATACGTCCGGATCACGGCCTTGACCTTGCCGATGATCTGCGCGTGATTGCCGCTGATCGGTTTGAAGTCCGGGTTTTCCGGCATCAGCCAGATCTGTTTTCCGTCGCGCTGAAAGCGCTTGACGGTGGCCGAATCGTCCAGCAGCGCCACCACGATCTCGCCGTTCGTCGCGGTCGACTGCGGGCGGACGACGACGCGGTCGCCGTCGAGAATTCCTGCGCCGATCATGGAATCGCCGCGCACGCGCAGCGCGAAGCAGCCCGCTTCGCCGTCCCACGGCAGATAGCCCTCTATGTTTTCAACCGCCAGAATGGGCACGCCCGCCGTGACCACGCCGACGACGGGGATGCGGTCGGCCCGGTGGGAATCGGAAAGCGTGATGGTGCGCTTTTTCATGTTGTCCATTTCGATCAGACCATCCTGACGCAGCGCGTTCAGGTGATAGTGTACGGTCGCTGTGGACTGCAGTCCGACAGCGGCGCAGATCTCACGCACGGAGGGCGCGTAGCCGTTCTCCGCTGTGAATTTTGTGAGGAAACAAAGAATTTCGTCGCGTTTGCTGCTTGTCCGGCCCATGTTGGCAGCTCCTTTCCTGCTTGTGACTTCAGTATAGCACATCTTTCCGGAAAAAGCAAACATTTGTTTAAAATTTATAATCCCTCCAGATCAAAGTCCGGGATATAGTCGGCAGACGCGGCGGAGAAGTCCTGCGTGTAGCCGTTGTCCAGCTCCAAAAGATACAAATAGGACAACACAGCGTCATATTCGTCCTGCGTGATGCGGCGGTCAAAGGGCGGCAGCTTTTTCGCCCGCCCCATGGGAACATACTGGCTCATCAGGCTGACCAGCACGTCTTTTTTCGGAAAGCTGTCCGCGATCCAGTCCAGCACGCCGAGGGAATTGTCAATACAGCCTGGCAGCACCAGATGGCGGATGATGACCCCGCGCGTCATCTGCTCGTCTTCAATCACCGCGCCGCCCACCTGCCGGTACATTTCCAGAATGGCGGCAGACGCGGTCTGCGGGTAATCCGGCGCGGCGGACAGCTTTTTTGCAAGCGCGGCGTCGGAATACTTGAAGTCCGGCAGATAGATATCGACCAGCCCCTCCAATTCCCGCAGCGTTTCGACCGATTCATATCCCCCGCAGTTGTACACGACAGGCACGGGCAGCTTCGGCGTCAGCGCCGGGAGGATGGACGGCAGAAAGTGCGTCGGCGTGACGAGATTGATATTCTGACAGCCCTCGTCGATCAGCCGCTCAAACGCGGCGCGAAGCGCGCCCGGCGAGAGCTCCTTGCCGAAATTCTCCTGCGAGATCACGCCGTTCTGACAGAACGCGCAGCGCAGCGTGCAGCCGGAGAAAAAGACGGCGCCGCTGCCGTAGCTGCCGGAGATCACCGGCTCTTCCCAATAATGCAGCGCGGCCCGCGCGGCCAGCATGCGGTCGGACATGCCGCAGAAGCCGCGCTCCCCTGCCGTCCGGTCGACGCCGCAGGCGCGCGGACAGAGCGTGCAGTGACGGTAATCCAGCATAAACTCAACTCCAACGTTCAGACTGCTTTCCAGTATAACGCCTTTCCCGGCTTTACACAAGCGGGTTTCTGTGCTAAAATCGCTGCATACAGGAGGGTTTTATATGAAAAAATTATTTGCGGCCGCTCTGGCCGCTGTTCTCATCATCAGCGCGGCGGGCTGCGCGAAAACGCCCGCGCAGCAGGAAGAACCCGCTGTTCCCGTTCAGGAAGAGACGGCTGCGCCGGAGACCCCGGCAGAACCGGAAGAAGCACAGGCAAATATCATCCACATCACGCCGAACCAGAACGAAACAGCCGACGGTCTGGAATTCAGCTGGCTCGACGAGCCGGAGACGGTGCAGACGGATCTCGAGGAGATCGTCAGCTGCACCTATACCCGGCCCCATCTGACGCTGGAAAGCGCGGACGCGTCCGCGGCGGCAAACGCCGTTTTTGACGCGCTTTCGCAGAGTGTGCTCTCCTATGCGCAGGAGACGGTCTACCCCGCAGCGCAGGAAAAGAGCGCGATCGGCTATGTCAACGGCGGATACAGCATTTCCGAGGAAGACGGCACGCTCGTTGTAAACTACACGCTCTCCGTTTCCTATTCCACGGAGAACGGCGACCAGCAGTTCAAGCATGTCTATACCATCGATCTTGCAACCGGCGAGCTTTTGAAGGAGGAGTGAATGTTTCACGTGAAACATTCCACGCAGCTATGAAGGAATTCAAACGCGGCGATACGCTGCAGGCGACGGTCGAGACCGCGACCGTGGACGGGACCGGCATTGCGCGCGTCGACGGACAGGTCGTGTTCGTGCCCGGCGCGCTGCCGGGCGAAACGTGTAAGCTCCGCATCGCGCACATCGGCCGCTCGGCGATCTTCGCGGAGCTGCTGCGCATAGAGCAGCCGTCGGAGCACCGCACGGAGCCGGACTGCCCGTATTTCCCCAAATGCGGCGGCTGCGCGCTGCGGCATATGGACTACGCGCAGGAGCTGGAGCTCAAGCGCGCGCATGTGTATAGCTGCCTGACGCGCATCGGCGGCCAGACGATCGCCTCTCTGCCCATCACCGGCGCGGAGCAGACCGACGGATACCGGAATAAGGTGCAGTTTCCCGTGCAGGAGCAGAACGGGAAGCCTGCCGCGGGCTTCTTCGCGGGAAAAACGCACACGGTCATTCCGGTCGCGCACTGCCGCATCCAGCCGGACTGCGCCGACCGCATCCGCACAGCCGTTCTGGACTGGATGCGCAAATACAGCATCCGCGCCTATGACGAAGCCGCGCACACCGGCTATATCCGGCACATCTATATCCGCTTCGGCGCGGAAAGCGGACAGATCCTCGTCTGCATCACGGCCAACACACAGCAGCTGCCGAAGAAAAAGCAGCTCGTCCAGACGCTCCTCGCCGCCGAGCCGGGCATCACGACCATCGTCTTCTCCCCCAATACGAAAAAGGGCAACACCGTGCTCGGCACGGAATTTCTGCCGCTCTACGGCGACGGGACGATCACCGACACGCTCTGCGGACTGCGCTTCCGCCTTTCCGCGCCCGCGTTTTATCAGGTCAACCACGCGCAGGCCGAGCGGCTGTATGAAAAAGCCGCCGCGCTCGCCGGACTGACCGGGAACGAGACGGTGCTGGATCTCTACTGCGGCACGGGCACGATCACGCTCTGCCTCGCGCGGCACGCGAAAAAGGCTGTCGGCGTCGAGATCATCCCGCAGGCGATCGAGGACGCAAAGTTTAATGCCGCGCAGAACGGCATGGACAACGCGGAATTTTACTGCATGGACGCCGGCGCGGCGGCGAAGCTGCTGGCCGGGCGCGGCGAAAAGCCGGACGTGATCGTCGTCGACCCGCCGCGCAAGGGCGTGAGCGCCGACGTGATCGAGGCCATCGCCGCCATGCAGCCGCAGCGCGTCGTCTACGTCTCCTGCGACCCTGCCACGCTCGCGCGCGACGTGAAGCTGCTCACAGAAACCGGCTACGCCCTCCGCTCCGCCGAAGCCGTCGACCTGTTCCCGAGATGCGCGCATGTCGAGAGCGTGGTTTTGCTGGAAAGAGTTTGAATGGAAAGAGACACTTTCTCTGGCGCGAAGCACCGCCAAATTCCATTGTAGGGGCTGATGCCCACAGCGGCCCTTGAGGCAGTTACGAATTCGCCGAAGATTCCCGTAAAAACATTGCATCCTGCGTGGACCGATGTGGACATCAGCCCCTACAACTACATGAGCAGGCACATCCGGATTCGCCGGAAATCCCCATAAAATCTGCAACACCCTGCCGCAGAACCTCTCCGTCCCGGCTCCGCCAAGCCACCTCCCCTTAAAAGGGGAGGCTTTGGATTGTGCGCGTCCCCAAGGCTCCCCTTGTGAAGGGGAGCTGGCGCGAAGCGCCTGAGAGGTCGGGCAGCAGGCAGATGCAAAATACGAAAGCCCAATGCGAATCCGCACTGCCGCAGAATCTCTCCGTCTCGGCTCCACCGAGCCACCTCCCCTTTGCGAAGGGGGAGGCTTGAGTGCAGCTGTTTCCTGTTTGTCTACAGCATAAAGAATTCTTTCACACACCGAAGCCCAGCCCCATAACCGGGGCTGGGCTTTTCGGCATGGTATGCTGTTTGGAATCGTGTTTGTGTCAACTGATGCGTGTTATAACCTGTTCTTTCTGTCATGGAGTTCCTTCGCAATCTGCAGCTTAATTTCCATATCGTTGTCTGTAAGATCAGTCCTGAAAGCGTTTGCCTGCAGAAATGCTTTCAGCGCGGAGTCAGGGGCCGTTTTAATTGTCGTTTTAAGATACTCTGCAGAATCTGCCATTTCCCAATCCGGAAAGCACGTGAGAAAAAAATCGCATTCATCGCACGCAATTTCAAAGTCAATATTTGTACCGTTATAGCTGCAATTCTCGCCGTGGAAACCGGGGATCAGAATCTCCTGAATTTCATTATTTGCATCGCGCATAAAAAAGATCACCTCCCACCATATTATGTACGAATATTCATACATACGCAAGCCCTGATTTTGCAGATATACTGAATCGGGTAAGGGAGGTGAGGAAATGATCAGTTATGAACCGTTGTTTCAGACAATGAAAGAAAAGAACATTTCCTCATACCGTCTTGAGAAGATGGGCTTCGCCCGAAGCACCTATTACGCAATGAAAAACGGAAAAAGCGTTTCGACCAATACCATAGACCAGCTGTGTACCCTGCTGCAATGCGAGGTTTCCGATATCATGCGGTTTGTTCCAAAGCAAAAATGAACGTCCCGGAACCGATTCGGCCCGGGACATTCATTTTATACAAAAACCCCGGCAGGACGTTCTTTCGTCCTGCCGGGGAAATTTCTGTTCAGCCTGCGTCCTCTGCGACGGTGGGGGCTTCGTAGGTTTCGATGCGGCGGATGCTTGCGCCGAGGGCGGTGAGCTTGCCGACGATGTCCTCGTAGCCGCGTTCGATGAAGTGTGCGTCCTCGATGAGCGTCATGCCCTCTGCGCACATGGCGGCGATGACCATCGCGGCGCCCGCGCGCAGGTCGCAGGCGCGGACCTCGCAGCCGTGCAGCGTCTGCACGCCGTCGATGATGGCGGTCTTCCCTTCCACCTGGATATTCGCGCCCATGCGGCCAAGCTCGGCCGTGTAGCGGAAGCGGTTATCGTAGACGCCCTCGGTCACGAGACTGGTGCCGACGGCGGTGGCCAGACAGACGGTGATCTGCGGCTGCATGTCGGTCGGGAAGCCGGGATACGGCATGGTCTTGACGTTCGCGCGGTGCAGCCGGTAGGCGGATTCCACGCGGATGGCGTCGTCGTATTCCGTGATGTCCGCGCCGATCTCGCGCAGCTTCGCGGTGATGCAGTCGAGGTGCTTCGGGATGACGTTCTCAATCAGCACGTCGCCGCCGACAGCCGCGGCTGCGGCCATATACGTGCCGGCTTCGATCTGGTCGGGGATGATCGAATAGCAGCCGCCGTGCAGCGCCTTGACGCCGCGAACCTTGATGACGTCGGTGCCCGCGCCGGAGATCTGCGCGCCCATGGCGTTCAGGAAGTTTGCGAGATCGACGATGTGCGGCTCCTTCGCGCAGTTTTCGATGACCGTCATGCCGCTGCAAAGAACTGCCGCGAGCAGGATGTTCATCGTCGCGCCGACGGAGACGATATCGAGATAGATATGGCCGCCGCGCAGCCCGCCCTTCGGGGCGTCGGCGCAGACATAGCCGCCGGACTGTTCGACCATGGCGCCCATGGCCTCAAAGCCCTTGATGTGCTGGTCGATGGGGCGGACGCCGAAGTTGCAGCCGCCCGGCATGGCGACATGGGCATGGCCGAAACGGCCCAGCTCTGCGCCAATGAGGTAATACGACGCGCGGATGCGGCGGACGAGCTCAATGGGCGCGGTCGCGTTGCGCGCGCGGGTGCAGTCGATCTCGAGCGTGTTGCGGCCGTAGCGCCGGATCTCCGCGCCCATATCGCGCAGGATCTCCAGCAGCAGACGCACGTCTGAGATATCCGGTACATTTTCGATCCGGCAGGGGCCGCTGACGAGCAGCGTGGCCGGCAGGATCGCGACCGCCGCGTTCTTGGCTCCGGAAATGGTCACGGAGCCGGAGAGCTTTGTGCCGCCTTGAACGATGTATTTGATCAAAATGTAATCCCTCTTTGGTAGCGTCAGTTGACATCAGTTGACACTAAGAGTGTTTGCGGAAATGCGTTATGTTAACAAAGCCAAATTCGGCCGCTATTAGAATACCACACCACGGCAGGAATGTAAAGGAAAATGACAATTCAGAAACAGAAAATCTTCAGAATTTCTTCATAATTCGACAGGCGCGGACGGCGACGGCTATTTTTCCGCCGTAATTTCGCGCGTGATGCCGTTGATGAAGAAGCTGCCGGCGTCTGTCTCGACCAGCCAGACCGGCACAAAGCGGATGCCCGTACCGGCCAGATCCGACGGCAGATACCCCTGCGTGAGACCCGTCACCGCGCTTCCGACCCAGCCGAGCGCGTCGCGGCGCGCCAGCAGCTGCGCCAGCGCGTCGGCGGCGGAGATGGCCTCCTGCTCCGATACGCGCGTGATGGAGCTGCCGCCGGTATAAAACGTGCCCTCGACGGTTGTAAGATGCTCGTCCGTGTAGGTAAGCTCCAGCCGGCTGCCGAACACCGGGACGCCGAGCAGCGTCTGCGAGGTGCAGATGCGCACGCTGCCGTCCTCCGACGGCTCCCGCGTGAGCGTCTGGTACTGGAATTCCATCGCGCGCAGCAGCTTTTCCGCGGCCTTTTCCGGGCTTTTGACCCGGCTGCCGCCCGTCAGAACGGCGGAAAAGCCGCCCGTGCGCGTGACGTGGAGCGTCCCGAGGTCGGAGGAAAAGGTGCTTTCAAAGCCGGATTCGCCCGCGGCCGCGGCCTTTGCGCCGAGCAGCGCCTGCGCGGCGGTCTGCGCGCCGTCCTCGGAGAGCTCGACGCTGTAGAGCGCGGGACTGCGCGGCAGCTCGCCGAGGTCGATGGAAAGACCGTAGCTGTCGTAGAGCGTCTTGAGCTCCTGCAGCATCTGCCGCTGCTCATGCGTCTGCGAAAGCCGGTTCGGCACCGCAATGCACAAAAGCCCCAGCGCGCAGAGCGTCAGAACAAGAATGATGAGGTTTTTCATGCGCGAAGCGCTCATGGCGGCTCCTCCTGGTACGAAGATTGGGTCAAACGGTCTGTTTGGTGGATGCGGTTCAAAGCCTCCCCTTGCCATGCCCCGCATGGTAAGGGGAGGTGGCATTTTCGAAGAAAATGACGGTGGAGTAGTACCCTGTAAGTGCAGTCGCAAAATCCCCAAAAATCTGTTAAACTGAAAGAACAGAGATGGAGGGAAT
>CAKUEH010000039.1 GCA_934646185.1 uncultured Oscillospiraceae bacterium | reverse complement strand
AACAGCGCGTCGGACTGCCGCAGACCGAGCTCTCCCGGCTTCACGTCCAAAAGGCGTGAGCAGTTCTTCCCGCCCACGCCGTCAAATGCCGCCACCGAAGTGGTATAGTTGCTGGTGTCGAAGCCGAGCGTCAGCATGACTGCTGGACCTCGCGCGCAAAACCGCCGAGAATGCCGTTGACGAAGGACACCACATCCTCGTTTTCATATTTGCGCGTCAGCTCGACCGCCTCGTTGATGGCAGCGCTGATGGGCGCATCCTCAACGTACAGCGCCTCATACATGCACACCTCCATGATGGCGACAGCCATTCTGGCAATGCGGCTGAGACTCCATCCGACAGAATACTTCGTGATATAGCCTTCGAGCTCTGCCCGCTTCGCCTGTACGCCCTGCACAACGTTTGTCAGGTACTCCAGCTGCTTTCCGTCCGGTTTTTCTTCATAGACGTCCGTTTCGCCCTTGAGCGTGGGATAATAGGACTCCTCCATAAGCGTCTGCAGCGCTTCCCCGGCTGTCATGTCATTGAAGTTCATCTCGAAAACGAGATGGCAGGCGATCTCTCTGGCGTTCGATCTAGTCATAGCTTTCTCCTTGCTGCTTTTCTTCCGTGCATTCAAAAAAGAAACCCTTCACGCCAAGCAAAGGGTTTGCTTTTTTGTTATTTCTTTAATTCCTTCGGCATGGCAATGCCGCAGATATTGACGTTGACCTGCGCGACGGTCAGTCCGGCGACGGATTCCACGCTGGTCTTGACCGCGTCCTGTACGGTCTTGGCGAGAGAAAATACGCTCTGCCCGAATTTCGCGACCACATCGCATTCGATCTTGACCGCGCCGTCCTTCATCGGCGTCAGGCGGACGCCGCGCGCCATCGTCTTCATGCCGAGCATTTCTGCGATATCCGTGCTGATATTGCTGGACAGGCCGCAGACGCCATCTACCTCAAGCACAGCAGCCGCCGCAACGGACGCAACAACGTCCTCGGAGATCTGAAGCGTCCCGTTTTCGAGCTTCTGCGTGAAATACTCGTTCTTTTCAGCCATACTGGGTTCCTCCTGTTCAGGGATTCAGAAAAGGTTTTGCTTTTATATTGGATTCATTTTACCACAAAACCGTCAAAATGCAATCCCTTTCTGAAAATCCCCGGTAAATCAGGGCTTAACCTCGATAATGCGCACCTGGGAGAGCATATAATCCGTCTGAGATGTCACGATATCCGAGATCAGCGCCGCGTCCGCGTCGCTCAGTCCCTCCGCGGGCGCGGAGACCGCCACGCAGACGACGCCGTCGTTGATGTACGTCACACAGTCGTCATATCCCTTGGCGATCACAAGACTTTCGATCTGTGCTTCGCTCAGCGCCGTGCCGACGATGTTGTTGAGCGTCTGACAGGCTGCCTCGCCGATGTCCGTGCCCTCGTCATAGGCGATGGTCTCTTCAAGCAGCTCGACGGCAGAGTCTCTTGATTCCTGCCGGCTCAGGCGTACCTGGGCAAAATAATCCGCTGCCTGTGTTTCATCCGACGAGGCCGCGACCGCCTCCTGCGGCAGCGCTTCGCCGTCCGCCACGACAAGCGTGTCCTCCCCCATCACCTGCTCCGCCGAGAGCGTCTCGGTCAGATCCTGCGCGGTGGATTTCTGCGCCTTGGACCAGTTGAGATACACCCCCGCACACACCAGCAGCAATACCGATGCGATGATCGCGTTCCGCTTCCAGATTTTCATACAGATTCCTCCTATTGCCCTTTCATTTTTACCACTGCGATTTTATTGCTTCCGAGCCCCGTGAGGCTCGATACAGCCTGTATGACCGCGAGGCGGACGCTCGCGCGCTCCGCGCCGTCGCAGATAACGACCGCGCCCTGATACTGCGGATAAACGACCGTCTGCACCGCCGGTTCCTTTTCCGAGCCGCCCGACTGCCGGAAGACTGTCTCCGTTTCCTGGGTCGTGCTGCCGGAGGCAGTCACGGTGCGGCTGTCCGTCTGGTAAACGGCCCGCTCCCCCGATGAGAGCGTCAGCATCAGCCGGACCCGCCCTGCCCCGTTGATCGCAGACAGCAGCTCCTCCATTTGCGCCTGCGCCGCAGAAAGATCGAAGGCCGTGCCCGCCGTCTCCGCCGTGTGCTGCTGCGCTTCCGTCTTCTTCGTCCGCCCCGGCACCAGCGCCAGCGCGACACCGAGCAGAAACACGAGCAGCGGGATCCGGTATTTGCGGAGCAGCTGCGCCGCCTGCACGCGCAGCTGTGACAGCTGCCGGTCTTTCATGGCGTCCAGACCTGCCTTTGCACCGGGATGGCGAAGGTCTGCTCCAGATACTGCTGAAGCTGCTGCTTCTGCGCCGGGTTCGCCTCGCCGCGGATCGTCACGGCTTTCGGATACGGCGTGTCCGCCCGTGTTTCCATCTCAAGCTCAACTGTGACGCTCAGTCCCAGCGCGGCAGCTTTGTCCAATATATATGCCTGTACGCGGCCCGATATGATCCTGGCCACAAGCGCCTGGTTCCGGATCTCGATTCCCGTTCTCGCTTCCTCCTTTTCCAGCTCCAGACGGCTGATCGCCTCTGAGAGCGCGTCATAATCAAGCTGCGCCAGCGGCGTGAGCGCAAGCAGCAGCATCACAAGCCCGCATAAGACGGCAGCCGCCTTTTTCGGCGTACCCTTCGGAATGAGCGCCAGAAGCCCCGCGCTCAAAAACGCGCCGGCCGTCAGGCGCAGCAAATATCCCCGTACAGCCTCCATCATCCAGATGCCACCTTCATAAAGCAGCACGTGCTGAACAGGAGCATCAGTGCGGCGCTCCCGGTCATGCCGAGCACATAGCCCATGGCGCTGCTCTGCGCGCTGATGAGCGCGGCATGCTCCTTCCCCGCCGCAAAACCGGCGATCGCCGCCGTCAGCTTCATAGTCAGATAGCAGATCGTGATCTTAAAAAACGGGACGAGCGCCATCGCCAGCACCGCCAGGATCCCAAAGGTCCCGGCTGACGCGCGCAGGAGCTTCGCGCTCTGCAAGACGGCCTCGGACGCATCGGACGCGATGCCTCCCACGACCGGGATCGCGGCGGACAGCGTGGATTTGGCCGCGTTGACCGCCGCCTCGTCGCTGCTGCCGGACAAAAGCCCCGTCAACGACAGGTACGCCGTGAACACATACATCACACCCTTCAGAAGCGCCTTGATGCACCAGCCCAGAAGCTGCCGGACGCTTGTGAGCTTTCCGCCGGGCAGCGCGCATTCGGCGGCGGCAAGGCCGACGAACGCATAGACGAGCGGAACGAGCAGACTGCGGACAAGCGTCGTGAGCATGCTGAAAAACAGCGACGAGCCCATATACAGCGCGCCCGCGCCCGTCAGAGATCCGGATGCGGCCGCCGCGCCGCACATCACCGGAAGCAGGAGCTTGGAGTATGCCTCCATTTCATCCAGCACGGAGACCGCCAGACCGATCATGCTTTTGATATTCGCCGCAAACAGCAGCGTGATGGCAAGCGCTCCCGTCATGGCCTGAATGTGCAGCCGGTCGTCCGGAACGCTTTGCCGGACAAGCTGGCAGATGAGCGCGGCCGTCAGCAGCAAAGACGCCGTCTGCACGGCCTCCCGCAGCGTACTGACCGACAGTCCGGACGCCCATTTGATGATCGCGAGGATCGCTTCGCCGGGATCCGTGCGCGCGGACGGGCTGTAGGCGCGCAGCGCATCCTGCGCGTCGTCCGGAAGGCCGTCCGTCAGCGTGTCCACATTCAGGATCTGCCGTTCCTCTTCCAGAACGTCCAGCGCAAGAACAGGCGCGACCAGCGCAGCCAGAATGCAGAGAAATATGATGCAGCGCCGCATATCAGCCTCCTATCATCGTCTGCAGCAGGGAGAGCACCATTTCCAGCAGCGGCAGCGCAAGATAAAAGCTGAGAAAGCCGCTGCAGATCTCGACGGCCTGCGCAAGCGCCTGCTGACCGCTGTCCCGGCAGATTGTCCCGGCCATCTGCGCCAGAAGGCCGATGGCCGCCGTTTTGAACAGCGGCGCAAACACCGCGCCGGACAGGCCGGTCATGTCCTCCAGCCGGTGAAAAAAGGCCAGAACGGGAGAAAAGAACGGCAGGGCCGACAAAAAGCAGAGCGCACACACCAGCACGCACAGGCAGAGCGTCAGCTCCGGCGCCTGCTTTTTCAGCAGCAGGCAGATCACGCTGCACAGAAGCACCGCAGCGATCAGCTTTCCGATCACATCCATCAGAATTCAAACAGCGTCTTGACCATGTCGAACAGCTCCGCGATGCGCTGCACGACGATCATCAGCACGACCACCAGCGCCGCCAGCGAGGTCATAGTCGCCTGTTCCTCACGTCCGGAACGGACGAGAACCTGATTGAGAATGGAGACGATGATCCCGACGGCCGCGATTTTAAAGATCAGGTCAATATCCATATCAGATCAGGATCACCGCCACAGCCAGTCCCGTGCAGATGCCGAGCGTCAGATAGGTCCTGCATCGCGCTGCCGCGCCGCTTTGCAGCGTCTTCGCCTCTTCCCGGAGGCGGGACAGCGCCAGGTCAAGCGCCTGAACGCTTCCCTCCAGGTCATATTTTCCGAGCGAATCAAACAGACTCAGAAGCGTCCCCCGCGTCGCACCGGAAAGACACAGACCGCGCGTCTGCGCAAGCGCCTGACGGCAGGCGTAGCCGACCGTGCAGGTCCGGGCTGAGGACAGGCCAGCCGCAAATCGTGAAAAAAAGTCCGCGATCTCACGGTTCCGCCCGCTGCCCAGCGCGGCAAAAATATCCGGCAGCGGCGTCAGCCGGTATTGCAGCTCATGCCGGATGCGCAGCAGCGCATCGATCAGTGCAAGCGTCTGTGCCTGCTGCCGCTTCACTGTCCCGGCCAGCCCGGCGCCGACCGCGCCGGAGGCTGTCAGGATCAGGCTCAATCCGATCAGTTTCAGCATATTGGATCCTTTCCGCGTGAAACGCCCTGTTTTTATCCAGATAAAGCACCTGCCGGAAAATGCCCAGAGAGAATAGCTCCCGACAGAGCGGTTTGTTCTTCAGCTCCTCCGCAGAACCGGCGTGGATCGTCGCAAGCAGCCTGACACCGCAGCCGCCCGCCTGCCGGATCTCCGCAAGATCCTCCGGCTGCGTGATCTCGTCGACCGCAAGCCACTGCGGGTTCATACTGCGCAGCAACATGCGCATCCCCTCGCCCTTCGGGCAGCCGGAGAGCACGTCCGTACATGGCCCGAGATCAAACTGCGGCACGCCGTGTACCGCTCCGGCCAGCTCCAGCCGCTCGTCCGCGACGGCCACGCGCTGTCCGGTATCCGAGAGCGCCCGGATGCAGCTTCGCAGCAGCGTCGTTTTTCCGCTGCCAGGCGCACCGGCAAGCAGACAGGATCCCTGCAAATATGGAAGCAGCTGTTCCGGCGGATGCCGGATGGCATGCGGAACGCGAAGCGCAAGGGATGAGATTTCCCGGATGCCGGTCATACAGCCGTTCTGCACGACCGCGCTGCCGCAGACACCAAGGCGGTATCCGCCCGGCAGACTGAGATAACCGCTCCGCAGCTGCTCCTGCACGGCATACTGCGACTGTGCGGAGGCATTCAAAAGCATCTGCTGCAATTCAGCCTGCGACAGCGTGTCCCGGACGGGCAGCGCCCGTTCGGCACCCATGTACAAAACAGACGGCCTTTGCCCCACCCGCAGCCGAAGCTCCTCGATCTGCGCCTCCGGCATGCCGGCCAGCGCGGTCTGCACTGCCTGCGGCAGCATACGCACGATCGCATTCTGCATTTGCTCACCCCCAGTCCAAGTCTATTGTTTGTCCGCCTCCGGTATTCCATCTTCTTGACAAACCCACCGGCGCATTGTAGAATAGCACTGTTCAAAATGCCCCAGTAGCTCAGGGGATAGAGCATTCGCCTCCTAAGCGAAGGGTCGGACGTTCGAATCGTCTCTGGGGTGCCACTCAGAAATGACCTTTGGATGTCGAGGTGACCGCGCAAGCGCGTCCACCTCGACAGCAAAGGTCTTTCTTCGTTCAAAATCGCAACCGCTATCGCTGGGTTGCGATTTTGTTTTTTTATTGTATAAAGAAAGCCACCGGCCATATGCGTAAGCGCATACAGCCGATGGTCATTTTGTTATTTTTACAGGTTTTCGGAAATCGTCTCGATGGTACAGGTCAGAGCGCGGGCGATGTCGGGCAGGGGCATGGCGAAGGTGCCGGCAGGCTTGCCGGGGAGCTGCTCCATGGCATAGGGCACATGGACAAATCCGCCGCGCAGGCGCGGATATTCCAGCGCCGCCGTGTGCAGCAGCGTGTACAGAAGGCTGTTGCAGACATAGGTTCCGGCGGTGTTGGAAACTGCCGCGGGCAGGCCGGCATTCTGGATCCGTTCGGCGATTGCCTTGATGGGGAGCGTCGAAAAATACGCTGCCGGGCCGTCCGGCACGATGGGTGTGTCGACCGGCTGATAGCCGGCGTTATCCGGGATGCGGGCATCCATCAGGTTGATCGCCACGCGCTCCGGCGTGACGGCCGTGCGGCCTCCGGCCTGACCGACGCAGAGCACCGCGTCGGGGCGTTCCGCGCGAAGCGCGTCTTTCAGGATCACGCCGCTTCTGATGAATTCAGTCGGGATCTCAAGTTTACATAATTCAAACCCTGCGATTTCGTCCGGCAGCAGCCGCACAGCTTCAAACGCGGGATTGACAGCCTCGCCGCCGAATGGATCGAAGCCGGTAACGAGCAGTTTTTTCATCACAGGATTCCCTGCCCTTCCAGAATGCCGCACATCTGCGCGACACGGCTGTCCCACGAGCAGGCGCAGCCTGCCTCGATGCGGGCGGCTGTGCGCTCCGGAGCTGCATCAGAGCACGATTTTTCGCAGGCGGAGATGAATTCCTCCGGGCTGTCGGCGATCTCAATGAGCGGCGCGTATTGGAGAATTTGATCCGGCTGCCTCGTCGAGACGATGGGGCGGCCCGTAGCCAGATATTCATAGAATTTCAGCGGGCTCACATCCTTGCTGAGATCGCTCTTCGCAAACAGATTCAGACAGGCGTCAAACTGCGCCAGATACAGCGGCAGCTGCTCGTTCGGCTTGAGGCCGAGGAAGTGTACGTTCGGCATGGCGTGGAGCGCGGACAGGTCGACGCCGGGCTTTTCCTTTCCGATCAGGACAAAGCTCCAATCCGGGCGGGCCTTTGCCGCCGCTTCGAGGTAATCATACTCGATGCAGCTTTGCAGCGCGCCGACAAAGCCGAAGATCGGGTGCGGGATCTCCCGCAGATCCTCCGGGAGCGGCTGCGGCTGCGAAGCCTGCACGAAGCGCTCAAAATTCGCGCCGTTCGGGATCATGTCCGTCTTCGGCTGCGCTGCGCGCAGGCGTTCGGCCAGCGCGTCGGCGGTGGCAAAGACATGGTCGGCCTTCCCTGCCAGCTCCAGTTCCATCGCGTCGACGAGCGCCGGATCCATCAGGCCGCCGTAGGCCGAATGCCGGTCGACGCAGTCGTAGACCAGCGCCTTATGCGGCACGAGATCGACCAGATCAGCCGTGACGGGCGAATAGACCCACAGGACGGCGTCCTCAAAGCCGTGCTCCCGCATCTTTTCGCGGACGAACCGGGCGATTTTCCGCTGGTTCAGCTGATTGATCCAGCGGAATTTGTAAAAGAACGGAAGAACAGGCGGCAGGGCATACACCGTGATATTCTCCTTCGGGTGGACGCCCGCTTTTCTGTAATTCGTCAGCCCTGGCCGGGCGGAGTCGTCCTTCATGGGGGCAATATAGGTGATGGACGGGTCGAAATAAAGAATTTCCGCGTCCGGGATCCGGCTCATGACCTGCTGCTTGCGCGTCGGGATGGGATACCAGGGTGAGGTGGCCAGGCAAACGATCTTTCTCATATGGGCTCCTCCAGCAGCGCACGGGCCGCTTCCTCATTTTCTGCCGCAAGGCGGCGCAGGCGGTCGGTCGAATACGGCTGCGCCGTCTGCATGGCGTCGTCGATCAGGGCGCACAGGCTGTCCTTTGTCACGTCGGCCAGCTCCATGCAGTGCTTCTGGCCGAGATAGTCCATGAAGCCCGTGACCTTCGGGTCATAGGAGATCGCGGCCAGCGGCGCGCCGACAGACGAGGCAAAGATCAGCGCATGCAGGCGCATGGATACGATCACGCGCATCTTCTGCATCATACCGATGGTCAGCTGCTCGTCGCGCGGGGCGGGCAGAACAAAGGCTTTACACGGCAGCATACCGGCTGCGCGCCGGTTGATCTCCAGATCGCGCGTGGGCTCCAACGCAACGAAGACCGGCGTCAGTCCGTGCTCTTGGTTGACATAAATTGCAGCATCCACGATCGCCCGCAAATGCTCTTCAAGGTTTTTCCACGGGCGCAGGACAAACATGGCGTAGCTTCCGTTCGGGTCGAGGTCATTGCTCAGGAAATAGCTGTCCACCGCGCCGGTGGACGCGGGCTGCAGCAGCAGCGCGGGGTCTGCCGTGACGGAAATGTCCGGCTGCGTCACGCCCATATCGGAAAGCTCCTTCCGGGAAAGATCCTCTCGGAGCGTGATTTTGTCCACGCAGCGGTTGAGGATCCGCGCGGTATGGCGGCGGCTGCCCTCCCCGCTGACGGGGCCGATGCCGCAGCCGTACATCATGACGCGGCAGCCCGCGGCATGCGCCATACGGATGGTTGTAAGATAATAATTCAACGAGCGCGTGCTCGTCTCGTTCTGGATGAGACTTCCGCCGCCGGAGATAAACAGCCTGCATTTCCGCATGAGCGGCCAGAAGTGGAAGGGGTCGAATACGTGAACAGAGCCGACGTGGTACCGCAGGCGCGTCTCGGCAGGGTCGTGCGACATGACGTAGACCGGCATGTCGCGGTCGATGGCCTTCATCTGGGCAAGGATCGCCTTTAAGATCGCATCGTCGCCCGCGTTGCCCTTTCCGTAGGCGCCGCAGATCAGAACACCGTACTTTTTCTGCTTCGGCATGGCTGTACGGCGCAGGATGGTCTGGTAAATTTCGATCTGCTTGCCGACAGTGGCGCTGATGGAAAACTCGCGCGAGGCTTTTTCATACAGGTTTTCGCCAAGCTGCGCGCGCATGGCCGCGGATTCCGCCAGCCGCGCCATGCAGCCGCCGAGCGCTTCGGCGTTCTGCGGCTCAAACAGGAGGCCCGTCACGCCATGCTCGATGATATACGGGATGCCGCCGACGTTCGACGCGATCGTTGCGCAGCGCATGCGGGCGCCCTCGGTGATGGCATAGGGGAAGGTCTCGGAAAGAGACGTCAGTGTATTGACGTCCAGCGCGTGATAGAAGCTGTCCATATCCGTGACCCAGCCCGCAAACACGACGCTGCCGGGCGGGCAGGTGTCAGCGGCCAGCTTTTCCAGCGTCTGGCGCTGCTCGCCGTCGCCCGCGATGAGCAGGCGGATATTGGGATGCTTCTGAACGGCAAGAGAGAAGCCGCGGATGAGCGTCCCGACGTCCTTGACCGGGTCGAGACGGGCGGCAATGCCAAACACGACGGTATCCTCCGCCGTCTCCATGCCGACGGAGCGCAGATACGCCTGCCTGTCCAGCTTCGGCACAACGGGAGAAAAATCAATGCCATTGTAAATCGCAAACATCGTCTGCGGGTCAAAGCCGCGCGAAATAAGCAGCTGCGCCATCGCATCGGACACGCCGATGTGATAGTCGAACATGCGCAGCGCGACGGTGTTGATCGTGCCGTAGGTCAGCCGGTGCAGGGGGCGGCCCAGATAGTCGAGGCGGTAGTCGGAGTGGACGGTCGTGACAATGGGAACCTGAATTTTCCGGCGCAGAACTGCGCCAGTCAGATTGGCGCGCGCGCCATGGCAGTGGACGATCTGAACGCCCTCGGCACGGATCATCTGCGCAAGGCGGCCGATGGCCGCCTGCACGGAGGTCTCCATGACGACCGTATCGATGCCGAGCTTTCGCGCATCCTCCGCAAACTCTCCCTCGCGGAAGCAGACCAGACGCACCTGTTCGGTCTGTCCAAGCCCCTGCAGCAGCGACAGCACATGCGTCTTCGCGCCGCCGACGTCGCCGCCGGAGATCAAATGCAATACCTTCATATCGGAAATCCTCATTTTTGAATTACCACTTGTTTCTCGCGGTAAGATACTGTAAAATAGGCTGGAATGTTCCTTGAACCGTTCCTTATTATACCTGATTCAATGGGGCAAATCAACTGCAAACTCTTTGGGAGGTACTACATGAAACTGATCGATGAAAAGGGCCGTCTGTTCGGCAAGATCAATCTGATCGATCTGCTCGTTGTCATTCTGATCGTCGCGGTGCTGGCCGCGGCTCTGTGGAAGCTCGGCGGCAGAAAGGCGGCCGCCGCCGCGACCGGCTCGAACAAAACCGCCGTCTATACCGTGGAATTTGAGGATGTTCCCGCCGATATCGCGCACTTTGCCGAGACGCAGGTCAGCAAATCCCTTGTCAACGACTCCAAGGTCATCGCCGCGTCCATCACCGATGTGCAGACTGCGGACTACGCCGGTGAAAACGGCCATCTGCGCCTGTATATCACCGTCGAGGCCGACGCGGCGTTCACCGGAAACGTCTATAAAGTCGGGCCGCAGGAGGTCCGCGTCGGCTATGAATATATCCTCAAGACCAGCGAATTCGAGCTCACGGGCCTGATCTGCGCGCTGGAGGTCACCGATGGCTGACATGCTGACCTCGAGCCTTCTGTGGCGGGCGCTGCTCGCCATCGGCGGCTGGTTTTCGGCGCTGGCGCATTCGAGCAGAGTCTTCGCCTGGTTTGGCCGCACCTGGCGCGCGAGCAAAACGCGCGCATGGCTGCTCCGCCGCTTGGCCGCGCCGGACGCGCCGACGCGCGAGAGCCGGAGCGCAAAGCGTTTTGCCCGGCTGAACGCGCGGCTTGCCGCGCGGCACGGACTGAAGGACTGTCTCGAGGATTCGGTTCTGTGCCGCATCTGGCGCTTTTTCGTGCGCTGCGGCAAAAACAGCCGTCTTGTTTCGTGGCTGTTTTCCGACGGGCTGCACGGCGTGATTTTATTCGCGCTTTCCATGTATGTCGTGATCGACTATGTGCTGCGTGATCTTCTGGCCGTGCCGGTTTTATCGTCGTGCTGGGATGAATGCCTGATGCTGCTGGCGCTGGGCTATGTGGTCTACGAGCGCCTCGGGCGCGAAACGCCGCTCAAAACAGGATGCAACCCGCTCGATCTGCCGGTCTGCCTGTTCATTACGGTCTGCTTCGTCCTCATGAACGTCGTCACGCCGTTTTATTCCATTCAGATCTCCGGCTTCCGCGCGACCGTGCAGTATATGCTCTGGTTCTTCCTTGTTACGCGGCTGGTGCATGACGACCGGGATTTCATGCGGGTCTATCTGGCGCTCGTCGTTCTGGCGGCGGTCATTGCGCTGCACGGGATCTATCAGTATATCGCCGCCGTGCCGATCCCGTCGAGCTGGATGACGCACTCGGAGTCCTCTGTACGCACACGCGTGTACTCCATCTTCGGAAGTCCCAATATCATGGGCGATTTCATGACGATGTTTGCGCCGATGGCGGCGGGACTCGCCTATTACACGAAAAACCGCAGATTGCAGGTGCTTGCATGGATCTGCGCGTTCTGCATGTGCTTCGGCTGTCTGTTTACGATGTCGCGCGGCGCATGGATGGCGCTGGCGCTTGCCATTGTGATCTTCGTGCTGCTGGTCGACCGGCGGCTGCTGGTGCTGCTGCTCGCGGCGGGATGCGTCGCGTGTACGCTGCCGTTCGTACGCAGCCGCATCGGGTTCTTGTTCACGGCCGATTTTGCGGAGGCCAACACCTCCGGCGGCCGCGCGGGCCGCAAGCTCGTGGCGTTGACGCTTCTGGAGCAGCGCGGAAAAGCGACCGGCGTGGGCCTCGGCATGTTCGGCGGCGCCGTCGCCATGCAGAATCAGGTCATCGACCATCAGGATTATTTCTATGTCGACAATTACTATCTCAAGCTCATGATTGAGATGGGCTACACGGGCCTTGCCGCGTTCCTGCTCACGATCTTCAGCTTCCTTGCAAACGGCTGCCGCGCGCTTTACCGCACGGCGCAGCAGAAAAAGCAGGGGCTTTCGCGGCTGTATCCGCTGTGCGCGGGTATTTTCGCCGGACTGTGCGGCGTTCTTGTCCACTGCGGATTTGAGAACATCTTCGAAGAGCCGTATATGATGGCCTATTTCTGGTCGCTGGCCGGGCTTCTGATGTGGGCGGGCTTCCTGCGGGAGGACAAACAGGAGGTGCACGTATGACGCCGGTCGTTCTGGCGATCCACTTCCCTGCCAAAAAGCTCGCCCGGCTGCGCATGGCCGCGATGCGGCTGGGCGCGAAGGTGCGCGTGGTGGAAAAATGGGAGTATCTGAACGCCGTCGGCTCGCTGACGGGCGATCTCGGCAGCTTCGAGAGCTTTTATGACGGAGAGGACTTTTCCGGCGAGCTGCTCGTCTTCGCGCATTTTTCAGATGCGCAGCTTGATCTGTATTTACAGGCCATGCGGGCCGCAAAGCTCCCGCCCGTCGCGCTGAAGGCTGTTTTGACAGACGAAAACAAGGGTTGGAGCATCCTCGAGCTGCGTGAAGAGCTGCAAAAAGAACACGAAGCGATGCACAGAAAATAAAGTCCGCTCCATCACAGATGCAAAAACGCCTCCCCCTGCCGCACGGCAGGGGGAGGCGCTATTTCTGTCCGCAGCTCTTCCATTTGCGGACATCCGCTTCGTTTGATTTACACCTCAAGGAACGACGGATACCGCTCCAGCAGGGAGACGTTCGGAAGCTCCGCGCCGAAGCGGGTCATATTGCGCTCGCATTTGCGGCGGACGCCGCAGGCGTCCTTTTCGTCGACCGGAATGTGGTAGACATAATTCTTTTCCGCCGTTTCCAGCAGCAGCTCCCGCGTTTCGGGATGGGACAGATACTGCCCGTTCCAGAACGCCGCGTTCGCCCGTCTTCCGTGCAGAATGGCGCGGTGGCGGGCCGTATCGATCTGTGCGTCGGCGGTCACATAGACGCTTTTCCCTGCGGCAGAGATCCAGTATACGGCATGTGTGATCTCCGGAAAGCCTGGAACGGGAATGTGCGGAAAGCGGGTGCATTCGACCGTAAACGGGCCAAACTGCATGCACAGCCGCTCCGGCGTGTCCGGCTGCGGCAGAAAGACCGGCGCGCCGCAGGCCGCACGGAGAAGCTCCGTGCGGCTTGCGCTGTAATGGTCGGGGTGCGCGTGGGTAAAGAGGATGCCGCGGATGGCATCGTAGGGCGGTTTTCCCGCCTGCATCTGTGCGAAGGTCTCCGGCGGCAGGCCGTAATAGCAGCGGAACTGCTTGTTGAGCGCGTCGACCAGAAGCGCGCTCCCATCCTGCTCCAGCACAAGGCCGCAGCTGCTGACCAATGTGATTTTCATTGCAGCAGCTCCAGAAATTCCTGCTCGGACAGGACCGGGATCCCCAGCTCATTGGCCTTTTTCAGCTTGCTGCCCGCGTTTTCACCCGCGACGACATACGTCGTCTTTTTGGAGACGGACGAGGCGGCCTTGCCGCCGAAGCCCTCGATCTTTTCCGTCGCTTCCTCGCGTGTGAAGAGGCTCAGCGCGCCGGTCAGGACGAAGGTCTTGCCCGCGAAACGGGTATCTGTGATCTGCGCAGTTGACATAAAATTCACGCCAGCCTCGCGCAGGCGTTCGATGAGATCCTGCGACTGCGGACTTGCGAAGTAATCAAGAATATTCTGCGCCGTCGTCTCGCCGATGTCGGGCACGGCGGTCAGGTCTTCGAGCGCCGCGTTCTGCAGCGCGTCGAGACTGCCGAACGTCCCGGCCAGAACCCTGGCCGCCTTGCTGCCGACCTGCCGGATGCCGAGAGCGCACAGAAGACGCGACAGATCGTTCTGCTTGCTGGCCTCGATCGCGGCTTCCAGATTCGCGGCGGACTTTTTCCCCTGACCGGGAAGCTCCGCAAAGGCGGCATAGTCCAGCCGGTAGAGATCGGCGGGATTGGACACCATCTTCTGTTCGATCAGCAGATCGATGATTGCGCTGCCGAGACCGTCGATGTTCATGGCCTCGCGCGAGACAAAGTGCGCAAGATTGCGCGACAGCTGCGCTGGGCACTCCGCGCCGGTGCAGCGCAGGGCGGCGCCGTCTTCATCGCGCACGACGGGCGCGCCGCAGACGGGACATTTGTCCGGCAGATGATATGGCTGCGCGCCCTCCGGGCGTTTGGCCAGTACGACCTCGAGAATTTCGGGGATGATCTCCCCCGCTTTGCGGATCCTGACGGTATCTCCGATGCGGATGTCCTTGTCGGTGATAAAGTCCTGATTGTGGAGCGTCGCGGCCGTGACGGTCGTCCCGGCCAGATGGACCGGGGCGACGATGGCGCGCGGGGTCAGAACGCCCGTGCGGCCCACCTGCACGACGATATCCTCCAATACCGTCTCCTTGACCTCCGGCGGGTATTTGAAGGCTGCGGCCCAGCGCGGGAATTTGGCCGTGCTGCCGAGACGGGCGCGGCCCGCGAGGCTGTTGAGCTTCATGACGGCGCCGTCAATATCATACGGCAGGTCATAGCGCGTTTCGCCGAGGTTCGCGATCAGCTGCTCCGCTTTTTCCATATCGCTGCAGAGCGTGTAGGGAATGACCTTGAATTTGAGGCTTCGCAGATAGTCCAGCGTCTCGCTGTGGGTCCGGAATTCCACACCCTCGGCAAGCTGTAAATTGAAGACCAGAATGTCCAGCCTGCGCTTTGCCGCGATGCCGGGGTCAAGCTGGCGCAGCGAACCTGCCGCGGCGTTGCGCGGGTTGGCAAAGAGCGGCTTTCCGAGCTTCTCCTGCTCGGCGTTGAGCGCTTCGAAGCTGGCGCGGGGCATGAAGACCTCGCCCCGCACGATCAGGCGGGCGGGCGCATGCTCCAGCGTCATGGGGATGGAGCGGATCGTCTTGAGATTTTCCGTCACATCCTCGCCGATCAGGCCGTCGCCGCGCGTCGCGCCGCGGATGAATTGTCCGTCGGCGTATTCAAGCGCGACGGAGAGGCCGTCGACCTTCGGTTCGACGGAGTATTCGGCGTCCGGCTCCTCCTCGCGCACATGCGCGTCAAAGTCCCGCAGCTCGTCGAAGGAGAACACGTCCTGCAGACTTTCCAGCGGGACGGCATGCCGCACCTTGACGAACTCGCTCTGCGCCTGCCCACCGACGCGGCGCGTCGGGCTGAGGGGCGAGGCATACTGCGGATACTGCGTCTCCAGCTCCTCGAGACGGCGCAGCTTGTGGTCGTAGTCATAATCGCTCATTTCGGGATTGTCGAGCACGTAATAAAGATATCCCGCGTGTTCAAGCTCTCTGGTGAGCTGTTCAATCTCCTGTTTCGGTTCCATATTGATCCCAGCCTTCTGTTGTGGTTAGATGTCCTAAGTTTACATAAGTTTCCGGTACCGTGCCGACGATCACGGTCTGCGCGACCATGACGTCACTGTCCACGTCGACGGTCTCATAGCCGACGGTCGTCAGGATGGTCAGGCTGATGGTGAATTTCACCTTCAGCGTCTGCAGGGTCTGGTTGATCCCGGCTGCGGAAAAATCCGAGAAAAAGTCAGCATTCGACATGGTGAGGCTGACGGCCTTGACCGGCAGCTCCGGGCCGGTTCCGGCCAGCAGATCCGGCAGCAGGAGGTTTCCGATCGGGATCCCCATCTGCTGTGTGTTGATCTCGTCGATCAGACTGCCCAGAATGTCCAGCACCTCAATTTTAAGGCGTTCGACCTGCGTCATGTCGGTGCGAAGCGCGGTGATGCGGCCCTCGACGTCCTTTTCCAGCACGATCACGCGGGAGAAATCCGCATCTCCCTTGCGGAGCATTTCGCTGACGGCCTCTGTGATGGCGTTCGACGCGGCATTGACCGCCTGATTGCGCGCAAGCTCGCGGATATACGGCGACAGCTGCAGCTCCACGAGTAAAATCAGCCCTGTCAGCACGAGCAGCGGGATAATCAGCAGCAGTCTTCTGCGTCTTCGTTTTCTCCGGCTCATCTCCATACACCCCCAGCATAGCCTATGCCGGAGAGAGATGCGTATTACAGCTTTTTCATGTGCTGGCTCGCGGTGTTTGCCATGAGGCGCTTCGTGCCGACGCCGTCGAAGGCAATCTCCAGCAGAGCGTCGTTGCCCATGGGCAAAACCGTCAGGATCATGCCGCGGCCAAAGGCCTTATGCTGCACCATCTCCCCTGCCGCAAAGCTGACCTTCGGCGCAGGCTTCGGCTGCGTGTGGACGGAATAGTCCTTCTGCGGCTTCGGCCGCGCGGGGATCTGGGAAAAGTCGTTGTAATCGTTGTAGGCATCGCCATAGATGCTGACTCTGCCGAACGAACCGTACTGCCGGGGCGCCTGCTGCGCATAGCTCGGCTTCGGCGCGCCAATACGTTTGACAGACTCCGCCGGAAGCTCGTCTACAAAGCGGGAGGGCAGATTCGTCGTGGTGCGGCCGTAGAGCATGCGCTGCCGGGCGTAGGAAATGACGAGATTCTGCTTGGCTCTGGTGATGGCGACGTAGCACAGGCGGCGCTCTTCTTCGAGCTCCTCCGGTTCGTTCAGGCAGCGGTTCGACGGGAACAGGCCCTCTTCAAAGCCCGTAAGAAATACATTTGGAAATTCCAGTCCCTTGGCCGCGTGCATCGTCATCATGACGACGGCGTCGGCGTCCGGGTCGTACTGCTCGATGTCGGTATAGAGGGCGATCTCCTCCAGGAAGCCCGCCAGCGTGGGCGTATCCGTGTTTTCCATGTAGGCGAGGATGCTGGATTTCAATTCGCGGACGTTTTCGGCGCGGGTGCGCGCCTCGATATCGTCCTTTTCCTCGAGCATTTTCAGATAGCCGGTGCGGAGCATGACCTCCTCGTAAAAGTCCGGCAGAGAAAGCGTCGTCAGAAGCTCGGCGCATTCCTCGATCACGACCGTGAAGGCCATGAGCTTCGCGGCAGACTTTTCAAGGCTCGGATAGCTGTACGGGTCGGAGACGACCGTGTAGAGCGGCACGCCTGCCGCAGCCGCCTGCCGCTGCGCCATTTCGAGCGTTTTGCCGCCGATGCCGCGCGGCGGGTTATTGATGATGCGCTGCAATCGCAGCTCGTCTGCGCGGTTATTGATCACGCACAGATAGGCCAGCATATCCTTGACCTCGGCGCGGTCGAAGAAGCGTGTGCCGCCGATGATGCGGTACGGGATGCCGCTGCGCTTGAACGCGTTTTCCACCGCGTTGGACTGCGCGTTCGTGCGGTAGAGCACGGCGAAATCCTTGAAATTCTTCCCCTTGGACATGGAGATAATGCGGCTGGAAATGTAATTGGCCTCGTCCGACTCGCTTGCCGCCTCGTAGACCGTGATGCGGTCGCCCGCGGCGTTCTGCGTCCAGAGCTTTTTGCCCTTGCGCCCCCGGTTGTGCGAGATGACGGCGTTGGCTGCATTCAGAATGGCCTGTGTGGAACGGTAATTCTGCTCGAGTCGGATAACGCGGGCGCCTTTGAAATGTTTTTCAAAGGAAAGAATGTTTTCGATGGTCGCGCCGCGGAATTTGTAGATGGACTGATCGTCGTCGCCGACGACGCAGATATTTTCGTACCCGCCCGCGAGCAGGGCCGTCAGCTGGTACTGCAGCTGGTTCGTGTCCTGATACTCGTCGATCATGACGTAGTGGAATTTGCGCTGGTAATACGTCCGCACGTCCTCGAACTGCTCGAGCAGCTCGACGGTCTTGAGGATGATATCGTCGAAGTCCAGCGCGTTGGCCTCGTGCAGGCGCTTTTCGTATTCGGCGTAGAGCTGCGCGATGCGATCCATGCGGTAATCGCCAGACTTCCCGGCGTGCTTGGAGAACTGCTCCGGGCCCTGCCGCTTGTCCTTGGCCTTGCTGATGACGGAAAGCGCCAGCCGCGGCGGGAGGGATTTTTCATCCAGCCCGAAGTCCTTCAGGATATCTTTCATGACCCGCTCGGAATCGCTCGTGTCATAGATCGTGAAGCGGCCCGTGTAGCCGTCCAGCCGGTCGATCTCCCGGCGGAGAATGCGGCAGCAGGCGGCGTGGAACGTCATAGCCCAGACGTCCATGGCATAGTCGCCCAGCAGCGCCTGCAGTCTGGCCTTGAGCTCATTTGCGGCCTTGTTGGTGAACGTGATGGCCAGGATCGACCAGGGCGCGGCCGGGCGCAGCGCGCACAGGCGCTCGGCCTGCGGCTGCATGGCTGGATCCTGCGTTCTCAGATAGTCCTCGAGATATGTAACGTCCTCTTCCATGATATCCTCCGGGATCTCATCCGAGTCGGAACCTTCGCCGAAGGCGATGAGGTTGGCGATGCGGTTGATGAGAACGGTCGTCTTGCCGCTGCCCGCGCCGGCCAGCAGCAGCAGCGGCCCCTGCGTCGTCAGGACGCCCTCGCGCTGCATATCGTTCAGGTTCTGAAAGCGCGCGGCAATCACGGCGCGGCGCGCGGATAAGAACCGGGCTTCGAATGTCTGTTCCATAGCTTCCCCTTACGGGCAATGTCATCGATTTAAGACCGCATTCTATACGAAACCCCGGTAAAAAACGGACGCAGCTGGTAGGGGCGGGGCTCTGCTCCGCCCGATGGGCAGCCGCAAATCCGTATGGTGCCCTGTAGGGGCCGATGCCTACATCGGCCCGGCAGAACGCACCGCTTTTACGGTAGTCTGCGGCGAATTCGTAACTTCCCTACGGGCATATGCGTATATGCATTCGAATTCGCCGAAGATTTCCAATCATCCAGTGCTTTCTGCCGGGCGGAGCAAAGCCCCGCCCCTACCAACCCTGTTTGCGGTTTCAATGTGTTTGCGTGACAGGTCACAGTATCAGGTGATATGACATTGCCTTTTCAATAAACTATGGATATTCTACAGCATTTTGACCGGTTTGTCGATATCAAAAAAACGTTCGAAGCCGTTCGAGGGCTTTCTTTTCGATGCGGCTGACCTGCACCTGCGACACGCCGATGAGGCCTGCGACGCGCTGCTGGGTCAGGCTGTGATAGTAGCGGAGCTGAATGACGAGGCGCTCCTTGTCGCTCAGGCGGGAAATTGCCTCCTGCAGCGCCATGCGTTCGAGCAGCTTTTCCTCCATGCCGTCGGTACACAGGACGTCCTCGAGCGAAAAGCCCTCCTCGCCGGTCTGACGCTGAATGGACTCAGTCGCGCTGGTAGCGGTCTCGGCAGCCGCGATCTCCTCGGGAGAGAGGCCGAGCGCCTCGGAAAGCTCGGAGACCGTCGGGTCGCGGCCGAAATCGCCGGTCAGGCGCTCGCGCGTCTTTTTGATGGCGGCGGCGCGCTCTTTTACGCTGCGGCTGACCTTGACGGCCCCGTCGTCGCGCAGGAAGCGGCGGATCTCGCCTGCGATCTTGGGAACGGCATAGGTGGAAAACTGCGTGCCGTAGGCCGTGTCAAAGCCCTCGACCGCCTTCAGAAAGCCGACGCAGCCGAGCTGGAACAGGTCGTCCGGCTCCACGCCGCGGCCGAAATATCGCCGGGCGATCGACCAGATGAGGCCGGTATTTTCCGTGACGAGCCGCTCGGACGCACTTCGGTCGCCCTGCTGCGCGCGCTGGATGAGCGTAATGGTGTCGCTCAAGCGGTTTTCCTCCGCTGCACGATCTTGCGCTTCATATGTACCGTCGTGCCCCTGCCGGGCTTTGACGTGACCTGCAGGGAGGTCATAAAGCTCTCCATGATCGTAAAGCCCATGCCGCTGCGCTCGGGGCCGCCGGTCGTGAACATGGGCGCGCGGGCCTTTTCCACGTCCTCCATGCCGCAGCCCTTGTCGCGGATGACGATATCCAGCACGCTCTCCGGCAGAATGCGGCAGCGGATGGTCACCATGCCGAGGCAGTCGCGGTAGGCATGGACGATGCAGTTGGTCACGGCCTCGGACACGGCGGTCTTGATGTCGTTCAGCTCTTCGAGATTCGGGTCGAGCTGCGCGGCGAAGCATGCCACCGCCGCGCGTGCAAAGGATTCGTTGGACGATCTACTGGGGAAGGTCAGCGTCATTTCATTTTCAGCTTTCATGGACAAGGCTCCTTTCGTCTTCCAGAGTTGCAATGCGCTCAATGCCGGAGGCCTTGAGCACCTTCATCGGCTGCGGCGGGACGCTCCTGAGCACGACCTCGCCGCGCAGCTGCCGCATACGGCGCACGCAGGAGATCACGATGGCGATGCCGCTTGAGTCCATAAACGTGACCTCGCGGAAATCCAGCACGCAGACACGCGGCAGATAGAGGTCAATTTTGTTGCCTAGGACGCGCATGATATCCTTCGCGCTGTGATGGTCGATCTCGCCGCGCAGTGCGACGGTCAGATGCTTGTCCTGCAAAAAGCTTGTGAGATTCATTTGTTCGCCTCCAAAACAGAAAATGGACACACAGGAATTTTTCCTGTGTGTCCATTATAGAATCTTTTACGCGCGGGTTTGGTCGAAGGAATTACCGGCGCAGACGCTTTTCGCTTTCTTCCAGCTGCGCAAGCAGCGCACGGTTCTTTTCGAGCTTTTCACGCTGTTCGGCCACGACCTTTTCCGGTGCGCGGGAGACGAACGCCTCGTTCGAGAGCTTGCCCTCGAACATGGCGATCTGCCGCTGGCAGTTCGCCTTTTCCTTTTCGATGCGGGCCAGCTCCTTCTCGAAGTCGATGAGCTCTTCGAGCGGGATATAGAGCTTGGCGTCGTTCGTGACGACGCAGACCATGTTTTCGTGGCCCTCGGGGTCGGAATCGCAGATGAGGACCTGATCGGCATAGGCCAGACGGCAGATGAAGCCCGTGCCCTGCCGGAAGATCTCGCCCTTGTCGGACACGACATAGAGCGTGCTCTTCTTCGACGGCGGGACGTTCATCTCCGCGCGGCGGTTGCGGATGGAGCGAATGGCATTCATGACGGACTCCATGTGCGCGGCCTCGACGGAGAAATCAAGGCTCTCGTTGTACTTCGGCCAGTCGGCCAGCATGAGGAATTTGCCCTCGTGCGGGATAGCCTGCCAGATCTCCTCGGTGATGAACGGCATGAACGGGTGCAGCAGGCGCAGGAACTGGTCGAGCACGTAGACCAGGACCTTCTGGGCCGCCAGCTTGCTCTTTTCGTCCTCGCCATAGAGCCGCGCCTTGGTGAGCTCGATATACCAGTCGCAGTACGTATCCCAGATGAAGTCATAGACCTTCGCGGAGGCGACACCCAACTCGTAGGCGTCCATGTTCTCCGTGACCTCTTTGATGAGCGTATTGAGCTTGGAGAGCACCCACTTATCCTCGATCTCGAGATCCGCCGCATCGGGAAGGCCCGTCTCCTCAACGGTCAGGTTCATGAGCACATAGCGGCTCGCGTTCCAGATCTTGTTGGCGAAGTTGCGCATGGCCTCGCACTTTTCGACGTAGAAGCGCATGTCGTTGCCGGGCGAGTTGCCGGTGATGAGGTTGAAGCGCAGGGCGTCCGCGCCGTATTTCTCGGCCATTTCGAGCGGGTCGATGCCGTTGCCGAGGGACTTGGACATCTTGCGGCCCTTGTCGTCGCGGACAAGGCCGTGGATGAAGACGGTCTTGAACGGCTCCTTTTTCATCTGCTCCATGCCAGAGACGACCATGCGCGCCACCCAGAAGAAGATGATATCATAGCCCGTGACCATATCGGTCGTCGGATACCAGTATTTGAGATCTTCCGAATTCAGGTCGGGCCAACCGAGCGTGGAGAACGGCCACAGGCCGGACGAGAACCACGTGTCGAGCACGTCCTCGTCGCGGGTCAGATGGGTACAGCCGCACGCTTCGCACTTCGTCGGATCTTCGCGGCTGACGTTGATATGGCCGCATTCGTCGCAGTACCACGCGGGGATCTGATGGCCCCACCAGAGCTGGCGGGAGATGCACCAGTCGTGGACGTTTTCCATCCAGTTGAGGTATGTCTTGGAGAAGCGTTCGGGGACAAATTTGATCGTGCCGTCCTTGACGACGCGGATGGCTTCTTCGGCCAGCGGCTTCATCTTGACGAACCACTGCGCGGAAATGAGCGGTTCGACGTCGTTATGGCAGCGGTAGCAGGTGCCGACGTTGTGAGAGTACGGCTCGGTCTTGACGAGATAGCCCTGCTCTTCCAGATCCTTGACGAGCGCCTTGCGGCATTCGTAGCGGTCCATGCCGTTGTACTTGCCGCCGTTTTCGTTGATATGGCCGTCGTCGGCAATGACGCGGATGACGTCAAGATTGTGGCGCAGGCCGACCTCGAAGTCGTTCGGGTCGTGCGCCGGGGTCATTTTGACCGCGCCGGTGCCGAAGCCGATCTCGCAGTATTCATCGCCCACGATGGGGATCTCACGGTTCATGATGGGCAGGATGCAGGTCTTGCCGATCAGGTGCTTGAATTTCTCGTCGTTCGGGTTGACGGCCACGCCGGTGTCGCCCATCATGGTCTCCGGACGGGTGGTCGCAACGACGATATCGCCGGAGCCGTCAGCGAGCGGATAGCGGATATACCAGAGGTGGCCGGGCTTGTCGACGTATTCGACCTCCGCGTCGGAAAGCGCCGTCAGGCAGTGCGGGCACCAGTTGATGATGCGGCTGCCCTTGTAGATGAGGCCCTTATCGTACATCTCGCAGAACGCCTCGCGCACGGCCTTGGAGCAGCCCTCGTCCATGGTGAAGCGGCTGCGCGACCAGTCGCAGCTGACGCCGAGCTTGCGCTGCTGCTCGACGATGCGGCTGCCGTACTTTTCCTTCCA
>CAKUEH010000038.1 GCA_934646185.1 uncultured Oscillospiraceae bacterium | reverse complement strand
TTGTCAAGAAGTTTTTTCGATCTTTTTGATCTTTTTTCTTGATCCCCGTCCGATCTGCCGCGCTCCCTCAGAACGCTCGGCTATGATACCATCGAAAAACCCGTTTGTCAACCCTTTTTTTCATTATTTTTCAGTCTTTTTTATATTTACTATCACTTGTGTTAATATCGGCGCCACGCCCCAAAATATAGCCGCTCCCACCGCCCAGATCCAGATCGGGAGCCGGTATGCGAGGAAGCTGCCGCCGAATGCCAGCAGGCAGAACGCACCGCTCGCACGCTCCGCGTCCTTTTTTCGCTTCATCATATCTGCCATGCTCTCTGCCGCGCATACCAGCATCGCGAGCAGTGCGAACAGTCCCAGCAGCTGCGCGACCGACAGCAGCAGCTCAAACCGCTGCATGACCGACAGCACGGAGAGGCTCTTCGTCAGCGTGAGAAACGGAAGCGGCTCCTGCCGCGCCAGCTCCGGCGACAGACAGGCCGCCGTCAGAAACGCCGGCACCGCCGGCAGGAGCGCGGACGCCGCCGCTGCGCCGGGCGAAACGCGCGGCGTTTCCTCCTTCGCCGTGACGAACGCCATGCACGCAGGCCCCAGGCACAGGCAAAGCGCCATCGCCGCGTCCGCCGGGACGCCCTGCGGGCGGCACCAGTCCGGCTGCACATGCCGCAGAGATGCGGCTGCGATGATCGCGTACAGCCCCGCCATGCACAGCGCCAACACGCCGCAGACGCGCCCCGCCGCCAGCCGTCCCTTCCGACCGGCCAGCGCTGCCAGCAGCAGCGGGATCGCAGGCAGGAACGGCCCCAGATCGTCCTCGAACGCGATCTGACTGGCTGCCGCCGCGCCGGAGGCGGCAAACAGCAGCCACAAAAGCTCCGCCGCGGCTGCTGCCCGTCCGCCGCCCGGTCCGAACGCGCGGACGAGCGCTTCGCGCATGCACAGGCCCGACCGCCGCTGCATCGCCTGTTGGCAGGCCACAAGCGCGCAGGCGATGATGCTCCCGCCCAGCACCCAGAGCCAGCCGCAGCCCGGCAGCGCCATTGCCGCCGGCACGCTCAGCGCGCACAGGCTCCACGCACGCACCTGACGCGGCGTCAGCTTATCCTGCAAGAACGATCCCTCCGTTTTCTCCCGGCAGCAGCACCGCCGGGCTGAGCGTTTCGCCGCGCAGAAGCGCGGCGTGCGCGTCCGCGAGCGTCACCGCGCCGGGATGCGCCTGTAAAAAATCCACGCAGTCCTCCGCGTCCAGCGCATCCATCCGCGCCAGATACAGCTTGGCAGCCGGGCGGAACTGCCGCTGCCGAGCCGCTGCGGGCAGAAGCGCCTGCGCGCTTCGCAGGAGCACGATGTGCTCCGCCGTGTCGAGGAAGAGCGTCCCTTCGGCGCTCTCCCGCATAGCCTCCAGCCCATCCGGCAGCGTCGCGCCGGAGCCGGACGCGCCGTTGTCGCTTTCCACGGTGATCTGTCCATCCTCCTGCGCGATCACGAGCACCTGCGCGGGCAGGAGCTTCGCCGCGTCCGTCCCGGTGCGCGGCAGCATGCACAGGCTGATCACCGACGCCGCGGCCAGCAGCGCGATACTAATCTTATTGACCATGACTGTCCCCCTGATTTTTCAGATCCTGCGGGCGCAGCGCCGCGTCGCGCCATTTCTGCCGCGCCAGAAGCGGGCGCAGGACGGCGCGTCTTGCCCGCGCGTCGGAAAACGGCGCAAGATAGGCGACATCCAGACTCGTCAGCCCCGACAGATGGATCAGCAGCGCAATGCCGCCCGCCGTCAGCGCGAACAGGCCGCCCGCTCCCGCTAAGATCGCCAGCGCGAAGCGCCAGATGCGCACCGCGTCGGACAGATCCCGGCTCGGGAGCGTAAAGCCGCAGATCCCGGCGGAGGCCGTGACGATCAGCGCGGCAGGCGAGACGAGCCGCGCGTCGACCGCCGTCGTGCCCACGACAAGACCGCCGATGATGGAGACCGCCGTGCCGATGGCCTGCGGCAGATGCAGTCCCGCCTCCTGCAGAAGCTCAAACGCGGCGAGAAGCCCGATCACCTCAAAAATCGTGTCGAACGGCACCTCGCGTTTCGATTCGATGATCGCCAGCAGCAGCTTCGTCGGGATCATCTCCTGGTGGTATGTCGCCATGGCGACATACAGTCCCGGCAGCAGCAGCGCCGCCAGCAGCGCCAGATACCGCAGCACCCGCAGGCACGACGCCGAGAGATAGTCGACCGCGCGGTCCTCCGTCGATTTCATGAGAATGCCGAAATCGACCGGGGCCAGATATCCCAGCGGCAGCCCGTCGACGAGCAGGCCGACCTGTCCGTTCAGAAGCCCCTGACAGAAGGTGTCCGGGCGCTCGGTATATTGTAATAGCGGGAACGCGGTCCTGCGCGAGCCGGTCACGTATTCCTCGACGCTCGCGGGCGTGAGCATGCCGTCGATGTCGATATTCTCCAGCCGCTTTTCCATGCGCCGGACGAGCTCCGGCGCGGTCAGATCGGCGAGATAGCAGACCGTGACAGCGGTTTTCGTGCGCAGGCCGACGGTCTTCTGCAAAAAGCGCAGCTGCGCCGTGCGCAGATGGCGGCGCAGAAGGCTCGTGTTGATGCGCATCGTCTCGGTAAAGGCATCCTTCGCACCTTTGACGGTGTTTTCCGACTCCGGCGCGGAGGGACCGCGCCGGACGCTCGTTTTCGTCTCAAAGCAGAGCGCCGCGTCCACGCCGGGGAAGACCACGGCGCAATAGCCGTGCAGCAGCCTGTCCGCCGTCTGCGCGGGGCTTTGTGTGCGCTCGGCGACGGCGCAGTAGACCTTCGCCCGCTCCGCCTGCGTCAAAACCTCCTGCATGCTTCCCGGCGCGACCGCCTCCATCAGCGGCTTCAGCACCTGCTCGGCAATATCCCCGCCGGAGGTCAGCCCATCCAGAAACAGCAGCTCCAGCGTCTGCCCGCCGACCGCGATCTGCCGGGTATTGAGATCCGCCGTGTCCTGAAAGCACGCCTGCACGTCCTTCACGCCCCAATGTGCCATCGTTTTGCCTCCCGTGTGGATGATTCTTCTGTCATTTTTCCGCAAATGCAGAAAAGTATACCTGTTTTCCGCGCCACAGGTTTGCATATCCCGGCCGTTTGTGGTAGACTATAACGAAAGCGATTTTTCAATACATATATAATATGTGTCAGGTTATCAAACGTCTGTGCCTGTAGTAGGCTGTAACATTAAAAACTTTTCTTTCTGTGCTCCCTAAGGCTCCCCTTGGACACAAGGGGAGCTGGCGCGCAGCGCCTGAGGGGATTCGAACGTCGCAAATTACGGAGCACTCTGATATCTGCAACACATCCCCTCCGTCATTTGCTTCGCAAATGCCACCTCCCCTTATCATGCGGGGCATGACAAGGGCAGGCTTTGACGTGGACGATCGATACCTGCACATAAATATTCTTCTGGAGATGTACCGCCATGTATGAACTGATCACCGGCAAGACGCTTGCGGAATACGAGGCGTTTTTGCAGAGCCATCCGAAGGGCCATTTCGCGCAGAGCAGTCTCTGGGCCAAGCAGAAGCCCATGTGGACGTGGGACGCCGTCGCCGTGCGCGGCGAGGACGGAAAGATCAAGGGCTCGCTGGCCCTGATGACGCGCAGGGTGCCCGGCATCGGCCGGACGCTGATGTACGGCTGCCGCGGCCCGGTCTGCGATCTGGACGACCGCGAAACGTTCGCCCAGCTGCTCGAGGGCGCGAAGGAGCTGGCAAAAAAATATAAGTCCTACGTCATCAAGCTCGACCCGGACGTGCCGTCGGGCGACACGGCGTTTGCCGCGCTCATGCAGTCGTTCGGCTTCCGGTGCAAGGAGGGCGGCAAGAATTTCGAGGCCATCCAGCCGCGCTATGTCTTCCGCCTGAACGTCGAGGGCAAAACCGAAGAAGAACTCATGGCGTCCTTCCATCAGAAGTGGCGCTATAACATCCGTCTGGCCGAACGCAAGGGCGTGACCGTGAAGATCTGCGGCAAGGAGATGGTCCCGGCGTTTGCCGATCTCATGCTGACGACCGGCGTGCGCGACGGCTTCGTCACGCGCCAGCCCGAATACTTTGCAAACATGCTCGACAATCTCGGCGAGCATGCGCGGCTCTACATGGCCTTCGACCCCGAGGGCACGCCCATCGCGGGCACGCTCGCCATCCACTACGGCGATAAGGTCTGGTATCTCTACGGCGCATCCAGCAACGAGCACCGCAATCTGATGCCCAACTATCTATTGCAGTGGCGCATGATCCAGTGGGCCGTTGAGACCGGCTGCCGGATCTACGACTTCCGCGGCGTGTCCGGCAACGTGTCCGAGGATAACCCGCTCTACGGCCTGTTCCGCTTCAAGCAGGGCTTCGGCGGAGACTTCACCGAATTCGTCGGCGAAGAGGATCTGGTGCTCTCTCCGGTCATTTACTGGGCCGTCGAGCACGGCACGTCGGTCTTCAAGGATCTGCGCAAGACCGTCTATCTCATTAAAAACCGCGACAAGAAATAACGCAGGAGGCGCAGCATGAAAGCGTATGTCGTCGACTCCGCCGCCGTGCGGAGCAATCTGCAAATTTTAAAGGGCCGCGCGGGCAGCGCGGTCCTCTGGGCCGTTTTAAAGGGCGACGGCTATGGACTGGGCCTTGTCCAGATGGCGGCGATCTGCCGGGAGGCCGGCGTCACGCATTTCGCCGTGACGGAGGTCTCCGAGGTCAGCCGCCTGCGCGCGGGCGGCTTTCAGGATTGCGATATTCTGATGCTCCGTCCGACCGCCGACGCGGGCGAGCTGACGCAGCTTTTAAACCTCGGCGCGATCCTGACCGTCTCGAGCCAGAACGACGCAGCCGTCCTGAACGGCGTGGCAGAAAAGCTCGGCGTGCAGGCGCAGGTACACGTCAAGATCGACACCGGCATGGGCCGCTACGGCTTTCTGCCGGACGAGCTGGATCAGATGCTGCCCATCTTCAAATACATGCCCGGTCTGCATGTGACCGGCATCTACACCCATCTGCACTCCGCGTTCTGTAACCAGAAGGCGACCATCGCGCAGGCCGAGGCGTTTCAGACCGTTCTGGAAAAGCTGCGCGCCGCGGGCTGCGAGACCGGCATGGCGCATATGCTGAACTCCGCCGGGCTGCTCAAATACCCGGAATACGCGATGGACGGCGTGCGCGTGGGCTCGGCCATCCTGGGCCGCGTGGCTGTGCGCGGAAATTGGGGCCTTGCCCGCATCGGCGAGTGTCAGGCGACGATCGAAGAGCTCCGCTGGCTCCCGAAGGGCCACAGCTGCGGCTACGGCGCGGGCTGGACGGCGAAAAAGCCCACCCGCGTGGCCGTGTTCTCCGTGGGCTGGTACCACGGGTTCGGCGTGGAGATGGGGAACGATCTGTTCCGCTTCCGCGACTGTCTGCGCGGCGTTCTGCGGAATCTGAAGCAGATGATCTTCAAAAAGCATCTTTATGTGACCGTAAACGGAAAAAAGTGCCGCGTGCTGGGCCACATCGGCATGCTGCACACGTGCGTGGACGTGACGAAGCTCCCATGCGCCGTCGGCGATACGGCAGTATTTGAGATCAAGCCGCTGCTGCTCAAGGGCATCGAGGTCGTCTACCGGTAAGGAGGAAGCATGTCTGATAAAATTGCCGCCATTGCCACGGGCCGCGCCCGCACGGGCATCGGTATCCTGCGCCTGTCCGGCGACGGATGCATCGAGGCTGCCGGGCAGGTCTTCAAGCTGAATTCCGGCAAACCGCTCTCTTCCCTGCCCGACCGGAAGCTCGCGCTTGGGACGCTTTTCGACGCGCAGGGACGGCCCGTCGACCACTGCATGGCGTTCATCTCCCGCGCGCCGCATTCGTATACCGGCGAGGATACCGCCGAGCTTCAGTGCCACGGCTCCCCCGCCGCGCTGACCGCGGGGCTTGAGGCGCTGTTTGCCGCGGGCTTCCGGCAGGCGCGGCCCGGCGAATTCACACGCCGCGCGTTTTTAAACGGCCAGATGGATCTGACGCAGGCCGAGGCCGTGATCGATCTCATCGACGCCGAGACAGCCGACGCGGCGGCGAACGCCGCCGGGCAGGTTGCGGGCGCGATCCGCAGGAAGATCGACCCGGTCTATGACGGCTGGGTCGACCTGTGCGCGCATTTTCACGCCGTGCTCGATTATCCCGACGAGGACATCGACCCCTTCACGCTCTCCGGCTACGAAGCGTCGCTGGCGGAGAGCAGCCGGCAGCTTACCGCGCTGCTCGCCTCCTGCCACCGGGGCCGGATGGTGCAGTCCGGGATCAAAGCCGTCATTCTGGGCAGCCCGAACGCCGGAAAATCCAGCCTTCTCAACCGCCTGTCCGGCTTTGACCGCGTCATCGTCACCGACATCCCCGGCACGACGCGCGACACCGTCGAGCAGACCGTCACGCTGGGGCGCCACCTCGTCCGGTTGGTCGACACCGCCGGCATCCGCGACACGCGGGATGTGATCGAGAAGATCGGCGTCGACCGCTCGATGGAGGCCGCAAAGGACTGCGACGCGGCGCTGTTCGTCGTCGACGCTTCCAGACCCCTGACGGATGAGGATCGCCGCGCGATGGACGCGGCGCTCGAAGCGCCGGAGGCCATTGCGATCTTAAACAAGCAGGATCTGCCTGCGGCCATCGGGCCGTCCGATCTGCCGTTTTCGTACGTCATCCCCGTCTCCTGTAAGGACGGCACGGGCTTTGACCTGCTGGAGCAGGCGTTTGACATGCTCTTCCCGGACGATACGCTGTGCGACGGCTCGCTTTTGACCAACGCGCGGCAGGCGGACGCCATTCTGCGCGCGAAAAAGGCCGTCGATTCCGCCGTGCGGAGCCTGCGCGCGGGCGTGACGCCCGACGCGGTGCTGGTCGATCTGGAGTCGGCGATGGACGCGCTCGGCGAGGTCACGGGCCGGACGATGCGCGAGGATATCACGAACCGCATTTTCGAGCGGTTCTGCGTTGGAAAATAACAGAAATCAGGTTGATACAATGATCTATCTCGATAATTCCGCCACCACGCAGCCCTGCCCCGCCTGCGTGCGGGCCATGACAGAGGCGCTCACGGACTGCTGGGGCAATCCGTCGTCCGTTTACACGCTCGGCATCGACGCCGCCCACCGTCTGCGGCAGGCGCGGCAGGAGGTGGCCGCCGCCCTCGGCGCGGAGCCCGACCGCGTGTTTTTCACCTCCGGCGGCACAGAGGCCGACAACTGGGCCATTCTTTCCGCCGCCGAGCGGCTCGGCAAGCGCGGACATCACATCATCACGACCGCCGTGGAGCACCACGCCGTCCTGCATCCCATGCAGAAGCTGGAGGCAAAGGGCTTCGAGGTCACATATCTGCAGCCCGACCATGACGGCAATATCACAGTCGACGAGCTGAAAAAAGCCCTCCGCCCCGATACCATTCTCGTCTCCGTCATGATGGTCAACAACGAGACGGGCGCGGTCATGCCGATTGCCGACATGGTCAGGGCCGTGCGCCGCGCGTCGCCTCTCGCGCTGTTCCATACCGACGCCGTGCAGGGCTTTCTGAAGATCCCGTTCCGGGCCAAGGCGCTCGGCGCGGACATGATCTCCGTCTCCGCGCACAAGATCCACGCCGCCAAGGGCACGGGCGCGCTGTACATCCGTCCCGGCCTCCCGCTTCCCGCGTTTTTAAACGGCGGCGGGCAGGAGAGCAATTACCGCTCCGGCACGGAAAACATGCCCGGCATCTGCGGCTTCGGCGCGGCCTGCGCCGATACGGACGCAAAGGCGGACATCACGCGCATGACGCAGCTGCGCGATCTGGCGCGGGAAAGACTGTCGGAGATCGGCGGTCTTGTCCTCATCGGCAGTCAGGCCGCGCCGCACATCGTCAATCTGTCCCTGCCGGGTCTCCGCTCGCAGGGCATCATCAACTGCCTGCAGTCGGACGGGATCTATGTCTCGGCAGGCTCCGCCTGCTCCAAGGGCCACCGCAGCCACGTGCTCGAGGCCATGCATCTGCCCCCCGCCGTCATCGACGGCTCCATCCGCGTCTCATTCTCCCGCGATAACACGGAAGCCGATGTCGACGCGCTCTGCCGCGCGCTGCTGCACGCAAAGCAGACGCTGAAGGGCTGAACATGACACAAATCCCCGCCCGCTTCGCAGAAAAACCAGCGAAGCGGGCGGGGATTTATTAAGTGCTGCTCCTGTAGGGGCCGATGCCGGTCACATCCGTTCGCGACGAAGGAGCGTTACGGATGTGGGTCTGCCGCTCGCCGGTACACATCGGCCCGCGCAGGGTGCAGCAGTTATATGAGAATCTGCAGCAAATTCGTAGCATTTGCGCTGCGGTATCTGTATTATTTTTTCAGCTCTTCCGCCTTGATGATCTGCGCCTTGACTGTTCCGTCCTTCATGCGTTTCAGTTGGACGCGGAATCCGGCGGCAAGCGCCCGCTCGATGGCGGCTTTCAGTTTTTCGTCGATCATACGTTCTCCTTAGAAATCAGCCTTGAAAGCGTTCCCTGCTCGTCATCTTCTACCACTTCCCATTTGCCCGGCTTGGTTTTGCCGTTGAGCGGCGCAGGGGCTGAAGCGGAATAAAGGTAATCCTCGCCCTCATCATCTATGATGCGGAGCAGATCATATTCGACCCCCACGCATTCATAGGTTTTTCCATCCGTCAGCCCGAGAAAACCGCCGCCGAACGTCGGCCCTTTATATCTCACCTTCATTTTCTCTTCACCCCTTTCAGCTTTTCTTCAAAGTGCTTCCCATTTTGCTCAAACCAGTGAACATCATATCGGAAATTGTCTGTTTGTATTATACCGCCCATTTTCCGCCATTGCAATGGCTCTCCACCGTAGTTTTCGGAAAGGAAATTCGCGACTTTCAACTGTTTTCCGGAATCTCCATCGGCTATTTCTCGGATAGAACCAATTTCTTACTCCTTCGGGACAACTATAAGGTGACAGAGTCGTCAGCCCCTACTACGTTGTAACATTTAAAACTTTTCTTTCAGCAAAGCACTGGCGCGGGAGCGCTCAGGCTTCCCTTGGGCTCAAGGGAAGCTGGCCCGAAGGGCCTGAAGGGATTCGAACGCCGCAAATTTCGAAGCACTCTGAAATCTGCCGTAAATCCCCTCCGTCATTTTCTTCGAAAATGCCACCTCCCCTTACCATGCGGCGCATGGCAAGGGGAGGCTTTTGCAAAGAAACCCGCCCTCCGCTGTTTTGGCAGCAAAGGGCGGGTCTTATCGTTTCCTAGTTCTTCAGGCTCTGCATCGGGGCCGGGATCCTGCCGCCGCGGGCGATGAAGTCCGCGGAGGACTCCGCATGCACCGGCATGATGGGGGCCGCGCCGAGCAGGCCGCCGAAGGAGACCTCGTCGCCGACCGTCTTGCCCGGAGCCGGGATGAGGCGCACGGCGGTCGTCTTGGAGTTGACCATGCCGACGGCGGCTTCGTCTGCGATGATGGCGGAGATCGTCTCCGCGCTCGTATCGCCGGGCACGGCGATCATATCCAGGCCCACCGAGCACACGCACGTCATGGCCTCGAGCTTGTCGAGCGTCAGAACGCCGCTTCTGGCCGCGGCGATCATGCCCTCGTCCTCGGACACCGGGATAAACGCGCCGGACAGCCCGCCGACGGAGCCGGAGGCCATCAGGCCGCCCTTTTTGACCGCGTCGTTTAAAAGCGCCAGCGCAGCCGTCGTCCCGTGCGTCCCGCAGGTCTCGAGGCCCATCTCCTCCAGAATGCGCGCTACGCTGTCGCCCACGGCGGGCGTCGGGGCAAGAGACAGATCGACCACGCCGAACGGCACGCCCAGCCGCCGGGACGCCTCCTGCGCCACCAGCTGGCCCATGCGCGTGATGCGGAAGGCTGTTTTCTTGATGCACTCGGCCACCTCACCGAAGGGCCGTCCCTTGACGCTCTGCAGCGCGTGGTATACCACGCCCGGCCCGGACACGCCGACGCTCACGACCGCGTCGGCCTCGCCCACGCCGTGGAACGCGCCCGCCATAAACGGGTTATCCTCGACCGCGTTGCAGAACACGACGAGCTTCGCGCAGCCAAGTCCATCGCGTTCCTTTGTCAGCTCGGCGGTCTTTTTGATCGCCTGCCCCATAAGGCGCACAGCGTCCATGTTGATGCCCGCCTTTGTCGAGGCGACGTTGACGCTCGAGCAGACCAGCTCCGTCTCGGCCAGCGCCTGCGGGATGGCAGCGATTAGCCGCCGGTCGCCGGAGGCCATGCCCTTCTGCACAAGGGCGGAAAAGCCGCCGATGAAATCCACGCCGCAGCTCTTTGCAGCGCTGTCCATCGCCCCGGCAAACGGCACAAAGTCCTCCGTCTCACACGCGCTCGCGACCAGCGCGATGGGCGTAACGGAAATGCGCTTGTTGACGATGGGGATGCCGAGCTCCCGCTCGATCCGGCAGCCGGTCGTAACCAGATGCTCCGCCTGCCGGCAGATCTTATCGTGGATCTTCCGCGCGCAGACCTCCGGGTTCGGATCGGCGCAGTCCAGAAGCGAAATGCCCATGGTGATGGTGCGGATGTCCAGATGCTGATGGTCGATCATATCGACCGTGGACATGATATCGGAATGGTTCAGCATGGCCGGTCCCCTCCGTCAGATGGTGTGCATGGCGGTGAAGATGTCCTGCCGCTGGATGCGGATGGACAGGCCCATCTGCTCGCCCTTTTCCGTGACGCGGGCCTGCACCGTGTCGAATTCCGGCGCGCCGGCCGTCCATTCGACGAGCATGATCATGGTAAAGGTATGCTGCATGATGGTCTGGCTGATCTCGACGACGCTGATATGCAGCTCTGCCAGCAGCGTGCAGACCTCGGCGATGATGCCGACCCGGTCGGGGCCGACGACAGTGATAATGGCTTTCATTCGTGCTTCCTCCTGTGTTCGGATATGGAAAAAGGGGCCGTGCGGCCCCTTTATGCTGTTTAGAATTTGGTGTGCTCGGCCAGCCAGCTCTTCAGCTCGCTGATGGGGATGCGGACCTGCTCCATGGAGTCGCGCTCGCGGATGGTGACGGCGTTGTCCGCCGGGGTCTTGTCGTCGCCGACGGTATTGAAGTCGACCGTGATGCAGTACGGCGTACCGATCTCGTCCTCGCGGCGATAGCGCTTGCCGATGGAGCCGGTGTCGTCGTAGTCCAGCATGAACTCGCCGCACAGGTCCTGATAGATCTTTCTTGCCGGCTCGGCCAGCTTCTTGCTCAGCGGCAGGATCGCGGCCTTATACGGCGCCAGCGCCGGATGCAGGTGCAAAACGACGCGCACATCGTTCTTCGCCTCGTCGATGACCTCTTCGTCATATGCTTCGCACAGGAACGCCAGCGCCACGCGGTCACAGCCGAGCGACGGCTCGATGACGTAGGGGATATAGTGCTCGTTCGTTTCCTGATCGAAATAGGTCAGATCCTTGCCGGATGCCTCCTGATGGCGCTTGAGGTCGTAATCCGTGCGGTCGGCAATGCCCCAGAGCTCGCCCCAGTCGGTGAACGGGAACGCATATTCAATATCGGTCGTAGCTCTGGAGTAGAAAGCCAGCTCCGCGGGTTCATGGTCGCGCAGGCGCAGATTTTCCTCGCGGATGCCGAGGCTCTTGAGCCAGTTCACACAGTAGTCCTTCCAGTACGCGAACCATTCAAGGTCCGTGCCGGGCTTGCAGAAGAATTCGCACTCCATCTGCTCAAACTCGCGGGTACGGAAGGTGAAGTTGCCCGGGGTGATCTCGTTGCGGAACGCCTTGCCGACCTGGCAGACGCCGAAGGGCAGCTTGCGGCGGGTGGTGCGCTGGATGTTCGCGAAGTTCACGAAGATGCCCTGCGCCGTCTCCGGCCGCAGATAGCAGGTCGAGGAGGAATCCTCGGTGACGCCGATGGCGGTCTTGAACATCAGGTTAAACTTGCGGATGGGGGTAAAGTCGTGCTTGCCGCAGACAGGGCAGACGATATCCTCGTGCTCGGCGATGAATTTGTCCATCTCGTCGAAGCTCATGGCGTCGACGTTGACCTCGTGATGCTCTTCGCCGATCAGCTTGTCGGCGCGGTGGCGGGCCTTGCAGGCCTTGCAGTCGAGCAGCGGGTCGGAGAAGCTGGAGACATGGCCGGTCGTGATCCACGTCTGCGGGTTCATGATAATGGCCGCGTCGAGGCCGACGTTGTACGGGCTCTCCTGCACGAATTTCTTGAGCCACGCCTTTTTGACGTTGTTCTTGAATTCAACGCCGAGGGGGCCGTAGTCCCAGCTGTTGGCGAGACCGCCGTAAATTTCGGAGCCTGCAAAGACAAAGCCGCGGTTTTTGCAAAGGGCAATGATCTTGTCCATAGACTTTTCGCTGTTTTTCATCATATTTCTCGTCCTCCTGACGTAAATGACGTTTGATTTATTTTACTATTATAATAAAATACGCCGCAAAGTCAACCGCGCGGCAGAAATTTGAAAGACCTGTTTTGTTTTTTCCGCAAATGTGGTATAATGCAAGAAGCAATTTTTTCCGGAAAGGATATCTGCATCTTGAAAGCAATCGGAAGAGTGATCTTATCGGCGATCCTTCTGGTCCTGACGGGCCTGATGATCGCGTTTGCAAAGGCCGCGCCGGACATGGTCTTTTCGTTCTATCCCGCCCTCTCCAAGGGCGTTCTGGCGGCCATCTCGTCGGTATCCGGGCTGGTGCCCATCGCGCTGTGGGAGGTGCTGGCGGTTTTGCTGGCGCTGTGGTTTTTCTATACGCTCATCCGCGTGTTTACCGGGCGCCGGAGTCTGCTTCGCTGGCTGGCCGGCGTTCTGCTGGGGCTCAGCACGGGCGTGTTCCTGTTCGTCGCCATCTGGGGCCTCGGCCACTTCGGGCCGTCAGTCGATCAGGCGCTCGGGCTCGACGTGCGCGAATACTCCAAGCAGGAGCTCATCGCCGCGACGGCCTATTACGCCGCGCAGGCGAACGAATACGCGGGGAAGGTCGAACGGAACGCGGAAGACCTGACCGTATATCCGGCGTTTTCCGTACTTGCAAAGCAGGCCCCCGGCGGCTACGCGGCGCTCGCGCAGGACTATGACCAGTTCACGGGCGGTCTGGAGCCCGCAAAGCCGCTGGCCTCGTGGCGGCTGTTCAGCCAGACGGGCACAACGGGCATCTTCATCTGCTTCACGGCGGAAGCCTGCGTCAACCCGGACACGTATACCGCATGGATCCCCTTCACCATGTGCCACGAGCTTGCCCACCGCCAGGCCGTCACCGCCGAGGACGACGCGAATTTCTGCGCCTATCTGGCCTGCATGGCCTCGGAAAACGATGATTTCCGCTACTCCGGCGCGTTCGGCGCGTATATCTACTGCCACAACGCCCTGTCAAAGGTCGACAAGACCGCTGCCAGCCAGATCTGGAGCACCCTGTCAGACAGCGTCGTCGCCGACATCCGCGCCGCGAACGAGCACTACGCCCAATACGAGGGCAAGGTCCAGGACGCCGCCCAGAAGGTCAACGACACGTATCTAAAGGCTTTCTCCGAGGAATCCGGCGTCCAGAGCTACGGCGAAGCCGCCGATCTGCTGATCGCGTGGTATCTGAAAAATAATGCTTGACAAACGCAGCGGGATCGAGTATAATAACCCCGCTGATGGACAGTTAGCTCAGCTGGTATGAGCACATGCTTGACGTGCATGGGGTCACAGGTTCGAGTCCTGTACTGTCCACCATAAAAAGCTCCGAAATTGCTTGATTTCGGAGCTTTTTCTTGCATTTTGCAGTCAAAAAGTTCAACCATATTTTTGAAGTCACGTTTTGACCCAAACCGTGACCCAAACCGCGATGTACGTCGGTGTACGAAACGGTACGAAATAGCACGAAAAGACCATTCCGTAGCGCATAAGACGTACATATGTGGGATATGCTGCCGGCACTGAAAGCGAAGGGACTTTTATCCCTCATGCCATTCCTGCTGGAGAATTGGGAATATACCATAGGCCTTGCCCGTATCTGCAAGGACGGCATTGGTAGCATCAGCGGCTGTGTCCGAGAACTGGAGACGCACGGCTACCCTATCGACACAAGGAGTAAAGCGAACGATTTTGAAACTTCTTTATAGCAAGGCGACAGCAACGCCTTTGAATTGAGACTAAGGTGTTGCTTTCACTACGTTATCTGAAATTAATTCGCAAATAGCGAAATTGTATCTTGACTTGTGGCTGGAAATTTGCTATTATGGCATTGCAGCGAAAAGTAGAATAGATGCTCTACTGGTCTTCTCCCCCAAACTGGAGTGCATTAGCACTCGCGGAACATCTTAAAGGTGTTCTACCTCACGGGGGCGGCACACGGCTTGACCCCCGATGCGCCGTCGCCCGGCATGACCCAAGCCGGGAGCTTGGGCCATGCCCAAAGGAATTAGATGGGTTGTCCTGTATGCACCAACTCTTTCCCGGGAGGGAGCCACACCAACTATACTTCGTGGTTCTCGAAAGAGGTATGTTATGCAAAAGCATAAGAAATCGCTGTTCATGCAGGACAGTCCCGGCAACTCGTCGGTCCCCCGGACTTCTCACCGTTTCAAGTTCAAGCGTAAATGGCGCAAGACCGTATTCCGGTTAGCGTTTAAGGCGCTTGAAGTGCTGCTGGTGGTTTTACAAATCATCCAGTGCTTTTGTGAGATGTTCAAGAAGTAAGACGAGGTGGTGCAGCAAACGGGAAGCCCATCTAATTTTTGTTTATTAGCCCAAGCGGCTTTGTATTATAGATTGAATCTAAATAGCTGGGAGGTGGCGAGCATGATTGGAGATGTGTTGAAGCGTACGCGTATCATTTATGGATATAAGGCCAGTGAAATGAGTTCAGAACTTGGCATCTCTGCGAGTTACCTTTCGGAAATTGAAAACAACAAAAAGCAACCATCTTTGGACTTACTCCAAAAATATGCTGATATTTACGGTATCCGATTATCTTCTTTGATATTACTTTCTGAAAACATGGATGAAGCAGAGAAGTCCGGCAAAGGAACTGCCTTTGTCAGAAACATGATGGCACACTTGATACAAAGTATGTCTGCGGCAGCAGGTGATCCAGATGAAGAATAAAGCGCCGATTAGAAAATATGACATAACTCAATGTGCTCTTTATAAATGCCGGACGAAAAAGCGTCTTGAACATCTTCTGTGTCTTGAGCCCGGCGGCCTCAAAATAATTGATAGTATCATCAGGTATCACAAATTTGAAATCGACAAAAAGCATTCTGATGAAAAAAGGGAAATAACTGCTCCGGATAAGATACTCAAAGCTATTCAGCGCAGAATCCTTTACCTGCTTCACCGGGTCATCCGGCCTGAATGGCTTATCTCTGGAGAAAAACAAAAATGTTATATAGACAATGGAAAGGCACATCTCGATGGAAAATATGTTCTGACTGTTGATATAAAAAAGTTCTATGATAACTGCACGCGAGAACCTGTGTACCAGTTTTTTGTGCAGAAATTGAAAACTTCCCCTGATGTGGCTAAAAAACTAACTGACATCATAACATACAATGGTGGCATCCCAACCGGGTGTCCAACAAGTCAGATTATGGCTTTCTATGCTTATTCTGATATGTTTTCAGAAATCGCTGATTTGGCGAAACAATGCGGTTGCAAATTCACTCTGTATGTGGATGATATGACCTTCTCTAGTACAAAGCCTTTTTCTCCCAATCAGTTGAGGCAAATGATTGATTGTGTGCTGAGAAAATATGGTCACAAGCCTAAATATCCCAAAGTAAAGTATTATGGTCCATCTGACTACAAACCAATTACAGGAACGGTAGTCACGCCTGAACAGTCCCTTGCTGTACCTAATGGGCTTCAAAATGCCATATATAATGCGTTTCAGACGCTGAAGCCCCTTATTGGTCCTGAAACCTGTTCTGAAGAAGATGCAAAACAAATTCTTTCATTAAAAGGACAAATACAGGCCGCCCGTAATATCGAAGAAGGAAAGTTTCCTGAAATTGGACGGTTAACGAGCCAAATCAAGGTACCAGATGTTCAATCTGCATCAAATCAAAAAAGACAGATTCGCAGACACAACAAGAAAATCCGTATAAAACAACGAGCAGCTACTAAGTAAGTGTGAGAGCGCCGCCTTCGGCTTAGACCGAGGGTGACGCTCCCGCTTCTTTTTAAAAATCGCTAGCAGCATAATGAATAGGGTAGCTCTTGCCTTTCGGCGTATCTTGTTCTTCGCGAACCAGATTATATAACTGGTCCTCTAAATCTGACCATGACATATCTTTACGAAAGCCGTTCGTATTATCAGCCCAAACATTTAAGCAAAATGTGGCGAATACCATTTCACAACTACGGCGAGGGAATAGCCCTAAATATGATGAATAAAAGTCTTTTGTATATTGATAGTGATGTGTATGAATAAAGTCTTTCCACTTGATTGGTATTTCTTCTTCGTTGATAATATCAATAACAGAAATTTCTTCTAACTGCCGCTTCTGTGGATCACCCCATGCTTGTTTGAGAAGATCGATTGCACTTTTATCACTGGATGGAGCGCTGTATCCAAATATGGTGATCATATAAGATTCATCGATTGCCTGTTGAACAGCCTTCCAGCAGCTATGTATATAAGCATCACTCTCATAGTTTTTTTGGGCAACAGGATAGAGCAGTTTTGTCGGGGAAAACTTTTTCATACAGATAGGACAGTTTATGGTTTTAATTCCGAATTCTCCGTGCTCCTCGCAGTAGCCCATTGCAACATTTCCGTGCAAGCAAAAAATATGAGGAAGATTATCAGTTATGCCGTAGCATCGGATGTAGGCCTGCAATAACAGAGGATCCCAATTAAAAGTTGCGATAACATCTTTCTCGGTCAAACTGAGAATGAGAAGATCATAAATTGTTGGTTCATCAGGAAGTTCCAAAGCTTCAAAGTACTGGTATAAGCGTTTTTCCAATTCCTCAGTTGCATATCTACATTCCGGTCTTGAATGTAACTCTGAATAAATATCTTCAAGATTGTTGCTTGGGGTTCTTATTTCTATTCCGTCCAAAACTTCTTGTAAGTTTAGTTTTTCAATCAAACCATTCATAACAGAGGATTTTCTACCATTTTTATCTCCATTAGGAATTGCTGCTATTGTTGCGCCGGCTCCTAAAATTACTGTGTGTCGCTTCATGTCACGCCTCCAATCATTGGTATAAACATATTATACTTAAATTTATGGTTTTTTCTACACTACTTAAACAAATGCTTTTTACTCCAGTTCGTCTTGCTTTGTTTGAACCTGTTCTTTCGGCCCTTTTAGAAAATCCTCCATATTCTAGCGGATGGCAGCATAAAGAAACGCATAAAAGGCGCCCTAAAAAATGTAAGATGCAGTCTGAAAGTGGGAAGCATATCACGGAACTGGATATGATTTTCAAACGACTATATGAGGGCAACATCTATTACAAAGGTATCGGGATTTTGGGAATGTCCAAAGTATTTGATGGCAGGCAGAAATAGAAAGAAATGGCATAGCCGAAGCTATGCCGTTTCTTTCTCGCTTTAGAGTGTTTTCTTAACTGAACCCACCTAAACGGCAGTGCCCCTTTTGCGCCTTGTGTCACACCACTTCCAGGCTGATCATTTGGCCGATAGTGTCTGCGGCCTGCACGCGCATGCTGGGCGTGGAGTGGACGTAGGTACTGAGCGTAAACCCTGCGCTGTAGTGACCGAGCATTTCGGAGAGCGTCCGCACATCCACACCGTTTTTCAGGGATAATGTCGCAAAGGTATGGCGTAGATCATGGAAGCGGATGTGCTCGGCCCCGATGGCTTCTAAAATCCGGTCATGCATGGCGCGGAAGGATGCCGGATCGAGCATTTCTCCGGTTTTCGGGGATGGGAACATATAGGGATTATCCGGGTGCTTTTCGTGTTCTTCCACCAGAATTTGCACGGTGCTCTCCGGAAGTGTCAGCAGTCGCAGGGAGTTTTTCGTTTTTGGCTGGCTGACAACAAGCTGATGGTCAATGCGGCAGACGCTTTTGGTGACGGAAAGCGTTCGGTCCTTCACGTTCAGATCTTTCCAGAGCAGGGCCAGCAGTTCTCCCCGGCGCAGGCCGCTGGTCAGTTCCAGATAGAGCGGTGCAAACACGCCGCGCTGCTTCGCTTCGTGCAGATATGGTCCAATCAGCTCCTCCGGCAGCACTTTCATCTCTTTTCGTACCGTTTTCGGGGCTTTGCAGTTTGCTGCTGGGTTGCTCAGAATGAGCTTTTCTGCGACGGCCTGATCGAGACTTTTCCGCAGGATTCCGAGGATACCCTGCACAATGCGTGGGCTGAGCGTCGTTTCTTTCAGCGGAATGTGGCTGTAGTAGTGATTTCTGCCGTGCTCGCTCATCTCGTTGATCGTGCGCTGAATTTGAATGGTGCTCAGCTTTTCCAGCGGGCAGTCACCCAGCGCGGGAAAGAGATGGTTTTCCATGCAGTTGCGGTAGAACTGCTTCGTATTCGGGCGAATTTGAGGCTTGATAAACACTTCGTACCACAACGTCACCCATGTCTGCACGGTGTACTGCCCTGTGCGGGTCGGGTCAAGCTTCTGGCTTTCTTCAATCGCTGTTTTCAGCTTTTCTTTGACTTCTGCCTGCGTTTTCCCGAGAACATTTTTCGTGATGACCTTTCCGTCCTTGTCATACCCGGCGGTATATCGGCCCTCCCAGCGTCCATCTTTTCGTTTGCGGATGCTGCCTTCGCCGTTGGCTCGCTTTTTGCTCATGTAAATTCCTCCTTTTCTGGTAGCTCACACAACTACCACAAACACAGTGAAATAGCGAGTACTTTTTGCGCTCAGGCACATTTTTGTTCTGTGGACTGCCGGTCCAGCCAGCCAAGGAAGTTTTCCCGCGAGACAACGATGCGTCTGCCGATTTGGAAAGCCGTGAAATCCACGCTGTGGGCGAGCTTGTAGGCTCCGGCTCTGGAGATGCCAAGGACGGCAGCAACGTCCGTCATATTCATCATCAGAGGCAATTCTTCCAGCGAGTGATACTGTTTCTGGTTCATTTGGCTTCCTTTCTCCCATTCAGGGAATCAAAATTTGTTTTTGAATGGCCGAGAAGAATTACCCGATCAGAAATCTATGTACTTGTAAAATTGCAGCAAGAGAGTTAACATCCGACAAACCGTTTGAGGAGGATCGCCGATGTTAACTGCCTGTTTGTCCATGACGCTTCATTTGCTGCTTTTGCTGATTCGTATTGCGATGAAACTGAGATTGTCCATTCCGCTGGTGTACCTGATGCTGATGCTCACAGCGTTTCAGCCGTGGTATCGTGCGCACACGGCACTGGCAGATGGGATTTTTCTGGTGATGCTGGGCTGTGTGATGTTGTCATGGATCATCTCCCTCGTTCGATTTGCAAGGCGAGGGCTGGCTTGATGCCAGCCTCCGTTTTTTTGCGCCGCATGGTGGGCGGACGTGGCGTTTGTGTGGCGCAGACCTGCACGGATGCGCGGTCAGCCGGTAAAGCCGCACACGTCGGCACAACGCGCCTTACCGCTGGCGCGTGTCAGCTATCCGCTGCGGCTGCTGTTCAACGCGGTCAATGTCCTTCTGCATGATGGCTGCCGTCTCCGAGATTTCCTTGCATTGCTTGAGTTTCCAGCGCTCCTGCCGGATCTGCTGATTGACCTGCACAAGCTGCTCATAAAGATCCGCTTTTTCTGCTAACAAGACTTCTCGTGGAATGTTGCAGGTATCCAGAAGCTCTTTTGCATCGTCATATTCTGCTTTTCGCGGTTTAAATCCAGCGAAGGCAGCTTCTGCCGCCAGCGCATCATAGAGCTTCTTACGCTTTTTCTTGCGGACATTCAGGATCGTGCGCTGTTTGGACAGTTTTGCAATCTGCTGCTCTGCATTCTGTATACAGGCAGCCAAATCGTCCGGTGAGCAGATATTCTGTTCCTGCAAAAACTTCAGACGTGCTTTGTAAATATCAGCCTTCATGATCTCTTTTCGCAGGTGCGGCGACATGTGCGGCGGGTACTGCCGTTTTTCGATCCGACCGAGCAAATAGCAGTAATGAAAGTACAGCGCAAGGAATCCTGCGTACTTTGGATGTGGGCGGTATGGCTGCGGCTTTGGCTTCGGCGTGAAGGCAGGTTTCCTTCCGGCTTCGATTTGCTCCAGATTGCCCAGAATGGCCTGTTCGATGCGTTCTGCTGAGAAGGTTGGATTTCTGCGTTCCGGGTACATGAAATGTTCCTGCCCGCGTAACCGAAATCCAAGGCGTTTGCCGTGATGGATCTCATATCCATTATGCTCCATGAGCAGAAAGAAGTGTCCGAGATCGTTGGCATCCTCGATGGCATCGTGCAAGTCCGCTTCGAGCATAGAGCGGAACGTCGGCTGGCTCTTTTTCTGACGCAGCCACTCCGCATAGCTGACGGCTTTCTTTTCATCATTTTCCAAAACGATGCTCAAACCATGCACTTTGCACAGCCGATCTGAAATGCCGCGAATCTGTTTGTAGTAATTCTCGCAGGTACTGTGATACATTTTTCCGGTGACGGCATTGACCGAGTTGAACACAATATGCGAGTGAATATGCGTCTTGTCTACATGGGTCGCAATGACGGCTGCGTATCCCGGCAAATGCTCGGCTGCGAACTGTCTGGCGATCTCATGTGCCAGCTCCGGCGTGATCTCGTCCGGCTTGAAAGACTGGATGATGTGATAGCACTGCCGTCCGGTGGTTTTGCCAAGGGCGCGCTTTGTGTCCATCATCTGTTGCGCGGCATAACCGGGATCGCAGTGGACATAATCGGTCAGCAGTTGCTCGTTCGTTTTAGCAGGATTCGTGATGTAATCAATCGCCTGCCGCAAGCCGCCGTTCCGGTACAGAATCTTTGTAATTGCCATTATCGTTTCGCAACCTCATACAGTAGACCATAGACCTCGTCCAGCATCCGTAACGCTCGCGTAGTTTCTTCCCGAGTGGCAAATCCGGCATTTGCTTTGCGGGCGATCTGGTTGATGTTGTTGCCGATCTGATGGATTTCAGTGCGCAGCGCTTCCAGCTCTGCGGACGGTCTGGGTTTGAGATCATATCCGTTCAGCAATCTGCGCAGGTACGCGGTTCGTGTCAGACCGCAGGCTTTGGCGTTCGTGATCAGCTTTTGGGCTTCATTGGTGCTCAGCCGCAGACAGATTTTGTATGGTTCTTCGTTCATCGAGTCTCCTTTCCTCCGCCGGTGGGCGGCATATTGGGGTCTGGGTTCTCCCTGCAAGTGCCGGTTTGATATCAAACGGCGATGCTTGCGCTTTTCTTGCGCAGCAAGAAAAGCCTAAAACGCAGCCTGAGTCTCATGCCACCGTTTCGTACACCGCATATAATCTAGCTTTTTTTGCACTTTGAATTCCGTAGTCGCTACATTAGTCGCTATGCCGGTTCGAAATTTGATTTTTTGCCTTTTGTAGTCGCTACAATAGTCGCTACGGCAGCGATTCAGGCGGCATTGTCCGGCAGCAGGAGACTTCTGGCGGCGGTTTTCGTTTCATTCGCTTTTTCCACGCGCAGATTTTCGCCGCTGAACAGAATCGGGGCGCAGATCTCCAAGATCCTGTCATAGATGCGGGCGTGTGCAAGATCGTCTGGGTGTTTGAGTGCATCCAGCGTCAGATTTGTTGTGACGACCAACGGCTTGCGGCTTCGGTATCTGGCGTCGATCACGGCAAAGACTTGTTCCAGTGCATACTCTGTTCCTCGCTCTGCACCAAGATCATCCAAAATCAGAAGATCATAGGCATTCAGATTGGCAAGAAAGCCAGCGCGCTCAGAGCCGAACAGCCCTGTCATGCGATTCAGAATTGTTGGGAAGTTTGTCATCAGAACCGGCACGTCCTGCTCCAGCAGTGCGTTTGCAATGCAGCCGGCAAGAAAGGATTTCCCGGTTCCCACATCGCCAAACAGGAGCAGTCCAATATTTTTCCGTGCCGCATCCTCCCAATGTTCCACATAGCGCTTGGCTTTGGCAGTCAGCCCTGGCGTTTTTCCGTTATCGTTGGCAAACGTGCAATCGTAGAGGCGGCGATCCTGTAACCCATGTGCTTTTCGCCGCTGAATGCGTTCCAGACGCTCCCGTTTTTCTTCTGCCGCTTTGCGCTGTTTTTCCGCAGCACTCTGGCAGGGGCACAGGCAGCGCGGCCGGAGAAAACCTGTCCCGCCGGGAGCAGGAATGACCGTTTGCCGCAAGCCATGACAGGTCTTGCAGTGCAGCAATCCATCAGCGGGATCGAGATACTCATCATCTCGCTGTATCTGCGCAGCTGCATTTGCCGTCAAAAACGCATGGACTTCTTCTGTAATTGGCATCATACGACATCTTCCTCCGTTACTTCGTAAGTTCGGATATTTGTCCGCGCGCACTTCTGTTCTCTAATCTCTTTATCTCTATTCTCTGGTGGACAAATGTCCGCTTTTGAGTTAGACAGGAGCTTCTGCGCTTGTAAACGCAGCCGTTCCCGGCGTTTTCGCTCCGCTTCGGTGGAGGATCGCCCGACCAGCAGCTGGATATCCGGCATATAGTACGCGCCATCGGTCAGCAGCTCGACAAAACCGAGTTTTAGGAAGATTTGCAGCGCGCGTTCTACGGTGCCGATCTGATGGCGGGTAAACGTTGCGATGGTCTGCGGCGTGTGCGGCAGATTTTCATGTAACAGGAGAATCCCATTGTGCTTGAGTGACATCAGATACATCTTGAGCAGCAAATTGGAATACTGAATTCCGTCCGGCATCGTTTCCAGAACAACCATCCGCTCACTGGTGAAGAAATTTTCCTTGAGCTTCATGTAGTAATATTTTTTGTTTTCTGACATAAAC
>CAKUEH010000037.1 GCA_934646185.1 uncultured Oscillospiraceae bacterium | reverse complement strand
CCGCTACCGAAAGAAATTTTCTCGCTGGACCTGAGCGCAGCGGAAATCGCAATTTACGCCTACCTTCTGTTCTGCGAAGATCGGCAGACGTTTCAATGTTGGCCGAGCTACCGAAAAATCGGTGAAGCAGTTGGTCTGAGTCCGAACACCATCCGCAAACACATCCGCTCACTCGAAGAACGCGGACTGCTCATCACCGAGCCGACGATGGTGACAACGAAGGATGGCTGCAAGCGCAACGGCAATCTGCGATTTACCATCCGACCGATTCAGGCGGCGCTCCAACAGGACTATGACCGACAGATGCAGAAGCTGGACGAGGACGCAGCAAGGAGAAAATATGCCGATTTTATTGAAAACACAGGTTGATCGCACAGCCAAAACGCCAGTCACAGCCCGTCGCGCCCGTGTCGGCGGTTTGTGCGGCTTTCGCAGCCCAGCCGAGCGCGTACCCACCGGAAGCCTGAAAATCGGACGTTGCGCCTCCGTTCGGGAGCTTTGGAGAAAGTGGCAAGCACAGAGCGAACATCAGAGGGAAGCAGCCGCTTCGCCCAGAACATTCAAAAGGGTAAAATCGGGAGATTTTGAACGCTGCGGCGGAAAAGCAGGACAAAGCCGCGGGTTCGTGCGCATCCCGCGGCGATCACATCTGCCCGCGGTGCGGGCAGTTTTGGAGGTTTACGAGGGCGTTCCAAACACAGCAAAAAACAGCCCAAGGGCGTTGCAGAATGAAAAAAGCCCGCCGGTTCAAGGAAAACGGCGGGGTTCCAACGAAATTTACGAGGTGAACAGAGAAATGGTAAAGGGAAAAGAAAAATTTGCGCTCTGGATCACGCCGGAGTGTAAGCAGCTCGTTGATGACTGCTATGTGGACGATCAATGCCAGAGTCGTGGCGAATACATTGAAAAAGCAATCTGGTTTTATTCCGGTTTTCTGCACGCGGAAAAAGCAGATCGTTATTTACCCAAAGCCTTGCAGCAGATCCTATCCGGAACGCTGGATCGGTTTGCGGAGCGCATCGGGCGGCAGCTTTTCAAACTGGCGGTCGAACAGAACGTCAACAATCACATTCTCGCTTCCGACACGGATATTGATGCGCGAGGCTATCAAAAAATGCGCGGACTCAGCATGGAGGAAGTCAAAAGAACGAATGGGAGGATTGATTTTGAAGATGCACTATTGAGTGAAAGGGGCGTGTGAAAATGTCAAAGCTGATTCAAAAATCTGGGTTTCTGAGTCCAAAACGTGCCGGACGCTACATGAATTACATCGCTACGCGCGACGGCGTGGAGCTTCTGGACGAAAACGCGGACAGCATTTATATGCGCTATATTGCCACACGGCCTCGTGCGGAAAAGCACGGCGGACATGGCCTGTTTGGAGCCGAGGACGGTGTTGATCTGGAAAAGGCAATGCAGGAACTTCAGGAACATGAGGGCAACGTCTGGACGATCATTTACTCCCTGCGCCGTGAGGATGCCGTGCGGCTTGGTTATGACAACGCCGCAAGCTGGCGGGCACTGCTGCGCTCCAAACAGGCGGATTTCGCGGAAGCCATGCAGATTCCGCCGTCGCAGCTTCGGTGGTATGCAGCATTTCATGACGAAGGCGAGCATCCGCACATTCACATGATGCTCTGGTCAGACAATCCACAGTATGGATTCCTTCGGAAAGACAAATTGCTGCACATGCAGTCCGTTTTGACGAACATGATCTATGCGGACGAATTAAAAGAGGTCTATGTTCAGAAAGATATTGCCTATAAAGATGTGACCGAAGCTGCAAGAGCAGCAATGCGCAGAATCATTGACCAATTAGAATCTGTTGAAAATCCGCCGGAGTCGATTCAGAAAAAGCTGCTGGAGCTTGCGCTGGAACTGCGTACAGTTAGCGGCAAAAAGCAATATGGCTATTTCAAAAAGCCGCTGAAAGATAAAATAGATTCCATCGTGGACGAACTCGAAAAGCTGCCGGAAGTTGCTGAATATTATGCAGTTTGGAATGACTTGCGCGACACGTTGGAGAGTTATTACAAAGCCAAACCTCGGCAGCACAATCCGCTCTCCCAGCAAAAAGAATTCCGTGCAATCAAGAACGCCATCATTCAGGAAGCGGAGCGTTTGCGCTGTCAGCTTGAAGAATCTTCTGCGCAGACTTCTGCAAACCTACCGTTTGTAACTGAAAATACTTCGTCCGTGACTTCCCAATCTGTGCGGCTTCCGTCCGAATATCTTCTGAATTCAACCGTCAGATTGTTCCATCAGATGGGGCAGATTTTCCGCGACAACGCTGCCCCACCCAGCAACCCAATGGGCATCCGTATGGATTCCAAGCGGCGAAAAAAGCTGATGCAGAAGCGGCTGGCGATGGGACATAAACAGGATGACCATGAGCAGACGCAGGGCTATGAACAAAGTCTGTAAATTCTGAATGATAGTGGAATTCCTGATAATAGGAAACCAGAGGATGGCACTGTCTCCTATCAGTGATGCACGACATAGGTTATCAAAAACTGATGTATCAGCATCGACACTGAACTTGCGGGGAAAGACAGTTCGTAAGACGAAAGGGTGGGCTACTATCTAAAAATCTATGCGTTGTGAAAGCCAACCGATTCATCCAACGACCCGGCAAAGCCGCGGTAGGGGCTGTCCGCGCAGGAGTGCACGTCTGCCTGCAAAACATGGCTGTCCAGCTTCTTCTTGGCTGTGTCGGCGGAGATGATCGTCCCCGCGCCTGCGATGCACCCGCCGGGGCAGGCCATGCCCTCGATCAGATACCCGTCGAGCTTCCCGGCCTTTGCCAGCGTCAGCAGCTTCCGGCACTCGCGCAGCCCGTCGGCCCGTTGAATCTTAATCTCCGCACCCGGCTGCTCGCGGCGCAGGATCTCCTCGACCGCGGCAGCCACGCCGCCCGCAGCGGCGAAGCCGCGGCCAAGGCCGGAGCCGTCGTGCAGGTCTTCCGATTCCGGCAGCGCAGAAAAATCGATCTGCTTTGCTTCAAAAATGCCCATCAGTTCCTCGTAGGTCAGTACGAAATCCACGTCCGAGCGCAGCTCAGGCTGCATGGCTTCGAGCTTTTTTGCCGCACACGGGCCGATGAACACGACCTTGCTGCCCGGATGCGTGTGTCGGACGAGACGCGCCGTGTAGATCATCGGCGTGTAGGTCATGGAAATATTGCCGGACTCCTTCGGGAACAGCCGCCGCGCCATCATCCGCCACGACGGACAGCAGGAGGTAGCGAGAAACTTCTGCTGCGCGGGTACTTTCTCTACGAAGTCCTGCGCTTCCTCGATTGCGCAGACATCCGCACCCGCCGCGACTTCGACCACATCGGCAAAGCCGAGCTGCTTCATGGCGGCGACGAATTTCGGTACGGTCACATCCTTGCCGAACTGCCCGACAAACGACGGCGCGACGATGGCGACGACGGAATGCCCCTCCGCAATGGATCGGATGACCTGAAAGATCTGGCTTTTATCCACGATCGCGCCGAACGGGCAGCTCACGAGACACTGACCGCAGGAGACGCAGCGGTCATAGTCGATACAGGCCTTTTCGTTTTCATCCAGACCGATCGCGTCCATGCCGCAGGCGGCCTGACACGGACGCTCGATGAACGTGATCGCATGGTACGAGCAGGCGCGGACGCATTTGCCGCATTTGATACACTGCGTTTCGTCAATGACGCTCCGCCCGTTTTCAAACCGGATCGCGCCCTTCGGACATACCCGCTGACACGACGCGGCCAGGCATCCCTGGCACAGCTCTGTGACCTGATAGCGCTTCGTCGGGCAGGCGTGGCAGGCATAGGGGATGATGTTGACGAGCGGCGGCTCATAATACTGCTCGGCGATCGCGGCGTGATCCATGCCCTCGGTCAGCAGTGTGCGCGTCTGCACGGGCTGTAAGGAAAGCCCCATCGCCAGCCGCACACGCTCGCCCGCGATGGCGCGCTCCAGAAAGACCGACTCGCGGTGCAGCGGGTTCGTGCCCGGGACGATCCGGTACGGGATATCCTCCATCTGACTGCAGTCGCCGGAATAGGCCATTTTCGCAACCTCGGCGAAGACCTGCTTGCGGATATCGGTGATCAAAGATGGTATGCCGCGCATATTGAAACCCTCCAGAGAAGAATTTGACACAGGAGCGCCGGACGCACGGCAGGAGTTCCGGGCGTCCGGCTTGGAAAGGGAGGCGGATTGGGACCGCCGAAAGAAAAGCGGAAGCGCACACACTTCCATATTGCACCGCAGGCTGTCCTTCTCTGCGGATACAAACAAAAAACCGTGCCGCCATCCATGGCCGCACGGAAACAAAGCCCCTATCGCTGCGATAAGCGCTGTACGGTTCGGCCCCGGTCATGGCAAGGCACAGGGCAGCTCTCGGAAGACCTGACTTAGCCTGACAGCGCAGGCATCACAGTGACCGACTCGCGGGGCCTCTCACCCCATTCCACCTGCAAGCATATCGCTTGCGCGAGCTGTCCGGTATTCTCTTTTCGATATCAGTCTATCACAGATCTGGCAGAAAGAACAATGCCGATTTTTGTTTCTATATACCGAATATAATATAAGAATATCCAAAAAAAGAGTTATAAAGCCGGGGCCCCGCAGCAGCTTGCTGCGAAGACCCCGGCAAGAGAAAGGGGAATGGGCTATTGCTCGGAGAGGGACTTGACGTGCAGACGGGCGATGGCCCGCGCCAGCGTCAGGTGCGCCTCGCGGTATTCGCGGATGGAGCGCTTCTGCAACATGGCCTCCTTCGCGGCATCCGCCGCGTGCTGTGCGCGCAGGCGGTCGATATCCTCGGGCAGCTCGGCCGAATCGACCAGCACGAGCACGTCGTTGTCCTCGATCTTGACCACGCCCGAGGAAACGGCCGCGATCTGTTCCGCGCCCTCCGGCGCGCGCAGGCGCAGCGTGCCGGGAATGATCGCGCAGATCGTATTGGCATGCCCAGCCCAGATGCCGTATTGTCCGTCCGGCGCGGGAATGGTCAGCGATTCGCACGGGCCGTCGTAAAACGTGTGGTCAGCGGCCAGAATATGCACACGGAAGCTGTTCACAGCGAAGCCTCCTTTTTAAGCTGCTCTGCCTTGCGGACAGCTTCGTCGATGGTGCCGACGTTATAAAAGGCCGCTTCCGGATATGCGTCCATGTCGCCGTTCAGGATGGACTGGAAGCCGCGAAGCGTTTCAGCCAGCGGAACATAAACGCCCGGAATGCCGGTGAATTTCTCGGCTACGTGCGTCGGCTGGGACAAAAACCGCTGGAGCTTTCTGGCCCGCGCAACGGTCAGCTTATCCTCCTCGCTTAATTCGTCCATGCCGAGAATCGCAATAATGTCCTGCAATTCCTTATATTTTTGCAGCATTTCCTGTACGCGCCGCGCTATTTCATAGTGCACTTGCCCGACGATGGAAGCCTCCAGAATTCTGGAGGACGAGGCCAGCGGATCAACGGCAGGGTAAAGGCCCTGCTCGGCGATCTTCCGGCTCAGAACGGTCGTCGCATCCAGATGGGTAAACGTCGTGGCCGGGGCTGGGTCGGTCAGATCGTCTGCCGGGACATAGACGGCCTGCACGGACGTGACCGAGCCGTTGGAGGTCGAGGCAATGCGCTCCTGCAGCGCGCCCATTTCCTCTGCCAGCGTCGGCTGATAGCCGACAGCGGACGGCATACGGCCCAGCAGCGTCGAAACCTCGCTGCCTGCCTGCACAAAGCGGAAGATGTTGTCGATGAACAGCAGAACGTCCTTTTTCTCCGTGTCGCGGAAGTATTCGGCCATCGTCAGGCCCGAAAGCGCCACGCGCATCCGCACACCGGGCGATTCGTTCATCTGTCCGAAGACCAGCGCCGTCTTTTGCAGCACGCCGCTCTCGTGCATCTCGTTCCAGAGGTCGTTGCCCTCACGGCTGCGTTCGCCGACGCCGGTGAAGACGGAATAGCCGCCGTGCTCGGTTGCAACATTGTGAATGAGCTCCTGAATGAGCACCGTTTTGCCGACGCCTGCGCCGCCGAACAGGCCGATCTTGCCGCCCTTCGGATACGGCTCCAGCAGGTCGATGACCTTGATGCCTGTCTCCAGCAGTTCTGTTGCCGGGCGCTGTTCAGAAAAAGCCGGGGCCTTGCGGTGAATTTCCCACTGCGGCGTGTTTTCGGGCAGCGCGCCCTCGCCGTCGATGGGTTCGCCCAATACGTTGAACATCCGGCCAAGCGTCGCTTCGCCGACCGGTACCTGAATGCCGGCACCGGCCGCCTCGACCGGCATGCCGCGCGAAAGCTGCTCACTTGCCCCCAGCAGCACACAGCGCACGCGCGTCGCGGAGAGCTGCTGCACGACCTCCATCACGCGTGTCTCGCCACGCACCGTGACGCGCAGCGCCTCGCGGATAGCGGGCAGCCGTCCTTTCTCAAAGCCGCAGTCCACGACAGGGCCGGAAACGGTCAGAATTTTACCTGTATTCATAGTGTCTGCGCCTCCTTTGCGTTTCGACGCTGCGCGGCCGCGCCCGCGGTGATCTCTGTAATTTCCTGTGTGATCTCCGCCTGCCGCAGACGCTGATAATCAGAGGAAAGGGAAGCCAAAAGGGCTTCCGCGTTGTCGTTTGCCGCGCGCATGGCCGTCATTCTCGCGTTCTGCTCGCTGCAGAAGCTATCGACCAGCGCACTGTAGATAAACCCTGATACATAGCTCGGGATCAGCGTATCGAGAACCGTTTCGATAGACGGCTCAAAGATGAACGGCGTCTTGACTGCCTTTTCCTCCGGCCTGGATGCGAACGTCTGGCGGTGGAAGGGCAGAAGCCGCGTGGACTTTGCCTCCTCCGTCATGGCGTTTTTCATGTCGGTGTAGATAACGAAGATTTTCTGCACCTGCCCGCTGTCGTAGAGATCGAGCAGCGTACTGCTGATCTCCCTCGCGCGCTGCATGGTCGGGTTCTGCGCGGTATAGAGAAAGCTGCGCTCGACCGGGATCTGATGATGAGCAAAATACTGCCGCCCATACTCGCCGACGACGAATAGCTTTGCGTCGGCGTGCTCGTTTAGCAGCCGCTGCGCCTCGCGCAGCACGTTCTGGTTGTACATCCCGGCCAGACCCTTATCCGCCGTGATGACGAGATAAGCATATGTGCCGCTGAGCGGATGATCGTCGCCGGGATAAAAATACCGGCTCTCCACACCCTCGACTGTGCGGAAGACCCGCTTGATCTCGCTGCGCAGCGCGTCAAAATAGGGCCGTGTCCGGTCAAGCTCCGCGCGTGCTTTCCGCAGCTTCGTCGACGCAATTAAATACATCGCGTTCGTGATCTTCTGTGTGTCGCGCACGCTTTCAATGCGGTCCTTGATCTCCTTTGTGCTGGCCATCAGTGCTCACCGTCCGGTTTGGTCTGCTGCGAGACAAACTGCTTCGCTAAACTCAGAATCTGCGCGCAGTCGCCGTCTGAAAGCTGCCCGGTCGTGTCGATCCGGCTGCAAAGCGCGGAAAGCTTCTGCGAAAGCGCGTCCAGCAGCCGCCGCGCAACGCTCCGCACCTGCGCAGGCGGCACGGGAAGAAACACATGCCCCAGCGCGCAGACCAGAAGAAATACCTGCTCATGCTGCGAATAGGGGTGCGACTGCTCCTGCCGGAGCAGCTGCATGAGGCCCTGCCCATAGGCAAGCTGCCGCCGCGTCGCGTCGTCCAGATCGCTGGAAAACTGCATGAAGACCTCCATCTCGCGGTACTGCGCCAGCTCCAATCGGATCGCGCCCGCGGCCTTTTTCATGGCCTTCGTCTGCGCCGCGCCGCCGACACGGGACACGGACAGACCGACGTTGACCGCCGGGCGCTGACCCGCGAAGAACAGACTGCTCTCCAAAAAGATCTGCCCGTCGGTGATGGAGATGATATTCGTCGGGATATACGCGGAAACGTCGCCCGCCTGCGTCTCGACGATGGGAAGCGCCGTCATGCTGCCGCCGCCCAGATGGTCGGCCAGATGCGCCGCGCGCTCCAAAAGCCGGGAATGGAGGTAAAACACGTCGCCGGGATAGGCCTCGCGGCCCGGCGAACGGCCCAGCAGCAGGCTCAGCGCCCGGTACGCGACCGCATGCTTGGAAAGATCGTCGTACACGATCAGCACGTCGCGGCCCTGATGCATGAAATATTCACCCATTGCACAGCCAGCATAGGGCGCGATGTACTGCAGCGGCGCGGAATCGCTGGCCGCTGCGCACAGAACAATGGTGTAGCGCAGCGCGTCGTGCGCCTGCAGCGTCTGCACGAGCTGTGCGACGGAGGACGCCTTCTGGCCGATGGCGACATAGATGCACACGACGTTCTGATCTTTCTGGTTGAGGATGGTGTCCAACGCGATGGCCGTCTTGCCGGTCTGCCGGTCGCCGATGATGAGCTCGCGCTGTCCGCGTCCGATGGGGAACATGGAGTCGATGGCAAGAAGCCCCGTCTGCATGGGCTTATCGACCGGCTGCCGGTCGATGATGCCGGGGGCCGGGGATTCGATGGGATAATAATCGGATTCCGCGATCTCGCCCTTCCCGTCGATCGGCGCACCAAGCGGGTCGATCACGCGGCCGAGAAACGCATCTCCAACCGGGATACCGGCGGATTTTCCGCTCCGATAGACGGTGCTGCCCGCCTGAATGGCGGCCTCGTCCGCAAAAACGACGCAGCCGATGCGGTTCTCGCGCAGATCGAGCACCATGCCGCGCACGCCGCTCTCAAAAATCAGAATTTCGCCGTATTCCGCGCCCGGCAGACCGCTGACCTCGGCGATGCCGTCTCCGTAGGAGAGGACGGTGCCGAGCTCCGTCGCAATTGCCTCCGGACGGAACTCCTCCAGTGTTTTTTTCAGCAGCGGGATCACATCGCTCCGGCTGCGGAGCGCAGCGGCGATTTTCTCCTTCAGCTGCCGGCTTTTTCCCGCGCTGCTCCAATCATAGACCAGCTCGCGCGTCCCGCCCTCGCCGAGCTCCAGACGGAACCCGTCCTTCATCCGCTCGTCCTGCTCCCAGTGCAGCTCGACCGGACGGCCGTATTTCTGGTTCAGGAACGCGCGAAGCTGCGCAAACTGCTCCGTATCCGGAGCGGTGCGGCTGAACACGCACGCCTGAAGCGTCTGTCCGTTCATGTGTTACGCTCCCCGCTTGACCGCGTGCAGAAAGTCCGCATACGGGTCGTCCGTGTCGGAAACCAGCTTGTCGACGGCGTTGGAGACGAGCGCACCGAGCTTTTCATTGGCCTCGCGCAGCATCGCGTCCTTTTCGCGGGCGGCCTGCGCCTTCGCGGCGGCAAGAAGCTTCTGCTTTTCCTCCTCTGCAGCCGCAAGCCGGGCCGCAGCCTCCGCGTCAGCCTGCTTCAGCGCCTCTGCGCGAAGCTGCTCTGCCTCTGCCTGCATGCCGGAAAGCCGGACGTCGGCTTCCTGCTCCTTCTGCTCCGCTGTGCGGAGCTTTTCCCGCGCATCGGCTTCCAGACCGGCATAATATGCCTGCCGTTTTTCCATAAATGCGGTGACGGGCTTGTAAAGAAGGAAATACAGCCCGCCTGCCAGAATCACCAGATTAAACGCATGCAGCAGAATCTGCTGCCAGTCGATATTCAGCGGTACTCCCATGATGACGCCTCCTTACAGCACAAAGATGATCAGAATTGCGACGATCAAAGCGTAAATAACGACGGTTTCAATAAAGACCAGACCCAGCATCATCGAAGACCGGATGCTGCCGGAGGCCTCCGGCTGACGGGACATACCTTCGGCGCTCTTGCCGATGGCAATGGCCATGCCGAGTGCAGCCGCGGTCGCAACGATTCCCACGACGATGGCGGCGGCGATCGCCTTTGAGCCGGTCGAGCTTTCGGCTGCGGCGGCTTCAGCGGCAGGCGCGGCGTCCGCTGCGCTGGCCGACAGGACAAACAGCCCGCATACGAGCATCACAGCGAGCAGCAGGGATATGATTCGTTTCGCAGAAAGTTTCATGATAACAGCTCCTCCAAATTCAAGCGGTTTGTTTGACTTTTTTGATCTTTACGTGCGGCTCTGTAACTTCGCCGTAGAAAATCGAAACCAGCGTCGTAAGCACGTAGGTCTGAATCAGCGCATGCAGCAGCGTGAACATCACGCCCACGAACACGGGCAGGACAAAGCTCAGGCTGAGCGAATAATACACAAGCTCCGTGACCAGCAGGCCGCTCAGAAGCGCGCCGAACAGACGGAAGCTCATGGAGATGGGAAGGGAAAAATCCTTCAGCGTATTGGCCGCGCCCCGGAGCTTGTTCGCGCGGATGCCGCCGCCCAGAATGACCAGATACGACATGCAGCCGACGCTGATGGCGGCGTTGATATCCGACAGCGGCGCGGGAAGCGAGATGGATGTGCCCGCCGTCGATACGGCCTGTAAACCAAGCAGCTCAAAGAGCGTACCGAGAAACACATAGCTCCCGACACCGAACAAATACGCGCCCAGAAAGCCGTTCCGGTGCGGGCTGTTTGTCTGTGCGAGGTTCCGAAAAAACGACACCAGCTCCTCCAGCAGCAGCTGGAGCTTTCCGGGCTGGTACCGAAAGCGCGGGATCACAAAGATCCGCGCCAGCGCCGCCAGAAGCAGCAGCGCCCCCGTAACGACAAATCCGGAGATGACCGCCGGATTCACGTCCATTAGCCCGAACAGGCTGACCTTGTTGTCCTCATGCAGCACAGCGTCCCGCATGATCGTCTGCAAGGACTCCTTTGTGCCGCTCCCTCCGCACAGCAGACTGAGCGCCAGCGAAGCCAGCAGCAGAATGCCGAGCACCGCGAGCGAGATCATTTTCCGTTTTTTGCTCATATGGCCCCTCCCCTTCTATCAGGATTCCATCGGAAAAAACATCATGCCGAAGCTGACCAGCAGCAGCGCACAGCAGACCCAGACCGCATGGATATCGAGCTGCGCGGCAGCTACGCTTCCGGCGGCTGCTCCCAGCGCGAACACGGCGATGACACCGAAGTAAGTCAGCGACGCGCGCAGCGTCTCCGGCTCATGATTGCGGCAATAGGCGCAGAGCGACTCTGTCGCGCAGCGAAGGTTGCCGATGCACATCGTGCTGGCATAGACATGGCCGCGTACCTTATGGAACGTCTGCACCTGCATGGCGCAGACAAACGAAACAAGCACGTTTGCCAGCAGATCGGCGCTGCGCGGGAGAAATCCGACAATCAGCAGAAACAGGATCTCACAGAGCAGCACGATCTGACGCCAATGGAGCTTTTGGGATTTTTTCAGCCGGATATGCACACACTCTGCTGCAACTGTCCCGAAAAAGAAGGCCAGCAGCGGGACCACATATTTCAGACACACGCCCCACTCCTGCCGGAAGACCGCAGCGGACAGCAGCACGACATTGCCCGTCTGCGCGTTGGCAAAGACGCCGCCGCGGCAGGTGTAGGTGTAGGCGTCCTGAAATCCGCCGGACAGGATCACGCATACCGCTGCGCGGAATGTATCCGACATCTGCACACAGGCGGTCTGCGTGCGGGGCCTCATGCTTCCGCTTCCGGTATGCGGAAGCTGTAAACGTAGGCGACAAACGCGAGATTGAAGCCGATCCCAAGCAGGATCTGAAGAATATGCGCCCCGCGAAGCACAAGCTCCGCGATGCAGCCGGCCAGAAGCAGCAGCCCGGCGATGAGCGCCGTGATCCGCGCGGCGGGGTGATCGTTCTGCCCGTTGTTTTCCAGACGGAGCATCAGGCGAAGCATTGCAAGATCGACCGCGCCGATGGCCAGCGCCTCAAATGTAAGTGCCATTTTGACGTGCCTTTCTCTCGGAAAGCAGTTGATACGCTGTCTTGACTTCCCGAAGCGCTCATATTATAATGCGCATACAGATATATGTATAATCCGAAAAATATATATTGCATATATCAATCACATATATCAGAAACGGGAGGCCTGCCGCATGAACGTCAGCTATGAGTATTATCGGATCTTTTATTATGCTGCCAAATGCGGCAATCTCTCACAGGCCGCGAAGCTGCTGCTCAACAACCAGCCAAACCTGACGCGCTCGATCAAAAATCTCGAAGCCGAGCTTGGCTGCACGCTTTTTGCCCGGACAAGCCACGGCATGAAGCTGACGCCGGAGGGAGAGCAGCTCTACCGGCACGTCAAGATCGCCGTCGAGCAGCTGGAAGCCGGGGAAGCGGAGCTGGCCCAGAGCCGCTCCCTGCAGACCGGCACGGTGTTCCTCGCCGTGAGCGAGGGTGCGCTGCGCTGCGTGCTCCTGCCGGTACTCGAAGCGTTCCGTTCCCGCTATCCGGGCGTTCGCCTTCGCGTCAGCAATCATTCGACCCCGCAGGCCATTGCCGCCCTGCGCGAGACGACCGCCGATTTTGCCGTCGTCACGACGCCGGTGCTGCACGCGGCAGCCTTTCAGCAGACCGATATCCGGCAGATTCAGGAGGTTGCCGTCTGTGCGCCGCGCTTTCACGATCTGCTGGATCATGCTGTCACGCTGAAGGAGCTGCGCAGCCATCCGCTCATCACGCTCGGCGCGGATACGCAGTCCTACGCGCTCTATGCCGGCTTTTTCGCTGCGCACGGCCTGCCGTTCCGCCCGGATATCGAGACTTTCACCGTCGACCAGATCCTCCCGATGGTCGAATCCGGCCTCGGCGTCGGCATCGTTCCTCAGGATTTTATTCGCCCGTCCGATCATGTGTGCGTGATCGACCTCGCCGAACCGCTTCCGCCGCGCAGCGTCTGTCTCGTCAAACGAAAAGACCAGCCCCTCAGCGTCGCTGCCAGGGAGCTGGAAAAAATGATCGTTGAGTCCGGCGCGCATGGGAAAGGTGGTACATAGATATCGTTGCAAGTACAGCTGCGTACCGAAGTCAAAAACTGCGCCGCAGGAAACAAAGAATAGGGATTTCCGACTCGCGTAAAAACGGGTTGAAAAATATTCCGATCTTCCGAAAAAATCAGTAGACTTTGTGCTAGTTCTGTGGTAGTTGTTTGTGCTACCAAAACGAAGGAGGCACGAACATGGCAAAGAAACGGGCAAACGGTGAAGGCAACATCCGCAAGCGCAAGGATGGACGCTGGGAAGGACGATACACAGCCGGATATGACGAAACGACCGGCAAACGGCTGATTAAGAACGTCCTTGGCAAGACACAGGCAGAAGTGAAAGAAAAGCTCGCCAGAGCGATCACCGAAGCGGAAACGCTTGACACTCGTCGGTCGGACGAATATACGCTCGGCACATGGCTGCAAACGTGGTACGAGCTATACGCAAAGCCACATCTGAGATTTTCCACTGCAGAGTATTATCGGCGCGGCATCGAACTGCACATCACGCCGCGTATTGGCGATATTCCACTCAAAAAGCTGACCGGGCGCGATCTGCAATGGCTTTACAAAGACCTACAAGAGCATGGGCGGCTCCGCGAAGCGCAGAAAGGAAAGCAGCCCGGACTGAGTGATTCAACAATTCGCGGCATTCACACCATGCTGCACAACGCACTCGACTGGGCGGTCAAAGAACGGCTGATCGTGCGCAATCCGGCAGATGACTGCGTACCGCCGAAAATTCCAAAGCATGAAATGAAGATCCTGCCGCCGGAGCAGATCAAGTCCTACCTGACCGCTGCTGACCAGCGCGGCGTCCTGCCGATGTTCTATCTGGAACTCATCAGTGGTCTGCGCAAGGGCGAGCTGGTGGCGCTCCAGTGGTCGGACCTGGATATCGAAAACAAGACGATTTCCGTCAGTAAGCAGGCCGGCCGCAACAACGCAGGCGAACCGGACATCACCCGCCCAAAAACGGAAAACTCCATTCGCAAAATCTCGATTCCGCAGGATGCCGTTGCTCTGCTGGTCGCGGAGCATCAGAAGCATCCCAGCAACCCATGGATGTTCCCATCCCCGAAAACAGGCGAGATGTACCATCCGGATTCGGTGGTCAACATCCACAAGAAGATTCTGAAAGACGCAGGACTGGAACACCTGAGATTTCACGACTTGAGACACACATTCGCAACCTTAGCACTGCAAAACGGCGTAGACGTGAAAACAGTATCCAGTATGCTCGGCCATTTCGATGCGGGCTTCACGCTCCGCACCTACACCCACGTCACGCGGCAGATGCAGGAAAGTGCAGCAGAAAAGATGGGCAATTTCATGGCGCAGGTCATGTAAAAAAGCAGAGAGCGTCGGAGAGGATACCACGAATATCCGCTCCGACGCTCTTTGGACATTTCGTCGTGTGGGTCACGGTGTGGGTCAAGCCGGATTTCACAGGTTTTCACGAAGTGCGTTCCCTAAAATGGTATATACATTTATAGGAAAATTCCTGCCGGGTTGATGCCTGAAAAACACCACTTTTCTACAAAACCAGAAATCAGAAAATAGTTGCAAAAACGCCTGATATTCATAAAATATCAGGCGTTTTGGTGGGGGAAGGTGGATTCGAACCACCGAAGTCACTGACAACAGATTTACAGTCTGCCCCCTTTGGCCACTCGGGAATTCCCCCATATTCAGTTTGCTGCGCTGCGGAAAGATTGGAGCTGGTAGACGGACTCGAACCCCCGACCTGCTGATTACAAAGAGTAGAAAAATTCTGAAAATATCGTTTTCCGGATGCTTTTGACCGTTTCCGTTAGAATTAAAATACTCTTTCGCACCCATGTTTCCACTGCTTCCGTCCGCTCGTTTCCGCGTGTGGGTCAAGGTGTGGGTCAGCCGCTTTAACGAGTCCACCGTGTAAAGACACCTCCGAAGATGGGCTCTCACGCAAGCGCGATCCTTGCCTGTGCTGAAATTCAGCCTAACAAGAGCGCCCACCACGCGCAAAAACTGCGCCGCAGTAATCAAAGATTACAGAAAATTTAAAGCAAGGTTATCTCAAAATCATTTGCGGCAATGTGTTCGTCACAGAAATCGCGCAGTTCCATGATTCCCGCCTCGGAGGTCTCCCAAACGGTTTCAAGGTCAATGTTGCCATATTCATGCGCAACGACATTTCGCATACCCCGGATGGCGCGCCAGGGGATACTGGTATGTAAGCTGATAAATTCCGGAGACAGATGCTTTACAAGCTCGCCAATCTGCATCAAGCAGAGCGCAATCGCGTTGCGATAGGTCGGATTTGTGCAGAAGGTGTGATAATCATGCGCATACTCAGTATGCGTAAACATGATGTCATTACAATAACCCTGAATTTTCTCAAGGATCTGCGTGTCACGACTTTGTGCGGTCATATAAAACAATTTCCTCCCCGGCAATTTGATCCAGAAACCGTTGATCCAGACTGCCTGTTGTCAGCAAATCCAAATCTTTGCCATGACGATTGAGGGCTACGGTCCGTATCAGATCGCCAGCAAGCTGAAAGAAGAAAAAGTCCTCATTCCGTCCGCCTACCTTGCCCAGCACGGCGAGGGCGTGAACAAGAATAAGACTTTCAAAGATGTGTACGGCTGGGGTTCTTCCACCATCTGCAACCTTCTTGAAAAGTGTGAATATCTGGGACACACCATCAATTCCAAGACCCGAAAGCACTTCAAGGACAAGAAAAGCCATTATGTCCCGGAGGACGAATGGACGATTTTTGAGAATACGCACGAAGCCATTATTGACCAGCAGACCTTTGACCTTGTGCAGAAAATCCGTGGGAATGTCAGACGCTACCCGGACGGCTGGGGCGAAGCAGCTCCCCTCACAGGCTTGCTTTATTGTGCCGATTGCGGCGGCAAGATGTATGTCCACCGTACCAACAACGGCAAGCGTATTTCTCAATATACCTGTTCCCAATACAGCAAAGTCCCAGTTGGAAAGCTCTGCACGACACAGCACCGTATCAATGAAGATGTGGTACTGTCCCTTGTTTCCGAAATGCTCAAAGCTATTGCCGAGTATGCCAAGCATGACCGAGCCGAGTTTGTCCGTGTGGTGCAGGAAGCGCAGTCCAGCCAGCAGACGGCAGAGGTCAGAAAACAGCGCACACGCCTTGCCACAGCAAAGCAGAGGGTTTCCGAGCCGGAAGTCCTGCTCTGCAAAATCTATGAGGACAACATTTTAGGCAAGCTGTCCGACAGCAGATACGCCACTCTGGACGCTCAATACGAAAAGGAACAGTCCGAGCTTACCGCTGAAATCTCTGCTCTGGAAAAGGCTATCAAGAGCTATGAGAAGCACGAAAAGGACGCTGACCGTTTTATCGCTCTGATTGACAAATATGAGAACTTCGACAAGCTGACCATTGCCATGCTGAACGAGTTTATCGAGAAAATCCTTGTGCATGAGCGTGACCGCAAGGGCAGTATACAGACCACACATGAGGTCGAGATTTACTTCAATTTTGTCGGGCGATTTGTTCCTCCGGCGTTTGGAGAAGTGGAGCTTACCCCAGAGGAATTAGAAGAAATCCGCAAGCGTGAGGAACGCAAAGACAGGCCTCATCAGAACTACTTGAAGCGGAAAGCCAGCGGAGCGCAGAAGCGATACGAGGACAAAATCAAGGGGAGAAAAAAGGCAGAAATCGAAGCCAAGAAAGCCGCCATTCGTGCGGAGGATATTGCAAAGGGCGTGTTCGTTCCCGTCAGCGGTTTACCGCAGAGAGAGCCGCAGAAAGGGACGCAGATAGCGTGAACATAGCTTGTAGGTAGAACAAAGATTATTTTATCCCGGAATGGTGGAAAAATTCAAACTTTTATGATATAATTTAATTTGAAAAGATGTAAGTAACACTTTCCAAAGGCATAGTTTGCGGGAGGTAGCGATATGAATAATAAAGATTTGCTTAAATTTGGAAAATACCTGCTCATTGGAATCATTGTTGCCATAGGAGGCATGTTCTTTAGCGATTTGTATGGAAACATTTTCAACGGATCGGGGGATTATCGTTTATCCGCTATATTTGGTATCGGTCTGTATCTTTGCATCGTTATTGTTACTTGCACAGGCTTGATACTTAACCGTTTGGATAAAGATAAAACAAACGACAAAGATGATGAACACACGGACGAGTAAGTTTTTATTTCCAGAAGCCGAGAAATCCCTGTAGGAACTAAAGGGCGCACTTCTATACTCTCTGTCGAGAGTAGTGCGTCCTGCGGAGCTTCATTCCCGGTCAGCAGAAGAAAACTGCCCGACCGAGAATGTTTCGTCACTTTGTTCCGTCAAGGGAGCTACACTCCCTTGCGACGCTTGTACGTCTATCCCTTGTGGACCTGCCGTCCGCAAACAGCATGAAATGCTGTTCGCCGCCAGCAAGTTTGGAAAAACAAATACCGAAAATCAGACCGTTGACTGGTCGCAATGTGCGAAAAGTTGACGGTCTTTTTTTATTCCCAAAATCAAAAAAGGAGGTCAATCACAATGACAAAACCGAAAACCCTCGACCAGCTCCAAGCCGAAAAGGAGCAAGCCGAGACGCAGCTTGCACAGGAACAGCACAAGCTGGAGCGTCTGGAGAACCGAAAGAGGTATCTGGAGAAAGGCGAACGCACCAAGCGCACCCACCGCATTTGCAATCTGGGCGGCACGATTGAGAGCCTTGCCCCGGAGGTCAAAGATCTCACACGCACCGAAATGACAGAGCTGATGGAACACTTGCCTTTTCTCTGGGAGACGAGAAAGGCTTTGAGTGGATAGGAGCTTATGACATTACCGCAGACGAACTGCTTGCCGGGACGGACACCACCAAGACCGAGAGCAAGACCGCACAGGCGCAAATGCTCATTCTGGAACTGCTGGCAGATGGAAAGCGTATGCCGAGCGCAGAGCTGGAAAAGGCAGTCAATGAGCGTGGGATTTCCTCACGCACTATGAGAACGGCAAAGAGCCGTATCGGGGACAGACTTGTGACCGAGAAAGACGGTACGGCATGGGTCTGCTATCTCCGAGATTGACAACAGGAACACGGCAAGCGTGGCAAAGACGGCAAGGTTTTTATAGATAGCGTCGGATTAAATAGGGGGATGTTTTGACCGGCGAAAAAATTTCCGAATTTTTTGAAAACAGGCTGTCAAAACTGCGATTTTTATCCCTACTAGTAATGAGAGGATTTTTTGCGACAACCAAAATTTTTTCGTACAAACGCAGTAAAAATTGTGCAATTAAAGGCGAGGAGAAAAATTTTTGAAAAAAGTTTGGTGCAAAAGCCCTCTGAATACGGATAAAGGGTAGGAGGTGTTTTTTCGGACAGACAAAATACAGACAGGAAAAATGAACACGAACAAAGGAGGACAACATGAAAGAATCAAACTACAAAAGCTATGACGAACTGCCGCTGTTCCTGAATGCCGCGACGGTGGCAAAGGTGCTGGGTATCGCGCCGTCGAGCAGCTATGAGCTGATGCACGAAAAAGATTTCCCCGCGCTGCGAATCGGTAATCGGATCGTCGTTCCGAAAGAAGCGTTCATCCGCTGGGTAGAGCAGTACACGGGAGCGGCAGAGTGAAGCGCAGTCTCTGGCCGACACGCGATTCGGTCAAGGACTACTTCCCACTGCCGAAGGAGATTTTCTCGCTGGGTCTGAGCGCGGCAGAGATCGCGATCTACGCCTACCTGCTGTTCTGCGAGGATCGCCAGACGTTCAAGTGCTGGCCGAGCTATCGAAAAATCAGTGAAGCGGTTGGGTTGAGTCCGAACACGATCCGCAAACACATCCGGTTGCTCGAAGAACGCAGTCTGCTCATCAAAGAGCCGACGTTGGTCACAACGAAAGATGGAAAAACGCGCAATGGCAACCTGCTATTCACAATCCAACCGATTCAGGCGGCACTCCAGCAGGACTATGACCGGCAGATGCAGCAGCTGGACGAGGACGCAGCAAGGAGAAAATATGCCGATTTTATTGAAAACACAGGTTGATCGCACAGCCAAAGCGCCAATCCCAGCTTGTCACGCCAGTGTCGGCAGTTTGTGCGACTTTCAGGACACAGTCGAGCGTGTACCCGCCGGAAGCCCGAAGACCGGACGTTGCGCCGCTGTACGGGAGCGTTGCGGAAATGGCAAACGCAGAAGAAGGACGCCTGCAGGCGGCTTTCGGCAGAGGGAGAAGCCGCAAGCGGCAAAGCAGGAGAAAGGCCTGACGCTTTTCTGCGTCCGGCCGTCCACTTCTGCCCGCAGTGCGGGCAGTTTCGGGGGATGAAAATGGCGCTTTTCTGCGGCTGTCAAAAATGGCATGACGCTGTTATTTCCCAAAAGCCGCGAAGCACCAGTAAAATCAAGGACAATTTTGACGCTATTACAATTTCGGGAGGTTTTGAACATGAAAACAGAAGAACGAAGCCGCCACACCGTTTGGATGGAAGACACTGTTTGGCAGCGGGTGCAGGAACACTACAAACGCGACGGATGCAGCACACAGAACGAGTTTATTGCAAAGGCAATTCTGTTCTACTGCGGCTATTTACAGAGCGAGTACGCTGGAGACTTTCTGCCGAAGATCCTTGGTGAAACGCTCGAAGCCATTCTCAGTATGTTCGGAGATCGAATCGGCAAACTGCTTCTGAAGCAGGCTGTTGAGCAAAACATCTGCAATCATATTCTCGCATCAGACACAGATATTGATGCGGCAACATACCAGAAAATGCGCGGCATGAGCTATCAGGAGGTGCTGCGAACGAACGGACAAATTTCGTTCCCAGAGGTTTTGCGGCAGCAAAATCGGCTCTGAGTTTACGGAGAAAAGCAGCTTGCAAGCCTAAATACTTGCAAGCTGCCTTCTAAAAAATCTGCGCTTTACTGCACACGATATCCGGCCAAAATCAGGCTGACGATCATCTGCCAGAAATCGTGCTCCTCCGCGCTGTAGTACCGACTGTCCGAAATCTCGTGAAAGGACACAATACGGTTTTCTTCATCCAGCCATGCCTCAAAAAATATCCGTTCCTCGTTGAACATACTCATTCCGGTGCAGAAATTGTAATACTCGTCAAAAGGTCATCTTCCTGCGTGTAGGAAAGAACATATGGAACCAGCGCAAACTGCTGCTTTGCCTGATTTCGCTTGGATTCTGCTTTTCCAGTCCTTGTAATCATTCCGTCCAACTGATGTTCCAAATACCACTCCCATAGCTGATCGACGCTGTCGCTAACACGGATGCCTCGTTTTGTTTCGTTGGAATCATCCAGCAGCGTATGCAAATGCTAGTATTCCGCAGATTCAGCTAAGAAAAGATTGAGCCTGTTTTCTATCGTCCTAGCCGCCTCGTCAACTTGACAGTTTCCCTCAAAGCAGGCGGATATCTCCTCCGAGAAGATATCGGTTATGTCCGGCGAAGCACGGACCCATTCCGTTTCGTCCAATAATTCATCGAAGCATTCGGCATCGGCTTCTGTGATCTCTTTGTTCTCAAGCCTTTCGTCGATCCGCTCCTGAAGCACGCGGCTGTTTACGGGCATTCCGCCCCGAACGGTCCGCTGCTGCTCCGGCGATAAGCAGAAGCGGATAAATTCCCACGCTTCGTCAACATTTTTTGAGCCGGATATGATGCTGAACGCCGTTCCGAACGAAAAATACGAACCGGCAGGCATGTTTGTCAGCGTTGGATATCCAGTATATACATAGCCATCCGCCGGAGGCTCGCCCGGCTCTCCAATGAACGTCGGTATCAATAAGGCAGGCTCGGAATCCATATCCTGTGATTGCTGGACAGCCCATCCGTCCATCCAGAATTTCAGATACTCCTCAAATTCACTTTTCTGAAATTGGACTTCTTCCTTTGGTCGGTCCACAAAGAAGATGCCTGACACGCTGGACACCTTTGACGCAATATTTCTCGCCTTCAGTCTCCACTCCTCCGGGAATATTGGGCGCGCATGATCATTGAGCGCCTGCTTCGCATCCTCAAGAGAAATTCCGTGCCCGTCAAAGTACTGCTGAAGTCCCATGCACGTCCCAATGCTGAACGAATAAGGAATTTGCATCAGCGCGCCATTGACTGCCATGGCATCCAGCAGCTCCGGAACGACTTCATTTTCCGTATTTTTCAGCGTCTCTTCGACCCTTGGCATTAAATCTACGAACAGGCTTTTGGCTGCCATTGCCGAATTGTCCATTTCCAGCAGGTAGAGATCGCAGTACTTTCCAGCCATCAATTCCGTTTGCATAAGCTCCAGGCTATCATAAATGACAAGGCGAATTTGAAATTGCTCCTGCTGCGCATTGAACGCATTCACAGTCGGAAGGATCGCGTCGTTCTTCCACACGCCCAATGTGACCACTTTCGGCTCATCAGCGCCTTCGTCAGGGGAATGCGAAGAACAGCCGCTCAGCAGGAGGATGCTCAATGCAAGCAGTATGAATGCGGAAAGCAGACAGGACCTTTTCATTTGTGTTTCCTCCCATAAAAGCCCATTTCAGCCGGTGATCAGTCGACCCATGTAAAATCAAACGGTTCGCCAAACGATACGCCGCTGACATCGTCGTACTTTATTTCGCTGGTCGGCTCGTTGTATGTATCCTCAGGTAGCTTCAGCATAAGCAGAATCGCCAGCATCAGCAGCGCGCCGCAAAGCGCGGCGACCATGTATTTCAGCCATGCCCGTGGACGGTGCTTTTCGGAAATAACGGTTTCGAGCGGAACGGCTTCCGGCTCATCGGAAGTGGTCTCCACAGTCGGCTTCTCTGTGTTTTCCGTGTTCAGAAGCTGGTCGATGGACACGCCATAAAGCTCTCCCAGCGCAAGAAGTTTTTCCGTGGACGGCTTCGACTGTCCGCTTTCCCAACGCGAAACCGCCTGCCGGGAAACGTTCAGCTTCGCAGCAACATCTGCCTGCGTCAATCCTGCCGCTTTTCGCGCCTGTGTCAATTTTTCGTCGAGTTCCATGCGTTTCTCTCCTGCCTGATTGTATGAAATTCCACGATTTTTGTAAACCAAAAATCGGTTGCTTTTGCGCAAATATTGGTTGCTTTGCAGATTTTTTGATAGTCCAAGCAAAATTCAATTTACATAATACCATTATAAAGCAGACAGGAAAGATGTCAAGGATGAAGATGGAAGCTGGACTGCGCAAAAACTGCGCCGCAGTAAACAAAGAATAGGGATTTCTGATATGTGTGGAACTGAGTAAAAATATTCCGATCTTCCGAAAAAATCAGTAGACTTTGTGCCACTTCTGTGGTAGTTGTTTGTGCTACCAAAACGAAGGAGGCACAGACATGGCAAAGAAACGAGCGAACGGAGAGGGCAACATCCGAAAACGGAAAGATGGACGCTGGGAAGGGCGGTATACTGCTGGATACGATGAAAAAACCGGCAAGCGAATTATCAAGAGCGTTCTCGGCAAGACACAGGCAGAGGTAAAAGAGAAGCTGGCAAAAGCGGTCGCAGAAGCAGAAAATGTAGATGTGCGCCGTGCGGACGAGTACACGCTTGGAACATGGTTGCAGACATGGTATGAACTCTACGCCAAGCCGCATCTGCGGTTCTCAACTGCGGAATATTACCGGCGAGGAATCGAACTGCACATTGTGCCGCGTATTGGCGATATTCCACTCAAAAAGCTGACTGGACGCGACCTGCAATGGCTCTACAAGGACTTACAGGAGCATGGGCGACTCCGCGAAGCGCAGAAGGGCAAGCAGCCGGGGCTGAGCGACTCGACGATTCGCGGCATCCACACGATGCTGCACAACGCGCTCGACAGGGCAGTCAAGGAGCGGCTGATCGTGCGCAATCCGGCGGACGACTGCATCCCACCGAAAATTTCAAAGCACGAAATGAAGATCCTGCCGCAGGAGCAGATCAAGTCCTACTTGACCGCAGCTGACCAGCGCGGCGTCCTGCCGATGTTCTATCTGGAGCTCATCAGCGGTCTGCGAAAAGGTGAACTGGTAGCGCTCCAATGGGCAGACTTGGACATCGAAAATAAGACGATTTTCGTCAGCAAGCAGGCAGGGCGAAACAACGCCGGAGAACCGGATATCACACGCCCGAAAACAGAAAACTCCATCCGAAAAATCTCGATTCCGCAAGATGCCGTCGATCTGCTAATCGCGGAGCATCAGAAGCACCCGAGCAACCCGTGGATGTTCCCATCACCTAAAACGGGCGAGATGTACCACCCGGACTCGGTGGTCAACATCCACAAGAAGATCCTAAAGGATGCAGGGCTGGAACACCTGAGATTTCATGACTTGCGACACACATTCGCAACGTTGGCATTGCAGAATGGCGTGGATGTGAAAACCGTATCGAGTATGCTCGGTCACTTTGACGCAGGGTTTACCCTTCGCACCTACACCCACGTCACGCGGCAGATGCAGGAAAGTGCAGCAGAAAAGATGGGCAATTTCATGGCACAGGTCATGTAAAAACAAAAGAGCGGCGGAGAGGATGAGATACATATCCTCTCCGCCGCTCTTTGGACATTTCGCCGTGTGGGTCACGGTGTGGGTCAAGCCGGATTTCACAGGTTTTCACGAAGTGCGTTCCCTAAAATGGTATATACATTTATAGGAAAAATTCTGCTGGGTTGATGCCTGAAAAACACCACTTTTCTACAAAACCAGAAATCCGGAAATAGTTGCAAAAACGCCTGATATTCAAAGAATATCAGGCGTTTTGGTGGGGGAAGGTGGATTCGAACCACCGAAGTCATTGACAGCAGATTTACAGTCTGTCCCCTTTGGCCACTCGGGAATTCCCCCATATTCAGGATGCTGTGTTGCGGTAAAATGGAGCTGGTAGACGGATTCGAACCCCCGACCTGCTGATTACAAATCAGCTGCTCTACCGGCTGAGCTATACCAGCA
>CAKUEH010000036.1 GCA_934646185.1 uncultured Oscillospiraceae bacterium | reverse complement strand
AAGAAGATGGCGGTGTTCTCGCCGTTCATGTCGGTGTTGGCGGAGCAGTGCATGGAAGCGATGCCCTTGAGCGGCAGGTAGTAGTTCATCATGGAGAACATGCCCTTCTTCATCTCGCCGCCGTACCAGGTGTTGATGATGACCTGCTCACGGCTGGTGATGTTGAAGGCGACGCAGGTCTCGGAGTTGAGGCCCAGCTCCTTATAGTTCTCGACCTTGGCCTTGGAGGCGTTGTAGACGACGAAGTCCGGCTCAAAGTTTTCAAGCTCCTCCGCGGACGGGCGGATGAACATGTTGGTGACGAAGTGTGCCTGCCATGCGACCTCGACGATGAAGCGGATGGCCATGCGGGTGTCCTTGTTGGCGCCGCAGAAGGCGTCGACCACGTACAGCTTCTTGTTGCACAGCTCGCCGACAGCCAGATCCTTGACGGTCTTCCAGACCTGCTCGGTCATGGGGTGGTTGTCGTTCTTGTACGCGTCGGAGGTCCACCACACGGTGTCCTTGGAGTTGTCGTCGACGACGATATACTTGTCTTTGGGGGAGCGGCCGGTGTAGATGCCGGTCATGACGTTGACGGCGCCCAGCTCGCTGACCTGGCCGACCTCATAGCCTTCCAGACCGGGTTTCGTCTCTTCGGCGAAGAGCATTTCGTAGGAAGGATTGTGGACGATCTCGGTGGTGCCGGAGATGCCGTACTTGTTCAGATTCAGTTCTGCCATCGTATATTAACCTCTTTCTAAAAAAATTAAAAATCTGGTTGGTGAAGCATGTTTCCAGTTAGGCCATTGTTCACCAATTAGCAGTATATCACGGTTCGTCAAGAATATCCACAACAATTTTCTGCGTCATGCTTTTTTATTGATTTTGCCGGTTTTTGCCGGTACTATTCGGCGAATTTGTCCCAAAACAGGTAAAGAGCACAAAATCGCAGAATGGGAAAAAATATAAAAACTAAAAAATTTTCAGGTGTCAACAGACACAAACGCCGGTGTGCCCGAAAATGGGGCACACCGGCGGGGAGATACGGTTTCTTATCGCGCCTCGGGAGCGTCCGCTTCCGTCTTTTTTGCGAGCCGCTTCTGCAGCCAGTCTTTGCCGTCGACGTAGCGGGAGACGATGAAGGACACGACGTAATCGCCTGCGGAGTTGACCATCGTCGCGGGGGGATCGACCAGATTGCCGAGCGCCAGCGCGATGGGGAAGGCGACGGCCAGATGATCCGGGAAGAAGATCGAGCACAGAACGAGCTCGCCCGTGCCGCCGCCGCCCGGGATGCCGGACATGGCGACCGAGGAGAACACCGCGACAATGATCGCGAGGATCGCGCGGCCCGTCGTGAAGTCCTGCCCGAACATGCCGAACAGGAACGCGACCTTGATGATCGCGGACATCGCGGAGCCGTCCATATGCATCGTCGCGCCGAGCGGGATGACGATGTTGGAGACGTCCTTGGAGATGCCGGTCTCCTGCGCGACCTCCATGTTGGTCGGGATCGTCGCGACGGACGAGCAGGTGCCGAACGACATGGCGGCCGGGCGGAACAGCTTGGAGAACATGACCTTCGCCGCGCCCTTGCCGCCGCCGAAGCGGGCGTAGATCGGGGAGAAGACGAGCATGTAGACGAAGCTCAGGATATAATAGATCACGAGCGCGCGGCCATAGTCGCCGATGAGGTCGGAGCCGTGGTAGGCGATGAGATACGCGAAGAAGCCGAAGAAGCCGATGGGCGCGTAATAGGTGATGATCTTGAACGTCTTCATGATGCAGTTCGTGACGTCCTCGAGCAGCTTCGCGGTCTTCGTTTCCGCGCCGCCCGCCATCTGTACGCCGAAGCCGAACAGGATCGCCGCGACGATGAGCGGCAGGATGGCCCTGCGGCTGAAGAGCTCGGTAAAGTCGGGCTTCGTGAAGAAGTTGACGATCATGTCGGCCACGCCCAGCGTGCCGCCGACCTCGCCCTCGATCAGCTCGTATTCGCCCACGACCGGCGGAATGAGCCGCACCGTCACATACATGATGACGGAGGCGATCGCGGCGGTCACGAGGAAGGTCGCGATGGTCACGCCCATGATCTTGCCCGCGCGCTTGGCGCTCTGCATGTTCGCGATCGACGAAGAAATGGAGCAGAACACCGTGGGAACGGCGATGCAGAACATCAGATTCAGGAACACCGTGCCGAGCGGCTCGAGCACGGTCGCGCCCTTGACGATGATCTCGCCGTCTGCGCCCTTGACTGCGGGCCAGACCGCGCCCACGACGCAGCCGGCGACGATGCCGGTCAGCATCAGGATCAGAAATCCATAGTTTTTCCAAAATCCACCCTTTTTCATACTGGTTCCTCCTGCCTTTTCACAAGTCTCAAAATTGCCTCGTCCAGAATCTCGCCCGCGCAGACCATCGCCGCCGGGCCGGTCAGGTACAGGTTTTCGATCATGCCGTCCGTTTCTTCCGCGTCGACCGACAGCTCGCCGCCGTCCATGCGGACGCGGACGTTTCTGCCGCTGACTCTTCTAAGAAGCGTCAGCACCGCCGCGACCGAGCCTGTGCCCGTGCCGCAGGCGAGCGTAAAGTCCTCCACGCCGCGCTCGTATGTCTTTTCCAGGATCTCATCCGGACCGGTCAGTTCGTAGAAGTTGACGTTCGCGCCCTTCGGCAGCGCCGGATGGTACCGCAGCGCCCGGCCGAGCCGCCGGAGCGCGTCCGTGTCCTGCTCCGCCAGCGCGGGCAGTTCCAGCGCCAGATGCGGAATGCCGGGATCTCCGAGCTCGACGTAGCTGCACCGGTATGTTCTGCCGTCCACAGACAGCTGCTTTTCCAGCTCCACGACGGACGGCGTGTTGAGCCGGATGCGGTACTGCTCCTCCGTGATGCGCCGGCCGGTCACAAGTCCCGCGGTCGTCTCCACGCGCTGTACAGCGCCGGCGTAGCCGTGCGCATAGCCGTACCGGCAGATGCACCGCGCGCCGTTGCCGCACATTTCGCCGAGCGAACCGTCGGAATTGTAAAACCGCATGCGGTAGTCCGCATCGCCCTCGGCCCGCGTCACGAGCATCAGGCCGTCTGCGCCGATCGACCGCCGCCGGTCGCACAGCGCGCGGGCCAGAGCGGGCGCGGCACTTTCGTCGAACGGCTCCGCGATGGCGTCGAGCAGGATAAAGTCGTTGCCCGCGCCGTTCATCTTGGTAAATCGCACCGTGCATCCCTCCCGTGCGCCTCTGCTGGTATTATATGCTGCGGCGGAATGAAAGTAAATGCAAAATCGTGCTGATAATATTGCATAAAATGCTCCATGCTGCCCTGCATTGACTTTCGTGCGGGTTCACGCTAAAATGGAGAAAAACATGCACAGGAGGAAACGATACCGTGCAGAAATGCTATAACTGCGGGAAAGAAGTGGACGACAATGTGCTCATCTGCCCGGACTGCGGCGCGCTGGTCAAGCGCTACGGAAAGCCGGAGCCCGCGCGGCAGGAGCAGGATCCCGCGCCGTTTTCGCAGGAGACGGCCTTTGACGTGCAGCCGCAGCCGCGCGGCGCGGTCTGGCAGCGGGAAGACGGGAAGCTCAAATTCAGCGGCTATGTGACGTTCTGGCTGGTTTTGTGCGCGGTCTATCTGGGCTATACGCTGCTGGGCTTCGCCTGCACGCTGTTCATCTACCGGTTCCGGGACTTTTATTTCGGGATCCTCGATCAGTTTGAAGAGCTGTCCGCCATGGCGGAGCTGCTGCGGACGCTGCTGACCAGTCTCGAGGCCGCGCCGGTCTATTATATTGTGGTCGGCGTGCTGATCGCCGTGCAGTTCGGCTGCGTGGTCTGGTTCCTCGCGGCAAAGCGGAAGCTGGCGTTCTATATCCTGACGGCCGCAGCCGTGCTGCTGACCGCCCTGCAGCTCATCCTCGGCGGCGGCGTGAGCGCCCTTATCTATCTGCTCGGCCCGTTCACCGCCTGGCTGCTCCTGCGCAGCGGCTGGAGCTTGCTGCGGTAGCTCTGCGTGTAGGGGCCGATGCCCACATCGGCCCACTGGGCAATTACGAATTCGCCGCAGATTCCCGTAAAAACGGTGCAATCTGCCGGGGCGATGTGGACATCGACCCCTACAGCCGCGTTTTTGGCAGAGCGATTGAATGAAACGGTCTTACCCCCGGAGGGCGCGCCCCCCTCCGGGGGTTTCTGCGTCCCAAACAGCCTTGTCTAGTCATTCATACATAAGATATGAATTGTTCACAAATAATTTAAGTCTGTAGGTATTGACAACGCTGGCAGGCGGTGGTACACTGCGTTTAGCACTCGGGGATAAAGAGTGCTAAGGCAAAAAGGAGGAACGGGACATGGAGCTTTCCGACCGGAAAAAGAAGATCCTGCGCGCGATCGTGGATCTTTATATCCGCACGGCGGAGCCGGTGGCGTCAAAGACCATCGCGCAGATGCCGGACATGGACTTTTCCTCTGCGACCATCCGCAACGAGATGGCGGAGTTGACGGCGCTCGGATATCTCGAGCAGCCGCATACCTCCGCCGGACGCATCCCGTCGCCCGCCGGATACCGGCTGTACGTCGACGAGCTGATGCAGGACTACCGCCTGTCGACCGATGAAACGAAATCGATCAATCAGGCGATGGAGCTGAAAATGCAGGAGGTCGACAAGGTCGTCTCGCAGGTCGGCAAGCTCGTCTCGCAGATGACGAATCTGCCCGCCTACGCCATGGCGGCGCGCTCCGCCGGATTGACGGTGAAGCGGTTCGATCTGATCCTGGCTGACAGCGGCAGCTTTATTCTCGTTGTCATGCTGAGCGACAGCTCCGTCAAGAACAAGCTCATCCGGCTCCCGGTCGAGCTGACGGAGGCGGATCTGAAGCTGCTCGGCGCAGTGCTGAACGCAAGCGTCACGGAGCTGACGGCCGAACAGATCAGTTCTGAGCTTCTGTCCCGCGTGACCAGAAGCGCCGGGAACGCGGCCAGCCTCGTGCCCGTCATCATGGATTTCGTCACGTCGCTGCTGCATCAGGAGCGCGGCGAGGTCTACATGACCGGCCAGGCAAAGCTCCTCGGCCAGCCGGAGTACCACGATATCGACAAGGCGCAGAAAATGCTCTCCGCGCTCGACGAGGATGTGGTCTCCAATCTGCCCGCCGCGCTTTCCGCGGACAGCCGGACGCAGATCCTGGTCGGCCCGGAAAACGTATCGAAGGAGCTGCGCGACACCAGCGTCGTCATGACGAAATTCGACATCGGCGACGGCATGCAGGGCCTCATCGGCGTGGTCGGCCCGACACGAATGGATTACGCGCAGATCACCGCCCGGCTGAGCTACTTCGCCGAGAACCTGAGCCGGATGTTCCAGAAAAACCAGACCCCGGCGATCGAAGGGCCGGAAAATAAGCACAATGACCCGGAGGCATAGATATGAGTAAGAAAACAAACAGCAATCCGGCTTCGGAGGAAAAGGCCCAGACCGCTTCCGCAGCCGAACAGACAGACGATGCCGCGCAGCAGACCGAAGCTGAAGCCGCGAAGCAGTCCGAGGACAAAAAGCCCGAGGAAGCCAAGCAGCAGGAGGCCAGCGAGTTTGAAAAGGCGCAGCAGGCGCTGGCACAGGAGCATGACAGCTATCTGCGGCTGGCCGCCGAATACGACAATTACCGCAAGCGCAGCCAGAAGGAAAAGGAAAGCCTCTATACCGACATCCGTTCGGAGACGGTCGAGAAATTCCTTCCCGTGTACGACAATCTCGAGCGGGCGCTGGCGCAGGAGACGCAGGACGCCGCGTTTAAAAAGGGCGTCGAGATGACGATGAACCAGCTCGTCTCCGTCATGGAAAAGCTGGGCGTCGTGAGTTTCGGCGCGGCAGGCGAGGTCTTTGACCCGCAGCTTCACAACGCGGTCATGCACGTCGAGGACGAAGCGCTCGGCGAAAACGTCATCGCGGAGGTCTTCCAGAAGGGCTTCAAGGTCGGCGAGAAGGTCGTCCGGTTCGCGATGGTAAAGGTCGCAAACTAAAAAGCACCCACGCCGGGGATCCGGCAGCATATAAAATTGTAAATACAGGCATTCATATAGGAGGAAATTATTATGAGTAAGATCATTGGCATTGACCTTGGCACCACCAACAGCTGTGTAGCCGTTATGGAAGGCGGCGAGCCCGTCGTTATCGCAAACGCCGAAGGCAACCGCACCACCCCGTCCGTCGTCGCGTTCTCCAAGACCGGCGAAAGAATGGTCGGTCAGGTCGCAAAGCGTCAGGCCGTTACCAACCACGACCGCACCGTCGCTTCCATCAAGCGTCACATGGGCTCCGATTACAAGGTCGACATCGACGGCAAGAAGTACACCCCGCAGGAGATTTCGGCTATGATCCTGCAGAAGCTGAAGGCGGACGCGGAAGCCTATCTGGGCGGCACCGTCACCGAGGCCGTCATCACCGTTCCCGCATACTTCAACGACGCCCAGCGTCAGGCCACCAAGGACGCCGGCAAGATCGCCGGTCTTGACGTCAAGCGTATCATCAACGAGCCGACCGCGGCCGCTCTGGCCTACGGCGTCGACAAGGAAGCCGAGCAGAAGGTCATGGTCTACGACCTCGGCGGCGGCACGTTCGACGTTTCCATTCTGGACATCGGCGACGGCGTCATCGAAGTTCTGGCCACCAACGGCAACACCCACCTCGGCGGCGACGACTTTGACGAGTGCGTCATGAATTACCTCGTTTCCGAATTCAAGAAGACCGAGGGCATCGATCTGTCGAACGACAAGGTCGCCATGCAGAGACTGAAGGAAGCCGCCGAGAAGGCCAAGATCGAGCTGTCCGGCGTGACCTCCACGAACATCAACCTGCCGTATATCACCGCCGACGCAACTGGCCCGAAGCATCTGGACGTCACGCTGACGCGCGCAAAGTTCAACGAGCTGACCGCCCATCTGGTCGAGGCGACCGCGGGCCCGGTCAAGCAGGCTATGTCCGACGCGGGTCTGACCGCGAACGATATCTCCAAGGTCCTTCTGGTCGGCGGCTCGACCCGTATCCCGGCCGTGCAGGACGAAGTGAAGAAGCTGACCGGCAAGGAAGGCTTCAAGGGCATCAACCCCGACGAGTGCGTGGCTGTCGGCGCGGCCATTCAGGGCGGCGTGCTTGGCGGCGACGTCAAGGGCCTGCTGCTGCTGGACGTCACTCCGCTGTCTCTCGGCATCGAGACGATGGGCGGCGTGTTCACCAAGCTGATTGACCGCAACACCACCATCCCGACCAAGAAGAGCCAGGTCTTCTCCACCGCCGCAGACAACCAGACCTCCGTTGAGGTCCATGTCCTGCAGGGCGAGCGCGAGATGGCAGCTGACAACAAGACCCTCGGCAAGTTCCAGCTGACCGGCATCGCTCCGGCGCCCCGCGGCGTCCCGCAGATCGAGGTCACGTTCGATATCGACGCCAACGGCATCGTGAACGTCTCGGCGAAGGATCTCGGCACCGGCGCCGAGCAGAAGATCACCATCACCGCCTCTTCGAACCTCTCGAAGGAGGATATCGACAAGGCTGTCCGCGAAGCGGAGCAGTATGCGGCGGAGGATAAGGCCCGCAAGGACGAGGTCGACACCCGCAACAACGCGGATCAGATCATCTACCAGTCCGAAAAGACCCTGAACGAGATGGGCGACAAGGTCACAGAGGCGGAGAAGGCCCCCGTCAAGGAAGCCATCGAAAAGCTGAAGACCGCCCAGAAGGGCACCGACCTCGCCGCCATCAAGGCCGCGACCGAGGAAGTCCAGAAGGCGTTCTACGCCGTGTCCGAGAAGCTCTACAAGAACGCGGCCCCGCAGGGCGAGCCGAATGCCAACCCGAACGCCGGTCAGGCCGGCCAGCAGGCGGGCGGCAATGACGACGGCGTCGTCGACGCGGACTACGAAGAGGTCAAGGACAACTAATTCGTGAAGCACAGCGTGACAGGGGCGGCGCGGCCGCCCCTATCGGCTGTTACCCACCGAATCTGAGGTGAGATAGTATGGCAGATCAGAACAAACGAGATTATTACGAGGTGCTGGGCGTCGAGAAAAACGCGTCCGACGCCGAGATCAAAAAGGCCTACCGCAAGCTGGCCATGAAATACCACCCCGACCAGAACCCCGGCGATAAGACCGCCGAGGAGAAATTCAAGGAGATCAACGAGGCGTATGAGGTTTTGTCCGATGCCGATAAAAAGGCCCGGTACGACCAGTACGGCTTCGCGGGCGTCGACCCGAATTTCAATCCGAACGCGGGCTTCGGCGGCTTTGGAGGCGGCGGCTTCGGCGGGTTCGGGGATCTCGGCGATATTTTCGGCGATTTCTTCGGCGGCGGCGCGTCGTCGTCCGGGCGCAGAAGAGGCCCGGCGAAGGGCCAGAACGTCGTCAGCGAGATCGAGATCAGCTTTGAGGACGCGGCCTTCGGCTGCGAACGCGAGATCACCTTCTCCCGCATCGAGACCTGCAGCACCTGCCGCGGCACCGGCGCAAAGGAGGGCACGAGCCCCCAGACCTGTACGTACTGCCACGGCACCGGTACCGTGCGCACCCAGCAGAATTTCATGGGCATGACCATGCAGTCCAACCAGCCGTGCCCGAAGTGCGGCGGCACCGGCACCATCATCACCGATCCCTGCACCGTCTGCCGCGGCAAGGGCAAGGTGCGCCACACGAAGACCATCCGCGTCAAGGTCCCCGCCGGGATCGACGACGGCCAGTCCTTCCGCGTGCGCGACGAGGGCAATGCCGGCTCGAACGGCGGCCCGAACGGCGATCTGCTCGTGACCGTGTCCGTGCGCAATCACCCGATCTTCACGCGCGACGGCGCGAACGTCATGTGCCAGATGCCCATTTCCTTTACACAGGCCGCGCTCGGCGCGTCCATTGAGGTCCCGACGCTCGACGGCAAGGTGCGCTATCAGATCCCCGAGGGCACGCAGACCGGCACGACCTTCCGCCTGCGCGGCAAGGGCATTCCCTACGTCGGCTACAAGACGCGCGGCGACCAGTTCGTCACCGTCGTTGTCGAGACGCCGACAAAGCTCACGCGCGAGCAGAAGGAGCTCCTAAAGCAGCTCGAATCCTCCGTCGGCGACGACGGCCAGCCCAAGCGCAAGAGCTTCTTCGACAAGCTCAAGGGCTGAACCCATCCATAAAAACCACGCGCCTGCGGCATTTCGCCGCAGGCGCGTTTGTTTGCAAAGCTGTAAATCGCAGGCCGGTCATGCCTCCGGCGGCCCTATCTTTTCTCTCGCAAGCTGTAGGGGCCGATGCCCATCTTCGGCGCTAAGAGCCGCGCAAAGCGCGGTTGCGCCTCGAAACTAGCCTGCGGGCATCGCATCGGCCCGGCGGATTGCACCGCTTTTTGCGGAAATCTACGGCGAATTCGCAGCTGCCCAAGGGGAGCCTTACGCTTCGAGCAGATAGCTCAAACCGAGCAATATGTACAGGGGGCCGAAGCAGTAGGCCATGAAAAGCTCCTTCTGCGGGACCTTCTGCCGGAAGCCGTCCGTCAGGACGAGGATCTCGGCAAAATACGCGCCCGCGCCGAGAAAATACGCCGCTGCGCGCAGCAGCTTGTGGATGTCCGCCAGCGCGAACGAGGCCAGGAACAAAGCTGCCGCCGCGCCCGCCGCCACATTGCGCGTGACGAGCATGACGTGCTCCCGGCGCGCTTCCTCCGGCGACTGATTCTCTGTGATGGTGTAGACTGCGTTCTGTTTCTCCATGCAGCGTCTCCGATCCTTTTTCCGGTATTATACCAGAAAAACCGGGTGCTTGCCTAGTCCTTTGGAAAGAAAACTGCCTGTTTCGACAAAATTTCCGTCCGCTCGCCCGTCATGGGGTGCGGAAAGACGAGACGCGCGGCGCACAGCTGCTGCGTGAGAAGCCCATGGGCGGCGGAAAACGCCGCCGCTTCCGGGCTTGTGTACTGCGGATCTCCGAGGATCGGGAAGCCGGAGGCCATGCAGTGCAGCCGGAGCTGATGCGTGCGGCCCGTCAGAGGATGCAGCTCCAGAAGCGCCGTGTGCCCCGCGCGCTCCAGCACGCGGTACTGCGTCAGCGCCTGCTGGCCCCGCTCGTCCGCAATGCGGATGAGGCTGCCGTCGCCGACCTTATAGACCGGCAGGTCGATCTGCCCTTCGTCCTGCGGCGGCTGGCCGAAGACGGAGGCGAGATACGTTTTTTCCAGCTGCCGTTCGCGCAGCATCCGGCAGAACCGGTCGTGGATATTCGCGTTTTTCGCTAAAATCACCACGCCGAACGTGTCCCGGTCGAGCCGCGTCACGGGATGGACGCCGGAGGCCTCGCCGTTTGCCAGCAGATGATACAGAACGCCGTTCGCAAGCGTCCCGCTGTTTTTCTGCGGCGACGGATGCACCAGCATCCCGGCCGGCTTGTCGACCGCCAGGAAGCATGCGTCCTCATAGAGAACGGAAAGCGGCAGCGGCTCCGGCGGGAAGCCGTCGGGCTGTTCTTCGAGCACGACGCGCACCCGGTCGCCGGGCGCTACGGGCGCGTCGGTATGGGCGGGCGCGCCGTTTACAAACAGCGCGTTCTGCCATTTGAGCCGCTTGACCAGTCCGGCGGATAAACCGAATTCCCGCCGCAGGAGCGACAGCAGCTTCGTCTGCCGCGCGGCTGTCTGTTCGAGGATCATGCGCACCGCCTCCTTCGGCGCTATTATACCGTGCCGCGGCGCGGCGCGCAAGCCCCGCTATCCGTCCGGCTGCAGGCCGGAATGATCCCAGAGCTGCTTGAAGAGCATTGCCGCGATGGGGAACACGATCATCCCGCCCACGCCCAGCAGCCGGTAGCCCGTGTAAAGCGCCAGCAGCGTCAGAACCGGGTTGAGCCCCACCTGCTTTCCGACCAGCCGCGGCTCAAGCGCCTGCCGGCTGAGGGCGGCGGCTCCGTATAGAATGACGAGCCCGACGCCGGTCTTCGTCTCTCCCTGCAAAAACAGCGCCAGCGCCCACGGGATGAGGATCGTCCCCGTGCCGAACACCGGCAGCGCGTCGACCACCGTGATGACCAGCGCCGCCAGCACCGGATAGCGCACGCGGAGCAGCAGGAGTCCCGCGTTCAGGATCAGAAATGTAATGCCCATCAGCTTCAGCTGCGCCCGCAGCCAGCCGCCGAGCGTCGTGCGCACGTGCCCGCCGAGCGTCTGCAGCTTTTCCAGCCACGCGGGCCGTACCGCGCGGCGCAGCCAGCCGCGGATGGCCGGCAGCTCGCCGGAGAGCATGAAGCTGGAAAGGATCGCCGTCACCGCGAACAAGACCGCGTCCGGCAGCCGCCCGATGACGCCCGAGGCCCACGAAAAGAGCGTCTCATAGAGCTTCGTGCCGAGACCCGCGCCGCTTTTGAAAAAGTCCTCGACGCCCGCACGCAGCCCCGTCCCGAGCCCGTCCGGCAGCTTTCCGGCCAGCGCGAGCAGACGCTCTTTCAGCCGCGCAAAGAGCGGGGCCAGATTTTCCGCCAGCCGCGGCAGCTGCCGGGCCAGATCCGCTGCCTCCGAGCACAGCAGACGGCACAGGAAAAGCAGCCCGCCGAACAGGACCCCGAACAGCAGCAGCACGCACAGCCCGGACGCCAGCGGGCGCGGGAAGCGCGCCCGCGTCTGCAGGAGACTGACCGGCTTTTCCGCCAGCAGGCTCACCGCGAGCCCGATGAAAAACGGCAGCAGCACCGGCAGCAGCAGCGCGCCGAACGCCCACGCGCCGAGCGCGCAGCCCAGTGCGGTCAGAACGGTCTTCCAGATCTTGCGGCTTTTCATGCTTCCGAATTCCTCCTGTGCTTTTCTGCTTGCAATTTGCGGGCGTGTGGTGTATATTGGAGCCTGAGTATAGACACTTGCTTTTCCAACACGGACAATTATGAGGTGAACGCTATGGAACAAAGCCCGAAGTATTATATCGTGGAGGCCGCGGCCCTGCCGGAGATCTTCCAGAAGGTCGCCGAGGCCAAGCGCATGCTCGAGACCGGCGAGACGGACAAGGTCAATGTCGCCGCGCAGGCCGTCGGCATCAGCCGCAGCGCGTTTTATAAGTACCGCGACGCCATCGCGCCGTTTCAGAACCTGATGGCGGGCCGCATCATCACGTTTCAGATCATGCTCAAGGACAAGGCGGGCATCCTGTCCGAGATATTAGCTATTTTTGCCAACTGCGGCGCAAATATACTGACCATCAATCAGTCGATCCCCACCGGGGGCCGCGCCATGGTGACCATTTCGGCCGAGACGAGCAATCTCAGCTGCAACATCGAAGCGCTGACGCAGCAGATCGCAGAAAGGAAGGGCGTAGTCAAGGCAGACTGCGTCGCAGGATAAGCATATGCACGGATTTGAATATTTCGTACCCACTGAGATCGTATTCGGCGCGGGCAGCACGGACAGGCTGCCGGAGCTGCTGAAAAAGCGCGGGCTTTCGCGCGTGCTGGTCGTCTACGGCGGCGCGAGCGCGAAGAAGAGCGGCCTGCTTGACCGCGTGTTCCGGCTTCTGGACGAGGCGGGCGTCCGCTACCGGGCGCTTGGCGGCGTGCAGCCGAACCCGCGCGCGGCGCTGGCCCGCGAGGGCGTACAGCTGGCGCTGGAATCGGGCGCGGAGCTCATTCTGGCGGTCGGCGGCGGCAGCGTCATCGACACCTGCAAGGCCATCGCTCACGGTGCGGCCAACCCCGGCACGGACATCTGGGAATTCTGGAAGCGCCGCGCGCCGCTGACCAGATCCATGCCCGTCGGCGTCGTGCTGACCATTCCGGCGGCCGGCAGCGAGACGAGCGATTCCGCCGTCCTGACCAACGCGGAGGCAGGGGAGAAGCGCGGGCTCAATACGCCCTTCAACCGCCCGGCCTTCGCCATTCTCGACCCGCTGCTCGCCGCGACGCTCCCGGCGCATCAGGTCGCCTGCGGCGTGAGCGATATCCTCATGCACACGCTTGACCGGTATTTTAACCCCGTCACGGACAACGCCCTGACGGACGAGCTGGCCGAGGCGCTGCTGCGCGTCGTGCTGGAATACGGCCCCGCCGCCGTGCGTGACGCGCACGACGAGAAGGCCATGAGCGAAATTATGTGGGCAGGTTCCCTGTCGCACAACGGCCTGACCGGCCTCGGCGGCAATAAGGATTTTGCCACGCACCAGCTCGGCCACGCGCTGAGCGAGAAATTTGACGTGTACCACGGCGACAGTCTGACCGCCGTGTGGTCAAGCTGGGCGCGCTCCGTCATGGATGCGGATCCGGCGCGCTTCGCCCGCTGCGCGCGGAACGTCTGGCATGTGGAGGAGGCGGAGGATACCGCCGCCGCGCTCGCCGGCATCGCGAAGCAGGAATCGTTCTTCCAGTCTATCGGCATGCCCGTGCGCCTGAGTGAGCTTCCCTGCGGCGCGCAGGACGAGGCGGGCCTTGAAGACCTTGCCAGCCGGTGCAGCTTCGGGAAAACACGCGCGATCGGCACGTTCCGCGTGCTGGACTATGAGAAGATCCTTGCGGTCTACCGCAGGGCCAACGAAGCATAAGGAGGGGCCGATATGAAAAAGCTGGCCATTCTCGGCCCCGGCGTCGTCGGCGGGAGCTGCGCGGAGATCTTGCTGCGGGATGCCGCTCTGCTCGAACGGAACGCGGGGGAAAAGCTGGAGCTTTCGTATGTGCTGGCGCGCCGCGCGCTGCCGGACAGGGCATACCGGGACAAGGTTGTCACAGATTTTTCCGTGATTGAACGCGACGCGGACGTGTTTCTCGTCATCGAGACGATCGGCGGCTGCGGCGCGGCGCTGGAGTATGTCCGCCGCGCGCTTGCCGCGGGCAAGCACGTCGTGACGGCCAACAAGCAGCTCATCGCCGAGCACGGCGCGGAGCTTCTGGCGCTCGCGAAGGCGAACGGCGTGAGCCTTCTGTTCGAGGCCTCCGTCGGCGGCGGCATCCCGGTGCTGCACCCGCTGAGCCAGTGCCTCGGCGCGAATGAAATTTACGAGGTGCGCGGCATTCTGAACGGCACGACGAATTTTATCCTCACACAGATGCTCGAGCACGGGCAGAGCTACGAAGCGGCGCTCAAAGACGCGCAGGCGCGCGGCTACGCCGAGCAGGATCCGACCGCCGACGTCGAGGGCATCGACGCGGGCCGCAAGATCTGCATTCTGGCGGATATGATGTTCGGGAAAAACGTCGACCCGTCCCGCGTCAGCATGACCGGCATTTCCGCCACCACGGCGGAGGACGCCGCGTTTGCCGAATCCGCCGGGATGAAGCTGCGGCTGCTTGGCCGGGCCGTCCGGCAGGGGCAGGCGCTCACGGTGTTCGTCTCGCCGCATTTTATCGCGGCTTCGCAGCCGCTATCACCCGTCTCCGGCGTTCTGAACGCCATAGAAGCGCTGGGCAGCAGCGTCGGTGCGGTCACGTTCTCCGGCCCCGGCGCAGGCGGCCCGGCGACGGCCAGCGCCGTTCTGGGCGATGTGATCGACATCGTCCGCAATCCCGGCCGCAGCCAGCCCGTCAGCTGGCCGGCGGAGCCCGCCGCGCTTTGCGATCCGGAGGAATTCGAATCGCCGTTCTTCTTCCGCACGCGGCTTTCCAAAGAAGCCTGCGAGCAGGCGCTCGGCCCCATCCGCTGGCTGCCCGATGCCGGCGCGTTTTGCGGCGGCTTTACGGAGAAGACCACCCGAAAGGCGCTGCGCGCCTCCGGCCTCGCGCTGGACGCGGTGTGGCCGGTGCTGGCATAAAATCGTTCTGAATCCGTTCCCCTCTGTCATACATCTATGACAGGGGGGATCGTTTATGAAACGCAAATGGCTGATCGTCGGACTTTTGAGCATTCTGGCCGGTTCCGCGCTGCATTTTCTCTATGACCTGTGGCCGAACCCGCTGACGGCGGTGTTCGCGCCGGTCAGTGAAAGCGTCTGGGAGCATCTGAAGCTGCTGTACTGGCCGTTTCTCGCCGCGGCGTTTGTGCTGACGAAGGGCGAAGCAGACGGCAGGAAGCGCTGGTGCGGTTTGCTCGCGGGGCTTCTGAGTGCGCCTGCGCTTCTGCTGGGCGCGTATTATACACTCTCGGGCGGCTTCGCGCTGCACGGGCTGCCGCTGGATCTTGCGCTGTACGTGCTGGCGATGGCGGGCGGGTTTCTGCTTGCATGGCATTTGCGGCGGGCGGCGCTTTCCGCGCGGCTGTGCGGCGTGCTGGTGATCGCGGCGGGCGTCTACGGCGCGGCGCTGGCGCTGTTTTCCTTCGCGCCGCCGGAGCTGCCCATTTTCACGCCGCCGGTCTGAAATTTTCTGTATTTTTGTGTTGACAACTGCGTTTTTCTCCTGTATAATAACCCGGAGAAAACAAAGAAGGAGCGGCGAGCACCGCAACTCACCTCCAGCAATCTGCGAAGAGGTTCATAATTTCCTCCGCCTTGTGCGGGAGTCTGGATTTTATGTGCGGGTGCTTTGCGGCATCCGCACTTTGCATTTGGAGGTGCTTTACAATCGGTAAATTAGAACATCAGATCAACGAGGAGATCCGCGACAAGGAGCTTCGCGTGATCGGAGCTGACGGCAGCCAGCTTGGTATTATGACCTCGTCCGACGCTCTGGCGCTTGCCGAGGAAAAGGACCTTGACCTTGTCAAGATCGCGCCGAACGCCGTTCCGCCGGTCTGCAAGATCATGGATTACGGCAAATTCCGCTTCGAACAGCTGAAAAAGGAAAAAGAAGCCAAGAAGAACCAGAAGGTCGTCGAGATCAAGGAGATCCGCATGTCTCCCAGCATCGACACCAACGATTTCAATACCAAGGTCAAAAGCGCAGTCAAGTTCCTGAACGATGGCAACCGAGTCAAAGTCACCGTACGTTTCCGCGGCCGTGAAATGGCGCATACGTCGCTCGGACAGGAGCTTCTCGCGAAGTTCGGCGCCGAGTGCAGCGAGATCGCCACGATCGCCAAGGACGCCAAGCTCGAAGGACGCAATATGTCCATGTTCCTGAGTCCCAAGAATTCCAAATAAACTACAATCGCAATCACACGGAAGGAGAACCACTATGCCTAAGCTGAAGTCCCATAGCGGCGCCAAGAAAAGATTCAACCTCACCAAGAGCGGCAAGGTCAAAAGAGCGCACGCATTCAAGAGCCATATCCTCACCAAGAAGACCACGAAGCGTACCCGCAATCTGCGCAAGAACGGCTACGCCGACGTGACCGTGGAAGATATCGTGAAGAAGATGATCCCTTACAAATAATCGGTAAGGGTTGACGACACATAGGAGGATAATATAATGGCAAGAGTAAAAGGCGCAATGATGACGCGCAAAAGAAGAAATAAGACCCTGAAGCTCGCGAAGTCCTACTGGGGCTCCAAGTCCCGTCACTTTAAGATGGCCAAGCAGGCCGTTGCAAAGTCCGGCGTATATTCGTATGTCAGCCGCAAGCTGAAGAAGAGAGATTTCCGCCAGCTGTGGATCTCCCGTATCTCCGCGGCCGTCGCACCCTACGGCATCAACTACAGCCGTTTCATCTACGGGCTGAAGAAGTCCGGCATCGAGATGAACCGCAAGGCTCTGAGCGAGCTCGCCATCGCCGATCCCGAGGCGTTCAAGGTCCTCGTCGAGACCGCGAAGAAGGCTCTGTAAGCAGTTTTTATGGCCGCCATATGCAATATGGCGGCCTTTTTCTATCAATTAAAGGAGAGTTTTATGGCCTGGAAAGCAGTTTTATTCGACATGGACGGCGTCCTGATCGATTCTGAGGAGTATATGGCGAAGACCGGCGTGCGCGCGCTGAAGAAATACGGCATCGACGCGAAGGAATCCGACTTCGCCGAGTTTGTCGGCTGCGGCGAAAACCGCTATGTCGGCGGCGTGGCGGAGAAATACGGCGTGCCGTACCGCACGGAAATGAAGGAACACCTGTACGACTGCTACGGCGAGCACGTCAAGGAGGAGGCCAACATCCCAAGCGGCGTTCTGGACGTGCTGCATACGCTACGCGCGCGGGGCTACCGGCTGGCGGTCTGCTCGTCGGCAGACCGCGTCAAGGTCCTGATGAACCTGTCCGCCATCGGCGCGGACGAGTCACTGTTTGACCATCTTGTCACCGGCACCGACATCAAAAATCCGAAGCCCGATCCCGAGATCTATCTGACGGGCGCGGCCAGCCTCGGCCTTGCGCCGTCCGCGTGTATCGTGGTCGAGGACGCACCCAGCGGCATCCGCGCGGCCCATGCTGCCGGGATCGAGGCTATCGGTCTTGCGACCAGCTTCCCGGCGGACTACCTGCGCGAGCAGGCGCAGCCCGATTATCTGCTGCCGGATCTCAAGTCGATCCTGACGATGCTGTGAGCCCCATGCCGGAATTTTTACCGATCTCCCGCGCCGACATGCAGCGGCGCGGCTGGGAGCAGTGCGATTTTGTCTATATCATCGGCGACGGCTACGTCGACCACCCGTCGTTCGGCCACGCGATCATCTCGCGCGTGCTCGAGGACGCGGGCTATAAGGTCGGCATCATTTCGCAGCCCGACTGGAAAAATCCCGATTCGATCAACGCCCTCGGCGAGCCGCGCCTGGGCTTTCTCGTCATGGGCGGCAATATGGACTCGATGGTCAACCACTATGCCGTCTCCAAGGCCCACCGGAAAACCGACGCCTATACCCCCGGCGGCGTCATGGGCAGGCGGCCCGACTACGCCGTGACGGTCTACTGCAACCTCATCCGCCGCACCTACCGCCGCAAGCCCATCATCATCGGCGGCATCGAGGCGAGCCTTCGCAGGCTTGCGCATTACGATTACTGGTCGGACAAGCTCAAACGGTCGATCCTGCTCGATTCGCAGGCCGATCTTCTGATCTACGGAATGGGAGAGCGCGCCGTCGTCGAGATCGCGAACGCGCTGAACGACGGCATGGACGCACAGGATATCACGTACATCGACGGCACGGTCTATAAGACCCGCGAACCGGACACGTCCGTCCCGTCCATCACGCTCCCGGCCTTCTCCGATCTGCAGAAAGACCCGCGCGTCTACGCCGAGAGCTTTTCCGTCCAGTACCGCAATACCGACCCCTTCTGCGCCAAGCGGCTCATCGAGCCGTATGGCGACCACGAATTCATCGTCCAGAACCCGCCGCAGAAGCCGCTTTCACAGAAGGAGATGGATCGCGTCTACGATCTTCCGTACTGCCGGACGTACCACCCGTCGTATAAAAAGCTCGGCGGCATTCCGGCCATCGCGGAGATCGAATTCAGCCTGACCTCCTGCCGGGGCTGCTTCGGCGCGTGCAGCTTCTGCGCGCTGACGTTCCATCAGGGCCGGATCATCCAGACCCGGTCGCAGGAATCGATCGTCCGGGAAGCAGAGGCCATGACGCACGCCCCTGGCTTCAAGGGCTATATCCACGACGTCGGCGGCCCGACGGCAAACTTCCGCCAGCCCGCCTGCAAAAAGCAGCTCCAGCGCGGAGCGTGCCCGACAAGGCAGTGCCTGTTCCCGAGCCCCTGCAAGAATCTGATCGCCGACCATACGGATTACCTGTCCCTGCTGCGGAAGCTCCGCAAGCTGCCGGGCGTCAAAAAGGTCTTCATCCGCAGCGGCATCCGGTTCGACTATCTGCTGGCCGACCCGAGCGACACGTTTTTCAAGGAACTCGTGCGCTATCACATCTCCGGACAGCTGAAGGTCGCGCCGGAGCATGTGTCCGATCAGGTCCTGCGCGTGATGAGCAAGCCCCCGCACGCCGTGTACCAGCAATTCGTGGAAAAATACAAAAAGATCAACGAGCAGGAGGGCATGAAGCAGTATGTTGTGCCCTATCTCATGTCGTCTCATCCCGGCTGCACGATGCAGGAGGCCGTAAAGCTGGCCGAATATCTGCGCGACACCAACCACGAGCCCGAGCAGGTGCAGGATTTCTATCCCACGCCCTCGACACTCTCTACCGTCATGTACTATACCGGCCTCGATCCGAGGACGATGGAGCCGGTCTACGTGCCCAAAAACCCGCATGAAAAGGCCATGCAGCGCGCGCTGATGCAGTACCGCCGGCCGCAGAATTATTTTCTCGTGCGCGAGGCGCTGCAGAAAGCCGGGCGGACGGATCTCATCGGCTTTACGCCCAAATGTCTCATCCGCCCGTATCCGCCGAAGGAGAAAAAGCCCGGCACATCCGAACAGACGCCGGAAAAGAAGTCCGCCCCCGCAAAACCGGCCAAAAAACGCCCGTCCAGCCGGTAGTCTATCTCGCGCGTTCCCCTCATATAGTCTTCCATACGAAGAAAAGATGAGGTGGAACTATGGAAAACACAGCCAATCACATTACCCTGACCGGGACGCTGGCGTCCCTGCCGGAATATTCGCACCAGAACCATGAGCGGAAATTTTTCCGCTTCCTGCTTGCCGTCGAGCGCCTTTCGGGCACGGAGGATCTGCTGCCGGTTCTGGCCGCGGAGGACGTATTGGAGCAGACGGAGCTGTTCGAGGGCGAGCGCTTTACCATCGACGGCCAGCTCCGCTCGTTCAACAACCGCGAGCCGACCGGACGACGTCTGATCCTCTGCGTCTACGCGCTGTCCATGACGACGACGGACGCGCCCATGCAGAACGAGGCTGTCCTGACCGGCACGGTCTGCAAGCCGCCCGTTTACCGGCAGACGCCGCTCGGGCGGCAGATCACGGATCTGTGTCTGGCCGTGCCGCGCCTGTACCGCAGGACGGATTATATCCCCTGCATTCTGTGGGGCCGCACGGCGCTGGCCGCCGCCGAATACCCGACCGGCACGGAGCTGACGCTCACGGGCCGGCTCCAGAGCCGGACGTATCTCAAAAACTTGGGTGAGACGAGCGAAACGCGCACCGCGTATGAATTCTCCGTCAGCGCCTGCGAGCGCGTCCCGGAGCTCGCAATTTTTTAGAAATTTCTTTCCATTCCGCGCAACCAAGCGTCCGAAATTCCGTCTTTATAGGCAGAACACAAAAGAAAGGGGAACCCAACATGAAAAAGCAATCGATTCTTGCCATTCTCATTGCCGCTCTGCTGGTCCTGACCGTTTTTACCGGCTGCGCGGCAAACTCCAAAATGGCGCCAGCAGACCCCGCGTCTATGGACAGCGGCTATTACAATTCCACGCAGGAGGCAGCCGCCGCAGAGACGCCCATGGAGGCGCCCGCTGAGCCGGAGGAGGAATTCGCCTACGACACCGTCGCCACGACGGAAGCGGGCAGCGGCGCCGCCGAAACGCCGGAGCCGGACGATTCCGTTGCCGACTACACCGCCAAGATCATCTACACCGCGTCCGTCTCCATCGAGACGACCGAGTTTGACAAGGCGGTCGCCGCGCTGGAATCGCAGGTGCAGAAGATCGGCGGCTTCGTGGAGAGCTCCAACGTGACGGGCGACACGCAGTACAATTCCGACGGCACGACCTCCATCGTCAACCGCTGGGCGTTTTACACCGTCCGCATCCCCTGCGAGCAGTTTGAGTCCTTCCTGCACGAGACCGAGGGCTTCGGCAACGTGACCTCCACCAGCCGCGACGCGCAGAACGTCACCTCGGCCTACACCGATTATGAAGCGCGCCTGTCCAGCCTCAACACGCAGGAGGAGCGGCTTCTCGACATGCTCGCGAAGAGCGAGGACGTGGAGACGCTCATCGCGCTCGAACAGCGGCTGTCCGACGTGCGCTATGAGATCGAGTCCATTGAGCGCAGCCTGCGCAACTATGACATGCAGATCAAATATTCCACTGTGAATCTCGATCTGCGCGAGGTCGAGGTCTACACGCCGACCGTCCCGGTGCGGCGCACCTTCGGCCAGAAGCTGTCCGATTCGCTCTCCGACGGCTGGACAGGCTTCACCCGCGGCGTGCAGAACGTCATTCTGGGTCTGGCCGCCGCGCTGCCGGCGCTGGTTCTGCTGGCGGTGATCGTCATTGCCGCGATCGTGCTGGTCAAAAAGGCCCGCAGAAAGCGCAAAGAAAAATTCGCCTCCCAGCAGGAACCCCCGCAGGAGCCGAAGCAGTAAGAAAGATACGCAAATCCCGGCCGCAGCAGCGGCCGGGATTTTTGCTTACAGCGAGGGCATCAGCGCGTCCAGAAGCGCACGGCAGCCGGATTCGATATCGCGCCACGCGGCGTCAAAATCTCCGGTGTACCACGGATCCGCGACGGCGCGCGCCGCGCCGGTATATTCCATCAGCAGCCGGAGCTTCCCGTCCGGGTCGCCGCCGCAGATGCGCCGCATGCCAGCGAGATTGCTGCCGTCCATGCCGACGAGCAGATCGTAAGCGTCATAGTCGGCGCGCGTCATCTGCCGCGCCCGGTGATCGTCAAACGGCACGGCGTGCGCGCGCAGCTGCCGCTGCGCCGGCGGATAGATGGGGTTCCCGAGCTCCTCCCGGCTGACCGCCGCAGAGTCGATCCGCAGCCGGGCCGCCACCCCCGCCTCCCGCACCAGCGCCTTCATGATAAACTCCGCCATCGGACTGCGGCAGATATTGCCGTGGCAGATAAACAAAATCTTTACCATCTTGGTATTTCCTCGATTATCTTGGTATTTCGTTACTTCTTCGTAGTTTTTTAAATTTACAGAATATGCTTTCTTGGCATATTGTGGCGTATCATGGTACCTCGTATCCGGCAAAAGTAGTACAAAAGTAGTAAATTGCGTCCATATACTGGATTTTACTACCGAAAGTGGCCTTAAACCGCGCGTGTGGCATATAAACAATATCCCATGGCAGAGTAAGCAGGAAACAGATTGGCGTATCAAGGCGTTTTCGAGCAACAGCTTGGGAAATCAGCCGATTGCCTGCACCCTGACCCGCTGTATGTGGTTTTTTGCAGCCAGTTGCTCCGAGCACACGCGAACAACTTCATCACGTGCATCTTCAAATTTGATGTGCGTATAAGTGTTCATTGTAATACTGATGTCGGAATGGCCCATCAGGTATTGCAGCGTTTTCGGGTTCATGCCGCTTTTCGCCATGTTGGAGCAAAATGTATGCCGGCAAACGTGGGGTGTAATTTTAGGAAGCTGAACCTTGTAAGTCCGATTATACTTTTCCAGTGCATAATGAAAGTATTTTTCCCAGTGAAGCGCCACTTTCGGCTTCCCGTTTTTGTCCAAAAACAGAAAACCTGTTTTTCCGCCTACAAACGGTTCGACTTTTGGCTTTGGCCTTCCGGCAATGATCCTGGAAAAGCAATCGTAGACCTCGTCAGTCATTGGAATATCACGGATACCACTCTCTGTCTTTGGATCTTCGATAATGTACTCCATCTGCGTTGTGCGCTGCAGCTGATGATCAACGTGGATCACGCGGGCACGCAAATCGACATCGCTGAGTGTCAGGCCGGCAAATTCGGAAATGCGAAGGCCAGTTTTGAACAGGATGCACATGCCATCGTAATACTGCGAGTAATGCTTATCGTTTCGGATAAAATCCAGAAAAATGCGTTCATCCTTTCGTGAAATCGCCTCTCTGGTCACACTGTCGTCAACGATCACACTGGCCAACTCAAAATCAAATGGATTCTTACGAAGCAGGTCGTCATCAACGGCCATCTGGAATGCCGGACGCAGGACGCCACGAATGGAATGAATACTGCTATAACTCTTGCCGCTTTTTTGCAGGTCAATCAGCCATACTTTTGCATTGGATTGCTTCACACGATCGATGCGGGTTCCGGAAAATGAATCCTTCTCCAGAAGATTCAGAACGGTTTTATATCCCGCCCTGGTGCTTGCTCTGACGCCGGTTTTGGTGCGCAGATACTTTTGAACCAGTTCCATGACAGTCATGTCACCACCGCGAGGGGATATTTTATCTTCAAGATCCCGTATGATTTTCGGTTCTAATTCCCGAAGCGCAGGACCGTCCCGCTTCCCGGCAGGCAGCCTGTCAGTCGGCTCTAGTCGCCAGCTATATACAAATTGCGGCTGACCGTTGATATCCCGGTATTTGAATACATAACGGCCATCCTTGCGTTGGCTCTCTCCATTGCGAAGAATACGATTTCTTTGATCTCGTCTTTTTTCGCTCATGTTCCATGCTCCTTTCCTCATGAAAAAGAGCCTCGGCACGATATACAAACAGTATATCATGTCAGAGGCTTCTTTCCTAGCCGCTGGAGACACTATAATTTGAAAGATGTTTCTCAAATGGAGGAAAGGCGATCAAGAAATGCTTCAAACTTTTTTCGCTTGATCAATGTTTTTACACCATTCTGTATGATGAAATCCGACGTCTGGTTTTCTTCGACAATTTTACGCATTCGTTTTTCGCCGATATTGAAGTAGGCAACAGCCTCATCAATCGTCAGACAGTATTTGTCTTTTATCAAAACCTGTGGTAATGACATTGTATTAACCATCCTTTTCTATTTTTACAACAACTAAATTAGAAAAAAGTCTTTAGCGAATGCGTATAATTTTTCCAACTCATTCACTGCCTGCTGCCGGATTCTCTGTGCTGTCCGCACTGTCATGTGCATGGCTTTTGCAACGTCTGTCCACACATACGACTCAAAGTAGTATAGCTGGAGTACCCTGCCTTGGCGCTCATCCAGTAATCCAATATAATGCTGGAGTCGGTCATGCTCCCGCCAGAGATTCATATAGGCAGACGCAAGCTCGCTCAGCGCCTCGGCATTCATCCGTTCGGCCGTGCGCTTATAGGAGAGCGCAACATCCGGAACAGCTTTTGAGTCAGCAGCTTTTTCGCCGCTTGTCAAAGACGGCAAAGACATTGCCTCAATCATCTCTGAGTCAGAGATCTGCGGTATATGCTGAAGCTCATACCGCATGAGTTCAATTTGCCGTAGCCGATGTGAAGAATTCTCGAGGAGTTCCAGAACGTAGCTTTTGCATGTGGGCCCCATAGTGTTCCTCCCATCCGTGCAAAATCAAAATGGAAAGCAAAAACAGATGTTTCC
>CAKUEH010000035.1 GCA_934646185.1 uncultured Oscillospiraceae bacterium | reverse complement strand
ATAAAATGTATTGCTGTTCTGCACCGCCATCCGCTCCGGCGGCGTAATCCGCACGCCCATGCTCGTCGGGCAGGCAATGGCGTAATGATAGGTTTTCTTCATAGAGTCCTTTCTTTGAGTTGAACCATCAAAGGCCGGGTGCACGCACCCGGCCTTTGTGTATGTTGGGTGTTCGGACTTATTTGGTGTCCGGTTTGCTGATGGTGGCTTTTGATTTGACTGCGATAATACCGAAATAGAATTCCTCGCCCACAAAATCACTGTTTGTGAGTTCTTTCTCAAAATAGGTCTTGCCGTTGATTTTCAGAATCACTTTGACGGTGCTCTCGTTCACACCAATAATGCCAAATTCGATATTGTATGGCTGTCCATCGTTCAGACTTGGTACTTCGGACGTTACAAAAACCGCCTGTATATCCTTGCCGATGCAGCGAAGAACGGCACTATCTTTGTTGAAGTCCACGTAAACACCTCCGGCACCCCAATACACATTGTCCGGCCCGGAACCAAGGGTGAATCCGTCATAACCATCGTCAGCATAGCGCGTCAGCGCATATTTGAAGCGGAAAATCGTGTTTTTGTAGGTCTTTCCGTTGTAGCCGCCGACAGAATAGGTAGAGGTCAGGTCACCATCTGCTGTGACACTGCCATTCTCAAATGCAAGCGCCTTATTCCAGCCAGTTGTCCAGTTATCCTTATCCGCCAGCAGTTCCGTCACATCGACCACGTCGTATGTGGGTTCGGGTTCAGGATCGGGGACGACGACCTTGCCGGTCTTTTCAATGGTCACAGACGCGGTGTTGACGCTGCCGAAGCAGAAGTAGCCCGCAGTATTTGCCAGCTTGGAGTCGGTGTAGACCTCATTGAACCATTCCGCGCCGTCTACCTTGACGATAACGCGAAGCTGGTTTGCCGTGATCTGGCAGACACTGAACGATATATCATACGCCCTTGACAAGCGCGTTCTGGTAGCCATAGCCCACATAGGGGCTCGCCCATGCCAGAACGTCCGTAAACGGATGCTCCGGGTTCTTTTCCTTGGCTTCCGCTTCCGCGCCGAGCAGGCGGACGATCAAGGTGATCGCCTGTTCGCGCGTCAGCGTCTTTTCCAGCTCGAAGCCCTTGTTTGTGCCCTGAAACAGGCCAAGGGTCTTCAGCGCTTCGGCCTTCTGCAGCGTTGTAAAGCTGCGGCTGCTTCCGGCGGCCAGCGCCGGAACACAGCTCAGGAGCATCGCAAGCAGCAGCAGGACTGCAACGCAGGATTTATAAATTCGTTTCATAAATCAGTCTCCATTCCCAAAATAGTGCGCCGGGCATCAGCCGGAGAACGGCGGACATCCGGCGCTTTTGCGGGAGGTTCTTTATTCCAGCGGGGTGATCGTCTCAACGTCTCCGTTCAGGCGGGAGCGCTCGGCAGCGAAGACCAGACGGGTATTTTCGCAGGAAATGCCGATCTCGCTGACCTCGTCGGCGGTTTTCACGCCGGTCATATAGTCATAGAGCGCATTGACAATACCGGGGTCGCCGCCGCCATGACCGCCGACAAGCGTACCGTCGACGCGGCCATTGGTGTGGATGGTCTCCCACCAGCGGCCCTCAAAGTGGAAAATGCGAATTTCGTCGCCCTCAAAGTCGAGGAACATCTCGCCCTTCGTGCCCATAATGTTGGACTTTCGGCCGTTGTAATTAAAGCAGCTCATGGTGAACGAGGCCGTAGATTTGTCCGCAAACTCCATGTTCACGACCTGATGGTCGACCACGTCATTATCGCACTTGAAGACGCACTTGCCGTACTGCGTATGGCGAAGCGTGTATTCCACATCCGCGTCGGTGGGGTCGACCTTGCCGGTGGAGGTGGTGCGGAACCACATGTTCTTCTTGTCGTCCAGATAGAGCCGCACGGCGTTATAGGGGCACGTTTCTGCGTGCGGGCAGCCGTCGATGCAGCGCTCGGGTGCGTCGGATGGTGCGTTTTCACGGCGGAAATACTTGAGTGAGCCGAACGACTGAATTTTCGTGCACTGCTTCTTCATCAGCCATTGCAGCAGGTCAATGTCATGGCAGGACTTGGCCAGCAGCATAAAGTTGCTCCGCTCCGTATTGCCCCAGTTGCCGCGGACGAAGCTGTGGCTCTGGTGGGTGTTGCCGAGGCCCTCCGTGTGGACAATGGTGACGATATCGCCCAGAACGCCCTCGTCAATGAGCTGCTTCACACGGGAATAGAACGGTGTGTAGCGCAGCACATGGCAGACCATGAACTTGCGGCCGTATTTGCGCGCCTGATTGAGCAGGTCGACGCATTCGTCCTCCGTGCGGGCCAACGGCTTTTCCAGCAGCACATCGTATCCGTCCGCCAGCGCTTTCATGGCGGGCGCATAGTGCATACTGTCCTGCGTCGTAATGACCGCGATATCAGCCAGCTTCGGCTGCGAGAGCAGCTGCTCCCACGTTTCAAACACATGGTCATCGGGCAGACCATGCTTGTGCTGAATATTTTTGCGATGGTTCTCGTTCGGATCAGCGACAGCAACAACGCGAAATTTTTCCGGCAGCGTCTTCATAATATCGGTATAAATTTCGCCGCGGTTGCCTGCGCCGATCAGCGCAACTGTAAAGACTCTCATTGGGTTCTCACTTTTTCTTTCTTCTTTTCTTCTGCTTTCCCACGCGGAAAGATCGGGATAATCCACACCGTACATCCGGCCGAACAGTGCATAACGCTGCATCGGATACTGGTTATTCTCCAGATGAACCATGTGGTCTGCCTCCGGCGCGTTGACGGAGTAGATGGCCGCGCCATAGGGCGCATCCCCAAACCTGTTCCGGCTGATTACAAAATGCTCATTACCCGCCGCATGGGAAATCCGCCACAAAAACACATGGTGGCCCATCGGCTGCGGCCAGATCTCCGACCGGCGCGGCATCGTCTCGCCAAGCCTGGAGAAGCCCTCGCCGGCGTCCTCGCAGACATTGTCTGTAAACTCCGCATACGTCGGCAGCAGATCGCGCTGTTCATAGGCCGCCATACCGCAGCGGCGGAAGGTGTTGCTTCGGATCAGGAAGTGGTACGCGGGCTTGCAGTCCGCGCCGCCCTGATGCGTGACGGCGGAATCGTAGATATCGTCGAACACGCAGTGCTCGACCTCGACATTCACCGCCACGTTCCAGCACTCAAAGGCGTTGCCAAAGCGGATCTTCTGGTCTTTATCCCAGACGGCGCCGCCGATTTTGGCAAACCGGCAGTTTTCGATGCGCAGATTCCGGCCGCCCTCCTCGCCCGCGATGCCGTGCAGGCCGTTGTTGCGGAATTCCAGATCGGAAATAACCATGTCGTGTCCGCAGTGCGCCAGCCAGCGGTACTGCGAGGTCGCGCATTCGATGCTTCCGTAGAAGGCCGCGGGATTTTCCTGCGAATAGACCAGCAGCGTATGATCCTCCGCAAGCGGGAGATGCTGAATGGAATATCCAAGGCAGGAATCAAACCAGTCGCCCTGCTCGCAAAGCTCCTCGCGTGTCCAGCGCAGCGCGCCGCACGTTCCGTCGCCGTAGATCAGGTTGGCCGTCTCACCGGAAAGCATGCCGGTAAACCGCCAGATGCTTCCGCCGACGTTTTCCCATTGTGCCGGATCGGAAAGGCTTTGGGAGCCGCAGAACACAGGCGGTTCACCCTCGCCATACGCGCCGTAATGGATGGGATGCTCCCAGCGGCCGGACGGATTTTGCAGCGGCCCGCGGAACACGCTGCCGCGCCGGAACAGAACGGTATCGTCCGGTTTCAGAAGTTCCGGGTGCTGTGTTTTGAATGGAGTTTCCGGACTGCGGCCGTCATTTTCGTCGCAGCCATTCTGAAAATCAATATAATATGTCGTCATTCTTACAAAAATCAGGAAAAAAGTTTATAGGAAAAGCGGAAGAGACGGAACGCCCCTTCCGCTTTTGGTCAGGAATTTACCAGGAAGTGATATCGTTGGCCGCGATGTACTCGTTCAGCTGGTTCTGGAATTCTGCAATCAGTTCCTCTACGCCAGCATCCTTACGGGCAGCAAGATAGCTGTTATAAATGTCTTCCCAATTATCTCCGCCGACACCGTTGTCGAGCTGAGAGCCGTATTCATAATAGACGTTCAGAATGCTTGCGCAAATGCCTTCGACATTCGTTCTGTCGAACGTGAAGTTCATGAACGGATTGACACGTGCGGTCGACTCGAGTGCTTCCAGATCAGTATAGTAGTTGGGATCGGTGCCGTTGTTGATGAGCGCGTTCTTGCAGGAACCAATGATCCATCTCTGGATGCCATAGTTGTCATCAGCAGTAACGTCGGCGCCAGAATAAGTCGTGGTGATCGTGCCGTCATCGTTCTTGGTGTAATCAACGCCCTCAACACCGTAGATCAGGGTGTTGTACAAGTCGGGCTGGGAATAGATCGCGTTGAGAACCATCATAGCACGCTCAGGCTCGTCAGAGCAGTAGGGAATGGCATACGCAGTCGCGTCGCCCTTCTGGAGATACGCATTCTCCTCAATGGGGATCATCGTCATATCCATGCCGCAGCTTGCGCTCATGGCTTCTTCATCGGCTTCCGTAAGATACTGGTCGCAGCCAAAGATGTAAGTGCTGTCGGTGATCTGGCCGTCAACGGGCATCGTCAGCGTGGAGGTGTCAACAGACATGATATCGGAGCGGATGTAGCCTTCCTTATACCAGTCAGCCATGGTCTTGGCATAGAGCTTATAGTGCTCACTTGCGACACCATCGGTCACAGTGAATGTGTTGTCCTCAAACGGAACACCGATTTCTGCGCCGCCAACAAAGAGGAACGGCATATTGCCGGTATACATGGACCAGCCAAATGCACGGCCGGTGTTGATGCCAGCGCCAAGCTTACCGGCTTCCTTCGCGGCAGCCAGATACTTGGTCGCCTGATCCAGAACAGCCTGGAAGTCTTCAATGCCGGAGTAGTGGTTGCGCCACTTATCAAGAGCAGCCTTGGTGTCCTCGATCCAGGTGTCGCCTGCAAGTTCAGCAAGCTCGGTCACGACGACCCAGCCGCGGCGGTCGCCGCACAGACCCTGCCAGCTGGGAAGATAGTACAGCTGGCCGTCAGCCGCATTGCGATGAATCTCAACGACTTCTTCGCCAAGGGTATCCACGATGCCCTGACCGTATTCTGCGATCAGCTCATCAAGCGGCATCAGGTTGCCGTCGTTAATGTTCGTGGGCTTGTCGACCAGCCAGCCGACCCATGCCAGGTCAACGCCTTCACCGGATGCCAGAACCTGCGTGAACTTCTCGCTGTATTCTGCAAACGGAACGTCGATGAATTCCACAGTGGTGTTGGGGACATACTTCTGAAGCAGTTCATTGAACGCAGCCCATGCCGCGTCGGAGCCGTTCTGCTTGCCGGAGCCGGTGATCATGAGTTGAATGGTCTTCTGCTCGAGCGCAGGCTCGGCAGTCTCTTCGGGCGCAGCGGGGGTGTCAGTGGCTTCCGCCGGCTCGACCGTAGCGGGGGTTTCGTCCGCAGCGGGAGTCTCAGCAGTCTTGCTGCAGCCCGCCAGAACGATGCTCAAAACCATAATCATGGCGAGGAGCAGACAAAGGGTTCTCTTTTTCATGATATCCTCCTTAAATTTTAGGTGGTATAGGGTGTCGTTTTCTCTTGTAAACGCCTGAAAACGCGGTACCATTCGCTTTCCGGCATACAATTCATAAATCCGGCTGAGACTTCAGCCCTTGACCGCGCCGATCGTCAGACCCTGCGCGAAATATTTCTGGAAGAATGGGAACACGACCAGCATGGGGCCTGCCGCGATGACACACATGGCAAATTTCAGAGATTCGCTCGGCAGCATAGCCGTATTCAGCTTTACACTGCCGGACATCATAGGATTGTTTGCAAGATTCTTCATAAATTCCACTTGATCCATCATGCGCTGTAGGAGATATTGCAGCGTATAGAGGTTTTCGTTGCGGATATAAATCATGGACGTGGTATAGTCGTTCCAGCGCGCGACCAGCGCCATAAAGCCGAGGGACGCCAAAACAGGTGTGGAAAGCGGCAATACAATTTGGAAGAAAATTCTCAGTTCACTTGCGCCGTCCAGATACGCCGCTTCAAACAGCGTTTCAGGCAAGCCCTTGAAGAACGTACGGAACACCATCGTGTTCCACGCGCCGCCGGTGATGCCCGGCAGGATGTAGACCCAGATCGAATCCGCAAGCTTATAATACTTGGAGAAAATAATGTAGTTCGGGATCATACCGGCGCTGAACAGCATCGTAAAGAAGATGAAGACCGTGATGGGCCGGCGATAGCGGAAATTACTTCTGGAAAGCGGATAGGCCGCCAGCGCCGAAACCAGGGTGCTGAGGACAGTGCCGACGACGGCCTGGAAAATTGTTACGCCGTAGGCCCGCAGCACACGCGTGCCGCTGGAAAACGCGGATCTGTACGCGTCAAGCGTGAACTCACGCGGCAGCAGCGAGAAGCCGCCGGAGGTCAGCGCCTGTTCGCTCGTGAACGACGCCGAAATGACGACAATCAGCGGAATGACGAAGCAGGCACACATCAGGAAGAAGAAGACATACACAAAGCGCTTGAACGCCCGGTCACGGCTGTGCTTGATTTTCGGATTCATAAGATTCTCCCTTCCGCTTAAAACATCGAGTTGTCCGGGGAGATCTTCTTGACGATCCAGTTGGACAGCAGAACAAGGAACATACCCACGACGGACTGAATGAGACCCGTCGTCGCGCCGATCGAGTAGCTGGACTCCTGTAAGGAACGATAGACATAGGTGTTCAGGATATCAGTCGTTGCATACAGCGTGGAGGTGTTTCTCGGGATAACATAGAACAGGTCAAAGTTGCCATTGATGAGCGTGCCCGCGTTCATGATCGTAAAAATGCAGATCAGCGGGACAAGATGCGGCAGAGAAATATGGAGCATCTTCTGGAAGCGGCTTGCGCCGTCGATCTCCGCTGCCTCATAGAGCGAGGTGTCAATGCCCATCAAGGCTGCAAAGTACATCATGGAGCCCATGCCGATACCCTTCCAGATGTTCACAACGGTCAGGATAAACGGCCAGTATTTCGAGTTCATGTACACGTCGACCGGATCGCCGCCGAAGAACTGAATGATCTGGTTCATGAGGCCGGTTCTGGGGCTCAGAATGGCGTAGACGATATAGCCAACAATGACCATCGACATGAAGTTCGGGAACGTAATGATGGTCTGATAGGTTTTCAGGCGGCGCTTGCTGGTGATTTCAAACAGCAAAAGCGCGATAGCAACATTGGTGATCGGATTGAGCACCATAAAGAGCAAACCATAGAGCACCGTGTTTCGCAGTGCTCGGTCAAGCGCGACAGACTGGATGATCCACTTGAAGTTGGCCAGACCGCACCAGTCGCTGCCGAGGATGCCCTTGGAGAACTTGTAATTCTTAAACGGAATGATGATCGCGGCGCCCATCGGTATATAGTTGAACAGGATATAACCGATGATCGCCGGGATGCACAGAAGCAGCAGCTGCCGACTGGCCTTTGCATCCGCCCGGCCTCTGTGGCCAAGACGCGGTCCTTCCTTTTTTCTTTCCTTTGTCATGGTTCGCATGGGCGCCTCCGCTTTCTTTTTCTTCATTTTACGGGTTCGGTTTTTGATTTCCAAGGTGTGATTGTGACAAGATGGTGGGCGATTGCGACTGCGTTGATTGTGCATTATTTCTGCATTCTATCTGTATCTATACGTTTGTTTTAAGCATTGTCGCCAAAAAATCAGCATTGAATTTGACGATTCGCATTCATTCTTTTGTCAGTATGCACAGAGACGATTGCGTGAAATTAGGCAAAAGGCACATACGCTGCCGTATGTGCCTTTCGTGTCGCTTATAAAAACTTCATGCTGACCAACCATTGGCGCAAAAGCTGCCGCCACTGTCCGACAGAAGCATCATCCAGCGCCATCGCCGTGCCGTGCTGTCCAAACGGGAAGATGTGCAGCTCATACGGCACCCCGCATTTTTGCAGCGCGGCGGCATAGAGCATCGAATTGATCGCCGGAACACTTGCATCCTGCGCCGTGTGCCAGAGAAAGGCGGGCGGCGTGTTTTCTGTCACGCAGCTCTGCGGAGAATAGAATTCGATCTGCGCCTCATCCGGCGTATCGCCGAGCAGAAGCCGTCGGCTCCATTCGTGCCCATACTCTCCCATGTCGATCACGCTGTAGCACAGGACGGTAAAATCAGGCCGCGCGGAAAGCGCGTCAATTTCATCCTGCGGCGGATAAAACGGATAGCCGTAATGTACTGAGGCAGTCGCCGCCAGATGGCCGCCGGCGGAAAAGCCCATGATGCCAAGACACTCAATTCCGCGTTCCGCGCAAAGCTTTCTTGCCAGACGCATCGCCCGCTGCGCGTCTGACGGCTGCGCCGGGGCTTTACTCGGCGCAACGCGGTATTCCAGCACGAAGGCTGTTATCCCGATGGTATTCAGCCACGCGCCAACGTCATTTCCCTCATAGTCCGCCCGGCCGCAGTAAGCGCCGCCCGGACACACGACAATGGCCGTCTTTGCGGCGTCACAGTCATATGGCGTCAGATACGGTTCAAACGCATCCTCTACGCAGCGGTGCGGCATGGTTTGGTTCCATAGCTTTATCATGACTGCTTCTCCTTTCGCTGGCTCAAGTTCAGTTTCTGCTGGTATTCGCGCATGGAACAGCCTGTGAACCTCCGGAACACGGAATAAAAGCTTTTCTCATCTTTATATCCGACCGCCTCTGGAATGGATTTGACATCCCGGCCAGCCTCCAGCATTTGAATTGCCGCCTGAACACGGATGTGGGACAGATAATCCGTAAATTTCTCGTTCATCTCTGTCTGGAATTTTCGGATAAAATGCCGTGGGCTGATGTGGACATACTCAGCCAGCTCCTGCACGGTCAGTTTTTCTGCGAGGTGTGACTGCATATAGACGCAGGCGCGCCCGATGGGATCGCTTTTCAGCGCGTCCTCCTGCGTGATATAGCCCTTTTCGGAAAGCAGCGCCCAGATGGCGTCCATGTACGCCGCCGTCCCCTGCGCGGAGGTCAGTATGCCCAGCGGAGCAGCCATCATGCTGCTTCGGATCTGCGCGGCCAGCGCCTCATCTCTGCGGCAAATTTCCGTGCGTAGTTCCTCCATCAAAGAGCGCACCAGCAGAGCCTCCATGCGCAGCGGAGCATTGCTCAGCAGCGGCTTGACTTTGGAATACATTTGCCAGTGATCCTCATCGATGCCCGGCTTCAGTGCCAAAAGCAGCTTCAGAAGTCTCGAAATGCACTCATCCCAGTTTTGCTGGCCGCGCAGATATGATTCTTCCCGACTTTCCGCGTGCAGCTCCTCTGAAACGCGGATCATCGCGCTGCGCAGCGCGTCAATCCCGTCAGACTTCGGCAAATAGTCATACGCACCGCACCGGACGGCTTGCTGCGCTTCCGCAAGGTTCGGCGTGTCAGTCAAAAAAATCACGCGGAGGCACGGAAACTGTCTGCGGACATGTCTGGCAAGTTCAAACCCAGACATATCCGGCAGGCTCGTATTTGTGATGAGCACGGCCGCAGCTTCGCCTTTCTGCATCCAGCGCAGCGTTCCTTCCGCCACACATTCGCCGCGTACCATGCTGAATCCCAACCCGTAAAAGTCAATGCCGTTGATCACCTCTGTGCGGTATCGCATACAGGGATCCGTAAAAAATGCTTCAAACATAAGCTGCCTCACATCCGTCCATCGGTCCAGTATCCTCTGTATCGCATTCTAAAAGAATGCGGGTCAAAAATCATAGGTGGCGAATATGACATTTTCGCGGGTCAAAGTGTCATTTTCGCAGATTGTCTCCCTATATGCGCTGTGTTACGATACGAAAAAGCAGCGAAAAGGAGAACAGATATGGATCAATTCGCACAAATCGCGGCAAACGGCATCGGCGGGAACGCTGCGCTTCTGGAGCCGGTCACGCCAATTCCGCATGAAACCGTTATCTGCCGTCTGGAACAGGCAGATGTACACCCCATCGCGGTCAAGCCTCATCTGTCCACTGCGGAAGAACTGAAAGACGCGCTTGCGGCCATGCGGGAGGCATACCGTCCGTTTCTGGAAAACCACGCGCCTGCGTTTGAAAGCCTGCGCCGGCGCATGGATCTCACGTCGTTTCTGCGCGATGGTCAACCGGTCACGATCCCGGAATACGGCGGGCCTATCGGCGTGTGCAAAAAGACATATGAAACCACGTTTGAGCTGCCTGCGCTTTTGGCGGGCCAGTCGGTCTATATCCATTTTGACGGCGCGGATTACCGTGCAGTCGTTACCGTCAATGACACATTTGGCGGAGAACACGAAGGCTTCTTCTCTCCATTCGAGTTTGAGATTACAGGCATCGTCAAAGACGGCACAAATCGGGTAAAAGTTGAATTGTATAATGACCACATTTATATGGGAAACGATCCCGGCGGCGAAGAAGAAACGGAGGGCGACAAGCTCTATGCCGCTACCGGCCTCGGCTGGGACGGCCCGCTAGACGGCTGGCACCACTGCCCCGCAGGAATGGGCATTTACAATCGCGTCTATGTCGAGATCCGCAATTCTATCCATATCAGCGACCTCTATATTCGCCCGCTGGACGATCAGGCGGAGGCGTGGCTGGAAATTCAGAACGACAGCTATGATACCATCCCGGTTGAAATTTCCCTTTCGCTCTACGGGCAGAATTTCCATGAAACAGTCTTTGAAGACCGTCGGCATATCCCGGAGACGAAGCGCTTCGTCGGCATGGGCGACAGTCTGACCGAGGCCGCTGTCAAGTCCGAGCTTGGAAAGGGTATTCCCATGCCGCTCAAGCACGGAAAAAATCTGTACAAGATCAAATTTGACCTGCCGAACGCAAAGCTGTGGGATCTGGAAGCGCCGTATCTGTACCAGCTTCAGACTGCCGTTCTTGTAAACGGGACGTGTATCGACCGCGTTGCACAGCAGTTCGGTATGCGCAGCTTTACGCAGGACACAGAAAGTCCGCAGCGCAAGGGGATGTTCTATCTCAATGGCCGCTCCATCCGTCTGCGCGGGGCCAATACGATGGGCTTTGAGCAGCAGGACGTGCTGCGCGGCGATCTTCCGCAGTTGATCGACGATATTCTGCTGGCCAAACTCTGCAACATGAATTTTCTGCGTCTGACGCAGCGGCCGGTGCAGGATGAGGTCTACGAATACTGCGACAAGCTCGGCCTTATGACGCAGACAGATCTTCCGCTGTTCGGCGTCATGCGCCGCTTCCGCGTCCCGGAGGGCATCCGGCAAGCGGAGGAACTGGCGCGCATGGTGCGTAAGCATCCGTGCAATGCCGTCGTCAGCTATATCAACGAGCCGTTCCCGAACGCCAATAACGAGCCGCACCGCCATCTGATTCGCCCGGAGTTGGAAAGCTTCTTTACCTGCTGTGATCTTGTTGTGAAGCTCTCGAACCCCGATCAGGTCATCAAGCATGTGGACGGCGATTATGACCCGCCCACGGACGGGATGCCGGACAACCACTGCTATCCCATGTGGTATAACGGCCACGGCATTGACATTGGCCGTCTGCACCGGGGCTATTGGCTGCCGGTCAAGCCCGGCTGGTACTATGGCTGCGGCGAATACGGCGCGGAGGGGCTGGATTCGGCGGAGGTCATGGAGGAATGCTACCCGCGTGAATGGCTGCGCGAACCGTTTGACCCCGGCCATATCGTCCGCAGCCAGACAAAGAGCTTCAGCGGCTTTTTCTATGACGCGCAGGAGGATATGCAGGGCTGGATCAGCCGCAGCCAGCGGTATCAGGCCTTTGCCACGCGCATGATGACCGAGGCATTCCGCCGCGACGACCGCATGGTCTCGAACGCCATTCATCTGTTCATCGACGCATGGCCCAGCGGCTGGATGAAGTCCATCATGGACTGCAAGCGCATCCCGAAGCAGGCGTATTTTGCCTACCGAGATGCACTCGCGCCCCTGCTGGTGTCGCTACGCACCGACCGCTTTGCCTATACGGCGGGCGAAACGATTCAGATCGAAGCGTTCCTGTGCAATGATACCGCGAAATCCGGCGCGTATACGCTTGCCTTTGAGCTTTACAACGAACAAAACAAGCTGATTCAGACCGGGCGCGCCCCCGCGCACGCGGACGCCTGCCGCGCAGCCTATATCGCCAGCGCCGAATTCCCGGCAGAGACCGCGCAAGACCGCGAAACGCTGACGCTCCGCGCCGTCCTGCTGGACGGGAACGGGGACGTTGTCAATTACGCAGAGCAGAAGCTGACCGTATTTCAGGACGTGACTGTCGTACCGAACGACAATGTTGTCATTCTGAAGCTGGAACCGGGTTTGCATACCGTCGCGGGTGAGACCGTGACCGTCAAGTCCTGCGGCATGCTCCCGCTGCACTTCGTCTCCCGCAAGACCGGCTACCCGGCTGTCGCGGAATTTAAGGAGCAGGACTTCTCCTACTGGTATGACGCCAAGGAGGACTGCATCACGCCGCTGCTGGACACGACGTTTACCGCCGAAGGCTTCACACCCATTCTTTTGTCCAACAATATGGACGAACAGGGAAATTGGGGGCCGGTGCTGGCTGCGGCAGAAAAGCTATACGAGGGCAAGCACTATGTGATCTGCCAGCTCGATCTGCGGCAGGAAAACCCGGTCGCAAAGCGCTTCCTGAGAAATCTCTACAGGTTGGGTACAAAATGAACAACATCGAACAGGCGATTTCCTTTGCGCGGCAGGAATATACCCGTCAGGGTCTGGACGCGCTCTATCAAAAGGACTTTGAGGAAGCGCTGCTTCCGGCACTTTCTCAGGCCGCCGCAATTTACAGGGCAGACACGCTCCGTTGGAGCGGCGATCCCAAGACGGATCTGCTCGCAGCGCTCCTTTGGAGTCAGAAGCTGCTGAACGATTATCAAAGGCACCAGCTTCCGGACGAGGTATTTTATCATACGATCGACGATATCGGCCGCTGGGCCTCCGAATATTGGAGCTATAGCGGCAAGATCGGCCTTGCCGAAAGCGCATGGCTGACGAATCATCTGACGCTGCGGCTGTTCCAGCTTGGACGACTTCAATTCTGCATGGAGCCGGCGGACTTTTCTGCTCCTGATCTTGGCATTGAGCCGGGTGAGCCGCTGGTGTCCGTACATATCTGCCGCGGTGGTGCGCTTGACCCGGCAGCGTGCGACGCATCGTTTGCACAGGCGCGAACATTTTTTCCAAAATACTTCCCGTCGTATGCGTTCCGGTTTTTCAGCTGTCACTCCTGGCTGCTGGATGAAACGCTGCTGCCTCTGGTTGGAGTATACTCCAATATTTCATTTTTTCAACAGCGTTTTCAAATAATCGGACGCACCGCATCCAACGCGGCTGCACGATATGCGTTTCGCTGGGACATTCAGCCAGATGAGATCGCCGCGTTTGTGCCGCAGAACCGCTTTCAAGCGCTGCTTAAAGAACGGATTCTCGCCGGACAGCAATTTTATGAGGCGACCGGCCTGATTGCCCGATAAGATACCGCCAGATATAAAAGAGAGAATGGAACTTGTAATTCTTCTTAGCGCCGGGCGAGAATCGCCATATTGAGCCGGGCGAAAAGCGCCAATCGTAGTCAAATAGAAAAAGCCATTACTTTTTCTTTCAAATCCTTTATATTGTGTTCACCAGCAACAAGCACCCGTCCCACTGGCGCAGCAATTTCAATGAGGACGACACCCTGCTCTGTGCCCTGGACCGGATCTTTGATGATGCCACGGTATTCAACATTAAGGGCGAGAGCTTCCGGGGCAAGAAACTAGGGTGTATCTGAAAACTCCCAACGCACCCGGACAGCGGTCCTTTTCACGCCGCGCCGCGTCATTTTTCCTTGAAATACGTCAGTATTCCTGCGAAAAAATGTCTTGCACAGCGTGAAAATTCCTCGCTGCCGGTCACATTTTCAGTTTTCAGATACACCCTAGCGGGAAACACCGTGAAATTAGGGCCCGGCACGTTCGGAACGGACAACGCCGCGCGGAGATCGGCGATCGTCTATCTCCTGAGGCTCGGCGCGGGCTGGATCATCGGCATGGGCGCGTGCGTGCTGGTGCTCTCGAAGCTCTTTTCGGCACACATCGTTCAAAGCGATGACAGAAAAGGGAGCGGCAACATGAGCCCTGACTGAACGATGCAGACTTGACGCTGCGGCGGATGGCGGACATTTTCAAGCAGGAACGTGTTGCGGCTGTTTTGTTTTTTCTGATTTGTTTTTACAATCCATGCAGCCGCCGGCTCTGCCTGCCGCGCGTTCGGATCGTTCCGGGCACAGCAAAAATCCCGTGGGATCAGCTGATCCCACGGGATTTTTATATGTACTTATTTAAGAAGCTGCGTTTGCGGTATCGTCCGACCGGACAGCGCTTTCCGGCCTGCACCTCAGACCTCCGTCAGGATCTCGGTATATTTGCGCATGACGCAATAGAAATTGTTGATCTGCTCCTCTGTAAACTCCTCGCGCATTTTCTCAAGAATAACCGGGCTTTCCACGGTATCCTGCTGATCGAACTCCTCGATGATCTGGCGTCCGCGTTCTGTTAAAAACAGCCCGTACATCTTTGCGTCGTGTGAATCGCGCTGCTTATCGATCAGGCCCTTCGTTTCCAGCTTCTTCAGGATCTGAGAAATGGCGCCTTTTGTCTTTCTCCACTTTTTTGCGATTTCCGTGGCAAAAATTCCTTCGCTTTCTGAAATCGTCAGCAGAAGCATCAGTTCGACAAGCGTCAGTTTTTCGCCGCCGCCATAGCTGCGCTTGCGCATCATAAAGCCGTTGAACATCAGCGTAAACCGAATGACACAGCCAACCGTATGGCCTAAATCACCCAATGATCTGACCGTTTCCTGCCGGATCTTTTCCGACTGCATGAGGTTTTCTTCGTTTTTATTCATTCCAACATCTCATTCTATAATTGTTTAGATATCTATATTTAGATGGTATCACAAATACTATTCTTTGTCAATTGAAACTGCGCAAAGCAGGTCATATCCGTTGGCGTACGCCGGTATCATCCCATGATCTGCCGGAACACAGCCGCCCCGTGCAATGTCCGCGCAGCCAAACAGGAGCATGCGGCGCAAAAAAAGGCGACAAAAATGCAAGCCGAATTTTGTAAAAAATGCCGTAGTGCGGTGGGCTTGCCAAACACAGAAATGTATGCTAGTATTGTTTTAGTAGTTTAGAGGCCTAAATGATTTAGCATAGTTAATCAGATAGACTTCTAAATATTCACACTGTTATCATAATCGAAGGAGGAACCAGGAGAATGTTGAAATACTCGGTGCTCGGGGCGGGCGCAGGCGGCGCGTCCATGGCGGTTATCCTGAAAAGCCAGGGATATCCGGTCAAGCTCTACGATAAGAACAGTGCGCTTATCGAGCAGCTAAATGCACTGCCGGCCATTACGCTGACCGGAAAATATGATCTGGCAGAAAAGCCGGATCTCATCACGGATGATATCCATCAGGTGATCGCGGATGCCGACGTGATCATGGTCTGCACGACAACGGATGCACATCATACGCTTGCAGAGCAGATGGCGCCCGAGCTGCACGATGAGCAGCTGATCGTGCTGAACCCGGGACATACCGGCGGCGCAATGGAGGTTCGCAATATCTTTTCAAAGTGCGGCATGCACAAGCACGTTTATGTTGCGGAATCCACCGACCTCATCTATTCCTGCAGGCCGACTGCGCCGGGTGTCATCTTCCATTCCGGCATTAAGAAGGCTATGAAGCTGGCCGCGCTGCCTGCTTCGGATACGGCACATGTGCTGGATGTGATCGGGAGCGCATTCCCGGTGTTCTACGCCGGCGGCAGCGTACTGGAAACCAGTCTGGAAAATCTGGGCGCATTGCTTCATCCGATGCCGACTGTCATGAACATCAATAAGCTCGACAACCATATTCCGTGGGATTATTATATGGAGGGCATTACGCCGAGCATTGCCCGTATGGTGGAGCAGATGGACGCAGAGAAGAAGGCGATCGCCGCCGCGCTCGGCCTTGAGATCCTGTCGCTGACCGATTCCATCAAGCGCTCGTTTAAAATCGATCAGGATGGGCTTTATAACGTTTTGCAGCACAACGCCGCTTACAAGGGCGTAAAATCCCCTCCTCAGGTGCAGCACCGCTTCGTCACGGAAGATACGCTCAGCGGCACGGTTCCGATCGCGGCATTTGGCCGGGTACTCGGCATTGCGACACCGATGACGGACGCCGCCATCGCACTGGCCTCCGCTGCCTGCGGGCGCGACTTCATGGCGGAGGGCAGAACTGCCGAGCGTCTTGGCATTGCCGGTAAGACTGCGGATGAGATCCGCCGGATGGTACTTTAATTTACTTGGTCAAATTGGGGGAAATCCCGTTTGAATAATCAAAAAACCAAAGGAGAAAGAAACATGAAAAAACTGTTTTCCATTCTGCTCGTTCTGCTGCTGGTCGTCGGCATGACCGCCTGCGCAGCAAGTACCCCAGCCAACAAGCCTGATACTACTGCTGATACGAAGACGGAAACCACGCAAACGCAGACGACCGCTGCGGCGACTGGCGACTATATTGTCGGCGGCGGTTCCTCCGGCGGTACTTATAACGCTGTTTCCTCTGTCTTTGCACAGTTCTGGAACAAAGCAAACCTCGGCAGCTATACGGCACAGGCAACCACCGGTTCCGGCCAGAACATTCTGTTCATCCAGCGCGGCGATATTGAATTCGGTATGGCCAATGCCTCTGTCTGCATCGATGCCGTCAACGGCCTCGGTCAGTTTGAAGGGAACGCTTATCCCGAGCTGCGCGCCATGTTCATGATCTATCCGGGCATTTTCCAGCAGTTTGTCACGACCTCCTCCGGCATTGAGACCGAAGCGGATCTGTTCGGCAAGAAGCTGGCCATCGGCGGCCCGGGCAGCGGCGACGTGGCGGCAGCCGAAGAGGTCTACAGCGCATTCGGCATGACACTCAACGACTTTGACCCGCAGTACCTCGGCAGCGGCGAAGCAGCCGACAACATGAAGGACGGCCACATCGACGGCCTGATCGGCATTGCGCAGGCTCCGTTCTCCGTCTGCATTGAAATGACCTCCGAGTCGATCAACAAGGCAAAGGTCATCTCCCTGAGCGATGAAACCATCGAAAAGCTCACCACCGGCGAGGGCGCCAGATACTTCCCGTATACCATCCCGGCCGGCACCTATGGCAACCAGACCGAAGATATCAAGACCATCGCCAACGGCCAGCTCATGGTCACGCGCGCTGATGCAGATGAAGAGCTCGTCTATCAGATGGTCAAGGCTGTCTTTGAGAATCTCCCCGAACTGTCCATCCTCCACACTGCCCTCGCCGACATGAATGTCGAAGAGGCGATCGAGGTTTCCGGCATCCAGCTGCATCCGGGTGCAGAGCGCTACTATAAGGAGGTAGGCATCCTTGGCTGATAAGGTAAAAACCGAGGATCTGGAAAAAAGCGCGGAAATTTCTGAAGAACAGAAAAATGAGGAGATCCTGCGGGAATTCTCCAAAGAGGATAACGTGCGCCGGCTGAACCGGCCGACAGAGCTTGTTGTCAACACGCTGGCGTTTCTTCTTTCGGTATTCCTGATCTATACCTCGGCATTCGGCACGCTGCCGGCGCTTCAGCAGAGAAGCGTTTATCTGACCTTCGTCATGGCGATGCTGTTCCTTGTCTATCCGGCTTCCAGCAAAAAAGCCGGCAAGAAGGTCGCCTGGTACGACTATATCTTCAGCATTCTTGCCGCGGCTGCCTGCATCTATGTTGTCGTAGAGTATAAGGCGATCCTCCTGCGCATGGGCATTTCCAACAATGTGGACATTGTCATGGGCACGATCCTCATCATCCTCATTCTTGAGGGAACGCGCCGTCTGGTCAGCCCTGCGCTGGCGGTGGTCACGCTGATCTTCCTGCTTTACGCTCTGTTCGGCAACTACGTTCCCGGCATTTTCCACATCAAGGCCGGCGGTCTTTCGCGTCTGATCGACCACCAGTTTATGATCCCCGAAGGCATTTTCGGTACGCCGCTCGGTGTCGCCTCCACGTTTGTTTCGCTCTTTGTCATATTCTCGTCTCTGCTTGAGGCGTGCGGCATGGGCGAGTTCATTCAGGAAATGGCGATGGCCCTGTCCGGTCAGGCGGCCGGCGGCCCTGCAAAGGTTGCCGTCATTGCCAGTTCCCTGTTCGGCACGGTCTCCGGCGAAGCGGTCGCAAACGTCGTCGGCACCGGCTCGTTCACCATTCCGCTGATGAAGAAGATCGGCTATGAGCCTACGTTTGCCGGTGCGGTAGAGGCCGTTGCCTCCACAGGCGGCCAGCTTGTTCCGCCGGTCATGGGCGCAGCCTGCTTCGTCATGGCGGAGTATATCGGTGTTCCGTATTCCAAGATCATGCTGGCCGGCATCATCCCCGCGGTTCTGTACTACATGAGCGCGTTTATTGCCGTTCATCTGCGGGCAAAGCGGCTTGGCATGGTCGGTCTTCCGAAGGATCAGCTGCCCAAGGCGAAGGAGGCGCTGAAAAAGCGCGGCCATCTGCTCATTCCGTTTGTTGCCGTCATTGTGATGATCCTGATGCAGTACACCGTCTCCATGGCGGCGATCATCGGTATCATTCTGGTGCTGATCGTGTCCAATTTCCGCAAGGAAACGCGCATCACGCCGAAAAAATTCCTCGACTGTCTTATTGACGGCGGCAAAAAGAGCATTTCTTTCGGTATCTCCTGCGCCTGCATCGGTCTGATCATCGGTGTAACGACGCTCACCGGCATCGGCAACGTGCTTGGCGACTACGTCATCACGCTCAGCCACGGCAACCTTCTGCTGGCGCTGCTGCTTACGATGGTCGTATCGATCTTCCTGGGCATGGGCATGCCGACGGTTGCGGTCTATATCGTTCTGGCGACAGTCGCTGCGCCGGTGCTTGTCAAGATGGGCGTTCCGATGCTTGCAGCACACTTCTATTGCTTCTACTTCGGCATTATGGCCAACCTGACGCCGCCTGTCGCGATCCCGGCGTACGCTGCGGCCGCGATCGCGGATGCCAGCCCATCCAAGACCGGCTGGGCAGCCTTCAAGATCGCTTTGCCGTCCTTCCTGATCCCCTATGTTTTCGTTTATTATCCGTCCCTGATGTTCATTGACACGAATATCGGTCAGCTCATTCTAGCACTGCTTACCTGCGTTCTGGGTGTGTTCATGATCGCGATGGGTGCTGAGGGCTACTCCTTCCTGCGCCAAATGCCGAAAGCAAAGTCGATCCTGCTTCTGATCGGCGGTATTCTGATGATCGTGCCGAATCTCATCGCCGACGCTGTCGCTGTTGTAATTCTGGTGTATGTCATGGTAACCGAAATTATCATTCACCGCAGAAATTTGCGGTCAGCGCAGCAGTAATCCATATTGAAAGGTATATGAATCATGAGTAACGAAAAGAAACTTCCAAGAAGCAGCATGGGAAACCGGATGTGCCAGGAATACTATGCGCCGCTGTCGCTGCTGCGTGCCTGCGGGTATTCCTATGAGGATCTCAGCCGTCCGCGTATTGCGGTCATCAACACATACAGCGAGATGAATCCCGGCCATATGCACCTGCGTGAGGTCGGCCGGAAGGTGAAAGAGGGCATTCATGATGCCGGCGGCATGGGCTTTGAGTTCAACTGCGTATCCGTGTGCGACTCCGTTGCGGAAGGCCCCTATGTTCTGCCGAGCCGCGATCTGCTGACCAACGAGATCGAACTGCTGGTCGAAGGCAACAAGATGGACGGCATGGTTCTGATCGGCACCTGCGACAAGGTCGTCCCCGGCCTTCTTATGGCGGCTGCCCGTCTGGACATCCCGGCGATCGTCGTTACCGGCGGCTATATGCAGACCGGCAGGCTCAATGGCGAGAAGTGCGATTTCATCAGCATCGGCATGAGCCTCAGCAAGGTGCTTGAGGGCACCATGTCCAAGGAAGAGCTCGATCAGGTCGTTGAGCACGCATGCCCCGGCCCCGGTGCATGCGGCATGATGGGAACCGCCAACTCCATGAACATCATTGCAGAGACGCTCGGCATGAGCCTGCCCGGCAATGCCTCGACAGCAGCTGTTTCTGCCGATCTGGAGCGCTATGCCTATGAGGCCGGCAAGCAGATCATGACCCTGTGGGAAAAGGGCATTACGGCCCGTCAGATCATTACGGAGCAGTCCATTACGAACGCCATCCGTGTCTGCATGGCAGTCGGCGGCTCTTCGAACACGATCATCCATATTCCGGCGATCGCCACGGAAGCGGAGCTGCCCATGGAATGCAGCCGCGTTTACACAGAGGCGAGCAGTGAGATCCCGCTCCTTGTCGGCGTCCGTCCGAATCTCGGCATGCACTCCATGCAGGAGTTTGCGGAAGCCGGCGGTCTCGGCGCGATCCTGGGCCTGCTGCGTGCGCGCCTGTATACCGATGTCATGACGGTCACCGGCAAGACCCTGGCACAGAACATGGATGAAAATCCGGAGCTCTGCAAGGTCAGAAATCCCGAGATCATCCATACGCTGGAAAACCCGCTGGAAGCCGGCGGCGGTCTGGTGCTCTGCAAGGGCAATCTGGTGCCGGAAGGCGCAGTCGTCAAGCGCTCTGCCGTTCCGGAGGGCATGCTGCAGTTCCGCGGCCCGGCCAAGGTCTTTGACGACTGCGACCTGGCGATCGAAGCGCTGCATGCCGGCAAGATCCAGGCAGGCGACGCCGTGATCATTCGTTATCAGGGCGTCAAGGCGGGGCCGGAAAGCGCATACCGCTTTACGGCAGCACTGAAAGGCAGCAGCGTCAAGGACAGGGTCGCTATCATCACTGACGGCAGAACCTCCGGTGCAGCAGCCGGCGCCTGCTTCCAGTATGCTGCGCCCGAAGCCGCTCTGCGCGGCCCGCTCTGCGCAGTGGAAGACGGCGACATCATCTGCTACGACATCGAGAAGAAACAGCTCAGCATTGAACTGCCCGACGATGTCCTGCAGGACAGAATGGCGCACGCCGAGCTGAAGCTTTATCCCAAAAAGGGCTACCTGGGCATTTACCAGAAGTGCGTCGGCTCCTTCCTGAAGGGCGCCGTACTGCGCGGCAATTGGTAATTACATTTCTGAATTTCCCTCCTATTACCCGATTCCCGGGCGGCTGGCTGTGAACGTATTCTGACAGCCTGTCTGCCAAAGAGCCCCTGTTTTCACGTCATTGAAAACAGGGGCTCTTACCGCTTCCGGCAGCAAATCGGATCGGGCCGAGGAGAGATCGATCCCGCAGCATGCGGCGCAATGGCATGCTGCGGGATCGATTTTAGGGAATATCAGCCATTTTGGAAGGAGGGAATGCAATTATGGATGGATGTTCCGCATTGGAAAAAAGGAATCAAAAATGGCTGATGAAACGGTCTGCTCTGAGACAGCGGATCACTTTTTGTATTTCCGGTCAAATTCAGCGAACAGCGCTTCGAAGGAGGCCGGATCATCGATGACATGATAGACATGCTCTTCTCCCGGGAAGGTGCCGTTCTTGATCTCCGCGCTGTACTGCTTGTAGGCGTCCACAATGATCGGCGCCACTTCACAATACTTTTTGATAAATTTCGGCGTGAATGCCTGGAACATCCCGATGGTATCGGCAAAGATGGTCAGCTGACCGTCGCAGGGAGCGCCGGCGCCGATGGAGTATACCGGAATGCTGAGAAGCTTGTGGATCTCGGCAGTGACCTCGGGCGGAACCGCCTCGACCAGAATGAAGTTCGCACCGGCAGCCTCCACAGCCAGAGCGTCCTCGATGACTGCGCGGGCGCTTTCTACGGTACGTCCCTGTGCCTTGTGGCCGCCGAGAACACCGGAGGACTGCGGGGTCAGACCAATATGACCGAAGACCAGAATGCCGCAGTTACGGATCGCACGGATCCGACTGGCAACGCTCTTGCCGCCTTCCAGCTTGATCGCATCCACATCGCCTTCCTTCAGGAATCGGATGGCGTTGCGGGCTGCTTCCTCATCGGAGACCTGATAGGAGCCGAAGGGCATATCGCCAACGACAAATGTGTTCGGTGCGCCGCGGCGGACGGACTGGCAGTGCTCAATGCACATATCCATCGTAACAGGAATGGTGCTGTCAAATCCGGAATCCACCATGCCCATGGAATCGCCGACAAGAACCATGTCGATCCCGGCCTGCTCGGCGAAAGAAGCAAACGGTGCATCATAAGCGGTGATCCAGGAGACCTTTTCCCCATTCTTTTTCATGTTGTAAAGATCAATGACGGTTTTCTTTTTCATGATATCGCGCCTCCGTGTACTATAATAACGAACATTGTTCGTTCTTTCTATCACTATGATACCATATATCGCAAAATTGTCAAGGGATTGTGCAAAAAAATCAAAATCCGTGTAAAAGGCAGGAATCCCGCCACCGGCATGGGCCGGCGGCGGGATTCCTGCGATATAAAAGTCTATTTTCTGTCTCGCTGCGCGCGTCGGCGCAGACAAATCAAAGGGCATATTCGGCGTTCTGCCGTACTTCTGCATTCGCTGAGGCATACAGAAAGAACGCAAAATTAAGAACTCCGTGCTATAATGCAGAACAAACGTGGAGTTATACCAAATCGCGCAGCTTTCGCGCGCTCAGCTGCAGCTGCTGCACGCATTGCGCGATCTTTTTTTCCGACATGCGCATCTTAGGGCCGGAACAGCTCAGCGCGGCAATCGGAATACCGGCATTGTTGAAAACAGGCACGGCGACGCACACAAGACCATACTCCAGCTCCTCCCGATCCAGCGCGAAGCCCTGCGCCCGGATCTGCTCCAGTGATTCCTCCAATATTTCCGGACGCATGATCGTGTGTTTGGTATAGGCACGAAACTGAACCGCGCGAAGAATAGTCTCCTGCCGTTCGCGCGGCAAAAATGCGAGGATCACCTTCCCGACGGCGGTCGCGTACATCGGATACCGCTGCCCGATTTTTGTGCAGATGCGCATGGAGTGCGGGCTCTCCTTCTTTAACAGATACACAACATCGCTTCCATCCGGACGAACGTAGTTGATCGTCTCTTCGAGCAAGTTGGAGAGCATAGTAAGCTCCGGCAGGATCAGCTGGCGGATGTCTGTATCCACCAGATTCCCAAGCCGGTAAAGCTCCAGCCCGAGACAGTACCGGTCTGTATCCTGCTTTTTGCTCAGGAACCCCAGATGCTCCAGTGTCGATACCAATCCAAAGACGGTCGATTTGCTCAGCTGCATTTGTTCAGCGATTTGGGTAATTCCCCAATCCGGCTGTTGTTCAAACAGATGGAGGATCGTGGACGCGCGCTCCAAGGATTGAATCATAAATTTTAAACTCCCTATGATGAATTGAGAAGCCGTTTCCTTCGGTTTTTTCATTATACCGTGAATTGCCCGTGCCGTCAACGGCAGTGCGCAGCGAGATTCCGTTCAGGCTTCCCAGTCGTTCTGCGTGATCCGGATGTTCCCCCGACGGAGCTCGATCCGGCCCTCGCGCTGCATAGAGCCGAGCAGGCGCGAAAGCGCGCTGCGGTTCATGCCCAGGTACCGGGCCATCTGTTCACGCGTCATTCCGGCGCAGACGATCTCGCCTGTTTTCCGGGCCTCCTGCCGCAGAAACGCTTCCAGCCTTGTCCGACCGTCCGGAATGGACAGGAGGCGGATATGGCCCTGCAGCGCCCAGTATTTCTCCGAGATCTCCTCCAGCAGATTGGACAGCAGCCTTATGCAGTCCGCTCCGCCCTCCTCCGCGCAGCAGCGGAGCAGCGCGTCCAGCGATAGAAACAGAATCTTGGACGGCTTCGCCGTGCGCAGCTCCAC
>CAKUEH010000034.1 GCA_934646185.1 uncultured Oscillospiraceae bacterium | reverse complement strand
GACGAATTCGCGCTTGAGCTGCTCGCTCCTGCGCTGCTCGGTGACGTCGTGGATGACGACGAGCACGCCGCCCTGCGCGTGGTCGGACGAGAACGGGGCCATGAACAGCTCCAGCTCGCGCTCGCCGACGGTCTTCTGCGTCTCGATATACTGCGGTCTGCGCAGCGTCAGGAGCGTGTCGAGCTCGGCCTCCTTCGAGAAGATCTCATCGAAGGTCGTCTGACCGGACAGATTCTGCGCCAGCATCTGCGTGGCGGCGGGGTTATAGTGGATGACGCTGCCGGAGGCGTTGAACGCGACGACGCCGTCGGTCATGTGCAGAAACAGCGTCGAGAGCTTGTTGCGTTCGTTCTCCGCCTCGGAGATCGTGTCCTGCAGGACCTTTGCCATGTGGTTGAAGTTGCGGGTCAGATCGCCGATCTCGTCGCGGCTGTCGACCGTGACGCGGTTCGCAAAGTCCCCCGCCGCGACGCGCTTCGTCCCGACGGTCAGCGCGCGGATGGGCGTAATGAGGATCTGCGACAGCAGGAACGACAGGATCACGCAGATCACCAGACCCAGCGCCAGCGCGCGCAGGATGATGATCAGCAACTCGCTCGTCAGCGCGTCGACCGTGGCTCTGTTATCGCGGATGTAGGCGATATACTGCGCCCCGTCCGATTCGACCGGCACGGCCAGATCCATATAGTTGTCCGTGACCGAGCTGTTCTGCCCGACCGAGCCGTTCATGGCGGAGAGAATGTTCGGCGTCATGACGACCATCGTGCGCTGGTTCGAGCTGTCGAGCACGGAACCGGTCTGGTCGAGAATGTAGACGTTGCGGCCCGTGATATCGATGCCGAGCCCGGCCTGCGCCATGAGAAGCTCCTTCATCTGCGCGGGGGCGTTGTCCTCCGCCGAGAGCCGCTGCAGCTGGGCGATGAATTCCGGGGTAAACGTGCTCTCCATCTGCTCGTAGAACTGGGATACGTAGAAATTGCTGACGCCGCTCATCAAAAACGCGCCCGTCGTCAGCATCAGGGCCAGGATCAGGATCACCATGATCATGACCATCTTCATGCGCAGGGACCGCATGGCCGCCCCTCCTTTCTCGCGCGGGGAAGCGTGTTATCCCGCGAAATAATAGCCGACGCCGCGCCGGGTCAGGATGTACTGGGGCTTGCCGGGGTCGTCCTCGATCTTTTCGCGCAGCCGCCGCACCGTCACGTCGACCGTGCGCATGTCCCCGTAATAGTCATAATTCCACACCCGCTGCATGAGATCCTCGCGGGAAAAGACCTTCCCGCGCTCGCGGATGAGATAGGACAGCAGATCGTATTCCTTCTGCGTCAGATCGACCGGCGCGCCGTTTTTCGTCACCTGATACGTCTCCTGGTTCAGACACAGGCCGTTCGCCTCGACGGTATTTGCCGCGCTCTGCGCCTGCGCCGGGGCGTATTCCATGCTGCGGCGGCGGATGTTCGCCTTGACGCGGGCCATGAGCTCCTTCATGGAGAAGGGCTTGGTCATATAGTCGTCCGCGCCGGTCTCGAGTCCGAAGACCTTGTCCATCTCCTCCTCACGGGCGGTGAGCATGATGATGGGGGTGGTGCGGTTTTCCGCGCGGAGCGTCTTGCAGATGTCGAAGCCGTTCATTTTCGGCAGCATCACGTCCAGCAGGATCAGATCCGGATCCTTCGTCTGCGCAAGCAGCAGACCCGTCTGGCCGTCGAGCGCTTCGAGCGTCTCATAGCCCTCGCGCTTGAGATTGAATTTCAGGATCTCCACGATCGCGCGTTCATCCTCCACGATCAGGACTGTCTTTGCCATAGTGCATCCTCCTGTTTTTTAAACCGGGCGGCGAAGCGCCTTCGGATAGTGATTTTTGAGCTGGTTCCCGTCGCCCTTCGCCCAGCCGAGCGAAAGGCCGTCCGCCTGTACGAGCGTCCAGCCGCGTTTTTCGGACGGCAGCACGTCCCCGGACAGATACCGGGCAAGAAGCGGGTCGGCTTCCGCGAACGAGACGCTGCTTTCAAGTGTTTTCAGCCACAGCGCCCAGGCATGCGCGGGCTCAAAGCGGTTTTTCAGAACCGCGCCGAGCTCCAGCCCCGCGCGCAGCACCCGCAGACCCTTTATCTCCGGCAGCTTCTGCGGGACGAGATAGCACACGTCCCCGAACCGCAGCAGCTTCCCTTCCGGCAGCGCGGCGCCGGTCTGGCTGCAAAAGTCCTTCAGCTCCGGCGGGGCTTTGGCCGCGGGCTCCTGCGAAAGCGCCGCGGGCGCTTCGTCTCCCGCCCTGCGGAGCACGGCGGCATAGTGCCCCTCGCCCAGAAGCTTATGCGGCCAGAGGCGGAACGTGTGCTCCAGTCCCGGCGCGGGATCCGGCACCCAGTTGGGCCTGCCGGGGGAGAAATACGGAACGTCCGGCTTTTCCACAGAAAACCCGGGATTTTTCCACAAAAACGCGGAGATCACGCCCTCGTTTTCCACAGGCGAGAACGTGCATGTGGAATAAACCAGCCGCCCGCCGGGCCGGAGCATGTCGGCCGCCGAGGTCAGGATCTCCAGCTGCCGGTTGGCGCAGATGGCGTTCGTGTCCTCCGTCCAGTCTGTGACGGCGGCCTCCTCCTTGCGGAACATGCCCTCGCCGGAGCAGGGGGCGTCGACGAGAATTTTGTCAAAATAGCCCGCAAAGCGCTCGGCCAGGCGCTTCGGGTGCTCGTTCAGAACCAGCGCGTTGGCGATGCCCAGCCGCTCGATGTTCCCGGAGAGGATTTTCGCGCGCTTGGCGTTAATTTCATTGCAGACCAGCAGCCCTTCCCCGCGCAGCTTCCCCGCCAGCTGGGTCGATTTCCCGCCGGGGGCCGCGCACAGATCGAGCACGCGCTCGCCCGGCTGCGGATCCAGAAGCTCCGCCGGGGCCATGGCGCTGGGCTCCTGTAAATAGTAAAGCCCCGCCGCGTGATACGGCGATAAGCCGGGCCGGGAGGCCGCGTCGTCATAAAACCCTGTCGGGCACCACGGCACGGGAGCGAGCGAAAACCGCGTCAGATCGCCCGTAAAGCCGGTTTTCAGCGGGTTTCTCCGCAGGCCGGTACACAGCGGCCGGTCAAAAGACGCGAGAAACTCATCATATTCGCTTCCCAAAAGCGCGCGCATCCGCGCGGCAAACCCTTCCGGCAGCATCGCAGGCGCCTCCTCCCCAATCTACATAGTTATAAGCATTATAGTGCATTTCCCCGAAAAAGGCAATGCCGTCAATCCAAGATTCAGCCAGAGCCTCCCCTTGCCGCGCTCCGCGCGGTAAGGGGAGGTGGCATTTTCGGAGAAAATGACGGAGGGGATATGCAGCAAATTTCAGAGTGCTCCGAAATATGCTGCGTTCGAATCCCTTCAGGCCCTTCGGGCCAGCTTCCCTTGTGCCCAAGGGAAGCCTTCGGCCTCCCCCTTGGCGGCTTTCCGTTTTTGTGCTATAATCCTCCCAGATCATAACGAACGGAGAACGGCAATGAACGCACAGGGAACGGAACGGACGGAAAAACGGCTTTGCGTGGGGCTGCTTGCGCATGTGGACGCGGGCAAGACGACGCTGTCGGAGGCCATGCTCTACCGCGCGGGCGTTATCCGCACGTTCGGCCGCGTCGACCACGGCGATACGTTTCTCGATACCGACGCGCAGGAGCGCAGCCGGGGCATCACGATCTTTTCCAAGCAGGCCGTTCTCCCGCTGCCCGGCTGCACGCTGACGCTTCTGGACACGCCGGGACATGTGGATTTTTCCGCCGAGATGGAGCGGACGCTGCAGGTGCTCGACTGCGCCGTGCTCATCATCAGCGGCACGGCGGGCATTCAGGGCCACACCGTCACGCTCTGGCGGCTGCTGCGGCGCTATCAGGTGCCGGTGGTTCTGTTTTTCAACAAAATGGACATGCAGACGGCGGACCGGGACGCGCTGCTCGCCGCCGTCCGGTCGGAGCTGGACGAGAGCTGCATCGATTTTTCCCAGCCGCAGGCGCAGCTGTTTGAAGAGCTTTCCCTGTCCGACGAGGCGCTGATGGAGGGGTATCTGGCCTCCGGCATGCTTTCCGACGCGCAGATTGCCTCGCTTGTCTCGCGCAGGCGGGTGTTCCCGTGCCTGTTCGGCTCCGCGCTGCGGCAGACGGGCGTGGACGCGCTTCTGGACGCGCTGCGCCGGTTTGTGGACGAGCCCGCGCGGGGCGCGGACTTCGGCGCGCATGTGTTTAAGATCGCGCGCGACGAAAAGGGCGCGCGGCTGACGTTTTTGAAGGTCACGGGAGGGACGCTCACGGTCAAGCAGATGCTCTCGGGCGAGGGCTGGGAGGAAAAGGCCGACCAGCTCCGGCTCTATTCCGGCAGCAGATTCACGCTTCTGCAGCAGGCCCCCGCCGGGACTGTCTGCGCCGTGACGGGTCTGAGCAAAACGATGCCGGGCGATATCTTCGGCCGCGAGACGGCGGCGCAGGCCCCGGCGCTGCAGCCGGTTCTGGAATACCGGATGCTGCTGGACGACGGCACGGACGCGGCGCTGGCCTACGGCCAGCTGCGTGTGCTCGAGGAAGAGGATCCGTCCTTGCATCTGATCTGGAACGCGCTGCTGCGCGAGATCCGCGTGCAGCTGATGGGGCCGGTGCAGATGGAGATTCTGCAGAAGCTGATCGAAAGCCGCTTCGGGCTGCGCGTTTCCTTCGACGCCGGGAACATCGTCTATCTCGAGACGATCGCCGCGCCGGTCGAGGGCGTGGGGCATTACGAGCCGCTGCGGCACTATGCCGAGGTGCATCTGCTGATGGAGCCGGCGGAGCCGGGCTCCGGCCTGCAGTTTGACACCATGTGCCCGACGGACACGCTCGCGCTGCACTGGCAGCGGCTGATCCTGGCGCATCTGGCGGAAAAGGCCCACCGGGGCGTGCTGACCGGCGCGCCCGTCGCCGATATCCGCTTCACGCTCGTCTCCGGCAAAGCGCATCTGAAGCACACCGAGGGCGGCGATTTCCGGCAGGCGACGTACCGCGCCGTGCGGCAGGGCCTCATGAAGGCGCAGTCCGTGCTGCTCGAGCCGTGGTATGCGTTCCGCATGGAGCTGCCCGCGCCGAACGTGGGCCGGGCGATCACGGACATCCAGCGCATGCAGGGCGAATATGACCCGCCGGAAACGGACGGCGAACAGGCCGTTCTGCGCGGGAGCGCGCCCGTGCGGCTGCTGCGGGCGTATCAGACTGAGCTCACGGCCTATACCAGAGGCCGCGGGCGCATCCAGCTGCGCGTCAGCGGCTACCGGCCCTGCCGCGAGCAGGAGCAGATCGTAAAGGCGACCGGCTACGACCCGGCGCGCGATCTGGAAAACCCGGCAAGCTCCGTCTTCTGCGCGCACGGCGCGGGGTACGAGGTCAAGTGGCAGGACGTGGACGCGGCGGCGCATCTGCCGCTGCTGCGGCTCGGAGGCTCCGCGCAGCAGGAGCCGCAGCGCATCGTCAAGTCCGTCGCGCCCGGCGGCGCGCCGGAGCTGGAAAAGGAGCTGCTGGCGATCTTCGAGCGCACCTACGGCGCCATCCGCCGCCGCGACGTGCTGCCGCAGATGATGCTGCGCAGCGAGGACAAGCGCGAATTTCTGCAGAGCCTCGGCCCGGCGGACGACTTTCTGCTGGTCGACGGGTACAACATCCTGTTCGCGTGGGACGAGCTGAAGGCGCTCTCCCGCACGAGTCTCGACACGGCGCGGCACGTGCTCATGAATCTGCTGTGCAATTATCAGGGCTACCGCGGCTGCACGCTCATCCTCGTCTTCGATGCGTACAAGGTGCCGCAGGGGCTCGGCTCCGTGGAAAAATACCATAACATCCACATCGTCTACACCCGGCAGGCGGAGACGGCGGATCAGTATATCGAGCGGCTGAGCTTTGAGCTCCGCGGCCGACGCCGCGTGCGCGTGGCGACGAGCGACAATCTCGAGCAGCTCATCATCCTCGGCCACGGCGCCGAGCGCATCTCCGCGCAGCGCTTCCACGACGAGGTCTATGCCGCGCAGACCGAGATCGAACGCATCCTGACGCAGAACAACCAGAAAAACGGATAAAAAATCAGTGCCCGGTTCCGTCTGGAACCGGGCACCGCTGGTTTTATTTCGCGTATTCGACCGCTTTCGTTTCGCGGATGACGTTGACCTTGATCTGACCGGGGTACTCGAGCTCGGACTCGATCTTCTTGGCAAGATCGTGGGCCAGAAGGATCATGTTGTCCTCCGTGACCTCCTCGGGCTTGACCATCACGCGGACCTCGCGGCCGGCCTGAATGGCGTAGGCCTTTTCGACGCCGGGGAAGGAGTTCGTCAGCTCTTCGAGCTTTTCGAGCCTGCGGATATAGTTCTCGACGTTCTCGCGTCTTGCACCGGGGCGTGCAGCGGAGATGGCGTCGGCGGCCTGCACGAGGCAGGCGATGACGGTCTGCGGCTCAACGTCGCCATGGTGCGCCTCGATGGCGTTGATGACGACGGGGTTTTCCTTGTACTTTCTGGCAAGCTCGACGCCCAGCTGGACGTGGCTGCCCTCCATCTCGTGGTCGACGGATTTGCCGAGGTCGTGCAGCAGGCCCGCGCGCTTTGCCAGCGTCACGTCGACGCCGAGCTCGGACGCCATCAGACCCGCGATGTGTGCGACCTCGATGGAGTGGTTCAGCACGTTCTGGCCATAGGACGTGCGGTATTTCTGGCGGCCCAGGAGCTTGATGAGCTCGGGATGCAGATTATGCACGCCCGTCTCGAACGTGGCGCGCTCGCCCTCGACCTTGATGGTGTGGTCGACCTCGCGGCGGGCCTTTTCGACCATGTCCTCGATGCGGGTCGGATGGATGCGCCCGTCGGCGATGAGCTTTTCGAGCGCGAGCCGCGCGACCTCGCGGCGGACGGGATCGAACGAGGAGACCGTGATGGCCTCCGGGGTGTCGTCGATGATGAGATCGACGCCCGTAATGGTTTCGAGCGTGCGGATGTTGCGGCCCTCGCGGCCGATGATGCGGCCCTTCATTTCATCGTTGGGCAGCGGCACGACGGAGACGGTCGTCTCCGCGGCATGGTCTGCCGCGCAGCGCTGGATGGCGGTTGCGATGATCTCGCGGGCGGTCTGGTCGGCCTCCTCCTTCATCTGCGCCTCGATCTCCTTGATCTTCATCGCGGTCTCGTGGCGGACATCGTCCTCGACGCCCTTGAGGATGTAGGCCTTGGCCTCGTCCTGCGTCAGGCCGGAGATCTTTTCCAGAACCTCCATCTGGCTGCGCTTGAGGGAATCGACCTCCTCCTGCTTCTTGTCGATGGCCGCGATCTTCTTGGTCAGCTCGTCCTCTTTCTTCTCGTGAAGATTGATCTTCTTGTCAAGGGCTTCTTCCTTCTGCTGCAGACGGCGCTCCTGCTTGGAGACTTCCGCGCGGCGCTCCTTGACCTCCTGCTCGTATTCGCTGCGTGATTTATGGATCTCTTCCTTCGCCTCGAGCAGCATTTCGCGCTTTTTGCTTTCTCCGCCCTTGATGGCTTCGTTGATGATGCGCCGGGCTTCCTCTTCGGCGGAACCGATCTGCTTTTCCGCGACCTTTTTGCGGTACAGAACGCCGGCCGCGAAGAAGACCGCGCAGAGCACGACTGCCGCGATGCTAAGGATGAGGCATAGCGTATTGAATTCCATAAACTGCGAATCACACCTCCTGTTTTCAGTATTGGGTACGCCGGGATCCCCAGCGATTTGAATCATAAAGCGCAATGAGCTTCCCCAAGTCCCATTACAGCCATACAAATCCTACCCTACATTGTACCGATTGTGCGGGTGTCTGTCAAGGCGCAATTCGGAAAAATGCACGAAACAGACCGCGCCCGTTTGGGCGCTTTTGGCAACAACCGCCGACACGCGCGGTTGACAAGCGGCAAAAAGTGTGATTCTATAAGGAAAAGCGGAGGCTCACGCCGCGGCGAAGAGCTGCGGCAGCCGCTTCGAGACCGCCACGCACAAAAAGCTTCCCAGCGCGATCTTCAGCAGGTCTCCCGGCAGATAGATCAGCATGCCGTTTTTGATGACCTGCCAGAACGTCAGCCCCTTTCCGAGATACGCGTTCGCGATCAGCGCCATATACGGCACGCCGATCGCATACAAAACGGCCAGCCCCGCCAGCATCGCCAGCGCCGTTCCCCAGAACGTCAGCGGCCGCTTCGCCAGCTTCCCGATCACGAACGCCGACGGGATGAGCCCCAGCAGAAACCCGAACGTCGGCTGCAAAACATACGAAAGCCCGCCGCCCAGCGCGAAGATCGGCACGCCCACCAGCCCGATGAGCACATACACGCCCTGCGACAGCGCGCCGTATCCTGCGCCGAGCAGAATGCCCGCCATGGCCGTGAACAGAAACTGCAGCGAGATCGCCGCCAGCGCGAAGGGGATCTTGAAAAACGCCCCGACCGCCGTCAGCGCGGCGAACAAAGCTGTCAGGACCAGCATCAATGTCTTTCTGTGCTGCATAAGAAACGCTCCTTTTGTAAACCAAATTTAAAAACAGGTTTACAATACACGAAACCGAACGAAAAATCAAGGGGATATTATATAATGTTGAAAGAAGAGATTCTCGCGCTGCTGCTGAACGCGCAGGAGCCCGTCTCCGGCGAGCGCATCTGCAAAACCCTCGGCGTGACTCGGGCCGCCGTCTGGAAGACCATCGACCAGCTGCGGCAGGAGGGCTACACCGTCGACGCCGCGCCGAAGCGCGGCTACACCCTCGCCTCGACGCCTGACCGGCTCGATACGCCGCTCGTGCGCGCGTATTTATCCGGCCACCCGTGGCAGACGCTCGTGACCGCCGTGCCGAGCGCCGATTCCACCAACAACGCCTGCAAGCGCCTCGCCGCCGAGGGCGCGCCGGACGGCACGGCCGTCCTCACCGGCTGCCAGACCGCCGGACGCGGCCGCCGGGGCCGGACCTTCGTCTCCCCGCCGGGCGGGCTGTATTTCAGCGTGATCCTGCGCCCGCGCGCAAGGCCCGAGTCCCTTATGCACCTCACGGCCATGACCGCGGTCGCCGCCGCGCGGGCGATCGAGTCGGTCAGCGGCGTCTATCCCGATATCAAATGGACGAACGACCTCGTCCTCGGCGGGAAAAAGCTCTGCGGCATCCTCACCGAGATCGGCATCGAGGCCGAATCGCGCGAGGTCGACTACGCCGTCGTGGGCATCGGCATCAACTGCGCCCGCGTCGACCTCCCGCCCGAGGTCAGCGCCATGTCGACCAGCCTCGAAGCGTTTACCGGCCAGAAGCCCGGCCGCGCCCGCCTCGCCGCCGCCCTCGTCCGCTCGCTCTGCGAGATGGAGCGGGCTCTGTTCACCGAAAAAGACGCCTGGCTGCGGGAATTTTCCGCCCATTGCATCACGCTCGGGCAGGACGTCAGGCTCGTCCGCGGCGACGACGTGACCTACGCCCACGCCGACGCCATCGACGCCGACGCCGCCCTCCTCGTCACGCTCCCCGACGGAACAAAATCCGCCATCGCCTCCGGCGAAGTCTCCGTCCGGGGGATGTATGGGTATGTATAAAGAAGAAAAAGCCTCCCCTTGTGCCCAAGGGGAGCCAAAGGCGCGAAAAAGGCTCCCCTTAGGCCCAAGGGGAGCCAAAGGCGCGAAAAAGGCTCCCCTTAGGCCTAAGGGGAGCTGTCAGCTTTGCTGACTGAGGGGATCCGAACGCCGCAAATCACGGAGCAGTCCCGAATCTTGTTACATTCGAATCCCCTCAGACCCTCCGGGCCAGCTCCCCTTGTGCCCAAGGGGAGCCCCGCCCCCAACATCTTCTCCAATGTCCCCCGCAATGTTACAGTTAAATTACAAACCCCCGGAAGCACTTGACGAAACGGGGGCGGTGCGGTAAGATGCAGATACAAATTACACAGGGGGCTTTGCTCCGATGTGTAAAATTTAAACAGGAGGAAATCCAAATGAAGAATCTGAAAAAGGTTCTCGCGCTGGTTCTGGCCGTTGTCATGATCATGGGCACCGTCGCAGTTGCCAGCGCAAAGGACTACAAGGATGTCAAGGCTGACAACGATTACGCTGTCGCGATTGACGTTCTGTCCAGCCTCAACATCCTCGATGGTTTCGAAGACGGAACCTTCAAGGCTGATGGCAAGCTCACCCGTGCCCAGGCGGCCAAGATCGTGGCGATCGTCCACAACGCGGCTACCACCGGCAAAATCAAGGGTCAGGACGAAGTTTCTGCCCTGTACGCCAACGCACAGAACTCGTTCGTTGACTGCAACGATTCTTGGGCTCTGCCGTTCATCAACTACTGCCGTATCACCGGCCTGGCTGATGGCATGACCAAGACCACCTACGCCCCGAACCGTCAGCTGACTGGCGTTCAGTGGCTCAAGCTGATGCTCACCACCCTGAACTTCGACACTGCCAAGGAAGGCTACACCGGCACTGGCTGGGACATCAACGTCCTGAACCGCGCCAACGAGATCGGCCTGACCGACGGTCTGGCTGAAGGCTGGAAGGGCATCAAGGAAGTCACCCGTGGCGAAGCTGCTCAGATCCTGTTCAACGCTCTGAAGGCGTGCCTGGTTGAGTATGGCCAGCTGATCAAGAACTATCCGACCACCGGCACTGCGAATGCAACCCATCCGTGGAAAGCTTCTTTCGTCTCCAACGAGCAGGTCAACAAGACTGACATGACCCTGGGTGCCAAGATGAACATCAAGGAAACCACTGGTTATGACGATTTCTGGCGTCCTGTCACCACTTGGAAGTATAACGGCAAGGTTGTTGCGACCTTCTTCAAGAACGAGGTTGCTCGTTTCACCACTCTGACTTCCTACTGCGACCTGCTGAAGGCCATCGGCGTCTCCGAGGCTGCTGCAACGAAGGTCAAGTTCGAAGGCATCTTCGTCAACGGCTACCGCAACACGAATGAGCTGCTGCCGACTGCTTACAACATCACCAATGGCTATGGCCATCAGTCCGCAAAGGGCTGCCAGTCCGACTATGTCGGCGGCCAGGGCGTCCTGACGCAGGTCTTCAAGACCGCTGACGGCGTTTACCGCATTACTGAGATCGCTTCTTTCCTGGGCCACGTCAGCACTGCGAAGAAGGTCTCTCACCCGACCTCCACGCAGGTCACGTTCGATGCCATCTACGGCAGAGACGGCGCACAGACCGGTAACCGCAACCTCGTCCGTGATCATCGCACGCTGCAGCAGATGAGCGCGACTATTGCTTCCACTGATTTCGCTGCTAACGATTACGCTCTTGTTGCTATCTCCTATAAGGACGCTGTCCTGCAGGGCGCGACTGGACTGGAAAACGCAACCAACGGCGGCAGCACCTACGTTGTTGACGCTGAGAAGACTGTCGGCACTGTTGCCACTCTGAACGGCGCTATCGGCGAGTACAGAAGCATGCCGTCCCAGACCCGTATCGATGGCACTTATGTCAATGATGCATGGGCATTCATGCAGGACTACACTGCTGCTCACACCATCACCAACAGCGGCAGCAAGTACGTGTTCTTCTATGACACCTATGGCAACGTGATCGGCATGGTCGGTTACACCGATGCAAAGAGCTATTTCGTTGCTGATAGCATTTACAAGACCTACGAGACCGGTACTTACACCGCGAACGCCAAGCTGGTCAACTTCGAGAAGGAAGCTTCCGATGTTAAGCTGAGCAAGGTCACTAACCATGCTGTCAACGGTCAGGGCATCGACATTCCTTCGAAGGGCAATGCTCTTGCTGCAGTCAGCACTGGCGTTGACTTCAAGCTCGACAAGGCCGAGACCCCGAACACCCTCTACTACGGCCTGATCTACTCCTATGTTGATGGCGTCCTGACTCGCGAAGGCCAGAACACCATCCCCTCTGGAACCAACGTTTCTTTCACGCACGCCAAGAATGCTGCGGAGATCAAGGGCAATGTTGGCTTCAACTGGGAGTATAAGCTTGACGAGAACACCAAGTTCCTTGTTAAGAAAGTCGACGGCACGTTCGAGTCCTACACCGGCTGCACCGCTCTGCCCGCTCTGACTGCTTCCGTCATGGACTATGTCACTGCTGATGGCACCAACAACAGCTACTGCACGATGGTTTACCTCGGCGGCGCTGTTTACGGCGATGAGTCTGTCACTGGTTATGTTGCTACCTTCCAGCAGCACGACTGGGCTGACGGCTATGAGCGCGTCACCGTCTATGTTGCTGGCGAAGCTACTGTGGTTCTCGTCCCGAAGACCATGCTGAATGCTACTCTGTCCAGCTATCCTGCTGGTGTCTACACCTTCGCCACTGCTGTGCAGAAGGACGGCACTGTCTGCGCGACTTCCATCACGGCTAAGGATGCTGCTCTTGCTCCGATCACAGCTCAGGTTGTCGGCTTCGGCGCTGGTGTTGTCACTGTTGTTGACACCGATTCCGTTGCACTGAATCAGTACACGCTGAGCCTGAAGGATGTCAAGATTTACGACGCTCGCGGCACTGTCCTGACTGTCATCGACGCTGAGACACTTGAGACTGCGTTCAACGATGCTCAGGGTCTGGTTCCGGCTGCTACTGTGACTGTTAAGATCTATAGCACGGGCATCGCTGCCATCGACGGCATCTACCTTGTTGGCTAATCCGAGATTTCCTCACTGAAATCTAATTCCTAGCGAAAAAGGAACCTCCCTCGGGAGGTTCCTTTTTTGCACCCTTGACAAATCAGGCGCATCTGCTATAATAAAAATAACCCAAGGCCCCCTCCGCAAGAACGGTTTGGCCTCTGGATTAGGTTAGTGTTTCAAGAAATCTCGAAACCGTCACTTGCCAGAGTGGCGGTTTCGGCCATTTATGCGGATGGTGACCGTGAGTCCAAAAATATGGAACGTGATCGTAACCGGCATAAACATCCCTCCTTTCGGAGGAGGCCAAACCGCCCGTCTGCGTCGGGAGCCTCAGGGGTTCAATAGAACCACATATATTCTACCAGACAGATCGAAATTTGTCAACAAAAGGCTCCCCTTGGGCCCGTCCCTTGGCTCCCCTTGGGCACAAGGGGAGCTGTCAGCGCAGCTGACTGAGGGGATTCGAACGTAACAAATAACGGAACATTTCCGAACCTTGCAGCATTCGAATCCCCTCAGGCCCTCCGGGCCAGCTCCCCTTATGCCTAAGGGGAGCCTTGGAGCTGCCCCTTGACAAATCCGGCGCGTCTGCTATAATAAAACCACAAGGACACCACGGCATGCGGCGTCCCGGTTCGTAATTAGCTAAGGAACAAAAAAGTGTTCAGAAGCCGTCACTTGCCAGAGTGGCGGTTTCTGCCTTTGATACGTACCGTGACGGTAAAACCGAAAATATGGAACGTGATCGTAGTTGGCATGTCTCTCACCTCCTTATCGGAGGATACCGGGACAAAACCGCCTGCCGTATAGCTTTGGTGCCCTTGGGGGTTCCGTAGAACCACCAATATTCTACCAAATAAATCGAAACTTGTCAACAAAGCCGCCCCTTGACAAATCCGGAGCGTCTGCTATAATAAAAATAACCCAAGGCCCCGCGACAAGCGGTTTTGCCTCTGGTCAAATTACGGAATCAAGAAGAACTCGAAACCGTCACTTGGCAGAGTGGCGGTTTCGGCATGTAATGCGGATGGTCACAGTAAAACCAAGAATATGGAACGTGATCGTTACCGGCATATACATCCCCCCTTTCGGGAGACAAAACCGCCTATCGCTGCGTTGGGGCCTTAGGGGTTCAAATGAACCGTATATATTTTACCAAACCGATTGAAATTTGTCAATCTGTGCCGATACAGATCCGCCCCGGGCGTTTGCCCGGGGCGGGTTTTTCGTATAACCGGTCACTCGATATCGTGGTTGACGACGGGGGCGGGTTTGTCGAGCTGTTCGGGGTGGGAAAGCAGGCGCTTGAGGTGCTTGAGCGTGGTGGCGTAATAGAAGCCGTCGCAGATGCGCTCGTCGGTGTTGACGGTGTAGTCGATGTACTTGCGGCGCACGACGGTGCCGTCGTCGAGCACCTCGTTCTTGTGGTATTTGCAGCCGAAGGCCACGAAGACGGGCATGTTGCCGAAGTCATACAAATGGTGTACGATCGGCGGGATGCCGAGCGAGCCCATGGAGGTAAAGAAGATCGAGGCGTGGAACGGGCTGACCTCCAGCAGGAATTTCGGCAGGAAGCCGAAGTAATCGATGGTCTTGAGCAGCCAGATCACGAATTTGAACAGCACGCCGGGGATAAACGACAGGAATTTCGCGGTCTTGTCAAAGTCGCTGCCGCCGATGGCCTGCCCCTGAATGGCGGCGATGCCCTTGTTGAGCTTTTCGTAGATATCGTCGATGGTGTCGGTCGGCTTCAGATGGAGCTTCGTGATCGACTCCGGCGCGGAGGTATCCATCGAGGTCTTGACGACCATGCAGAACTGGATATCGTCATCGCGCGAATAGACCTGCTGCCCGGACAGGAAGCGGTTGAGCGCCGGGTATTTCGCCACGCACTGGACATAGGCGGCCAGAAATACGTGCGTCACGCCGAGATTCGTGAAGCCCTGCTTGCGCTTTTCGCGGATGTAGCGCTCCATGGCGGAGATCTCAACGGATTCGCGGATGAAATTGGACGATCCGCCGCGCGTCGGCATGATATAATTGGCTACGACCGCCATCGGGTCGAGCGTGCGCAGCTTGCGGCCGTCGGGCCGGTCGCCCCAGGTGGGGTGATACGCGCCGTCGAGATAGACCTTCGTGCCGAGCAGCGTCAGGATCCCGGCAAGCAAAAACAGCATGTCCGGCAGGATCTGCCGCAGCTGCGGCCAGGCTTCCCGCGTAAATTCCTTTTCGTGCATGCCGACCAGAATGGCGAGCGCGGCGATCAGCAGCAGAAGCAGCGGGATCGTGCTCTTGATGTGGCCGGAGACGGTCACGGCATAGAACGCGGCGATGGCGAGATACGCGATCCAGAACACGAACGTCAGCCACAGATAGGGCGAAACGAGCGTGACCTTGACGCCGTAATAGATGGCAAGCAGAATGACGGGCACGGACGAGCGGTAGAACCGGTCTTTGCCATTGCACAGGATATTCAGCACATAGAACACACAGCCCACGACCGGCAGCACGACTAAAAACCACACCGTCTTTGCGTCTGCGCCTTTCCCGCAGACATTTGCGATGCGAAGCGCTGCCGAGGCCAGCATGACCAGCGCGGCCAGCCAGATAAGCGGGTTCTTCCGGCTGACATAATAAGCAACTCTTTTCTTCATAGCTTTATCATACCAGCCGCAGGCAGAAAAAGCAAGAAAAACGGGGAAACGCAAAATTTTCCGCGCGGCTGCAACAAAATCCGCCGAAAGCCCGACATGATAGACGTCAGTATGCTGAACATAGCGTCAGTTGACAAGGGCACGCACGCTTGCGGGCCGGACTGGGCCGCCGTCTGCCGCGTTATCGTCCTTGACATGCGACGGCATGCCTTCGTCCTCTGCCTTGCAGACAGCGCCCCAGACCGGCCGGCAAGTCCTCCGGAGTTTTTCACGGAGGATAAACGGCGGCTGGCCAGGCAGACGAGGAAGATGGGCTGACGCCCATCGACGAGGATAACGACGCCAGCCGTCGTTTTGCCCCGTGAAAAACCGTGTGTGCCCTTGTCAGCTGACGCTAAGAAAGGAGGAATGCGGCTTGGACGAACAGGAGCTGCTGCGGCAGCTGCAGAAGCAGCGCGCGGGCGCGCTGGAACAAGCGGTTGCGCGGTACGGCGCATACGTTCTGGCCATCATCCGCAACCGCAGCCGCGGCGTTCTGACGCCGGAAGACCATGAGGAGATCGCCTCGGATGTGTTCTTCGCGCTCTGGAACGGCGCGGCGCGCATCGAACGCGGGCAGCTGCGGCCATGGCTCGGCGCGGTCGCGCGCAACCGGACGGCGGAGGCCATGCGGAAGCAGAACGTCTATCTCCCACTGGAGGACGATACGCTCATCACGCTCGACCGGCTCTGGGAGCAGATGATGGAAAAAGAGCGCTGCGCGGCGGTCGCGCAGGCCATGCGCGCGCTGCCGGACGAGGACCGGGAGATCTTTTACCGGTTTTACGATCTGTCGCAGACAGCCGCGCAGATCGCGGAGGACTTACAGTTGAACGCGTCGACCGTGCGCTCGCGCCTGATGCGCGGACGGCGGACGCTGCGCGGAGCTTTGGAAAAAGGAGGTCTGTTTTGTGAAGACGACGTGGGATGAGCTCATGCGCTATGCGCCGGAGCAGAAGATTCCGCTGCCCCCGCTGCAGGATGGCGAGGAGGCACGGATCCTGAACAAAACGATGGGAAAAATCAGGGAAACGAAACAAAAGCCCGCCCGGCCTGTCCGGACGGTGCTGATCGCGGCGGCAGTCGCGGCGCTTTTATGCGGCAGCGCATTTGCGGTGCACTCCTTCGGCTGGTTCGACCGGCTGTTCGGCGAAAAGGCCGCGCTGGTCAAGGAGCACGTAACCAGCTACGATGAAAATACGACTACAGATCTCACACAGCCGGCGTACACCGAGGAAGAGCAGGCTATGATCGCCGAGGGCACAATGCAGGTGCCCGACATTGCCGCGCTGTCGGACACGGGCGTGTCGGCCACGACGGAGAATTTCGTGTTTACGCTTGAATCCATGCTGGCTTCAAAAGATTCCGTCCTCGCAGTCATGCGTATCGACGCGCGGAACGACGAGGCTGCGGCGCAGCTTGCCGCGCTGCCGGAGGCCGACGGATACCAGAAGGAGCTTGAGCGGATGCTGTTCGTGGGCGTGCGCAACAACACGGGCTTCGGCACGGATCACCGGTTGGAATGGAAAAATGGCGGCGTCAAGATGGAAATTATTCAGGTAGACGGAAGCACGGCGTATGCGGTCGTGACGAACGTCGGCGGCGAATTCGAACCGGGCGACCGGCTGCTGTTCCGGGCGTCGTACCACGACCAGCACGCCGACCTGTTTGAGATCCCGGTGCCGGAGCAGATGGAGCAGGAGCTGGTGATCGAGCTGAACGATCCATACTGGAAGACCGCGACGATCACGCCGATCTCCTTCCGGCTCGACGGGACGGATTCCCCGCAGAGCAGCGAATCCGTGACCATCACGCTGAAGGATGGAACGAGCTTCGAGCTTGCCAGCGTGGAAAACGGCTACGCATGCAGCGCCTACGGAACCTACGGTTCCATGAGTCATTCGGGAACCGGAGCGTATGACTCAGATCAGTGCAAGGAGAACTGGCTGTTCTCCCAGCTGATCGATCTGGACGAGCTTGCGTCCATCACCGTGTGCGGCGTCACGTATCCCGTTTCGCCATAACGCAGAAAGAGGCCCCTGCCGCGCATCGCGCGGCAGGGGCACTGAATGATACCGTTCCTGTAGGGGCGGACGACTCTGTCCGCCCAGCGGAACAGGCTGGTCTTTCGATAAATTATGGCGAATCCGAGTGCAGCTGTGTCTGCAGTTGTAGGGGCCGATGCCCACATCGGCCCATTGGGAAGTTACGAATTCGCCGGGGATTTTCGTAGAACCGGTGCATTCTGCGTGGGCCGATGTGGGCATCGGCCCCTACAAATGGATGCGCACGAATGCAGTGTTTTTCAGAAATCTGCAGCAAATTTGCAACATTGATCGGGCGGACAGAGTCGTCCGCCCCTACGAGATACGTGGAGATCGAAGCCTCGCCGTAGGGGCCGACGACTCTGTCGGCCCATTGGGAAGTTACGAATTCACCGGGGATTTTCGTAGAACCGGTGCATTCTGCGTGGGCCGAGTGGGCATCGGCCCCTACAATAAAATTTGGCAGCGCATCCGGATTTGCGTCGGATTTATGCTTCTTGCAGCTGTCTGCTGCAACCTCTCAGTCAGCTTCGCTGACAGCTCCCCTGGAAGGGGAGCCTTCGGGCGGATGCGGGCCTGATGGTCAGTAGGCCTCCTGCATTTTTTGCAGGACGGCTTCTTTTTTGGGGATGGACGGGATGGCGCCGGAGATTTCGGTGGAGAGGCTGGCGGCTGCCGCAGCGTAGCGGGCCATGTAGGCAAGATCCTCCCGCGTCAGCGCCTCCGGCGCTTTTTCGAGCTCCAGGAAGCGGGATATCGCGCTGCCGCCGAAGATATCGCCCGCGCCGGTCGTGTCGACGGGATGCACCTTCGGGCAGCCGCAGGAGAATTCCGCCTGCGCGTTTTGAAGCAGGCACCCCTTCGGCCCCAGCGTGACCATGACCAGCTTTACGCCCAGCGCCAGCACGCGCTTCGCGCCCTCTTCCGGGCCGCAGCCCCAGAGGAACTGCGTCTCCTCGTCGCTGATTTTGACGATATCCGCCTGCGAAAGGCCCCAGAGGATCTGCTCCTTCGCCTCCTGCTCCGTTTTCCACAGCGGTGCGCGGTAGTTGGGATCGTAGGTGACGAGCTTGCCGTGCGCTTTTGCGTACTCTGCCGCGCGGTACGTCGTGCTTCTGGCCGGTTCGTCGGTCAGCGAAAGCGAGCCGAAGTGGAACACGCGGGCGGCTTCCAGCATGGCCGGGTCGATCTCCGCCCAGCGCAGCTGCGTGTCCGCGCCGGGCTTGCGCGCGAAGGCGAACGAGCGGTCGCCGTGCGCGTCGAAGGTCACGAACGCAAGCGTCGTGAACGTGTCGGGGCTGATCAGAATGCTGCGCGTGTCGATCCCGGCGCGGCGCATCGTGCCGGTCAGCAGATGGCCGAAGGTGTCGTCGCCGACCTTGGCCAGAAACGCGGTCTTCTTTCCGTACGCGCTCAGCGCGGCAAGAAAATTGCCGGGCGCGCCGCCGGGGTTGGCGGCAAGCGTGGGATAGCCGTTTTCATCCTTTGCGCGCTCCGCGAGGTCGACGAGCAGCTCACCCAGCGCGATGACGTCATACATAGTCTCTGTCCTCCTGTGTTTTTTGTTATTTTACCATGAAAGCGTCCTCGACTCAACCGCCGCGCGTGAAAAAATGCGCGGCGCGTTCCGCCTTTACATTTGGGCGCGTATGTGGTAAAATTCTCAAAAGTATCCCCATTGGGAAGGAGAGCGAGCGCATGTCCATGCCGCTGAGAAACGCTGCAGAATATCTTGAACGCTCCGCCGCGCGCGTCCCGGACAAGGTCGCCTTTTCCGACGCCTCCGGCGAGATCACCTACCGGCGCATGCTCCGTGACGCGCAGGCGCTCGGTACGCGCCTCGCCGCGCTGGACGGCTGCCGGAACGCGCCCGTGGCCGTCATGATCGGCCGCACGGCCAAAAGCGTCACGGCGATGCAGGGCGTTCTGCAGAGCGGGAATTACTATGTCCCGATCGACGAGCAGATGCCCGAGGTGCGCATGCGCAGCATCCTGTCGCAGGTGCATGCCCGCGCGATCGTTTGCACGGAGGCAAACCGTGCGCAGGCGGAAAAGCTCGCGGACTGCGCGCCGGTCGTCGGACTGGAAGAGTCGGCGGAGCTGACGCCGGACACGGCGCTGCTGCGGGAGCGGCGCGAGGCGCTTCTGGACATTGACCCGGTCTATGTGCTGTTCACCTCCGGCTCGACCGGCGCGCCGAAGGGGATCGTGATCTCCCACCGCGCCATTCTGGATTTTACGGCCTGGATGACGGACTTCTGCGGGTATACCGAGCGGGAGATCTTCGGAAATCAGGCGCCGTTTTATTTTGATCTTTCCGGCAAGGACGTGTACCAGACGCTCTCGCTCGGCGCGACCTGCCATATTTTTGAGAAGAAATTCTTTACCTTCCCCATGCTGCTGCTCAAGGCGATGGAGGAAAAGCGCGTGAGCGCGATCAACTGGGCCACGAGCGCGTTCCATCTCGCCGCGAGCTCCGGCGCGCTGGCAAAATACGCGCCGACGCACCTGAAAAAGGCCGCACTCGGCGGTGAGGCGCTGCAGGCGCGGTATGTGAACCTCTGGAAAGCCGCCGTCCCGGGGCTGGAGGTCGTCAACATGTACGGCCCGACCGAGACGACCATCGACTGTGCCGCCATGCACGTCACGCGCGCATACCGCGACGACGAGCCCATCCCCATCGGACAGGCCTGCCACAACAAGCAGATCATCCTCCTGAAGGACGATCTGACCCCGGCCGCGCCCGGCGAGGCGGGCGAGATCTGCGTGCGCGGCAGCGGTGTGGCCGCCGGGTATTTCGGAGATCCCGAAAAAACGGACGCCGCCTTTATCCAGAATCCGCTCTGCCCCGATTTCCGGGACATTCTCTACCGCACGGGCGATATGGCCGTGCAGAAGGAGGATGGATATCTCTATTTCCTCGCCCGCCGCGACGGCCAGATCAAGCACATGGGCTACCGCATCGAGCTGGGCGAGATCGAGGTCGCGCTGCACAGCGTCGCGGGCATGCGCGCCGCCGCCTGCCTCTATGACGCCGCGCGCGACCGGATCCTCTGCATCTATGCCGGAAGCATGGACGAGGGGACGCTTGCAAAGGCGCTGCGGACGCTGCTGCCGAAATACATGCTGCCGAACCTCTACGAAAAGCTGGAGGCGCTGCCCTACAACGCCAACGGCAAGGTCGACCGCGTGGCGCTGAAGGAGCGGTTTTTGCATGCAGAGGGCTGAGAGCTACGCGGCGCTTGCGCCGCTTCTGTCCGCACAGCTGCGGCGCGGCGTGGTGACAAATTGCTTTCTGTCCGCGGAGGACTATCGGCGCGAGCTGGCTAACGGCCTGTTTTATGAGCAGGGCGAGGGCTTTCTGCTGCTCTTCCGGCAGCGGCAGGGGCATCTGCTTCTGAATTTTTACCTGCATCCGGACGCCGTGCTCCGGCTTCCCGCGCTGCGCGTCCCGGTCGTGACGGAGCTTGCCTGCCGGGAAAAGGACCGGGAGGCCATGCGCCGGGCGCAGGAGGCGCTGTGCGCGCTCGGCTTTGCCGAGCTCTTCCGCCGTCTGCGCCGCACGCGGGCGGCATGCCCCGCGCCGGATATCGCGGAAGCCGCGGACGCGGCATCGTTTGAGGCCGTGCGGGCGTTTCTTCTTGCGCAGTTTGACCCGCTGACGGGCTGCATTCCGCCGGACGAAGAACTCCGGCAGGCGGTCGACGCCGGGCAGATGCTCTGTCTGACGGATGCGGCCGGGATTGCGGGGTTACTTCACTATGCGCCCGGGCGGGCGCAGTGCGAGATCCGCCATCTGGCCGTGCGCGCGGACTGCCGCGGGCGCGGCTGTGCCGGACGGCTGCTGCGCATGCTGGAGGCGAAAACCGGCGGGCAGAAATGCGCCGTCTGGACAAGAGCGGGGAACGCGCCCGCCGAACATGTATATGAAAAAAACCGGTTTCAGCCGGACGGATGGTCGTCCGTCGTGCTGCGGCTGGGATAAAGGAGTTTTTTGCACTATGAGAAAGCAGATCATGGAGATCCTGACGGAAATTTGCCCGGGCGTCGACTTTGAAAACGAAAAAGCCCTCATCGACGACGGCCTGATCGACTCGCTGGACATCGTTGCGGTCGTGACGGAACTGATGGAGGCGTTCGACGTGGAACTCGGCGTGGACGATCTGACACCGGAGAATTTCAACAGCGTCGAGGCCATCGAAGAGCTCATCGAGAGCAAGCAGAGCTGAGATGTCGTTTGCCTCCCTGCCCTTTGTGGGGCTCGTCGCGGCGGGCGTGATTTTGTATTATCTCGTGCCGAAGCGGGCGCAGTGGCTTCTGCTGCTGCTGACAAGCATGGCGTTCTATCTGGCGGGCGGCGCAAAGCGCGCGGTCTGGCTGGTGCTGGTCGCGGGGCTTACGTGGCTGGCGGGACTGCTGCTTGAAAAGCAGAACGCGCGGCCCGCGCCGGATAAGGCGGCGAAAACGGCAGTGCGGCGCGTGAAAAAGCGCATCTGCGCGGCGTGTCTCGTGCTGTGCTTCGGGCTGCTGTATCTCATGAAATACTGGAATTTCACGGCCTCCGCCCTGCCGTCTGCCATCGGGGACAAGCTGCCCCGGTGGGATTTCGTCGTGCCGCTTGGCCTGTCCTATTTCATTTTTCAGGCGGCCGGATACGTGATCGACGTGTACCGCGGGAAGTATCCCGCGCAGAAAAACCCCCTGAAATACGGCCTGTTCGTCTCCTTCTTCCCGCAGATGGTGCAGGGCCCCATCAGCCGGTACGACCAGCTCGCCCCGCAGCTTTTCGCGGAGCGCAGGCTGGACTGGCGCGATCTTAAATTCGGCATCCAGCTGTGCCTGTGGGGGTATTTCAAAAAGCTCGTGATCGCCGATCGGGCCGCCGTGCTGGTAAACGCCGTCATTACGGAAAACTGCCCCTACGGCGGCGCGGTCGTCGCCTGCGGCATTCTGTTCTACTGCATCCAGCTCTACTGCGATTTTTCCGGCGGCATCGACATCACGCGCGGCGTCGCGCGGATGTTCGGCATCGACATGGCTGAAAACTTCCGCCGCCCGATCTTTGCCGCGTCCCTGACGGATTACTGGCGCCGCTGGCATATCACGCTCGGCGCGTGGATGCGCGATTATGTGTTTTATCCGCTGTCCCTATCCCGCGGCTTCGGCAAGATCTCCCGCTGGGCCCGCGCGCACATCCGGGGGACCGGCGGCAAGATCTTCGCCACGTCGCTCGCGACGTTCATTGTCTATCTCATCATCGGCGTCTGGCACGGGGCTAATTTCCGCTACATCGCCTTCGGCTTGTGGAACGGCGTGCTCATCACGGCGTCGCTGCTGCTGGAAAAGACGTTTCTGCGGTGGAAGTCGGCGCTGCGTATCGATGACAAATCTGCCGCGTGGCGCGTGTTCATGACGCTCCGCACGGGCCTGCTGGTGTTTGTCGGGCGGTATTTTACCCGCGCGCCGCGCCTGCGCAGCGTGTTCACGCTTTTAAAGACGACCGTGCTGCATCCGCAGCCGTCGCAGCTGCTTGACGGGACGCTGCTGTCGCTCGGGCTTGCGAAGACGGATTTTCTGGTGGTCGCGCTGGCGCTGGCCGTGCTGCTGACGCTCGAGTGCTTCCAGGAGCGCGGCGTGCAGATCTGCCCGGCGCTGGAAAGGAAGTCCGGCTTTGTGCAGTGGCTCGCCGTGACGGCGCTGCTGCTGGCCGTGCTGCTGCTCGGCGTGTTCCGGGCCGGGTATATCCCGTCGGGCTTCATCTATACGCAGTTCTGAGGCGGTGATGCAATGAATTCAAAAAAATGGGTGCTGGTCTTTCTCGTGACCGTTTTTGTGCTGGCCGCGCTGCTGGCCGGGCTGAACGCGGCAGTCGACCCGTTCGGCACGTTTGGAGACCGGCTGCTTTCCTGGTTCTCCTACGACGAGACGAATAACCCCCGCGTGGCGAAGCTGTCCTATCTCGAGCAGCACCATGACGAATACGATTCCTATATCCTCGGCTGCTCGTCCACCAGCTCGTTCCCGGTGGACGCGTTCAACGAGGCATTTGACGCGCGCTTTTACAATCTCATCATGTACGGCGCGGATATGCGCGACTGCGAAAAGATCACGCGGTACCTGATCGAGCATTATGAGGTCAAAAACCTCATTCTGAACGTCTATCTCGACAACGGACTGGAATACGACGAGGAATCCGACCGGCTGACGAAGAATCTGCATTATAAAGAGGATCCGGACACATCCGCGCTGTCTTTTTACACGCGCTATCTCTTCGCCGACCCGCGCTACGCGCTCGCGAAGCTGAAGGCTCTGCGCACGGATACCATTCTGCCGCAGACGTTCGACGTGTTTGACGAGCGGACCGGCTGCTATGACAAGCGCGTGCGCGACGCAGAGCCCATCGGCAGCGCGGAGCGCTATCTCGAAAGCTACCCCGTCTTCGCCGATTATCCGCATCAGACGCTCTCGCTTCCGTATACGGAGCCGTGCATGCAGAGCGTTGCGGCAATTAAGACCCTGTGCGAGGAGGCGGGCGTGAACCTCACCGTCGTCGCCGGGCCGGTGTATGCCGCGTATCTGAAAAACTATCAGACGGAGGATATCGCGGCGTTTTACCGGGCGCTCGCGCAGGTCACGCCGTTCTGGGACTTTTCGTCCAGCAGCGTCAGCTGTGAGATGCGCTATTTCTACGACGGGACGCACTTCCGCAACAACGTCGGCGAAATGATGTGCGCCCGCATGACGGGCAGGACGGATCTCTGGATCCCGGACGATTTCGGAACGTATGTGACCGCCGATACGCCGGAGGACTATTTCACGGACGTTCTGTCCCCGGAGCCGCTTTCGCCCGACGAGATCAGCACGCAGGTGCCGATCCTCATGTACCACCATCTGTCCGAGGACGTCACGAACAGCGAAATGGTGTCCCCGGAGCAGTTTGAGGCGCAGATCCGGGCGCTTTCCGAGGCCGGGTATACCGGCGTCTCGTTTGACGAGCTGCAGGCGTATGTCCTGCGGGGCGAGCCGCTTCCCGAAAAGCCGGTCGTTATTACCTTTGACGACGGGTACGAGAGCAACTACACGCTGGCCTATCCGATTTTGCAGAAATACGGCATGAAGGCGGCGATCTTCGCCATCGGCGTTTCGTTCGGCAAGGATCATTATAAGGACACGGATCACGCCATCACGCCGCACTTCGGCGCGGCAGAGGCGGCGGAAATGGCCGCGTCCGGCCTCGTTTCCATCCAGAGCCACACCTACGACATGCACCAGTGGCCGCCGTATGAGTCGGGCTCCGCCGTGCGGGAGAACATCCTTCCGCTCCCGGGCGAAAGCGAGGAAGCGTATGTGCAGGCGCTGACGGAGGACTTTACGCGCAGCCGCGCGCTTTTGGAGGACGCGACAGGCCTGCCGGTCGACGTGCTGGCGTACCCGGCGGGGCAGTATTCCACGCTCGCGCAGGTCACGCTCCAGTCGCTCGGCGTGCATGTGACGCTCTCGACCAATCCGGGCGTCAACACCGTCATCAGGGGTCTGCCGCAGACGCTTTACGCCATGCTCCGTTTCGGCATCACAGAGGATGTGACGCCGGAGGCGCTGCTGGACATGATCCGGTAAAACAGGCGGATCAGGCTGCCCATACGGGCAGCCTGATTTTTGTATAAAATACATGTATTCCCATACAAACGGGCCTGAAAAACAAAGCTGCATAAAAAATTTTAGGTAAGCAAAAATTTTGTTTGACATCTGCCTTTCATGTGGTATGATGGTAACAGAAGGCGTCTGCACGGCAGACGCATACAGATCAGAAAGAATAATAAATAAATGGGAGGTACCCTGCGTTTATGAATTATGATGCTATCAAGAAGGCTGCCGAAGGCTACAGAGCCGACATGGCAAAGTTCCTCCGCGACATGATCGCGATCCCGTCCGAGTCCTGCGAGGAAGAGGGCGTCGTCAAGCGCATCGCCGCCGAGATGGAAAAGCTGGGCTATGACAAGGTCGAGTTCGATAAGCTCGGCAACGTCATCGGCTGGATGGGCACTGGCGACAAGATCATCGCCATCGACTCCCATATCGATACCGTCGGCATCGGCAACCGCGAAAACTGGACCGCGGATCCCTACACCGGCTATGAGACCGACGAGATCATCTACGGCCGCGGCGGCTCCGACCAGGAGGGCGGCATGGCTTCCGCTACCTACGGCGCGAAGATCATGAAGGATCTGGACCTCATCCCCGAGGGCTACAAGATCATGGTCGTCGGCTCCGTGCAGGAAGAGGACTGCGACGGCATGTGCTGGCAGTCCATCGTCAACGAATACTTTAACGGCCCCGAAGACGCCCGCAGCAAGGTCGAATTCGTCATCTCCACCGAGCCGACCGACGGCGGCATCTACCGCGGCCATCGCGGCAGAATGGAGATCCGCGTCGACATGCACGGCGTCTCCTGCCACGGCTCCGCTCCCGAGCGCGGCGACAACGCCATCCACAAGATGGCTGAGGTCAT
>CAKUEH010000033.1 GCA_934646185.1 uncultured Oscillospiraceae bacterium | reverse complement strand
AAGAACGAGGGCAAGCCCCTCTTTGCCCTGCACGACGGCCCTCCGTTCTCCAACGGCGCGCTGCACATGGGCCACGCGCTCAACAAGTGCATCAAGGACTTCATGATCCGCTCGGCCGCCATGCGCGGGTATTATACCCCGTATATCCCCGGCTGGGATAACCACGGCATGCCCATTGAGTCCGCCATCATCAAGCAGAACAAGCTCAACCACAAGGCCATGCCCATTCCGGAGTTCCGCTCCGCCTGCCATGACTTTGCGCAGCATTATATCGACGTGCAGATGGAGGGCTTCAAGCGCCTCGGCGTCGTGGCCGACTGGGAGCATCCGTATAAGACCATGGCCCCGAGCTTTGAGGCCGAGGAGGTCAAGGTCTTCGGCGCGATGTACAAAAAGGGCTACATCTATAAGGGCCTGAAGCCCGTCTACTGGTGCTATCACGACGAGACGGCGCTGGCCGAGGCCGAGATCGAATATCAGGACGATCCCTGCACCACCGTCTATGTCAAATTCCCCCTGCACGACGATCAGGGCAAGCTGACCGATGAGGAAAAGAAGAACCTCTCCTTCGTCATCTGGACGACCACGATCTGGACGCTGCCCGGCAACCTTGCTATCGCACTGAACCCGGTCGAAAGCTACGTCATCGTCCGCAGCAACCAGAACGGCGAGCAGTATCTCGTCGCCGAAGCGCTCATGGAGAAGGTCATGAAGGTCGGCGGCGTGGAGGACTATACCGTCGTCTCCCGCCACGAGGGCGCGTTCTTTGAGAACATGCTGGCCGATCATCCGTTCCTGCCGAAGACCTCCCGTCTCGTCCTGGCCGACTACGTCACCATGGATTCCGGTACCGGCTGCGTCCACACCGCCCCGGGCTTCGGCGCCGACGACTATCAGACCTGCCGCCGCTACGGCATGGACATGGTCGTTCCCGTCAACGATCAGGGCCGCCACACCGACTACGCGGGCAAATATGCCGGCATGCTGGTCGAGGAATCGAACCCTGTCATCCTCAAGGACATGCAGGAGAGCGGCGCGCTGTTCGCCTCCGAGCAGATCGTCCACTCCTATCCGCACTGCTGGCGCTGCAAGAAGCCGATCATCTTCCGCGCCACCCCGCAGTGGTTCTGCTCCGTCGATTCGTTCAAGGACGCGGCCTGCGCCGCGTGCGACGACGTGCGGTGGCTGCCCGCGTGGGGCATCGACCGCATGAAGGCCATGATCCGCGAGCGCGCCGACTGGTGCATCTCCCGTCAGCGCCGCTGGGGTCTGCCGATCCCCGTGTTCTACTGCAAGGACTGCGGCAAGCCCATCTGCACCGATGAAACCATTGCAAAAATTTCGAAGCTCTTCGGCGAGTTCGGCTCGAACGTCTGGTTCGAGAAGGACGCGGACGAGCTCGTGCCCGAAGGCTTCTCCTGCCCGCACTGCGGCGGCAAGCATTTTGAAAAAGAGACCGACACGCTCGACGGCTGGTTCGACTCCGGCTCGACGCATTTCGCTTCTATGCAGAAGGATCAGGGCTTCTGGCCCGCGACCGTCTATCTCGAGGGCCTCGACCAGTACCGCGGCTGGTTCCAGTCGAGCCTGCTGACGGCGGTCGGCGCGCTGGGCAAGGGCGCTCCGTTTAAAGAGTGCGTCACCCACGGCTGGACCGTCGACGGCGAGGGCAAGGCCATGCACAAGTCCCTCGGCAACGGCGTCGATCCCGCGGACGTGTTCAAGAAATACGGCGCGGACATCTGCCGCCTGTGGGCAGGCTCGGCGGATTATCACGTCGACGTGCGCTGCTCCGACGCCATCTTCAAGCAGCTGAGCCAGAATTATCTCAAGTTCCGCAACACGGCGAAGTTCTGCCTCGACAATCTGACCGACTTCGACCCCAACCACCTGACCGCGCCCGCCGACATGGAGGCGCTCGACCGCTGGGCCATCACGAAGCTCAACGAGCTGCTGGTGAAGTGCGAGGCCGCGTATCAGAATTATGAATTCCTGACCGTCTCCCACGCCGTCAACGACTTCTGCGTCGTGACGCTCTCGAGCCTCTATCTCGATATCATCAAGGACCGTCTGTACTGCGACGGCGCGGATTCCGCCGCCCGCCGTTCGGCGCAGAGCGCGCTGTGGATCATCCTCGACGCCATGACGAAGGTCTTCGCGCCCATCCTCGCGTTCACCTGCGACGAGATCTGGCTCCAGATGCCGCACCGCGGCGGCGACGACGGCCGCAACGTGCTGCTGAACCAGATGTCGAAGCCGTATGCGGATTACGCGCTGTCTGATACCGAAATGGCCGTCTGGGAGACCGCGCTGCGCGTCCGCTCGGACGTCAACGGCGTTCTGGAGACCGCCCGCGCCGACAAGCGCATCGGCAAGAGCCTCGAGGCGCATGTGGCGCTGTTCGCGGGCGACGAGGACGCGAAGGCTGCGCTGGATGCGATCAAGTCCGTCGACCTGCCGGAGATCTTCATCGTCTCCAACGTCAGCACGAACGAAGCTGCCCCCGCGGAGGGTGCCGTCGTCGACCAGGGCGTGAATTTCCCAGGCCTGACCGTCGCCGTGACCGAGGCGAAGGGCACGAAGTGCCCGCGCTGCTGGATGCACTCCGAAAGCCCCGACGAGCACGGCCTGTGCCCGCGCTGCGCCGCCGTCTGCAAGGCGCTCGGCGTCGTGTTTGAATAAGCCGTACCGACAAAAAAGACCCGCGCCGCAGCGTTCGCTGCGGCGCGGGCTGTTTGTTATCGGATGAATTCCGCCGGGTCGATGGTGTCGCCGTTGGCATAGACGGCGAAGTGCAGATGCGGCTCGTCCGCGATTTCGAGCAGAGCCGTTTCGCCGACGGCGCCGATGGTCTGCCCGGCCTCTACGCTGTCGCCGGCCGAGACGGACGGCATGACGGCGAGGTTGGAATACTGCGAGACGTGGCCGTCCGGATGGTTGACGACGACGGTCGTGCCGAGGAATTCGTCGTCATAGACCGCCGTCACGACGCCGGAGCCCGCGGCCTTGACCGGCGTTCCGACCGAGGCGGCCAGATCGACGCCCGCGTGCGTCCGCCAGTCCTGCGTCGTGGCGTTATACTGCAGCGCGTCGACGCTGTAGGACGCCTGCGCGCCGCCGGAAACAGGCCAGACGCGCACGTTTTTCGCCGCTTCGCGGACGGTGTCGTCCGTCATGGCGGCAGCCGGGGCGGTCTCCTCGTCCGCGGCCGCGGTCGGGGCAGGCTTCTGTTCGGCAGACGGATTTTTTGCCGGATCCTCCGCGCTGGTGGCGATGGACATCGTCTCCTGCCGCAGCGCTTTCTTTTCGGCAATGGCGCCAGACACGAACAGCCAGCCCGAAACGCCTACTGCGCACACGCACAGCGCCAGCACGATGTAGTAGCCCTTTTCACGGAAAAAGTTCCGGATCCGCTTCCGGTTCGGATGATTTTCGTTTGTTTGCATGATTTTGCACCTCCGAGGCTAAGTATGTTCCAAAATCCGGAGGATTAAACCAGCTGAGGAAAATTATTCGTGCGGAAAATTTGTCTGTAAGTAATACCGGAGAATGCGGCTGCGGGTGACGATGCCGATGAAATCGCCCTTGTCGTCGATCACGGGAACGAAGTTCTGCTCGGCGGCGACGGAGAGAAGATCCTCCACGCGCGTATCGACCCGCACGGGCTGCACGGTGCGGCGGTGCTCGATCTCGGAGATGGAATGCTCCTCGGTCTGGCGCAGGTCCATCACGCACAGGCGCTTGAGCGTCCAGAGAAGATCGCCCTCCGTGATGACGCCGCAGTATTTTCCGCTCCTGTCCAGCACGGGCAGCGCCGCGTAGCCGGAATGCTCCATCCGCTCCATCGCCTGCCGCAGCGTATCGTCGGATTCAATATAGGCGCACATCGCCTTCGGCGTCAGAAAAAAGAGAATATTCATGCCTCGGCCTCCTTATATCTGTAGTATATCATACCATACCGGAATGCCGAGGGCGTGACGATTTTGTAAACTGCGCGGGCGCAGAAAAAATTTGCCGCTCCGCGTCTGTTTTTCTTGCATTTTCGCGAAAGTTAGATTATCCTAACATTCAGAGACCAACAGAGAGAGGAAACACAGATCATGACGCTTGACGAGCTTTCCGTCGGACATTCCGGCGTCATTACCGCGGTCGGCGGCGAGGGGATCCTTCGGTGCAGACTGCTCGACATGGGGCTGATCCCGCACACGCGCGTATCCGTCAGCAAAATTGCGCCCATGGGCGATCCCATGGAGCTGTTTCTGCGCGGCTATACGCTCACGCTGCGCAAGGAGGACGCGCGCAGCATCACCGTAGAGGAGGACGCCGGATGATCTTCGCACTGGCAGGCAACCAGAACTGCGGCAAAACGACGCTGTTTAACCAGCTGACGGGCTCCAACCAGCACGTCGGCAATTTTCCCGGCGTGACGGTCGACCAGAAATCCGGCCCGGTGCGCGGGCAGAAGGACTGCTCCGTCGTCGATCTGCCGGGCATTTACTCGCTCCGCCCGTATACGGCGGAGGAGATCGTGACGCGCGATTTTATTCTCAAAAGCAAGCCGGACGGCATCATCAACATCGTCGACGCGACCAATCTCGAGCGCAATCTCTATCTGACGCTGCAGCTGCTGACGCTGCGCGTGCCGACGGTGCTGGCGCTCAACATGATGGACGAGCTGACCGGCAACGGCGGCAGCATCGACACGGACGCGCTCTCGCGGCAGCTGGGCGTTCCCGTCGTGCCCATCTGCGCCGCCTCCGGCGACGGCGTAGAGGCGCTGATCGAGACGGCCGTGCGCACGGCGGAGGAAAAGCGCCTGCCCGCCGTCGTCGATTTCTGCGCGCCCGGCCCCGTCCACCGCTGCATCCACGCCGTCTGCCACCAGATCGAGGATCACGCGCAGCGCGCGGGTCTCTCCGTCCGCTTCGCCGCGACGTGGGTCATCGACGGCGACGAGGCCGTGTTGGAGCAGCTGCACCTCGACCAGAACGAAAAGGAGCTCATCGAGCACTCTATCGTCCAGATGGAGCTCGAGCGCGGGCTCGACCGCAACGCGGCCATCGCGGATATGCGCTATACGTTCATCGAAGCGCTGGTCAAGTCCTGCGTCGTCAAGCCGCACGAGAGCAAAGAGCGCCTGCGCTCCGTCCGGGCCGACAAGCTCCTGACCGGAAAATATACCGCGATCCCAATCTTTATCGGCGTGATGCTGCTGATCTTCTATTTGACGTTCCACGTCATCGGCCAGGGACTGAGCGATCTGCTGGCCGACGGGATCGATGCGCTGACGGTTGTGGTTGACCGGGCGCTGACGGCCTATCATTTGAACCCCGTCGTGCAGAGTCTTGTGATCGACGGCATTTTTCAGGGTGTCGGCTCGGTCCTGAGCTTCCTGCCCATCATTGTCACGCTCTTTTTCTTCCTGTCCATCCTGGAGGACACCGGATACATGGCGCGCGTGGCGTTCGTGATGGATAAGCTCCTGCGGCGCATTGGCCTGTCGGGCAAATCCGTCGTGCCGATGCTCATCGGCTTCGGCTGCACGGTCCCGGCGGTCATGGCGGCCCGGACGCTCCCGTCCGAGCGCGACCGCACCATGACCATCCTGCTCACGCCCTTTATGAGCTGCTCGGCAAAGATCCCGATCTATGCGTTCTTCTCGGCGGCATTCTTCCCGGACTATGCCGCGCTGGTGATGATCGGGCTGTATGTGCTCGGCATCCTGTTCGGGATTCTCTCCGCGCTCGTGCTCAAATCCGCCTTCCGGGGCCGCCCGGTGCCGTTTGTGATGGAGCTGCCGAATTACCGCCTGCCGGGCATCAAAAGCGTCGCGCTCCTGCTCTGGGACAAGGCGAAGGACTTTATCGAGCGCGCCTTTACCGTTATCTTCCTCGCAACCATCGCCATCTGGTTCCTGCAGAGCTTCGACGCGCATCTGAACGTCGTGTCAAGCAGCGAACAGAGCCTGCTCGCCGTCGTCGGCCGCTGGCTCGCACCCATCTTCGCGCCGCTCGGCTTCGGAGACTGGCGCTGCGCGACGGCGCTCATCACCGGCTTCATCGCGAAGGAGTCCGTCGTCAGTACGCTGCAGATCCTGCTGGGCACATCCGCCGTCTCCGCGCTCTTTACCGCGAGAACCGCGCTGAGCTTCCTCGTCTTCACGCTTTTGTATACGCCCTGCGTGGCGGCCATCGCCGCCATCCGGCGCGAGACCGGCTCCGCGCTGCGCGCGGCGCTCATCGCGCTGTCGCAGTGCTGCATCGCATGGCTGGCTGCGTTCGCGCTGTACCATCTGGCGCTGCTGCTCTGAGACTGCGCATAAAACCCCCGGCGGGCTGCGGCCCGCCGGGGGTTTGTGCTTAGAACAGCGTCAGCTGGCTGGTGAGGGGGAGGTCGCCGAAGGCGCCGGCGGATTGGAGCTGGTCGATGAGCGTCTTGGACACCTTCGGGCAGGCGTCGGCGAATTCCTCGACCGACAAAAACTCCCGGCCCTCGCGGGCGTTCATGAGATCCCAGGCCGCCGTCTCGCCGAGACCCGCCACGGCCACGAACGGCGGGCGCAGCCGCCCGTCCTCGATCTGGAATTTTGTCGCGTGGGAGTGGTAGATATCGATCGGCGCGAAGGTGAAGCCGCGCAGATAAAATTCGTAGCAGACCTCAAGCGTCGTGAACAGATCGTCGTCCTTGGCGCTGGAATCCTCGTCCTCCTTGATCTCCTGCAGCTTCTTTTTGACAAGCTCGATGCCGTGGCACATCATGCCCTCGTCGAATCCGCCCTTCTGGCTGCGGCGGTAGAAATAGGCCGCGTAGAATGCAAGCGGCTGATGCACCTTGAACCACGCAATGCGGAAGGCCATCATGACATACGCCGTCGCGTGGGCCTTCGGGAAGAGATACTTGATCTTTTTGCACGAGCCGATGTACCATTCCGGCACGCCGGCGGCTTTCATCTCCTCCTCCGCGCCGTCGGGCAGACCTCTGCCCTTTCGGACGGCCTCCATGATCTTGAACGACCGCTTTTCGGGCATGCCGCACTTGATGAGATACAGCATGATATCGTCGCGGCAGCCGATGGCCTCGCCGACCGTGGCGGTTTTGGACAAGATTAGATCGCGCGCGTTGCCCAGCCACACGTCCGTGCCGTGCGAGAAGCCGGACAGGCGGATGAGGGTATCGAATTTCGTCGGCTGCGTCTCCTGCAGCATCCCGCGCGTGAAGCCCGTGCCGAATTCCGGGATCGCGACGGAGCCGACCGGCCCCAGGATGGGGTCGTTTTCATAGCCCAGCACCTTGCTGGACGTGAAGATGGACATGGTGTCCTGATCGTCGAGTGGGATCTTCTGCGCGTCGACGCCGGTCATATCCTCGAGCATGCGGATCATGGTCGGGTCGTCGTGGCCCAGCATGTCGAGCTTCAGGAGGTTTTCCTCCATGGAGTGGTATTCAAAATGCGTCGTGACCCATTCGGAGTCCTTGTCGTCCGCCGGGTGCTGCACGGGGCAGAAGTCCCAGATCTCGTTTTCCTGCGGAATGACGACGAGACCGCCGGGGTGCTGGCCGGTCGTGCGCTTGACGTTGACGCAGCCGAGCGCCAGCCGGTTTTCCTCGGCCTTGGGGACGGTCTTGTTGCGCTCGGCCAGATATTTTTTCGCGTAGCCGTAGGCCGTTTTTTCCGCGACCGTGCCGATGGTGCCCGCGCGGAAGACGTGCGTCTTGCCGAACATCTGCACGCAGTAGGCGTGCGCCTTGGCCTGATACTCGCCGGAGAAGTTGAGGTCGATATCCGGGACTTTGTCGCCGCCGAAGCCGAGGAAGGTCTCAAACGGGATATTGAACCCGTCCTTGTCGAGCTTCGCGCCGCACTTCGGACACACGGCGTCGGGCAGGTCTGCGCCGCAGGCGCAGTCGGCCGGGACCTCGAACGTTGTGAATTTGCACTGCGGGCAGCGATAATGCGGCGGATAGGAGTTGACCTCCGTGATGCCGGACATGAACGCCACGATGGACGAGCCGACCGAGCCTCGCGAGCCGACGAGATATCCGTGCTCCAGCGAATTCTGCACCAGCTTCTGCGCGGACATGTAAATGACGTCATAGTGGCAGGAGATAATGTCGTGCATCTCCGTATCGACGCGCTTCTGCACGAGCTCGGGCGGGTTTTCGCCGTAGAGCCGGTGGAGCTTGCCGTAGACGAGATCTTTCAGATCCTCGACGGAGTTTTCGATCTTCGGCGCGAACAGATTGTGCGGCACGGGCCGCAGCGTCTCGCACCAGTCGACGATGCGGTTCGGGTTTTCAATGACGACCTCGTGCGCCTTCTCCGGGCCGAGATAGGAGAATTCCTCCATCATTTCATCCGTCGTGCGCAGGTACAAAGGCAGCGGCCGGTCAGCGTCGGGCATCTGCTTGGTGGCAAGCAGGATGTGGCGGAAGATCTCATCCTCCGGGTCGAGGAAGTGGACATCGCCGGTCGCCACGACGGGCTTTCCCAGCTCCTCGCCGAGCCGGACGATGGTGCGGTTAAAGCCGCGCAGCTCCTCCTCGTCCTCGGCAAGACCCTTGTCGAGCATGAAGCGGTTGTTGCAGATGGGCTGGATCTCCAGAAAATCATAGAAGCCCGCGATGCGCTTGAGCTCCGCCCAGCTCTTGTGGTTCAAAATCGCCTGGAACAGCTCGCCCGCCTCGCAGGCCGAGCCGATGATGAGTCCCTCGCGCCACTGCAGCAGCTCGGATTTTGGCATGATGGGCACGCGCTTGAAGTATTTGAGGTTGCCGTAGGAGATCAGCCGGTACAGATTGCGCAGGCCGACGGAGTTTTTCGCGAAGACGATGATATGCCGCGCGCGGCGGTCGAGGATCTTGCTGCCGGAGCGCAGCTGCTCCATGCGCGGGTTGATCTTCTGCAGCGTGTCGATGTCCTGCTCCTGCAGCATTTTGAAAAAGCGCATGAGCAGATACCCGCAGGTGATCGCGTCGTCGGAGGCGCGGTGGTGGTTGAAATCCGGCAGGCTCAGCGCGTCGGCGACGATGTTGAGCTTGTACTTGCCGAGCTCCGGCATCAGGTTCTGCGCGAGAATGAGCGTGTCGACATACGTCGGGTGGAACGGCAGGCCGAGCTTTTCGCATGCCGCCGTTACAAAGCCGATGTCAAAATCCGCGTTGTGCGCGCAGAGCGGGCGGTCTCCGACATATTTCAGAAATTTCGGGATCGCCTCGGAAATGTCCGGCTGCCCGGCGAGCATCTGGTCGTTGATGCCCGTCAGATCGACGATCTTCGGCTGCAGGGGCCGGTGCGGGTCGACGAAGGTCTGGAATGTGCTGAGGACTTCATTGCCCTTCATGATGGCCGCGCCGATCTCGATGATCGTGTCGTGGAGCGAGGACAGGCCGGTCGTTTCCAGGTCGAACGCGACGTATTCCTCGTCAAAGGAGAAGTCCCCTTCGCCGTGGACGGCGATGCGGTCGTCGACATCGTTGACGTAGTAGCCCTCGCAGCCGTAGAGGATCTTGATGTTCTGATCCGTCCCCGCGACCTTGGCCTTGGACGCGGCCTTCATCGCGTCCGGGAACGACTGTGCGCCGCCGTGGTCGGTGATGGCGATGGCGCGGTGGCCCCAGCTGGCCGCGCGCTTGACGGCGGAGGCCGTGTCGGTCAGCGCGTCCATGGAGGACATGGTCGTATGCAGGTGCAGCTCGACGCGCTTTTCGGGATAGGTGTCGCGGCGCTTCGGCGCCTCGATCTTTTCCATGGCGTTTGGCTGCAGCACCATTTCATTGTCATAGCGGTCAAAGCTCATCTTGCCCTGTACGCGCAGCCACATGCCGGGCTGGACGTTGTCGATGATGGGCTTGGCCTTCGCGGCCTCCATAAACTGGTTGACGCGGACGGAGCTGGTATAGTCCGTCATATCGAAGCACACGACCCACGCGCCGCGCTTTTTGAGCTCTCTGTGCTGCACGGCGAAGACCTTGCCCTCAACGATCACGCGGAACATGTCGAGATTCAGCTCGTCCATCCGCACGGGCTTTCCAGAGAAGGGCCTGCCGTAGAACAGCGCGCCCGTGGGCTCCGCCGGCGCGGCCGAGCCTCCGCCGGAGGGCTTTGCGCCGCCCTGCGGCGCGCTCGCCGTGACGGCGGGCGCATTTTTGAGCGCCTCGGCGCGGATGCGCGCCGTCTCCTCAAACAGCGCCCGGCCTTCCAGATTGCTGTGCGCCTCGACCTCGATTTTTTTGGAAACGCCGAAGCGGTCGCGCAGGAAATGCTCGGCCTTTTTCGCGTTCTGCAAAATGCTGTCTTTTCCGTTGGCCTTGAGCCGGATGACGACGGCCTCGTCCGTGACCGCATAGCCGGCGCCCGCCAGAATGGCGGCCGACGGCGAAAAGGCGCGGATAAATACCTGCGCCAGATCGCGGAAATCCATATTCGGAAGCTCTTCGGCGGGATAACGCACCGAAAGCTCCAGCTTCTTCAGACCGTAGGCTTTTTCCACGGCCCGGCAGAGCGACTGGAGCTGCTTTTCTGCGATATAGTGCTCCGCCTGCGCGTTCAGACGGATGGTGCGCGTTTCCCGGTCCAGCTCCGCGTGGACAACGGCGAGGCGCGTCAGCGCCTCCGCCAGCTCCTCCGGCAGCGCAAAGCCCGGAAACAGCGCGGGGAAATATACTTCATTCATGGCATGTCCAAGATGTTCTCACCCCTGTAGGGGCCGACGACTCTGTCGGCCCGCAGCGGGTTTTCTGATGAATTCCAATATGTAAAACAGATTCGGGGGCGGACAGAGTCGTCCGCCCCTACAATGCGATGGGCGGTCATGCTACAGCTGCTCTATGTATTCCAGCAGCGCGGGCAGCAGTTCGTCGTAGGGGAGCTTTTTGAGCTGCTTTCCCCGGACGAACAGGATCCCGCAGCCGTCGCCGCCTGCGACGCCGACGTCGGCCTCCCGCGCTTCGCCCGGCCCGTTGACCACGCAGCCCATGACGGCGACCGTGATGGGCTTTTCGCAGTCTGCCAGCGCCTGTTCGACCTCGTTTGCCAGCCGGATGAGATCGATGCGCGTCCGGCCGCATGTGGGGCAGGCGATGATGTTGACGCCGGTTCTGCGCAGACCCGCGGCCTTCAGAATGTCCTTCGCCGCCAGGACCTCCCGCACGGGGTCTGCGGTCAGCGACACGCGCATCGTGTCGCCGATGCCCTGGCACAGAAGCGCGCCGATACCCATGGCGGATTTGATCGTTCCCATGCGCTCCGTGCCCGTCTCGGTCACGCCGATGTGCAGGGGATAGTCCGAGCGCTCGGAAAACAGCCGGTACGCCTCGATCATCAGCGGGACGGAGCTGGATTTCATCGACACGCAGATGTCGTGAAAATCATATTTTTCCAGCAGCGCAATATGGCCGAACGCGCTCTCGACCAGCGCCTCCGGCGTGGGACGGCCGTATTTTTCCAGCAGCCGCGGCTCAAGACTGCCGCCGTTCACGCCGATGCGGATGGGGATGTTCCGCGCGCCGCAGGCCTCGACCACGGCCCGCACCCGGTCCTCACCGCCGATGTTGCCGGGGTTGATGCGGATCTTGGCCGCGCCGTTTTCCGCCGCGCGGATGGCGAGGCGGTAGTCAAAGTGAATATCCGCGACCAGCGGCAGCGGGGACGCGGCGCAGATCTCGCCAAACGCTTCCGCCGCGGCCAGATCCGGCACGGCCAGCCGCGCGATCTCGCACCCGGCGGCGGCCAGCGCGCGGATCTGCGCAAGCGAGCCCTCCACGTCGGTCGTTCTGGTGTTCAGCATCGACTGGATCGACACCGGCGCGCCGCCGCCGACCGGCACAGAGCCGACCATGATCCTTTTTGTGAGTTTCTGCTCCATGTTCATTGCACCAGCTTCCAGATATCCTTGAATGTGATAAACGCCATAAAGGCCAGCAGCAGGATCATGCCCGCCGCGTGGATATAGCCCTCGAATTTCGAGGGGATCTTTTTCTTTGTAATAGCCGTGAACACCGTGTTCACCAGCAGCAAAAACGCGCGGCCGCCGTCGAGCGCCGGAAGCGGCAGCATGTTCATGACGGCCAGATTGATCGCGATGAACGCGCCGAGGTACAAAACGTTCAGAATGCCGTCCGACGTCGTCGCGGCGCTCTGCCCCGTCTGCGCGATGGCCGACACGACGCCGACCGGCCCGGACATGTCGTTGACCGACACAAGGCCCGACACCAGATCGCCGAGGCTCATCCACACGAGCCGCGCAAAATCCAGCGCCGTGTACCACGTGTTTTTGAGCACCGTCCCGACGGTTTTTTCCTCATAGCCGAAATACAGACCGTATTTATACTGCTGTTCGCCGTCGACTTCGTAGATCTGCTGCTTCATTTCAAAGTCGTCCAGCCTGACGAGCGCCCCATCCCGCTTCACGACGAGATCATATTTTCCTGTTTTGCTGCGTGCCAGAAGCGTGCCGACGTCGGAATAGATATACACGCGCCGCCCGTCGATCTTGTAAAGCTCGTCGCCGACCTGAAGCCCCTGCGCGGATTCCAGCGGGCAGCCGTCATAGAAGCCGGAAATTTTCGCCGTCGAGAAGCCCGCAACGCAGGAGTAGATCAGCGCCAGCACGACAAGACCCGTCAGGAAATTCATGAACGAGCCCGCCGCCAGAATGATCAGCCGCTTCCACCAGACCTTGGACGTGAACGCCCTGGGGTTGTCGGATTCTTCGTCCTCGCCCTCCATCGCGCAGTAGCCGCCAACGGGGATGCAGCGCAGGGCGTAGAGCGTCTCGCCCTTCTGCTTTTTGAAGATCGCCGGGCCCATGCAGATGGAAAATTCGTTCACCTGCACGTCCAGCGCCTTGGCCGTCAGGAAATGGCCCAGCTCGTGGATGAAGATCAGAAAGCCAAAAATGAGGATCGCAAAGAGAATATACATGAAATCACCTTTATTTCAAAAACCGCTCGCGGGTATGGACGCGGGCGAGGCGGTCGGCCTCAAAAATGTCGGCAAGCGACGGCTCCTGCACGACCGGCAGGCGCAGCGCGGCCTCGACCGCGTCCGCAATGTCGTAAAAGCCGATCCTGTCCTGCAAAAACAGGCCGACGGCCTCTTCATTGGCCGCGTTCATGGCCGTGCAGGCCGTGCCGCCGGTTCTTGCCGCATGCTTTGCGAGCGCAAAGCATGGGAAAGCCGTCTCGTCGATCGGGTCGAACGTCAGCGGGCCGCAGGACAGCAGATCGAGCGCCGGGGCCGGATTGTGCGCCCGGTTCGGATACGTCATGGCAAGGCCGATGGGGATGCGCATGTCGGGCACGCCCAGCTGCGCCAGCACCGCGCCGTCGACAAACTCCACCAGCGAGTGTACGACCGACTGCCGGTGGATGACGGCCTCGACCTTTGAAAGCGGCAGATTATACAGCCGCATGGCCTCGATGATCTCCAGCCCCTTGTTCATCAGCGTCGCGCAGTCGACCGTGATCTTCGCGCCCATGCTCCAGTTCGGGTGGCGCAGGGCATCCGCTTTGGTCATACCGGCCAGCGCTTCCCGCGGCTTTCCGAAGAACGGTCCGCCGGAGCAGGTTAAAATCAGGCGCTTGACTTCATTTTTGTCCCGGCAGCCCATGAGGCACTGGAAAATGGCCGAATGCTCAGAATCGACGGGGATGATCTCCGCGCCGGATCCCCGCGCGGCAGTTTGCATGATCTGCCCTGCGCAGACCATCGTCTCTTTATTGGCAAGGGCGATGCGCTTTTTTGCGTGGATCGCCGTCAGCGTGGGCCGCAGCGCGGCAAAGCCGCACACGGCCGCGACGACCGTATCGGCCTCCGGCAGCGCCGCCGCCTCGCACAGGGCTTCCGCGCCCGCGAGCACCCTTATATTCATATCCGCCAGACGGACTTTTAATTCCTCCGCGGCGGTCTCGTCCGCCAGAACGGCAAGTTCCGGCCGGTATTTGCGGCACTGCGCTTCCATCAGATCCACATTGCGTTCCGCCGTCAGCGCGGCGACGCGCAAGCCCAGCTCGTCCGCGACGGACAGCGTCTGCCGTCCGATGGAGCCGGTGGAGCCTAAGATCGTGATCGTCTTCGTCATACCAGCTTCTCCAGCAGAAACAGCATCGCGTACACGACGGGCGCGAGGAACAGCGTCGAATCGAACCGGTCGAGCACGCCGCCGTGGGTCAGGAAAATATGGCTGTAGTCCTTGATCCCGGCCTCACGCTTGATGAGGCTCATGGACAGATCGCCCAGCTGGCCGAAGAGATTGGCGACGATGCCGGTCACGGCCAGATACCACAGCGGCAGCTCCATCTGCCAGAGCCATTTCGAAACGAGCCCCAGCAGCACCATGCCGAGCGCACTGCCGATCGGCCCTGCGAGAAAGCCCGCCCACGTCTTGTTGGGGCTCACGTGCGGCGCGAATTTCTTATGGCCGAAGGCCATGCCGCCGAGCATGGAAAAGCTGTCGCCGATGAACGCGATGACGAATGGCATGAGCACGAACGCGGGGGAGACATTGCGCAGCAGCGCGATGCAGCTGTACATCGCCGGGAACAGAAAGCCCGCCACGACGCAGACCGCGACGTCCGCGAACGGGATGGCGTTTTCCTTCCCATGTGTGCTGACCGCCATGAAGAACAGGAACATCACATAGAAAAATGCGTAGATGAGCGTCGCGGTGATCGCCGTCCCAAACGCGATGGCCAGCACGACGAGCGCCGCGCATAAGACCGTCGGCACATAGAGCGGCTTCGGCTGCTTACACGCCGTGTGCAGCAGCTCCCACGCGGCTGCGCCCGCGATGGCGGCCGTCAGAATTGCCGTGGCATACGGCGGCAGGAGCACAAGGACGACGATCAAAAGCGGCACGCCGACGGCGGCGACGAGAAGTCTCTGTTTCATTTGCGGCCTCCAAACCGGCGCTCGCGCGTGCGGTACGACGCGATCGCCCTGTCAAGCTCCGCCTCGTCAAAATCAGGCCAGAGCATGTCCGTGAAATAATATTCGGCATACGCCGACTGCCAGAGCAGGAAATTCGACGTGCGAAGCTCGCCCGAGGGCCGGATGATGAGCTCCGGATCGGGGACGCCGTCGGTGTAGAGATAGTGCGCGAAATCACACTCTGTCAGATCCTCCGGCGTTTTCAGGCCCTTGACACAGTCGGCGGCAAAGCGCCGCGCGGCGTGGACGATCTCGTCCCGCCCGCCGTAGTTCATGCAGATGTTGGCCTGAAAGCCCTGATAATGCGTGGAAATTTCGTCCGTGCGGGCGATGAGCGCGCGCAGCTTCGGACTGATGGGCCCGAGCTCGCCGAGAATTTTCAGCCGGATGTGGTCGCGCTCCATCTCGTCAATGGCCTCATGCAGGTATTTTTCGAACAGGGCCATGATCGCCTGTACCTCGTCCGCCGAGCGCTTCCAGTTTTCCGTGGAAAACGCGTAGACCGTCAGATATTCGACGCCGAGGTTCTTGCAGCAGGTCGCGATGCGGCGGAACGTCTCCGCGCCTGCCGCGTGGCCCATTTTGCGCGGCAGACCGCGCTTTTTTGCCCAACGGCCGTTGCCGTCCATGATGATGGCGATATGCCGCGGGAGCGGGTTGTTGTATTCCATGATAAAAGCCTTTCACGACAAAAGCCGCCGTCCGGCGGCTTTTGAGAGGTCTTGGAGATTACGGCTGTAGGGGCGGACGACTCTGTCCGCCCGCACAGCAGAAAGCGATTTTTCGGGAATTCACGGCGAATCCGCAAGCACTTACCTGTTTCGTTGTAGGGCCCGATGCCCATCTTCGGCGCTAAGAGCCGCGCTGTGCGCGGTTACGCCTCGAAACTAGCCTGCGGGCGTCGCATCGGCCCGCTGGGAAGCTGCGAATTCGCCGAAGATCACCGCAAAAACGGTGTGATCTGCAGGGCCGATGTGGGCATCGGCCCCTACGATAAAGTGCGGCAGTGCATCCGGATTCACCGCAAATTTCTGTAGAACCAGCACAGTGTACATGGGCGGACAGAGTCGTCCGCCCCTACGGACTGAAAACCAAAACGCGGATTCAGCCTGCGTTTCTGACGCATCAGATCTCCATCAGTTCCTTTTCCTTCTTGGCGCACATCTCGTCGATCTTCTTGACGTGCTTGTCGGTGAGCTCCTGGATGTCCTTTTCGGCCTTCTTCTGGTCGTCCTCGGTCAGCTCGCCCTTCTTCTGGGCCTTCTTGACGTAGTCGACCGCGTCGCGGCGGATGTTGCGGACGGCGACCTTGGAATCCTCGGCGTATTTGCGGACCTGCTTCGTGAGATCCTTGCGGCGCTCCTCGGTCAGCTGCGGGAAGACGAGGCGGATGACGCGGCCGTCGTTCTGCGGGTTGATGCCGAGATCCGAGGTCTGGATGGCCTTTTCGATCGCCTTGAGAAGCGAGCCGTCCCACGGCTGGATGACGAGCGTGCGGGGGTCGGGGGAAGAGACGGTGCCGACCTGGTTGATGGGGCTCGGCTGGCCGTAATACTCGACCGTGATGCGGTCGAGCACCTGCGCGTTGGCGCGGCCTGCGCGCACAGCGGCGAAATCGGACGCGAGAACGTCGAGCGTTTTTTCCATTTTGCGCTGGAATTCCTTGAGATCTGCCATGTTATAGTTCCTCCTTTACAATCGTGCCGATCGGCTCGCCCATCACGACGCGCAGGATGTTCTGCGGATCCTTGAGAGCAAAGACCTGAACGGGAATATGGTTATCCATGGAAAGTGAAGTCGCCGTCGTGTCCATGACGGCCAGATGGCGGGCCAGCACCTCGTCGTAGGTGATGACGTCATATTTGACGGCGCTGGGATCCTTGGCGGGGTCGGCGGAGTAGACGCCGTCGATGTTCTTTGCCAGCAAAATCGCGTCGGCGTTAATTTCCGCCGCGCGCAGCACCGCGCCGGTGTCCGTTGAGAAGAACGGATTGCCCGTGCCGCAGCCGAAGATGACGACGCGGCCCTTTTCCAGATGCCGGATGGCCTTGGAGCGGATATAGGGCTCCGCGATCTGGTTCATGGCGATGGCGGTCTGCACGCGCACCTCCACGCCGCGCTGCTCGAGGCAGTCGGCCACGGCCAGCGCGTTGATGACGGTCGCGAGCATGCCCATGTGGTCTGCCCGTGTGCGCTCCATCTTGCCGCCGCCGTCCTTGACGCCGCGCCAGAAGTTGCCGCCGCCGACCACGACGCCGACCTGCACGCCGGCCTCGACGCACTGCCGGATCACGTCGCACACCCCGCCGATGACCGCAAAGTCCAGTCCCCGGTGCGCGTCGCCCGCGAGGGCTTCGCCGCTGATCTTGAGTAACACTCGTTTATATTTCGGTTCACGCATAGTCAGTGATCTCTCCTTTTCGATTCCCGTCTATTTTATAATAGATTCGGCGAGTTGAAAAGAGGAAAATGCAAATTTCCCGCATTGTTTTCACTTTTTTCACATTCTGGAAGCCTCCCGGCATTTTTGCATTGCGTTATCCGGACAAATCGGATATAATGTATAAATTACAGGACAATTCATCCGGGAGGATCTTTACATGGAAGAAGAAAGAAAGCCGTTGGAGAACCGAAATTTCATCGACGCGTTCATCGAGGAAGACCTTGCCCCCGGCGGGCGGTTTGAGGGAAAGCGCGTACACACCCGCTTCCCGCCGGAGCCGAACGGGTATCTGCACATCGGCCACTGCAAGGCGCTGACCATCGATTTCGGCACGGCGGAAAAATTCGGCGGCCTGTGCAACCTGCGCATGGACGACACCAATCCGACGAAGGAAGACACCGAGTACGTCGACGCGATCCAGCAGGATATCCACTGGCTGGGCTTCGACTGGGGCGACCGCTTTTTCTACGGCTCGGATTACTTTGAAAAGGACTACGAGTTTGCCGTCGAGCTCATCAAAAAGGGCCTGGCCTACGTCTGCGACCTGACGCCGGAGCAGTTCCGCGAATTCCGCGGCGACATCGGCAAGCCCGCCGTGAGCCCGTACCGCGACCGCTCCGTCGAGGAAAACCTCGACCTGTTCGAGCGCATGAAAAACGGCGAATTCCCCGAGGGCAGCCGGACGCTGCGCGCGAAGATCGACCTTGCCTCCGGCAACTTCAACATGCGCGACCCGGTCATCTACCGCATCCGCTACATGCACCATCACCGGCAGGGCGACAAGTGGTGCATCTACCCGATGTACGACTTCGCCCACCCCATTCAGGACGCGCTCGAGGGCATCACGCACTCTCTGTGCTCGCTGGAATTTGAGGCGCACCGCCCGCTGTACGACTGGGTCGTCAACAACGTCTCCGTCCCCGCCAGGCCCCGGCAGATCGAGTTTGCCCGCCTCGGCATCGACCACACCGTCATGTCCAAGCGCAAGCTGCGCCAGCTCGTCGAGCAGAATTACGTCTCCGGCTGGGATGACCCGCGCATGCCGACGCTCTGCGGTCTGAGACGGCGCGGCTACACCAGCCATTCCATCCGCGATTTCTGCGAGCGCATCGGCGTGGCGAAGTCCGCCAACACCGTGGAATACGCCCTTCTGGAGCACTGCCTGCGCGAGGATCTCAACGACACGGCCGAGCGCACCATGGCCGTTCTGCGTCCGGTGAAGCTCGTCATCACGAATTATCCCGAGGGACAGACCGAGACGTTCGAGGTCGAAAACAACCCCGTCCATCCCGAGCAGGGCACGCACACCGTCACGTTCTCCCGCGAGGTCTGGATCGAGGCGGACGATTTCCTCCCCGAGCCCATCCCCAAGTACAAGCGCCTGTACCCCAACGGCCCGGAGTGCCGTCTGAAGGGCGCGTATCTCATCACCTGCACCGGCTGCAAACAGGCCGCCGACGGCAGCATCGAGGAGATCTACGCGACGTATGACCCGGACTCCCGCGGCGGCGATCCTGCCGACGGCCGCAAGGTCAAGGGCGCGACGATCCACTGGGTCGACTGCAAAACGGCCGTCGACGCCGAGGTGCGCCTGTACGAGAATCTCTTCTCCGACGCCCAGCCCGACGGCCCGGACAAGAATTTCCTCGACTGCCTGAACCCGGACTCCCTGACGGTCCTGACCGGCTGCAAGGTCGAAGCCGCGCTCGTCGAAGAGGCGAAGAAATACGACGCCGAGGGCGAAGGCCGCACGGCGAAGACCGCGCCGGGCTTCCAGTTCATGCGCGTGGGCTATTTCTGCATGGACTCCCGCGACTGCCGTGCCGGTCATCTGGTCTTCAACCGCAGCGTTCTGCTCAAGGACAGCTTCAAGCCCGGGAAATAAAAAACGACCGCGCGCCGCAAAGCGGCGCGCGGTTTGCTTACTGCAGTTCCTTCTGCTTCGCGACATGCTCGCAGATGGCCGTGAAGGTTTTTTCGCTCAGATCATGCTCGACCTTGCAGGCGTCCTCCCGCGCGGTCTTTTCGTCGACGCCGATGCGCATGAAAAACTCCGTCAGCGTCTTGTGCCGGGTATAGATCCGGTCCGCGATCTCCATGCCGCTTTCGGTCAGTGTAATCAGCCCGTCGCGATCCATGGTGATAAAGCCGTTCTGTTTTAACTGTTTGGTCGCGTAGGTGACGCTGGGCTTCGTCACGCCGAGATGCTCCGCAACATCGATGGAGCGGACGTATCCGTGCTGCTCCTTCATCATCAGCATGGCTTCCAGATAGTCCTCTGCCGCTCTGTGTACACTCACAGCAAATTGCACCAACCTTTCATTGAAATTATCTTCTACACTAACACACTTGAACAAAAAAAGCAAGCAAACATTTTTTTCGTGCAAACCTATTGACAAGAGGGGTTAGACGTGTTAAACTGTGGGCTGGTTAGGGAGGTCTAACCTTTGCTTTTCTCTATTGGTTAGCGCACCTTAATTACAATTAAGCATCTTGAATTATAGACAGACAGGGGGCGCAGGATTTGATGCCGCTTACACTCGCAAACGTAGGAGAACCGAACATCATCCGCAAGGTCGGCGGAGGCCCGGAAACGAAAAAGCACCTGGAAGACATGGGCTTTGTCGCGGGAGGAACCGTCACGGTCGTCTCCATGATCGGCGGAAACGTCATCGTCAATGTCAAGGAAGCGCGCGTGGCCGTCAGTGAAGAGATGGCGTGCAAAATTATGATTTAAGGAGAGAGAACATGAAAACGCTGAAAGAAGCCAAGGTCGGCACGACTGTCAAGGTCGTCAAGCTCACCGGCGAAGGCGCCGTCAAGCGCCGCATCATGGACATGGGCATCACGAAGGGCGTTGAGATCTACGTCCGCAAGGTCGCGCCTCTGGGCGATCCCGTCGAGGTCACCGTCCGCGGCTACGAGCTGTCGCTCCGCAAGAACGACGCCGAGATCATCGAGATCGCGTGAGCGAAAATCAAAGTTGTCATTACAGTAGGTTCTGAACAGAATCTCAAAGGAGAGGAACTATGGAAAAAGAAATCAGAATTGCCCTCGCGGGCAACCCGAACTGCGGCAAAACGACGCTGTTCAACGCTCTGACCGGTTCCAACCAGTATGTCGGTAACTGGCCGGGCGTCACGGTAGAAAAAAAGGAAGGCCGTCTGCGCAAGCATGACAATGTCATCATCCAGGACCTTCCCGGTATCTACTCCCTGTCCCCCTACACGCTGGAAGAAGTCGTCTCCAGAACGTACCTCGTCACCGAGCGCCCGGACGTCATTCTCAACATCGTCGACGGCACGAACCTCGAGCGCAACCTCTACCTCACCACGCAGCTGACCGAGCTTGGCATCCCGGTCGTCGTGGCGATCAACATGATGGATATCGTCAAGAAGAACGGCGACAAGATCAACCTGAACGAGCTTTCACGTGAGCTTGGCTGCAAGGTCGTCGAGATCTCCGCGCTGAAGGGCACCGGCATCGACGCTGCCGCGCAGGCCGCCATCGACGCCGCGAAGAACACCAAGACTGTCCCGATGCACACCTTCTCCGGTCCGGTCGAGCATGCCATCGCGCACATCGAAGAGGCTGTCGTCCACAACATGCCCGAGGAGCAGCAGCGCTGGTACGCCATCAAGGTCTTTGAGCGCGACGAAAAGGTCCTTGCGCAGCTGAAGGTCCCCGCCGACGTCATGTCCCATGTCGAGGCCGATATCAAGGCCGCCGAGCAGGAGCTGGACGACGACGCCGAGGCGATCATCACCAACGAGCGTTATGTTTATATTGCATCCATCCTCAAAGGATGCTATAAGAAAAAGAACGCGGGCCAGATGTCCGTGTCCGACAAGATCGACCGCATCGTCACGAACCGTATTCTGGCTCTGCCGATCTTCGTGGTCGTCATGACGCTGGTCTATTACATCTCCGTTTCCACCATCGGCGGCATCGTCACCGATTTCACCAACGACACCCTCTTCGGCGAATGGATCCAGCCGGCAGTCGCCGCGTTCCTTGAGAACATCGGCGCAGCGGAATGGGTCGTTTCCCTCGTCGTCGACGGCATCATCGGCGGTCTGGCCGCGCCGATCGGCTTTGCTCCGCAGATGGCGATCGTGTTCTTCTTCCTGTCCCTGCTGGAAGACTGCGGCTATATGGCCCGTGTCGCGTTCATCATGGACCGGATCTTCCGTAAATTCGGCCTGTCCGGCAAGTCCTTCATTCCGTTCATGATCTCCTCCGGCTGCGGCGTGCCCGGCATCATGGCTACCCGTACCATTGAGAACGAAAAGGATCGCCGCATGACCATGATCACGACCACCTTCATGCCCTGCGGCGCGAAGCTCCCTGTTATCGCGCTGATCGCGGGCTTCCTGATGGGCGGCTCGTGGTGGTTCGCGCCGGTCATGTACTTCCTCGGCATCGCAATCATCATTATCTCCTGCATCATCCTCAAGAAGACCAAAATGTTCTCCGGCGATCCCGCTCCGTTCGTTATGGAGCTGCCGCAGTATCACTTCCCGTCCATGAAGGGCGTCCTGCTCCATGTCTGGGAGCGTGTCTGGGCGTTCCTGAAGAAAGCCGGTACGATCCTGTTCCTCTGCTGCGCCGTCATGTGGTTCCTTGGCAGCTTCGGCGTGCAGGACGGTCAGTTCGGTCTGGTCGACACCGAGTTCTGCCTGCTTGCCGTCATCGGCAACGCCATTGCCTGGATTTTCAAGCCGCTCGGCTTCGGTACCTGGCAGGCTGTCGCCTCTTCCCTGTCCGGCTTCGTGGCAAAGGAAGGCATCCTGTCCACGATGGGCGTTCTGGCCGGTCTTGGCGAGGTCGAAGAATATGCCGTCTCCATGCACGATCAGTTTGCGGCATTCTTCCCGTCCTCTATCGCGGCCATCTCCTTCCTGTGCTTCAACCTGTTTGATTCCCCCTGCCTGGCTGCGATCTCCACCATGGCCAAGGAAATGGGCAACAAGAAATATTTCTGGCTCGCGCTCCTGTTCCAGAACGTTCTGGCTTACGCTGTGTCCCTGATGGTCTATCAGATCGGCGGCGTTCTGTGCGGCGAGGTCACGTTCGGTGTTGCGACGGTCGTTGCGATCCTCGTTCTGGCTGCCGTGCTGTACCTGCTGTTCCGTCCGGATCCCAACAAGGCCAAGAACCGTCTGACGAAGGTCGCCTGATATGCAGCTTCCCGTTTTTGAGGTCGTCGCTGTGACGCTCGGCAAAGCGGATATCCTTGTGCTGGCCGTCATTGCGCTGATCCTCGTGGGATGTGTGTTCTGCATCCGGAATTTTTTCAAACACTAATCTGCGTGAAAGGAGTCTTTCTCATGTTTGCATGGATCGTTCAGAATCTGGCCACCATTGTGGTCTGTGCCGTACTTTTGCTCGTCACCGTCCTGATCGTCGTCAAGCTCGTGCGCGACCGGAAACAGGGGAAGGGCTCCTGCGGCGCAAACTGCGCGGGCTGTGCGCACTGCGCGAACAGCGGCTGCTGCCGCCATCCATGAAGAGGTCTGCATCATGTACAAAACAACGCTGAAGATCGACGGCATGATGTGCGGCATGTGCGAATCGCACATCAACGACACCATCCGCAAGGCGGCGCCCGTCAAAAAAGTCACGTCGTCGCACGCAAAGGGCGAGGCCGTCGTCCTGACCGACGAGCCGCTGGACATCGAGGCCGTCAAGGCCGCTGTCCACGCAACCGGCTACGATGTCACGGACGCAGTCAGCGAGCCCTACGAAAAAAAGAAGTTCTCCCTTTTCAAGAAATGATCCCTTTTCCCCCTATCGTGGAAAACCGCTCTGTCCCCATGCCGGCAGAGCGGTTTTTCATAAAGCATGCCCGCCGGAAACCCGGCGGGCATGTGTTTTGTTTTATGATTGGACGCGGGGCACCTCCGGCGGGTACGGTTCAGGCAAGACCTGATTTCCGGTCGCTGCGAACACACAGACTCACCTTACAGGCGCTATGGTACGCGCCGCCTGTTACGGTACAACAGATTTGCGAACAGTTACGTTTAAATGACTGCGGTAAAAACGCTCTGCGTTCAGGAATTGCAAAGCAGTACGGATTCGCCGGAAATTTTCATTTTTTGCGGCTGCCTGCCGCAACCTCTCAGGCCCTTCGGGCCAGCTCCCCTGAAAGGGGAGCCTTGGGGCGGGCGAATTTTATTCCGCCACGATCTCGCCCACGCCGTTCAGGATATATGTCGGGCGGTAGGGGTAATTGTCCACGTCGGCGCGGCTCGTGCAGCCGGAGAGGACGAGGACGGTGGCGAGGCCGGATTCCATGCCCGCGATGACGTCGGTGTCCATCCGGTCGCCGACCATGGCGGCTTCCTCAGAGTGGACGCCCAGCAGGTGCAGGCCCGTGCGCATCATAAGCGGGTTCGGCTTGCCCATGAAATAGGCCTTCCGGCCTGTCGCTAACTCGATCGGCGCGACGAGCGACCGGCAGGCGGGCGCGATGCCGAATTCCGTCGGCCCCGTGAGGTCGGAATTCGTCGCGATCAGCCGCGCGCCGTTCAGAACCAGCCGGACGGCCTTTGTGATGACCTCGTAATTATAGCTTGCCGTCTCGCCGACGATCACGTAATCCGGGTCTACATCGTTCATCGTGACGCCGACGTCATACAGCGCGTTCAGAAGCCCCGGCGCGCCGATCACGAACGCGGTGCAGCCCGGCGCCTGCTTTTTGAGAAACGCGGCGGTGGCCAGCGCGCTGGTGTAGAAATGCTCCTCGCCGATGTCCAGACCCATGCGCTGCAGCTTCTGCCGCAGCTCCTTGGGCGAACGCTCGGACGAGTTCGTCAGGAACAGAAACTGCTTGCCGTTTTCATTCAGCCAGCTTACAAACTCCCTGACGCCCGGCAGCAGCTGGTTGCCGAGATAGATGACGCCGTCCATGTCGCAGATAAAGCCTTTCCGGGCGCGTAATTCTTCCAGATTCATCTCTTGACTCCTCTCTTCCCGCTCCTGCGGCGGGGTAGCTCTTTTCATTCGCTTACATGCTCAGTATATGAGATCGGATCCGGAAAATCAAGGCAGGTTGCACAGATTTAACGAAGATTTGTTGTGGATTTTACCGAACACTTCAGCGCAGGAAGCCCTCCAGAATCTTTTCCTCCGCTTCCTCCGGCGTCAGGCCGAGCGTTTCGAGCTTCAGCAGCTGCTCGCCCGCGATCTTGCCGATGGCGGCCTCGTGCATGAGCGTCGCGTCGACATGGTTGCAGGAGATCTCGGGGATGGAGCGCACCTTCGCCGCGCCCATGATGATCGAGTCGCACGACACATGGCCGAAGCAGGGGGCGTTGCCCTGCACGCGCGGGTAAAAGACCTGCGTGGACTGCTCCTTCGCGACAGAGCGGGAGACGACGCGCGTGCGCGCGCCCGCGCCGTTCAGGATCACGTCCATTTCGCTCACGGCATGCTGCTCGCCTGCCGTCAGGAGCTTTTCGTTGATCTGCACCTCGGAATTTGCGCCGTTGGCCTCGCATTTTGTATAGCGCTTCGTGTCGTCCACGCCGCCGATCTGGCTGGTGTCCATGACGATGGACGCGCCCTCCTCGAGATACACGATGGTCTGCGGGTTCAAAATGCGCTTGCCCGTGCCCTCGCCCTCGCCGTAGTGCTTTTCGATATAATGCACCTTCGCGTTTTTGCCGATGTAGAAGGTGTGGATGCCGTCGTGCTCAGAGTCGCAGTCGCCGCAGTTGTGGATGCCGCAGCCGGCCACGATGGTCACATCCGCGCCCTCGCCGACAAAGAAGTCGTTATAGACCATGTCGTGGAACCCGGCCCTGCTCAGCACGACGGGGATGTGTACGTTCTCGCTTTTGGTAAAGGGCGCGATCTTAATGTCGATGCCGTCCTTGTCGGTCTTGGAGACGATCTGGATATGCTCGGAATTCTGGCGGAACGCCTTCTGCCCGTCGAGCCGGATGTTCACCGCGCCGTCCGGGATGCCCGTCATATCCGAGACGGTCTTGAGAATGCTTTTCTGAATGTCGTTCAGCATGTTCCGTTCACCTCCAGCAGATTGCAGCCCGCGACGGTCTGCGACAGCAGCTTCGGATAGAGCGCGTCCGCCGTGCCGCGCCCGGCGATCTCGCCGTTCGCAATCAGGACGATCTCGTCGGCCAGACGGATGATGCGCTCCTGATGGGAGATGATGAGAATCGTGCGGCCGCCCTTTTCGTGCAGTTCGCGGAACGTCTCCGTCAGCCGGGCGAACGACCACAGGTCAATGCCCGCCTCCGGCTCGTCGAAGATCATGATGCGGGAATTTTTGGCCAGCAGGGTCGCGATCTCGATGCGCTTGACCTCGCCGCCGGACAGACTCGTGTCCACGTCGCGGTTCAGATAGTCGCGCGCGCACAGGCCCACCTGCGTCAGATAGGAACAGGCCTCATCGTGCGAGAGCGTTTTGCCTGCCGCGATGGTCAGAAGGTCGGAGACCTTCATGCCCTTGAACCGGGGCGGCTGCTGGAAGGAATACGAAATGCCGCGTTTTGCGCGGTCGGTGATGGAAAGGCCGGTGATGTCCTCGCCGTCCAGCAGGATCTGCCCGCCGGTCGGCGCCGCGAGGCCCATGATGAGCTTGGCAAGCGTCGTCTTGCCGCCGCCGTTCGGGCCGGTAATGACAAGGAATTTTCCATCCTCCACGTCCAGAGAGACGTTTTTGACGATGTCCGCGCGGCCCTGCGCGTCCGCCGCCGTCAGGCTGAGATTCTTGAGTGTCAGCATAGTTGTTCCTCTTCGTTTTTTCTGATAAGGTGAAAGTATTCTATCATAGTTTGTTCATTTGCGCAATGAATAGCCACTTTTTCCAGAAAACTTTCTCTGTTTTTCCGGGAAAAATCCGCGCGCCTTTCTGTACAAACAGCACAATGTCTGATATAATATAAACAAAATGTCTATCGGTAAAGGAGCGTGGGTCTGTTGTCTGATTTATCTGCCGTCGTCTTTGTGCCCGACGATACCGCAAAAACAGGTTCTTCCCGTCCAATGATGCTGCAAGCGATCATGGGAACGCCGCTGCTGTCCTGGCTGACGCGCTCTCTGGCCGCAGGCGGGGTTGGGCGCTTCTTTTTGGTCTGCCACGAGCGGTTTTTGTCCGAGGCGAAGCACTGCTTCCCGGACGGCTGCGAGCTGAGCTGCGCAAAGCTCGAGGAGACCGCCGACCAGCTCCACGTCTTTCTGTCCACGGCCGACGAGCAGGAGGAGGACGTCATCGTCGTCACCGGCCCCGCCGTCATTGATCCCTTTGCCGTCGACGAGGACGCGTTTTCCGGCGCGCCGGTCGAGAGCGGCGTGTCCTCCGTCAGCCGTCAGGCGCTGATGGACGCGTTGGACGACACGTTCATCTTCACCGACTTCATGAAGGAGCACGGCGTCCCGTATACCGACCGCGACGGCGTCTACGCCGTTTCGTCCATGCAGCAGCTGGCCGAATGGAAGCCGGTCCTCAGCCGCGGCGTTCTGTATGAGCTGGCCGCCGCAGGCGTCTCCATCTGGGATTATGACAACACCTATGTCGAGCCGACCGTCTTTGTCGGGGCCGGGACAGAGCTTCTGCCCGGGACCGTCCTGCGCGGCACGACGTCCATCGCCGACGGCTGCACCATCGGCCCGAACAGCTATCTGGAAAACGTAAAGGTCGGGGAGAACACGCGCGTCAACGCCTCGCAGGTCTACGATTCCGAGATCGGCGCGGACACGACCGTCGGCCCCTTCGCCTACGTCCGTCCGGGCTCGCGCATCGGCTCGCACGTGCGCTGCGGCGATTTTGTGGAGGTCAAGAACTCCACCATCGGCGACGGCACGAAGATCTCCCACCTGACCTACATCGGCGACAGCGACGTGGGCAAAAACATCAACTTCGGCTGCGGCACCGTCACGGTCAACTATGACCGCGTGAAAAAGTCCCGCACCGTCATTGACGACGACGCCTTCATCGGCTGCAACGCGAATCTCATCGCGCCCGTCCACATCGGCGAAGGCGCATATATCGCCGCCGGCTCCACCGTGACCGACGACGTGCCGCCCGCGGCGCTCGCCATCGCCCGCGCCCGCCAGCAGAACAAGCGCGACTGGGCCAACCGGCACAAGCTGAAGGAAAAGAAGTAACACATATTTTTTCGTATCCCCGGCGGCAGGGACCGCCATTCAAATATAAACTCAACACAGAACAAGAACAGAGCGAACAACACAAGAGAGAGGGTAATTTCATATGATTTCTCATGGTAAGAACGTCAAGGTATTCTGTGCCAACGCCAACCGTCCGTTTGCCGAGGGCGTCTGCCGCAAGCTGTGGCTGCCGCTGGGCGACTGCACCGTAACGACCTTCGCCGACGGCGAGGTTTCCCTGACGATCAATGAATCTGTCCGCGGCAGCGACGTATTTCTGGTGCAGTCGACCTGCAAGCCGGTCAACAACAACCTGATGGAGCTGCTGATCATGATCGACGCCTGCCGCCGTGCCTCCGCCGGCCGCATCACCGCCGTCATCCCGTATTTCGGTTACGCCCGTCAGGATCGCAAGGCCAAGGGCCGCGACCCCATCTCGGCAAAGCTGGTTGCCAACATGATCGAAGCCGCAGGCGCTGACCGCGTGCTGACCATGGATCTGCACGCAGCCCAGATCCAGGGCTTCTTCGACATCCCTGTCGATAACCTGCTCTCCAACCCCATCTTCGTGAAATATTACATGTCCAAGTTTGAGCATCCGGAAGAGATGGTCGTCGTCTCCCCGGACGTCGGCTCTGTCGCCCGCAGCCGCACGTTTGCCAACAAGATGGGCATGAATCTCGCCATCGTCGACAAGCGCCGCGAAAAGGCCAACCAGTGCGAGGTCATGAACGTCATCGGCGACGTCAAGGGCAAGAAGTGCATCCTCTTCGATGATATGGTCGACACCGCCGGTTCTCTGTGCAACGCGGCCAAGGCCATCGTTGAGATCGGCGGCGCGACCGAGGTCTACGCCTGCGCGACCCACGGCGTGCTCTCCGGCCCCGCCAACGAGCGCATCGCCAACAGCTGCATCAAGGAGCTGACCTTCCTCAACACCATTCCGCCGCTCGAGGGCGCATGCAGCAAGATCAAGTATCTGGACGTTTCCCCGATCTTCGCCGACGCCATCCAGAGGATTTACGAAGAAAACTCCATGTCCGTTCTGTTCTGATTTTTATGCTGTTTCAAAAGCCAAACTATGACTGGCTGATCGCGGGGCTCGGCAATCCGGGCTCCGAATATGAGAAGACCCGTCACAATACCGGTTTTATGTCCCTTGACCTGCTGGCCGCGCGCCTGCAGGTCAAGGTTTCCAAGGAGCGCTTCAAAGCCCTCACCGCGCAGGCGGATTTTGACGGCCGGCGTCTGCTTCTCATGAAGCCGCAGACCTATATGAACGCCTCCGGCATTGCCATCGAGGCTGCCGCGCACTTTTATAAGATCCCGCCGGAGCGGGTGCTCGTCCTCTTCGACGACATTTCGCTCCCCGTCGGCAGGCTCCGCATCCGCAAAAACGGCTCCGCCGGCGGCCACAACGGACTCAAGTCCATCATCTCCTGCCTTGGCTCCGACCAGTTCCCGCGCGTCAAGATCGGCGTCGGCGCCAAGCCGCACCCGGA
>CAKUEH010000032.1 GCA_934646185.1 uncultured Oscillospiraceae bacterium | reverse complement strand
GCAACCGCCTTGGCGAATTGGTCGAATGCGGACAGTATCCGAGGGATGAAGCGGCGTTGGGAAAGATCGTGGAGAATATCTGCGGGAAAAACGCATTTGCTTTTTTGCAATTATAATGTATGGTTCAATACTGCCGTATAAGGGGTTTTACCGTTATGCGGCAGTATTTCTCAACCATTATATGACAAAAAATGTATTTCGATTTGAGCGAGGGGAGAAAGCGAATGTATCAAGGCAATTACGACGTTTTGTGTCGCTATTTTGTCGCACATTTTTCACGAATTTGCTCTGCTTTGGCTCTTGTAATGTCGCGCTGCTCTGTGATAATCTTATCATAGAAAATTACGGAAACAGATGTTTTGCGTGTTAGTGCGCGGAAACATCTGTTTTTTGCTTTCCATTTTGATTTTGCACAGATGGGAGGAACGCTATGGAGCCCACATACAAAAGCTACGTTCAGAAACTCCTTGAGAATTCTTCGCATCGGTTACGGCAAATTGAAATCATGCGGTATGAGCTTCAGCATATACCGCAGGTATCCGACTCAGAGATGATTGAAGCGATGTCCCTGCCATCGTTGACAGGCAATGAAAAGACGGCTAGCTCAAAAGCTGTTCCGGACGTTGCACTTGCCTATAAACAAACGGCTGAACGGATGAATGCCGAGGCGCTGGGCGAACTTGCGTCCGCCTATGCGGATCTCTGGCGGGAGCATGACAGACTCCAACATTATATTGGATTACTGGATGAACGTCAGGGCAGGGTTCTCCAGCTATACTACTTGGAGTCGTATGTGTGGACAGACGTTGCAAAGACTATGCACATGACTGTATGGACAGCACAGAGGATCCGGCAGCAGGCAGTGGACGAGTTGGCAAAACTGTACGCATTTGCTGATTCCTTTTTCAAACTATAGAGTTTAACATAAATAAAGATATTAGAAAGGAAGGGCAGAATGAAAACTCAGGATCTGTTTGCGGATTATCCGGATTTGGTGAATGTGAAGCAATTTCAGACAATGATGGGCGGTATCAGCGTAAAAGCGGTTTATCAATGTCTGCACGATGGCGAAGTGGAGTTTTTCAAAATCGGCCGGGGGTTTCTGATTCCAAAAGCAGGCGAGATCGCGTTCGTCAGGCGAAGAACGAATTCTAAAGATGTTTGACGCTCAAATAAAATATTGTGCTCAGTTTATGGGAGTGGTAAAATAAAGTCAGTCATTGGCAGAAATTTTACCGCTACCGAAAGGAGAGTTTATGATGGTAGCAGGGCATCTGCAAATTAAGAATGAGAAATACTATATGGTTCTCGAACTCAGGAACGAGCAAGGAGAACGCAAGACGAAGTGGATCGGAACCGGATTGACGGTAAAGGGCAACAAACGACGGGCGGAAGCCATGCTGGAGGAAACACGAACGAAATATCTCTCGCCGGTTGTGAACGATAAATCCCAAATGCCGTTTACAGAATATATGGGCTATTGGCTGGAAATTGTAAGACCCAATCTGGAGGAAAACACTTACGCCGGATACAAAAGCAATATCGAAAAAAGAATTGCGCCGTTTTTCAAACAAAGCGGTGTTACGCTCGGCGAAATAAAAGCTGTTCAGATTCAGGAATTCTATACATACTGCCAGGCGGTTTTGCGTGTCAGCAATAATACCGTGATCCATTACCACGTGAATTTGACGAGCGCATTCAAGTATGCGTTGAAAATGGATTTCATTCGTGTAAATCCTATGAATAGGGTCAAGAAGCCAAAGCCGATACAGCATAACGCGAATTTCTATAGCGCGGAAGAAGCGGAGAAACTGATTGCAGCGGTGCACGGGGATACGATTGAATTTCCGGTCATGATGGCTGCATATTATGGACTCCGGCGGAGTGAGATTGCCGGTCTTCGCTGGAGGGCTATTGATTTCAAAAGCAACCGGATAACGATTGAGCATACTGTGACGCAGGCAATCGTAGACGGAGAGCGGAAAATCATTGCAAAGGACCGGGCAAAGAATAAATCCAGTTGCAGAAGTCTTCCCTTAATGCCGCAATTCAAAAAGATATTGCTTCAGATGAAAAAGCAGCAGGAGGCCGACAGAAAACTCTGCGGAAACTGTTATCACGAAAGTGAGTATGTATATGTCAATCAGCTTGGCATTCCATACACGCCGGACTTCATTACAGATCATTTTCGTAAGTACTTGAAGAAAGCGGGATTCCGAAAGATCACTTTCCACGAACTTCGTCATAGCTGCGCCAGCATGCTGCTGAAGCAGGGTGTCGGGATGAAAGATATCCAGGCGTGGCTCGGTCACAGCACATATAACACAACAGCGAATCTCTACGCACACCTTGATTCTGAATCCAAGGTCAGCGTAGGTACAGTTATGGAAAACCTGCTCGATCTTTCATCGGCGCTCGAAAGTGCATAAAAGCCATCGTGGACCGATATGGCTCTTGCATGGCAGTGTCTCAGATACCGACTCACAATCCAGCGAAGCGATTGTGAGCCGGAAACGAAGAAAGACCTTTGCTGTCGAGATGGACGCGCTTGCGCGGTCATCTGACATCCAAAGGTCATTTCTGAGTGGTGCCGCTGACGGGACTCGAACCCGTACAGAAGTAAAATTCTGGCAGATTTTAAGTCTGCTTTGTCTACCGATTCCAACACAGCGGCATATGCAAAAAAGGAGATGCGGAGGACGGAGAGAAAACGGGAGAGAAATTCCGGTTTGCTCCGGCCATTGAAAACTGAAAACGCTTGATTTTACTGGGGACTTAAGGTTCGGCGGGCAAATAGACCCACCGGATTTTAAGTCCCTTGTGTCTGCCATTCCACCACACCGGCAGGCGGGAATATTTTAGCACTGATTGGCGGGCGCGTCAAGAACGGAAATCGGCAATAGGCGCCGGGAGGGGCGGAAGTCCGGTTTTTGGGACAGAATGACGCCTGTGCGGATAGAAAAATCCACCGATTCTTTGTATGTTCTGCCATCTTGCAAAAATGGAACAAATGTTTTAATATACAAACACTGCCTCAAACATCAGCAACTGGAAGAACGGAACGGAATTTAGGAGTGGATGCAGGATGACGAAACACCGCGCGGACAGAACAGACGGACGGGAAACGGCGGACGAGCGGATCGTCCGGCTGTTTGCGGCGCTGAGCCGGGAAGAAAAGCAGCAGTTTCTTACTTTTTTTGAAAACGCTCTAAAAACGCGATCATGGCCTGCTTCAGATCATCGTCGGCCTGGGAAAGAAGCTCCCTGAGCCGCGTGTCGAGCGGATCCTCCTCACCGGACGGCGCGCCGGTGGGGAGCGTTTTTTCATCCGCGGCGCCGGTGAGATAGGCGGGCGTCGTGCCGAGCGCGGCGGCGACGATCCGGAGCTGGTCGGGGCTGGGCTCGGATTTGCCGGCCTTCCAGTCCTGGCAGACGGTCGGCGTGCGGCCGAGACGGCGGGCAATGGACGCCTTGGTGACGCCCGTCTCATGGATCAGCGCTTCGAATCTGCTATAAATAAACAAAACAGCCACCTCAGATTTGTGCAGAATGGAGAATCAAACAAAAATGCGACATACTCCCCTTGACAATCGCATATAAATGCGATACACTCAGGGGGCAGATGCGGAGAGCGCTGCGGGCCGATGGCGGACAGAGATCCGCGCCCGCAGAGCGAGCGGCGCCGCAGCCGGATATTCATACAAAACCATTTTATCCGGCGCGGCGCGTTTTGTCAACCGCGTATCGCATAAAAATATGATTTCAGGGGGTGCGGAGGGATGATGCGCGGCTGCGTCTGCCGGTGGTGCGGCGAGGATGTCACGAGGGCGGACGAGCGGTATGAGGCCATGGACGGCAGAGCGGTACATGCGGAGTGTATGGAGGAGTTTTTGCTGGAGACGGTGGGGCTGGAGGCGCTGGCGAAGCGCATGGGGTATGTGTACAGACGGGAGGTGGAGATGGATGCAGAATGGGGAGAAGAGCTTTGAGCCGGTATGGTGTCCGTTTTACCGGACGGACAGCGGCAGGAGCATTTACTGCGAGGGGATCACGGACGAGAGCTTTCTGCGGCTGACGTTCGGCTCGGGCCGGGCGAAACGGCAGCAGATGGAGATCTTCTGCAGGACGAAGCACTGCGAAAAGTGCGAGCTCTACACGGCCATCAGCGCGAGGTATGCGGATGACTGAGGAAATGAGCGGGAAAAGACGGAGAGATCCCATCGGCAGGGCGTCCGGGAATCTGGAAAAGGCGCTGGAGACGATCTCAAAGCGGCTGCTGGAGCAGATCAAAGACGGCGAGACGCCGAGCAAGGAGCTGGGCGAGCTGGCGAAGGTGATGAAGCAGGCGGTCGAGATCCGGCAGGAGCTGCAGGACGGGCACGGCGGACAGGAGACGGGCGTACGGGTGATCTTTGAACAGGAAGCGGAGGAATTTTCGGAATGACGGAGCTGCGCATGGACGCGCCGAACGAAAAGCAGCGGCGGTTTTTGCTTGACAGGCACCGGCACATCGCCTACGGCGGGGCCAGAGGCGGCGGGAAGAGCTGGGCGGTGCGCACGAAGGCGAAGCTGCTGGCGCTGCGGTATGCGGGGATCAAGCTGCTGATCGTGCGAAGAACGCTGCGGGAGCTGCAGAACAACCATATTGACCCCCTGCGGCGGGAGCTGGCGGGGATCGCAAAGTATAAGGCGGCGGATAAGCGGTTTGAATTTCCAAACGGGTCGACGATCACGTTCGGCTACTGCGCATGCGACGGCGATATGGGGCAGTATCAGGGCGCGGAATACGACGTGGTGTTTCTCGACGAGGCCGGGCAGCTGCAAAAGGCGTGGATCGACGCGATCAACGCCTGCGTGCGCGGGATGAACGGGCTGCCGAAGCGAACGTATTACACGCTGAACCCCGGCGGGCCGGGGCATGGGTATTTTAAGCGGCTGTTTATCGATCGCCGGTTCGAGCCGGGCGAGGAGCCGGAGAATTACAGCTTTGTGCAGGCGCTGGTGACGGACAACCGGGCGCTGATGCGGCGGCAGCCGGAGTATTTAAAGCAGCTGGAGACGCTGCCGCCGAAGCTGCGCGAGGCGTGGCTGTACGGGTCGTGGGACGTGTACGAGGGGCAGTTTTTTGAGGATTTCCGCGATGTGCCGGAGCATTATGAGGACCGGCGGTGGACGCATGTGATCGAGCCGTTTGCGCCGGATAAGGGATGGACGGTCTGCCGGAGCTATGACTTCGGGTACGGAAAGCCGTTTTCGTGCGCGTGGTGGGCGGTCGATTACGACGGCGTGATCTACCGCATTCTGGAGCTTTACGGGTGTACGAGGACGCCGAACGAGGGCGTCAAGTGGACGCCGGACCGGCAGTTTGCCGAGATCCGGCGCATCGAGACGGAGCATCCGTGGCTCAAGGGCCGGGAGATCGCGGGCGTGGCGGATCCGGCGATCTGGGACGCTTCGCGCGGGGAGAGCGTGGCGCAGACGGCGGCGCGGTACGGCGTGTATTTTACGCCGGGCGACAACGAGCGCATCGCGGGCTGGATGCAGTGCCATTACCGGCTGCAGTTCGACGAGAACGGGTATCCGCGCATGTATGTGTTCAAAAACTGCAGAGCGTTTATCCGGACGGTGCCGCTGATGCTGTACTCGCAGACGCGGCCGGAGGATCTGGATACGGCGATGGAGGATCATGTGTGCGACGAATGGCGGTATTTCTGCATGTCGCGGCCGGTGAAGCCGATGATGCAGGCGCAGACAGCGGCGGTCTGGTCGGACCCGCTGAACCAACTGAAATGAGGAGGAAGCAATGGAGGTACGGACAACAGGCGTTCCGGTGATCGGGGCGCGGGAGCTGCGGCGGGCGGCGGATCTTCTGCGCCGCTACAAGCAGGGCAAGCAGAATCTGGAACGGCGCATCATCGCCGACGAGGACTGGTGGAAGCTGCGGCAGTGGCGGCAGTTTTCGGACAAGGGCAATCCGAACGACGACCGGACCGCGTCCGGGTGGCTGTTCAACGTCATCATGGGCAAGCACGCCGACGCAATCGCGGCCTATCCGGGGCCGGTCATCCGTCCGCGCGAGCCGGACGACCGGCAGGAGGCGCAGATGCTCTCGTCGATCATCCCGTGCATTCTGGAGCAGAACGACTTTGAAGAGGTCTACTCCGACACGTGCTGGCAGAAGATGAAGCAGGGCACGGGCGTATGGGGCGTGTACTGGGATCAGGACAAGCTCGGCGGACTGGGGGATATCTCCATCCGGCCTGTGAATGTGCTGAACCTGTTCTGGGAGCCGGGCGTGACGGATATCCAGAAGTCGCAGAACGTGTTCTATCTGGAGCTGGAGGACAACGAGACGCTGCTGGCGATGTACCCGCAGCTGGCGGGAAAGCTCGGCGGGAGCAGCGCGGTGCTTTCGCGCTACCGGACGGACGACGCGGTGGATCTTTCGGAAAAGACGCTGGTGGTGGACTGGTATTACAAGAAGCGCGTGGGCGGGAGAACCGTGCTGCACTACTGCAAGTATGTGGGCGAGACGGTTTTGTACGCGACGGAGAACGACACGTTCGTCCCGTCGGTCACGCGCGAGACGCGCGACCCGGAGACGGGCGAGACGGTTTCGGTGCAGACGCCGGTGCGCGCGCCGGCGTGCGAGCGGGGACTGTATGACGACGGGGACTATCCGTTCATCTTCGACCGGCTGTTTCCCATCGAGGGCTCGATCTGCGGATACGGCTACATTGACATCGGCAAGGGCGCGCAGGAGCAGATCGACCGGATGGATCAGGCCATCGTGAAAAACACGATCATGGCGGCCACGCCCCGATGGTTCCGCCGCTCGGACGGGTCGGTCAACGAGCAGGAGTACGCGGACTGGACAAAGCCGTTTGTGCATGTGGACGGGAATCTGGGGCAGGACTCTTTGCAGCAGGTGCAGGTCAACATGCTGCCGGGCATCTGTGTGCAGGTGCTGAACAACAAGATCGAGGAGCTCAAATGGACGACGGGCAACACAGATGTGACGAACGGGCAGGTCTCGTCCGGCGTGACGGCGGCCTCGGCCATCGCGGCTCTGCAGGAGGCGTCCGGGCGCAGCTCGCGCGCGTCGACGCAGTCGGCCTACCGGGCCTACGCGCGGCTCATCCGCATGGTGATCGAGCGCATCCGGCAGTTTTACGATCTGCCGCGCAAGTTCCGCATTGCGGGTGTGGGCGGGGCGGAGGAATTCGTGTCCTACTGCAACGCGCGGCTGAAGGCGCAGGGAATGGAGCCGGAGGCGCTCATGCGCGCGCCGGTGTTCGACGTGAGCGTCACGGCGCAGAAGCACACGGCCTATACGAAGCTGGCGCAGAATGAGCTGGCGCTGCAGTTTTTCCAGCTGGGCTTCTTCCGACCGGAGATGGAGCAGCAGGCGCTGGCGTGTCTCGACATGATGGACTTTGACGGCAAGCAGCAGGTCTTGCAGAAGCTGCGCTCCGGCGCGGACGCGGCGGCGTGGCAGCGCATGGCGCTGACGCTGGCGGGACGGTATGAGCCGGCGCTGTATGAGCGGCTGACGGGCGCGCTCTCGCCGGAGGCTCCGGGCAGAGCGCAGGCGGGGAAAACGCCGGACGCGGAGCCCGCACAGGTGCGGCAGGCGCGCAGGCGTGCCGGAGAGGCGGCGCAGCCGGGATGATCGAGGTATGGATGGGCAGGACAGCGCTGACGGTGCGCGGCCACGCGGGATTCTCGCGGTACGGCAGCGATATCGTCTGCGCGGCGGCGTCGATGCTGGCGTTCGCGCTGGCGGAGGCGGTGCAGGCGGCGGGGATGAAGACGCCGCCAGTGGTCGAATCGGGCTGCGGGCGCTTCCGGCTGGAGGCGTTCGCGGACGAACAGGAGCAGGCGCGGACGGACGGCATGTTTGAGACGGTTCGCGCGGGATACCGGCTGCTTGCGGCGCGGTATCCGGACTATGTGCGGGTTTTGGGTGAACGTGACCCTGAAAATATGATGCAGAGACCCGAGCGTCGCCCGCTTGAAGGGCAGAAGGAGGAAGCGTATGGAGAAATTTGAGTGGCTGCAGGCGTTTGCGATGGAGCGGCAGGAGCAGCCGGAACCGGGCGTATCGGCGGACGCCGCGCCGCAGGATGAGCAGGAGCGCGCAGAGGCGTTCCGTGCGCTCATCCAGGGACCGTACAAGAAGGACTATGACAGGCAGGTGCAGGCGATCGTGCGCGAGCGGCTGAAAAACTGCGCGAGAAGCGAGCAGGTGCTGCGTTCGCTGGGTCCGGCGCTGGAAAAGACCTTCGGCGTGGACGCGGCGCAGCTCACGCCGGAGCAGGCGGAGCGGCTGGCCGCGTGTTCGCCGGAGGGCAGAGTCCCGCAGACAAAGGAGCAGCGCGAGGAGGCGATGCGGCAGGGGTATGAGAAGCTCCGGGCGCAGTTTGAAGCGGTGCGCGAGGCGTATCCGGGCGCGCAGCTGCACGAGGAGCTGGAAAATCCCGCGTTCATGCGCCTTGTCATGCGCGGCGTGGATGCCAGAAGCGCTTACGAGCTGACACATTTACGGGAGCTTCGTGCAGGCGCGATGGCATACGGCGCGAGACGCGCACGCGAGGAGCTGACGGCGGCCATGCGGGCGGGTTACCTCCGCCCGCGCGAGAGCGGCATGGCCCCGGCGGCGGGCGGCGCGTTTGCCGAAAGTCCGGAGCACTGGTCCAGACAGACGAGAGAGGAACTGAAGGCGCGGGCCAGACGGGGCGAGACCGTCCGGCTCTGAGGAAAGGAGCATACTTTATGAATCTGAAGCAGGAAATGGATCTGCAGCTGTTTGCCGACGCGGGCACGCTGGTGAATGCCAGCGGCAATTACGTGAACGCTTACTCCGGCGAGACGGAGGCGTTCCCGTCCGGCGGCGGTATGACGGCGTCCATGAAGACGTTTTATGACACCGAGCTGCTGGAAAACGCGCGTCCGGAGCTCATCCACACGCAGTTTGCCCGCAAGCAGGCGCTGCCTGCCGGACGCGGCAAGACCGTGGAATGGCGCAAGTGGAATACGCTTGAGGACGCGGGCGCGCTGACCGAGGGCGTCATCCCGACCGGCCAGAAATTCGGCCAGAGCGCCGTGACGCAGGCTATCACCCAGTACGGCACGTATGTGTCCGTGTCCGACCAGCTGGAGCTGCACGCCATCGACGACGTGATCCTCGGCGCGGCGGAGGAGCTGGGCGCGTCTGCCGGTACGACGCAGGACAAGCTGGTGCGCAACGTCGCCGCTGCGGGCACGAACGTGCAGTACTGCGACAAGGTCGGCACGAACGGCGCACATACCGCCGTGACCAGCCGCGCGGGGCTTGACACCAGCGCGAAGCTGACGCCGGACGAGGTCAACAAGGCCGTGACGCTGCTCAAAAAGCTCAAGGCCCCGAAGATCGACGGCAAGTATATCGCCATCATCCATCCGTCCGTCGCATACGATCTGCGTTCGTCCGATGCCTGGATCGAGGCGCACAAGTATGCGGGGCTGACGGAGCTGTTTACCGGCGAGATCGGCGAGCTGCACGGCGTGCGCTTCATCGAGACGACCGAGGCCAAGATCTTCAACGGCGAGGGCTGCCCGGTCAAGACGGCGGCGGATGAGTCCAAGGGTACGCCCGCGGAATATTACAGCGTCTATGCAACGCTGTTTCTCGGCAAGGACGCCTACGGCATGATCGACCCTGAGGGCGGCAATCTGGAGATGATCATCAAGGACAAGGGGCAGGTCGGCGGGCCGCTGAACCAGTTTTCGACGCTGGGCTATAAATTCTCCAGCGCGGCGAAGATCCTGTATCAGGATCGCATGGTGCGCGTGGAGAGCTGCGGCGCGTACTCCGCAGAGGACGAAGCAAACTGAGGAAGCCAGATGGAGACCGGCGAAAGCCGGTCTCCGGAAAAGACGGAACAGAAAAGGAGAATTGCTATGGAAAACGCATTTGCGGTCATGAAGACCATTACGCTGCCGCGCGCGGGCGGCACGGAGCAGCAGTCTGAATTCGTCTGCATCAACGGACGCACGTTTCAGGTGCCGCGCGGCAAGGCCGTCGAGGTGCCGGCGCCGGTGTATGAGGTGCTGGAAAACGCCAGACGGCAGCTGGAGGCGGCGCGGAAGATCGAAGATGAGCTGGCCGCGGGCTGAGGGCCGCGGCCGGGAGAAAGGAGGCGGGGCGCATGACCATCCGCGAGGCGCTTGAGACAGTCGACCGGCTGAAGCCCAATCAGTATGGAAGCGCCGATAAGCTGCGGTGGCTGTCGGAGCTGGACGGGGCGGTATACCGCGAGATCCTGACGCAGCATGAAATGGAGCTTCCGGCGTTTGCGGGTTACGCGCCGGAGACGGATCTGGACGGGACGGCGCTGCTGATCGCGTGGCCGTATGACGAAATTTACCGGTGGTATCTGGAGATGAAGATCGACGACGCCAACGGGGAAATGACGAAATACAACAATTCCGCCGCCAAGTACAACATGTACTATCAGGCGTACCAGAACGCCTGCAACCGGGCGCATCTGCCGAAGAGCGAAGCGTCGCATTTCAGGCTGTAGGGAGGGATACGGGATGTTTTATCCGAAGCAGACGGCGGAGCGGCAGCAGACGCTGACCACCGAAGCATTCCTCGGCTATGACCATGAGATGAAGCTATCGGACGGGGAATTCTACGACATGGAGAATCTGACGTCGGACTGCTATCCGCTGCTTGCGCCGAGAGTGCGGCGGGGGACGGCGCAGGCGCTTTCGGGCGTGCAGGCGATCTGCGCGAAGGATGCGCTGTGCTGGGTGCAGGATCAGGTTTTGTACATCAACGGCGCGTCCATGGAGGCGTATATGCCGTCCGTGTCGATCTCAGCGGGAGAAAAGCAGCTCGTTTCCATGGGCGCGTATCTGTGCATTTTCCCGGACGGCATTTACTTCAACACGGAGAAATACTCCGACAACGGCTACATGGGGCAGGAGAATGTGATCGACGCGGCGGGCACGAACATTGACATTTCCCTCTGCCTGGTCGACGGGTCGGCGCTGACGGTCAGTTATTCGCAGGCCAGCCAGCCGGAAAGCCCGTCGAACGGGCAGTACTGGCTGGACACGTCCGGCAAGCTCCACACGCTCAAGCAGTGGGCGGAGGCGACGAGCCAGTGGGTATCCGTGCCGACGGTGTACCTGAAGCTGTCGGCAAACGGCATTGGCAGGGGCTTCAGGCAGTATGACGGCATCCAGCTGTCAGGGCTGACGGGAAATGAGCAGATCGAGAAGCTGAACGGCAGCCAGATCCTCTATGACGTGGGCGAGAGCTATATCGTCATCGTCGGCCTCGTCGACGAGACGACGAAGGTCACGAGCGGGACGGTGAAGACGGCCCGGAGAGTGCCGAGCATGGACTTCGTTACCGAATGCGGCAACCGGCTGTGGGGCTGCAAATACGGTGTGGTGGACGGCGAGACCGTGAACGAGATCTACTGCTGCAAGCTGGGCGATTTTCGAAACTGGGAGTGCTATCAGGGCGTGGCGACGGATTCGTGGCGCGCGAGCTGCGGCACGGACGGAAGGTGGACGGGCGCGGCAACGCTGGCCGACAGTCCGGTGTTTTTCAAGGAGGATTGCTTCCACCGGGTATACCCGTCGGCCTCGGGTGCGCATCAGGTGGTCGTGCAGAGGTGCGCGGGCGTGCAGAGCGGATCGAGCAAGAGCCTCGTTGTGGTGGACGACCGGCTGTATTACAAGTCGCGCATGGGCGTGTGCGTGTACGACGGGAGTCTGCCGCAGGAGATCGGCAGCTGCTTCGGCACGACGCTGTACTACAACGCGGTCGCGGGCGGCGTGCGCGGAAAGTACTTCATCAGCATGGAGGACGAGGCGCATCACTGGACGCTGTTCGTCTACGACACGCGCAAGGGTCTGTGGCACAAGGAGGACAGCACCCACGCGGAAGCCTTCGCGCGGGTGGACGATGAGCTGTATTTCCTCGAGGACGGGACGCTCAGGACCGTGTACGGCAGCGCCGGGACGCTGGAAGACCCGGTTCGCTGGATGGCGGAGACGGGGATCATGACGTATGGACTCGTCGGGAAGAAGTATGTGTCCCGGATCAATCTGCGGATGCAGCTGCCGAAGGGGTCGAGCGTCGATTTCTGGGTGCAGTATGACTCCGACGGCGTGTGGCGGCACTGCGGGCACATTGAAGGGCGGGGACTGCGGACGTTCCTGCTGCCCATCCGGCCCGCGCGGTGCGACCATCTGAAATTCCGGCTGACGGGAAAGGGCGAGATGAAGCTGTTCAGTCTGGCGCGAGTGCTGGAGGCGGGAAGCGATGCGTAATAGAAAAAGGCTCCCCTTTCGCAAAAGGGGAGCTGGCGCGAAGCGCCTGAGGGGATCGAGGCTTGCGCATTTCGGAGCTGCATTTGTATACGCAACGTTCGAATCCCCTCAGCCGCCGTTGGCGGCAGCTCCCCTTGCGCCCAAGGGGAGCCTTTGGGGGAAAGGGAGTGAAAAACCATGGGCAGCTTGACACTGGCATACCCGTCCATCGCGGGGAAGACGACGCAGGAGCAGCTGGAGAGCATGCGGCGGTATCTGTGCAGCGTGACCGAGCAGCTGAACCTCGCCGACTGGTCGGCGAAGGCGGCGCTGACGGAGATCGCGCAGGCCATCGACGCGGACGGTCTTCCCGAGGCGGAGAAGAAGGAGGCGCTGTCCGGCTACGCGGCGTTAAAGTCGCTCATCATCAAGACGGCGGACTTCGCAGCGGCGAATTCGGAGACGTGGTCGACGAAGCTGTCGGGCAGCTATGTGGCGATCTCGGATTTCGGAAAGTATCTGGAGAAGACGCAGCTGACGATCGAGGGCAATTCCGTCGGCATCAGACAGCTGTATGACTACACGGCGGGCGTCAACAACCAGTTTTCCGTCAATTCGCGGCAGTACATCAAGACGGGGCTGCTTTACTACAACGACGTGACGCCGGTGTACGGCGTGGGCGTGGGCAACATTGAGACGACGGTGACGGACGGCGGGGAGAGCGTCATTGACCGGACGAAGAACGAGCTGGTCACGGTGACGCCGGACAGGATCGGCTTCTGGCAGGACGGGCAGGAGGTCGCGTATCTGTCGGAGAAGAAGCTGCATTTCCCGTCCGGGACGCTGGAAGCGTACAATGCGGTGCTGTCCGGGACGATCACGGCGGCGGCGGATTCGACGTTTGGCCCGTGGACGATCTCGGAGAGCAGCATTTTCCGCACGGCCAATGAATTTGGCGGCAGCGCGGGTATGTACTTCGGCACGAGCGGGCTTTCCATCAGGGACACGTTCAAAGTCGACGCGAACGGAAAGCTGACGTGTACGGGGGCGAGCATTTCCGGCGCGATCACGGCGACGAGCCTGAATGTGACGGGCGCGAGCATCACGGGGCTTACGGTCGACGCGGCGAACGTGACGGGCGAGCTGTCCGCCTCGCGCATCAACGGCGGCATTCTGGATTTCAACAACTTCTCGGTCGATCATCTGTCGGCCAGCGATATTACGACGGGGCTTCTGTCGGCGGATTATATCAAGCTGGGCGGCGATATGGCGGTGTACGATTCGCTGAACAGCTACTCCGTCGGCGGCTGGATCGGCTATACGACCGGCACCTATGGCGGCGCGGGGATCCATATGCAGAGCGGGCGCGGCGAGGTCGTGGCGACGACGAGCGGCGCGAAGCTCTGCTATGGAAACAACACCCTGTCCGTGACGTCCGGCGGCGCGCAGACGAACTGCGGCTTGTCTGCCGGAGGCGACCTGGTCGTGAGCGGCAGCGCGGCGCCGTCTGTTGACGGCGCGGGCTCGCTCGGATTTTCCGATTACCGGTGGTCGGTCCTGTACGCGCAGACTGGCACGATCAGCACGTCCGACCGGGAAAAGAAAACGGAGATCTCGTATGCGATGGAGCGCTATGACGCGCTGTTTGAGAAGCTGCGCCCGGTAAGCTACCGGCTGAAGGACGGCGCGTCCGGCAGGACGCACACGGGCCTCATCGCGCAGGATGTGGAGCAGGCGCTTGTAGATTGCGGACTGACGGGGCAGGACTTTGCGGCCTTTGTCAAAACGCCGCGAACAGACGGCGGCGCGGATTACGGCCTGCGCTATGAAGAATTGACCGCCCTGTGCATCCGGCAGATCCAGAGGCTGCAGGCGCGGGTGCGGAGATTGGAGGAAACGGCATGAGCAGGCTTTCAGATGCGATCGGCGCGCTGCGCGCGGGGCTTGTGGAGGCGGTCAACGCCTCCGGGCTGCCGCCGTGCGTCGTCGGAATGGTGCTCGATCAGGTGCGCGCGCAGGTGCGGCTGCTCGAAGCGCGGGAGGACGCGGAAACAGAGGAGAAAAAGGAGGAGGAAAATGGCGCTTTACAGAGTGCAGGGTAACGGAAAGGCCCCGGTGGGCTTGCAGGCGGGCGACGAGGTCGTGACGGGCGGCGGCACATACCGCATCCTCGGCGTGAACGCCGACGGCAGCTACCGCAGCTCGCTCAGCAACAAGTATCAGACGATCTATAACTACCGCGGCAGCTATGGGACGGCTTCGCCCGGGCGGACGGACGCGGCGCAGCTCAGTCTGACCGGTGATACGTCGTCCGGCGCGGCGAGCGAGGCAAAGGCGGCGCTGGATCGGGTGCTGGCGGAAAAGCCCGGCAGCTATACGTCCCGGTGGGACAAGGAGCTGGATTCGCTCTATGAGCAGATCGCGAACCGAAAGGCGTTTTCCTACGATCTGGGGACGGATCCGATGTACCGGCAGTACCGCGAGCAGTATCAGAGCGCGGGGCGGCTGGCGATGGAAAACACGATGGGACGCGCCGCGTCGCTCACGGGCGGCTACGGCTCGAGCTACAGCCAGCAGGCAGGGCAGCAGGCGTATGCTGCGTATCTGCAGAAGCTCAACGAGGTCGTGCCGGAGCTTTACGCGCAGGCGCGCAGCCAGTACGACCGCGAGGGGACGGCGCTTTCCGAGCGCTATGCGCTGATCAGCAGCCGGGAAAAGAGCGACTATGACCGCTACCGCGATCAGATGTCGGACTATTACGCTTCGCTTTCCGACGCGCGCAGCGCGTACCAGAGCGAGGCGCAGCGCAGCGAAAATCTGGCGCTGCAGTACGCGAAGCTGGCGAACGACAATTACTGGAACGAGCTGAATTACCGCTCCGACCGGGAGGACGCGGCGAACGCGCAGTACTGGAAGCAGCTTGCCTACGCGGACAAGCAGGCAGCTGAGGCGGAAAAGGCCGCGCAGGCCCGGCAGAAGGCCGCCGCGCAGGCGGCAAAGGCGCAGGAGAAGCAGGCACAGCGCGCGCCCTCCCTTGCAAGAGGACGCGGCGAGACGCGCCGCAGAACCACGTCCCGCGTGACCGGCCGCGACCGGATCAACTGAAGAGGCCGGAGGGAGGAAGAACGATGGCAAAACTTCCGGCTGCAAAGCCGAGCCCGCGCATCGCGGGCGGCGTGCTGCGCTGGTACGCGGGGGATACGTTCTCCGTGACGCTGGCGCTGGAGCTGCGCGACCAGGACGGCGAGGCGGTCGTCGTCGGCGCGTCCGACAGTCTGACGATCCGCTTTTTCGACGAAGCACACGCGCCGGTACACACGTTTCAGTTTGACAGCGTGACGGACGGGCAGGCAAAGCTGACGTTTGACGATACGGTCAGCGCGAAATTTCCGAAGGGTGCGTATTTCTATGATATTTTGTATACGCACGGCGATAAAACAACGCTTGCGCGGGACAACCGCGCGGCGGCAGAGTGAGGTGCGGGTATGCGGGTAGAGATTCCAAATGCAGTTACGGTGACGATCGGCGGACTGATCTCGAGAGGCGTGAAGGCGGCGGAGGTCACGGACGCCGGACGGCTCGTCTTTACGCTGACGGATGGCAGCGTCATGGATCTGGGCGCAGTCGTGGGGCCGCAGGGCCCGCAGGGCGAGACCGGCGCGCGGGGCGAGAAGGGCGACACCGGCGCGCAGGGCCCGAAAGGCGAGACCGGCGCGCAGGGGCCGAAGGGCGAAACGGGCGCACGGGGCGAAACGGGCGCGACCGGCCCGCAGGGCCCGAAGGGCGAAACGGGCGCGCAGGGCCCGCAGGGCGAGACCGGCGAACGCGGCCCGAAGGGAGATCCCGGTGAGCGCGGCCCCAAAGGGGAAACGGGCGCACAGGGCCCGCAGGGCGAGACTGGCGCAGGTTTCCTGGTCAGGGGATACTATGAGACGGTCTCCGCGCTGGAAGCGTCCGTACAGACGCCGGCGGCAGGCGACGCCTATGGCGTCGGTGCGTCGGAGCCGTATGACATTTATATTTTTGACGGCGTGACGGAAAGCTGGGTCAACAATGGGCCGCTTCAGGGCGCAAAGGGCGAAAAAGGCGACAAGGGCGAGACGGGCGCGCAGGGCCCGAAGGGCGATCCCGGTGCAGACGGTGCAAAGGGCGAGACCGGCGCGCAGGGGCCAAAAGGTGAGACCGGCCAGACCGGCCCGGAGGGGCCGCAGGGCCCGGCTGGCAAGACGCCGGTCAAGGGGACGGACTATTTTACGCAGGCCGATAAGCAGGAGATCGCGGAAGACGCGGCTGCGCTGGTCGACCTGAGCGGAAAGCAGAACAGGATCACGGCGAGCGGCATGCTGAAGGGCGACGGTGCGGGCGGCGTCAGCGCCGCCACACCCGGCACGGATTATCTGACGGACGCTCCCGTCACGTCCGTCAACGGCAAAACAGGCGCGGTCGAGATCGCCAAGGGGGATGTCGGACTTGGGAAGGTGCGCAACGAGGCGCAGTACAGCGCGCAGAACCCGCCGCCCTATCCTGTCACGAGCGTCAACGGCCAGACGGGCGCCGTCACAGTCCGTGAGGTGCCCGCCGTGACGGCATCCGACAACGGCAAATTCCTGCGTGTGGTAGGCGGCGCGTGGGCGATTGCGGCGATTGACAATGCGAATGGAGGGAGCTTCTGATGGCGGAATATCTGACAAACACGGCTGACCTGACGGCGGTCGCCGACGCGATCCGCGCGAAGGGCGGCACGGCTGCGCAGCTGGTGTACCCGGCGGGCTTCGTGTCGGCCATTCAGGCGATCGAGACCGGCATCACGCCGCAGCTCATCGTCACGACGAGCGCAGGTGCGGCGGTCACAGCCACGAAGGGCTCCAAAACCGTCAGCGGGACGGCGGGCACGGACGGCACGTGTACGCTGGAGCTCTCCGAGGCGGGCGAGTGGAGCGTGACGGCTTCGCTGAACGGCAACAGCAAAACGGAGTCGATCATGATCGGGACACAGACGCTGGATGCAAGTATTCTCTCTGATACATTTGCGGAGAACAGCTGGGCGCAGATCGCGGAGGCCTGCCAGACCGGGGCTGTTCCGAGCACCTGGATCGTGGGCAACAGCAAGACCATGACCATCGGCGGAACAGACTATCAGATCGATATCATCGGCAAGAACCATGACCCGTACGCAGACGGCTCCGGTACGGCCCCGCTGACATTCCAGATGCATGACTGCTATGCAACGACCTATGCCATGAACGCCGCGAACACGAACGTAGGCGGATGGAAGGGGTGCGCAATGCGCACGACGCATCTGCCTGCGATTCTGGCGCTGATGCCGACGGAGGTACAGAACGGCATCCGCGAGGTGAACAAGCTGACGTCGGCAGGCAACACGAGCGCCACCATCGAAACCACTGCGGACAAGCTGTTCCTGCTGAGCGAGGTCGAGGTTTTCGGAACCAACAGATTTTCCTATGCTGGCGAGGGAACACGGTACGATTATTATCAGGCCGGAAACACAGCCACCAAAAATCGGAACGGCTCCTACCAGAAGTGGTGGACGCGGTCTCCGTACAAATCCGACGGAGAGAATTTCGGCACGTCTGCCTACCAGCCTGCAGAACCGGACACGAGTGGAGCCAACAACTCTAATGGCGTGGCCTTCGGCTTCTGCTTCTGAGGAGGGGAGATATGGAATATCTGAAGGTAAACGGGACGGAATATCCCGCGCGGTTCTGCGGGAAGCAGATCGACCGCGAGTGGGATGGGCGCGCGTCAAAAACGATCACGCTCGCCATGCCGTATGCGCAGGCCGCGCAGCTGTTCACCGACGGGCTGCACTGGGCCATCGTGCGGCGCGAAGACGGTACGGGCGAAGCGGTGCAGGAGCGGGACTGCTCCGGCTACTGTGTCGCGGGCCCGATCACGGACAACCGGGACGGAACGCTCACGATCAAAATGGGCGGCTGTACGCAGCTGGAGAACGCACTGCGGGAGCTGGAGGAGGCGCTGGCATGACGAGACTGGAACGGGAACTGCTCACGCGGATCAAAGCGCGGCTCGCCGCGCTGGATCCCGGCGCGTCAGAAAAGCTGGCGGCGCTGCTGCCGGTGCTCAGGCGCTTTGCGCAGAGCTATGCGGCGCTCGGGGCAGCGGCGAAAAAGACGGTCGAAGCGCTGCTGCCGGAGCTGGCCGCGCTGCTGGAGGCGGCGGAAGGAGCGATGCAATGAGCGCGGAGCAGACGGGCGCGTTTTTCGCGCTCGTGAGCGTGTGCAGCGGGCTCGGGTCCGTGCTGAGCCTGCTGCTGCTTCTGGCAAAGCCCGTGCGCGAGCGGCTGTTCGGGCTCAGCGCGATCCGGGAGGGGCAGAAATGCATGCTGCGCGCGGACATGCTGGCGGCATATTATAAGCACAGGGAAGAGAAAACCATCCGGCAGTATGAATATGAGAATTTTCTCTATGAATACAAGGCGTACAAGGCGCTGCGCGGCAATTCGTTCATCGAGCGCATCGCCCGCGAGGTCGCCGAATGGGAGATCGTGACATGAAAGGAGTTTCGCGAAGTATGGAACAGTTTTTGAAGCGCATTGAAAATCTGCTGACGGTCAAGTCGATCGTGACGCTGGCGCTGACGGCGGTCTTCGCCTGTCAGGCGGTCAGAGGCGAGGTCAGCCAGGACTTTATGATGATCTACACGACGGTCATCGCGTTTTATTTTGGGACGCAGGCGCAGAAGCTGCAGAGCGGCGCGGATACACGGCATGACGACGGCGCATCCGAGTAATTACACGAAGGGCCGCCGCGCGCGCATCGAGTTTCTGGTGCTGCACTACACGGCTGGGCGCAACGACTCCGCCGCGGGGAATCTCCGGTATTTTGAATCCCCGCGCGGGGCCTCGGCGCATTATTTTGTCGATCGGAACGGCTGGCTGCAGTCGATCGGCGACGAGGACACAGCGTGGTCGGTCGGCACGGCGGGCGTCTATACGCAGAAGCATCCGCGCTGCCATAACGGCAACTCGATCTCCATCGAAATGTGCTGCCGGTATGACGCGGGGCGGTACTGGCTGGAGGACGCGGTCGTCGCGAACGCGGCGCTGCTGACAAGAAAACTGATGCGCAGATACGGCATCCCGATCGAAAACGTGCTGCGGCATTACGATGTGGTCAGTAAGCGGTGCCCTGCGATGTGGGTGGACGACGAGAACGCCTGGCATGCGTTCAAGCGGCAGGTCATGGAGGTGATGGAGATGACAAAGGAGGAGCTGCTTTCTCTGAAGGGCACGGGCGACCATCCGTCCGACTGGGCGCGGGAGGCCGCCGAGTGGGCCAAACAGGCCGGCGTTTTCACCGGCGACAGCGCTGGCAACTTTGGCTGGCAGCAGCCGATTACACGCGAGGCCGTGGCGAAGCTGCTGTACGAATACGATCAGGCGCGGCGTTGACAGCGGCGCGGCGGACATGGTAAAATAGACGGGAAGAAAGAAAACGCGGAAAGGGGAGAGGCGGATGCTGGAGATCCTGCTCATCAGCGCGGGCGCGGTTTTGGAGACGCTGTTCATCATGCGCTCATATAAGCGGCGCGACGTTTCGTCGGTCGTGCTCAAGACCATGGCGTCGGTGGTGTTCGTGCTGCTGGGACTGCTGGAGCTGCGGAAGACGGGGCCGAGCGTGTACGCCTGGTATGTTGTGGCGGGCCTGACGCTTGGCATGCTGGGCGATCTGCTGCTGGCGCTGCGGTTTTTATCGGAAAAGCTGCACAGGCTGTTCTTTGCCGCGGGCTCCGTGTCGTTTTTCCTGGGGCACGTTGCCTATATCCTCGCAATTCTGGCGCTCTGCCCGGGCGCGTGGCTGTATGCGATCCCCATCGCGGTGGTGGCACTGGGCGCGGCCTGCTTTTACGCATACGCCAAGGAGGTGCGCGCGGGCAAGATCACGCCGCTCGGCGTGCTGTATATCGGCGGTGTCCTGTTCATGACGGCCTGCGCGGCGACGGGCGCGTTCATCGAATCCAGCCGGGCGCTGTTTCTGTTCTTCGTCGGCGGCATCTGCTTCTCCACGAGCGACAATATGCTGGTCGTGCTCTCCTTCGGCAAAAACGACAGCCCCTACCGCAACGCAGTCCTGCACGTGCTGTATTATATGGCGCAGATCTTCATTGCACTGACGATCAAGTTTGTGTGAGGATAAAAGCAAAGCCTCCCCTTGCCATGCCCTGCATGGTAAGGGGAGGTGTCATTTGCGAAGCAAATGACGAAGGGGATAGATAGCAGAATTCAGCGTGCTTCGAGATCTGCGGCATTCGGATCCCCTCAGGCGCTTCGCGCCAGCTCCCCTTAGACCCAAGGGGAGCCTTGGGTGAGTTTGTCGAGATATGGCCGGAGCCGGCGTTCCAGACAGATCGGAACGCCGGCTCTGGTTTATTTTCGTACCTCGATGCTTCCGCCGTCGGCGAGGGTCTTGCCCTCCAGCAGAACGAGCTTTTCCGCGAACAGATTCGTAAAGCCGCTCAGGATCGCGGCGGAGACGATCATCTCCGGCGTGTCGCGGACGTTCAGCTCCGTTGTGACCTCGCGGTCGAACATGGCGGCGGCTGTCAGCCGGACCTGCTCGAGAAAGTATTTTGCGCAGTGCCGGTGGCGCAGGGCGAAGGCGGCGTAGGCCGTCTTGACGTCCTCTTCCGGCAGATCGCCCGGCAGGAGCGCCGGCAGCATCGACAGCCGCAGGCTCTGCTTGAGCGTACAGATCATGATGAGATACGCGATGTGAATGCGGTAATACCGCTTTTTGCGCGGCTCGGGCAGCAGCTTCGTGCGCACGTAGTTGTTGATGGCCGCCGCCGTGATGGGCTCCGTCTGCTTGAGCTCGGGCGGCAGATAGTCAAGATATTGCTTCAGAAGCTGCACGACCTGCTCCATGTAAAGGCCGAAATCCGGAATGGCGTCCCATTCCGGCAGCCGGTAGGCCGCAAGATACTTTTCCCAGCGCCGGAGCTTGCCGACGACCAGATCATTGTCAAAATTCATGGCTGCACACACCTTTCAGGATCAAGTATATCACATCCGGTAAAAAATGCAAGAGAAAATCGGACCCAAAAGATGAATTGACATTGCACATAAAATATGATAATCTAATATCGAAGATTACATCAAGAAAGAAGCTACGTCATGTTCAGAATCGTTACCGATACATCCGCAAATCTTCCGACCGGCTACCTGCTCTCGGAACAGATCACCGTGATTCCCTATACCTTCCAGAGCGGGAAGGGCGAGCAGGCCTGCATGGATCTGACGACCTTCGACGCGAAGGATTTTTACGCGCAGATGCGCAGCGGCGTGAAGGTCACGACCTCGCAGATCCCGCCGCAGCGCTATATCGATGTGCTGACGCCGATGCTGGATGGCGGTGAGGATGTTCTGTTTGTCAGCATGTCCTCCGGCATCAGCGGCTCGTATGCCTCCGGCCAGATCGCCGCGCGGCAGCTGCGCGAGGAATTCCCGGACCGGAAGCTCCTTCTGGTCGACACCTACAGTGCGTCGCTGGGCGAGGGGCTGCTCGTCATGCGCGCGGCAGACTGCCGCCGCGAGGGAATGGGCATCGAGGAAACCTATAAGACGCTCCGCGCGCTGCGCCACCGCATGGCGCAGATCTTTACCGTCGACGATCTGCGCTATCTGCGCCGGACGGGCCGCCTGTCCAATCTGGAGGCCGCCGTCGGGACCGTCCTGCAGATCAAGCCGCTTCTGAAGGGCGACCCGCAGGGAAAGATCGTCTGCTTTGCCAAGCTCCGCGGGCGGCAGCGCGCTGTCGAGGCCATTGCCAGGCGGTATGAGGAGCTTGTCGTGGACGCGCAGGAGCAGACTGTCGGCATCGCCCATGCCGACTGCGCGCCCGATGCGCAGATCCTCGCGTCCATGCTCCGCCGCAGCAGCAAGCCGCCCAAGGAAATCCTGATGGTCGACTATGAGCCCGTGACCGGCTCGCACGTCGGCCCCGGCGCGCTGGCGCTGTTTTTCCTTGCGGACGAGAACGTCAGAAGCATTTGAGTTTACCCTCAAGCACCCGGCAGCGGAGCTCTCCGCGGCCGGGTTTTTTACAGCAGAAAGCCCCGGACAGGCATGCCTGTCCGGGGCAGTGTCAGCTTTGAGCGGCGTCTGCAAGCGCCTGCAGGCAGCTGAGCAGCGCCTGTTCGCTCGTGACCGTGTGATCGGGGCGGATGTCTCCCGGCGCTTCGCCGCGGCGGTTCATCCAGATCGTCTGCCAGCCGCAGGCGGCGGCTCCGGCGATGTCCTGCGAACAGGAATCGCCCACGAACAAACACGGGCCGCCTCCGGCGGCCGTCTGCGCCATGCGGAAGATCTCCGGCGCAGGCTTCATCACGCCGACGGCGTCGGAAATGAAGATGAGCTGCGGCGCTGCCCAGCGTTCCATGCCGAGGCTTTTGAGCTTCCCGGTCTGCGAATCGACGCCGCCGTTCGTAATGACGCCGACGGCGGCAAAGCGCGCCCTGCACACGTCCAGCACCTGCCGCATCGTATCGCTCAGCGCGATGTGTCGCTGACGTTCGGCATAGAGCGCCTGAAAGCGCAGCGCCTCGTCCGGCGTGATGGAGATGCCGGTGTCCGCCAGACCCGTTTGGTGCCGGTAGATGTGCATGGCGTCCATGGTGATTTTCCCGGTGTGCGCGTCTGCAAACACCTCGTAGCCGCGGTGAATGACCGCGTCGAACGCCTGCGGCAGCTTCTGTGTGTACTTCCCGCCGAAGAACTGAGTAAACGCCTGCGCATAGGGAACAATGCGGTCGTAGAGCGTATCGTCAAGGTCAAAAAAGATCGTAAGCCTGTCCATGCCGCGCCTGCCTTTCTGTTTTTTCTCAGTATAACGGCACCGTGCGTTGTCCGTCAAGCACGGTTTTGGTTGACGCGGCGGAAAAGCTGCACTATACTGGTCAGAGAATCCAAACAAAACAGGAGAGCGAACAACATGGAGCTTTATGAACAGATCGAATTGCAGGAGTGCCCCATCTGCGGCGGCGCGGGACTGATGGAAGAGGAAAACGGCTGGTGCTTTTACGCGGCCTGTCTCGACTGCGGCGCGCACACGGCGGAGATCCGCTATGAGCGCGACGCGGAGCGGCTGGACGCGGCCCAGCGCGCGGCGCATCTGTGGAACATCGGCAAGGTCCTGACCGACACGCCGAATGACTGAGCCGCAGCGCGTCACGATCTACGCTTCCGCCTATGACCGCAGCCCCGGCGCGTCGCACCGGCTGCTGCGGCAGGCGGCGCAGTTGTACGTGCCCAGCCTGACGGAGCTGACGCTTGCGTCCGGCGAACACGGAAAGCCATATTTTGCGGATGCGCCGCAGCTGCACTTCAGCATTTCGCACAGCGGCGCGCACTGGCTCTGCGCGTTTTCCGACGCGCCGGTCGGGCTCGACGTGCAGCAGCACCGCGCCTGTCAGATGCAGGCGCTCGTGCGCCGCTTTTTTGCCCCGGCGGAGCGGATCTTTCTGGAACAGACCGGCTATGCGCCCTTTTTTGACCTCTGGTGCGCCAAGGAGAGCTATCTCAAATATACCGGTGAAGGGCTTTCCGGTCTGGAGACGGTCTGCACCGTCTCGGAGACGGGCGGCTTTCCGTCCATTCCGGGCGTCAGCCTGCGGCTGCTGCCGCTGCTCACAGGCTGCTCCGCCTGCGTCTGCACCGCCGCCCCGGCAGAGATACGCACGCAGGCGCTGTGAACCGTATACGGAAAAGGCTCCCCTTGCCATGCAGAGCATGGCAAGGGGAGCCTTAAAAGTGCGGTTACATCACGTTTTCGATCGTCGGCAGCTCCATACGGCGGACGTGCTCCAGACGGGCGGTGAGCTCGCCGCAGGCGGCAAGGTAATCGTCCAGATCCTCCAGCTTGATAAACTCCTCCAGCTGCGCAAACAGAGCCAGGATCTCGTCGACCTCCTCGTGGTGCAGGAAAATGCCGAGGATGGTCTCGCGGCCCTCCCAGAGCGCCTTTGCCTGCTGCAAAGACTCCGCGGCCGCGGAGTACTGCTCTGTTTCCGCCTGCCGGATGGAACGTTCCAGAAGCGCGACGGTCTGTTCGCCGGACGCGCGCACATAAAACAGGGAAAACAGCCCCACGGCGAGGCAGAGCGCAAACACGAGACACGCGATCAGAATATGCTTCATGCCTCGTCCTCCCGCATGGCGGCAAAATACAGCTTGCCGCCCGGCTCGCTCGTGAGCAGATACACGTCCTGCACGCGGCAGTTGTAGCCCTTCAGAACCTCCTGCACCCACGCCTCATCCCGGCCCAGAAGCGGCAGATTCTGCCGCAGCAGCTTTCCGGAGGCAATGACCGTGACGGGCAGCTTCCGCCCGCTTACCTGCACCCCGGCGTCCTTGGCGGGCGCCGGTTCGTATTTCGGATAGAGAAACGTCGAGATCGCGCCGCTCGTCTCCAGGATCGCATACTGCACCTGCGAAAGATCGGTCACGCCCTGAATGCGCAGATACTCCGTCAGCTCGTCGGTGTTGACGCGCGTTTTTTTGAGATTCTGCTGCAAAAGCCGTCCGTTTTCGATCAGAATGACCGGCTTGCCGCAAAGAAACCGCCGCATTCCCACGCTTCGGTACGTCAGCACGGACAAAACCAGCTCCACGCTCAGAACGACCAGGATCGGCAGCAGCCCAGCCAGAAGCGGCGTGCCCGTCTCCTGCATCGGCACGGCGGCCAGATTCGCGATCAGCATCGTCACGACGAATTCCATCGGCTCCATCTCACCCAGCTGCCGCTTGCCCATGAGCCGGACGACGAGGATCAGCGCCAGATATAAGATCACGGCGCGAATGAGTGAAATCAGCATAAAAAACTCCTCCCCGCCGTAGCATTTGCATGCGGCAGGGAGGATATACCGATTCGTTTTTATTTTGCCAGATACTCCGTGCATTTCGCCTGCGCGTCGCGGGCGAGCTTCTCTTCGTTGACACAGGCAAGACGGCCCTCACGGACGGTGATTTTGCCGTTTACGACCGTATAATCGACCGGGCCGCGCACGCCGACGGTGGCGAGGACGGACTTCGGATCATAGCAGGCCCCGACGAGCTCCATCCGGCGGCTGTCGATCAAAAACAGGTCGCAACATTTGCCCGCGGCGAGCTGTCCGATGTCGCTGCGGCCGAGCAGCCGCGCGCTGCCGCGCGTGGCGATCTTCAAAAAGTCATAGCCCGAGGGCGCCTCGCGGCTGGAATTGAGCCGGTGCAGCAAAAACGCCGTGCGCAGCTCCTCCATGAGGCTCGAGCCGTCGTTGGACGCGGAGCCGTCGACGCCGAGGCCGACCGGCACGCCGAGGCGCAGCATGTCCGGGATGCGCGCGATGCCGGAGGAGAGCTTCATGTTGCTTGCCGGGCAGTGGCACACGCCGGTGCCCGTTTCGGCCAGGAGCTTCAGCTCCTCGTCGTTGAAGTGGATGCCGTGTGCGTACCACACGTCCGGGCCGACCCAGCCGAGCGTCTGCATGAACGCCAGCGGGCGCATGCCCTCGCGCGCGAGCATGTAATGTTCCTCGTCCTTCGTCTCGCACAGGTGTGTGTGCAGGCGGACATGGTACTGCCGCGCGAGAATGGCGCTCTGCCGCAGCAGCTCCGCCGAGACGGAGAACGGCGAGCACGGCGCAAGCGCGACCTGCCGCATGGAGCCGAACGAGGGATCGTGATAGGCTTCGATGAGACGGGCGGAATCGGCCATGATCTCGTCGACCGTCTGCACGACGGAATCGGGCGGCAGACCGCCGTCCTTGACGGACAGATCCATGGAGCCGCGCGAGCAGTGCATGCGCATGCCGAGCTCCGACGCGGCGGCAAACTGCGTGCCGATCAGATCGCCCGCGCCCGCGGGGAAGACGTAGTGATGGTCAAAGCAGGTCGTGCAGCCGTGCTTCATGAGCTCGCCCATGCCGGTCAGGCTCGACAGGCGGACGACGTCCGCGTCGAGATTCTTCCAGATCTCATAGAGCGTCTTCAGCCAGTCGAACAGCTCCATGTTCTGCACCTGCGGCAGATTGCGGGAAAACTGCTGATACAGATGATGGTGCGTGTTGACAAGGCCCGGATAGCAGAGCATATGGCTCGCGTCCAGAATGTCGTCCGACTGTTTCTCGAGGTTTGGGCCGATGGCGCGGATCACGCCGTCCTCGGCGTAGAGATCGACGTTTTCGTATACGGTATCCTGTTCGTCGCAGGAGACGAGAGTCTTGATATTGCGGATCAGAAGTCGCTGCATGGCGGAAACCATCCTTTTCGTTCAGATGTCTCTATTTTATCATGTGCGCGCGGAAAATCAACCTTTTATGCGATGCCGCTTGCAGCCCGGCATGCAATATGATAGAATGCATGCAGAGTAAATGACATTTACGCAGGAGGCGATACAATGACGCTCGGACAGAAGCTCAAGCAGACGCGGCTCGCGCGCGGCATGACGCAGTCGCAGGTCGTGGGCGACCGCATCACGCGGAATATGCTCTCGCAGATCGAAAACGATCTGGCCTCGCCGTCGGTCGGGACGCTGGAATATCTGGCGTCGGTGCTGAACGTCCGGCTCTCGTGGCTGCTGGCAAACGAGCAGGAGGAGGCGGAGGCCGGGCGCACGCAGAGACTGCGGGCGCTTTTAAAAAGCGGCGAGTATGCAGCCTGTCTCGAGCTTGCGCCGGAGCATGCGCCGGACGACGAGCAGGCGCTGGCGCTGGCCATGGCCGCGGCGCAGTGCGCGCAGCGGGCGCTGGAGGCCGAGCGGTTCGACACGGCGCGCCATCTGGCGCAGCGGGGACTCGCGTGGAACGCCGGGAGCGTATACGAAAGCGCGCAGCTCGCGCTGCACCTGCGGGAGATACTGATCCGGTGCGCGCAGCATGCGGAGCCGGGGCAGGAGGAAGCCGCCTTTTCGGACTACTGGCAGACCTATGCCGCGCAGCCGGTTCGCGTCCGGTATCACCTGACGGCGGCCCGCTATCAGCTCGAGCGCGGGAAGACCGCCGAGGCTTCGGCGGGGCTTCGCGCGCTTCCCGAGCCGCCGGAGGAGGATCTGGCAGAATACCGGATCCTGCAGGCGCGGCTCGCGGTGGCCTCCGGCCGGTTTGCGGAGGCCATGACCGCGCTGCGGCGGGCCGAACGGGCAGGCCCGCTGCCGAAGCTGCTCGAACGGGAGCTGCTGCAGACCATGGAGCTCGCCGCCCGCGAGCTGCAGGACTACAAAACCGCCTACGAATGCGCCGCCCGTCAGCTCAAGCTGTAGCGCCGCATAATCTGCACGGCCCCGCCCCTGCAAACCGCGTCTGTTTTTTCGGATAGGACAAATGCACAGGTCTTAAGTTGGCGAGATCGCTTCCGATGGGAGCGGTCAATCCCATAAGGACGAAAAGTGAAGGCGGTAGAAATTTTCCATGTCCGCCCCTTCATCCGTAAGATGGTCCCGGATATAATTTGCGTAGTCCTTCTGCTTTGCCGGATCTATCTCGGAATATCTGTGAATGACGACATTGCCCAGCGATTCTTCCCGCAGAATTTCACGGTATACATCGGCAATGCTTTCGCACTGCGATACGGGAACGTCGCGGTCGCTCTCCCAGGAGTGCCCTTTCCCGCGCGTCATACCATCCGCCGCGTCAAGAGAATAGATATAGCCCTGCCGGCCTTGATAGAGGGTCTCCAGCTGATTTGGAAACCGCTCAAGATAGTGCTGTCTGCCGTCCGCACCGATGCCCATCATGACATAATTTTCGGACATGCTTCTGCAGCAGACCAGCGCATAGCACCGGTCCTCGCTGAAATAGGCGACCGATTTTCCGGTAGTATGCGATTTTGAATTTGCCTTGATCGTGTGCAGCCCGGGAATGCAAGAACCGTGATAAATCATCGTACCCCTCCGAAAATGTATATTGTTTAAAAATTCATTATATCATGCACAAAAGCGCCGTGCAACAAGCAAGCCTGCTGCCCCGCCGGTTCCATATCCCGTTAAAAGCAAACTCGTGACCCAGCGGAGCGGTCACGAATTTGAACGAAGAAAGACGATGCTGCCTGACATCCAAAGGTCATTTCTGAGCAGGGGAGGGGAATACTCCGCCAGCTTCGCCGGCTCCGTGCCGCATCGCAGGGCTTTGCTGCGCAAAGCCCGCTGCGCTTCGCATGCAAAAAGCCACCCCGCAGGGTGGCTTTTTACATGGTGGAGCTGAGGGGAATCGAACCCCTGTCCGAAAGCAACTTGACTGGACTTTCTCCGGGCGCAGTCTGTTATTTACATTCCCTCGGCGCGGCGGGAGCAGACACTCTACGCGCCTTGGTAGCTTCATGATGCATGACGCAGGCAAAGCTTACTGCGTTCACGGACGCCACTAGATCACGCCCAAGCCCGGCTCGTGGCCCTTCCGGGGAGGACGGGTTGCCTAATTAGGCAGCCTGAGCAACGTAAGTGTTGTCAGTTAATTTAGAAAAATTGCCCGTTTTATGGAGGCCAGGCGCCTCCGCCCGCTTATCCAGCCTCACTGCCCCCGTCGAAACCAGTGCAGCCCCATATGGCAGCGGAAAACCGCTGCGGATCGCTGGAAACCTGAATCAAACTCTTGTTGCCTTTATCATCCACTTCATGGGCAGGATCTTGGCCACGAAGCGATAGAACTTGTTGAATGCGGTCGGCGTGTAGAACGTCCGGCCCTTTTTCGCTGCCCGGATCGTCCCGGCAACGACCTTGACCGGGTCGCACCAGGGGATATTGCCGAACAGGTCGTGGTCGCCCGCGGCGTCGAAGAACTCGGTCTTCATGGGGCCGGGGCAGACGGCGGTGAC
>CAKUEH010000031.1 GCA_934646185.1 uncultured Oscillospiraceae bacterium | reverse complement strand
TAGAAATTTGCAACTGCCCATCAGCATTTTCTTTTGCTTCTCCAAAAGAAAACGCTGGCAAAAGAAAACGAGCCCGGGGGGATTTCGATTTCCCCCCGGAGCCCCCTTGAACCGACCAGAAAAACCTCTTCGGTTTTTCTGGACTTTTCCCGCGAAACTTGAAACAGCTCAAAATCTCTGTTGCTGTGCCTACAAAACTCTGGCGAATCCGTACTGCCCTGCAAATTTCGAACGCAAGGCGTTTTTACCGCAGTCATTCAAAAGCAGCTGCTATCAAACCTGGTGTACCGTAACAGGCGGCGCGCAGTATAGCGCCCGTAGGGTGAGTTTGTGTGTTCGTAACAACTGAAAATCAGGAACCACCTGAGTCGTACCCGCAGTACGCACCAAACGTAACCAGCGCCCCTTTTCTCCCCCTTCTTTTCCGGCAAGGCGGAAAAGAAGGGGCCGCCGGAGGCACGTCGGAAACGGCCTCGACGGAACGAGTCCCCGCGCTATGCGCGAAGCCTCTTATCCTCTGAGTCCGTTTCCTCCTTTCCAAAACACAAACGCTTCGCTGGTTTGTGTTTTGGGACTGTCCCCTATCCTTTCACAAATCACAGATCGCAAATTAACGGCGGAGCGCGATGCGCTCCGCCGCTTGGTTTTTATTTTTCGACGATCTCCAGCAGCTCCATGGGACATGCTTTGACGCAGATGCCGCAGGCGGTGCATTTGCTGGAATACGGGGTGGCCTCGTCCTTGACGATGAGGCCGAAGGGACAGGCCTCGACGCACTTGCCGCAGCCGGTGCAGAGCTTGCGGCTGATCATCCAGACGCCCTTGGGGTTCTGGGTGATGGCGCCGGAGGGACATGCTTCGGCGCACTTGCCGCACTGGACGCAGACCATGGGGCGGACGTTCTCGCCGCGCTGGACGATCTTCAGCGCAGCCTTATCGGGGTGGAATTCCTTATAATACGCGTTGGAGCAGGCGCGGACGCACTCCAGACAGGCCATGCACTGCACGCCTTTTTTGATGGACAGCTTTTTCATGAGCGTTCTCCTTCTCATTTTTTATCTTTGTTTCATTATACAGCATAAACGAAAACTTTCAATATGTTTGTATCGATTTTTATCGATTCCTGCTCTGTAAAAAACTCACAGCATACCGCGCGCGGCGCTTGCAGAAACTAGCCTCAGCGATACGATTCGCAAAAGAAGGAGGAATTTCTCATGAAAAAAGGCTTGATCCTGATGCTGGCCGCGCTGATGCTCGCGGCGTCTCTGACCGCGTGCGCGGCGACGCAGCCGTATTACGACGGCTATTCGAACGTCTCCACGACCCGGAACGGCTATGTCAACGGCACGAACGGCTACGGCGGCGTGTATAACGGCACGAACTATAACCCCGGCTACAACGGCGCGGGCTACAGCCAGAGCGGCATGACAAGCGGCAGAACCGTGACCGGCAGCACGTCCGGCACGGCGATGCGGTAACGAGGTGCGCATATGACGGTACGGGGGTTCTTTCTGACCATGGGCGCAGGCGTCGCCGTCGGCGCGCTGGGCGCGATGATGCTGCCGAAGAACAGCGACGCATACCGCATGACGAAGCAGGCCGCCAAGGCCATCCAGAGCGAGGCGGAAAAGGCCGTGGACGCGATCTCCGCGGCCATGTAAGCGGAAAAGGCTTCCCGGAAACGGGAAGCCTTTTTTCGGTTCGGAGGGATTGGTCAGAACGCCTTCACGGCGGCGGTCTCCGCTGCGAGGGCGCTGCGGTACCAGCCGAGGTAGCGGTCGAAGCCCGCGGCGTCCTCGGGGTCGGGCGCAAGCGTCGTACGTTTGACGTCCGCAAAGATCTCGGTCTCCAGATACTGCTCGAGCGTCTGGCCGGCCTGCTTCTGCACGAGATAGGACGCGAGCAGCGCCATGCCGTACGGCCCGCCCTCACCGGCGGACTCCATGCATGTGACCGGCGCGCGGCAAGCGGCGGCCATATACTTCTGCCCTACGACCGGCGTCTTGAACAGACCGCCGTGGCCGGTCAGAGAGTCGATAGCGACATGCTCTTCCGCGAGGATGTCCATGCCGAGCTTGAGCGTCGACATGGTCGCGTAGAGCTGGGAGCGCAGGAAGTTTGCAAGCGTGAAGCTGCTTTCGGGCTTGCGGACGACCATCGGACGGCCCTCGTCCAGATGCGTGATGCCCTCGCCCGCCATGTAGTTATAGGTCAGGACGCCGGAGCAGTCCGCGTCGCCCTCGAGGCTCTTCTGATAGAGCTTCGTGAACAGCTCGCCGGTCGAGACCTCCGCGCCGAAGAGCTTTGCCGTCTCGCCGAGAAGAGACACCCAGGCGTTCATGTCGTTCGTGCAGTTGTTGCAGTGGACCATGGCGACGGGCTTGCCGCTGGGCGTGGTGACCATGTCGATCTCCTGATAGACCTTCGACAGGGGCTTTTCCAGCACGACCATGGCGAAGATGGACGTGCCTGCCGAGACGTTGCCGGTTCTGGGCGCGACGGCGTTCGTGGCCGTCATGCCGGTGCCCGCGTCGCCCTCGGGCGGGCAGAACGGGATTCCCGCGGGCAGGAGCTCGTCAACGAACGCGCCTCCGGCCTGCGTCAGAGCGCCCGCGGCCTGTCCGGCCGTCAGGACTCTGGGCAGAACGCTGCGGGCCGTCCACGCGAAGCCGTATTGGGCGGTCAGCGCGTCGAATTGATCGAGCATGGCCGCGTCATAATCCAGCGTTTCGCTGTCAATGGGGAACATGCCGGAGGCTTCGCCCACGCCGAGGACGTTTTCACCCGTGAGCAGATAGTGGACATAGCCCGCGAGCGTCGTGATGTGCGCGATATTTTTGACGTGCGCCTCGCCGTTCAGGACGGCCTGATACAGATGCGCGACGGACCAGCGCTGCGGAACGTTGAAGCCGAATTCCGCCGTGAGGCGCTCCGCGGCCTCGCCGGTCATGGTGTTCTGCCAGGTACGGAACGGGGCCAGCAGATTCCAGTCCTTGTCAAAGGCCAGATAGCCGTGCATCATGCCGGAGACGCCCATGGCCGAGACCGCGCCCGGCAGCTCGCCGAGATTGCGGATGGCGGTGCGCAGGCCGGTCTGCACATCCTCCATATGGTAGGTCCAGACACCGTTTTCCAGACTGCTTTTCCAGGTGTGATCGCCGCTTTTGACAATGCGGTGCTCGCCGTCGATCAGGACGGCCTTGATGCGCGTGGAACCGAATTCAATTCCGAGATAATACTGTTTCATAGCAAGCTCCTTGATCGTCGTTTTTTTGATGTTCAGTTTTATCATAACAGCACTTTCCTTTTTTGTCTAGCGGCCTGCGGAAAAACAGCGCTTGCTTTTTGCCGGCGGCGCGCGGTATACTGGAGAAAAACAGCGAATCGGCGCTGCAGAAAAAGGAGAGACAATATGCTGCTGATCCAGAATGCACACATCAAAACGATGGCCGGAGAAGACCTTCCGAACGGCTGTCTGCTGGTCGAGGACGGAAAGATCGCCGCCGTCGCGCCTGTGATCGACGCGCCTGCGGGCGCGCAGGTCGTCGACGCGCAGGGACGGCTGCTCACGCCTGGCTGCGTGGAGGCCCACTGCCACATCGGCCTTGACAATCAGGCCATGCGCTGGGAGGGTATGGACTACAACGAGATCGTCGACCCGGTGACGCCGCAGCTGCGCGCCATCGACTCGATCAATCCGCAGGACGAGGCGTTCGGCCTGGCGCTGCGCGGCGGCGTGACGACCGCCTGCACCGGCCCCGGCAGCGCGAACGTCGTGGGCGGCACGTTCGCCATCCTCAAGCTGGCCGGAAAGCGCGTCGATAAGATGGTGCTGCGCTCGCCCGCCGCGATGAAATGCGCGTTCGGCGAAAATCCGAAAGGCTGCTACGGACAAAACAAGAAGCAGAGCCCGATGACGCGCATGGCCGTGGCCGCGCTGCTGCGGGAGCTTCTGATGCGCACGCTCCGCTACCGCGACGACAAGGCGGCCGGAAAAAATCCGCCGCTGGACATGAAGCTGGAGGCCATGCTCCCGGTCGTGAACGGCGAGATCCCCATCAAATGCCACGCGCACCGCGCGGACGATATCCTGACCGCCGTGCGCATCGCGCGCGAATTTGATCTGAAGCTCACGCTCGACCACTGCACGGACGGCGAGGTCATCGCGGACGAGCTTGCGGAGGAGGGCTATCCGGTCTTCATCGGCCCGTCGCTCGGCAGCAAGAGCAAGGTCGAGCTGCGCAGCAAGAGCTTCACAACGCCGGGCGTTCTGTACCGCGCGGGTCTGAACGTCAGCATCATCACAGACGCGCCGGTCATTCCGCTGCAGTATCTGCCGCTGGCGGCGGGGCTTGCGGCTGCGGCAGGGCTGCCGATGGACGAGGCGTGGCGCGCCATCACCATCAACCCGGCCCGGAGTCTCGGCATTGCCGACCGCGTCGGCAGTCTGGAACCCGGCAAGGACGCCGATCTCGTCCTCTGGACGGCGGATCCCCTGACCACCATCGGCGGTGAGGCGTACATGACCATCGTAAACGGCGAGATCGTCTATCAGGCGGAGTAACCGCCTCCCAAAGGCTCCCCTTTCAGGGGAGCTGGCGCGAAGTTGACTGAGAGATCAGCAGCGGTCAGCCGCAAAATGCATGATTCTTCGCCAAATGCGTGTACACCTGCCCGCCTGATTGCAGGGGCTGATGCCCATCTTTGGCGCTAAGAGCCGCGCAAAGCGAGGCTGCGCCTCGAAACTAGTTCTGCGGGCGGACAGAGTCGTCCGCCCCTACAGGACGCAGGGGTTCGAAAGGTTTCCGTAGGGGCCGACGGCTCTGTCGGCCAAAAAATGTTGCGGATTCGCCGCAGATTTCCGGAAAATCGTCATGTTCTGCGTGGGCCGATGTGGGCATCGGCCCCTACAGGGTGCCCCGCTCCGGCAAAGCTGCATGTGAAAAATTGACCCGCGCGGGCTGTGTGCCCGCGCGGGTCTTCTCTTATTTCTGCTCCTGGATATACAGGCTGACGCGGCTCTGGATGAGCTTGGAGGCTTCTTCGACGGTTTTGCTGCCAGCAAAATAGCCTGCGGCTTCGTCGGAGATGATATCCAGCACGTTCTGGTCATAGTCCACGAAAGTCGTTGTGGAATCGATGAGGGCCAGGACGGCGTCATACTGCTCCTGCGTGACGGCGTAGAGCTCGATCATCGGCTCGTCGCCGTAGCTCATGCCGCCGGTGGAGATGGGAATGGGATTGCCATCGTCGTCGAGGATCTGGTTGCCGTCGGCGTCCGTCTCATATTCCTGCGTCATGGCCTCCTGTGCCTTTGCCTCAAAGGCCGACTTTACGATGGGATAATTCCACAGATCCTCCTGATAGTCGTCAGAGAGCGTCGAGCGGATAAAGGCCCATGCGCCGGACTTGTCCTTGCAGGTCGTGGAGATGGACAGCGAGCAGCTGGCATTGAACGCGCTGCCGCTGGAGCCGTCCTCACGCGGGAAGCCGATGAAGCGGATGTCGTTGTTCAGAGCGGCAAAGGTATAATAGAGATCGTTGAAGCCGGAAAGCGACGTCGGGTAGAGCAGCTGCTTGCCGTTTTTCAGGCGGGTATAATCGCTTTCATAGTCGTCAGAGTCCGACTGCCAGTCGTACTCCGCCGGGAAGGGCTTGACAAACTCCAGCAGCGCGCGGAATTCGTCGGTATCGAAGCTGCACGTGCCGTCCTGCCAGTTCATGAAGCTCCCGGCATTCATCGCGACGCAGTACTGCAGCATTTCCGCCTGCGTGTAATACTTGTTGAAGACCGTCGCGCCCTCGGGCAGCCTGGAAAGCGCGTCGTTGACATCAGCCAGCGTCCACGTTGTGTACTCGCCCACGACCTTGCCGAGGCCGACCGCGGTCGTGATGCCGAAATCGAGGGGCAGCCGGTAGAGCTTGCCGTCGGTCTGGGCCGCGTTCAGCGGCTGCGTCATGAGTTTGTCGCGCGAATACTCGGGATCCGCGTCGAGATACGGCCACAGGTCTTCAAGCAGGCCCTTGGATGCGTACTGCGCGAGAGGAAGCCCCGATTCGTTGACGATGAGATCGGGCACATTGCCGGAGATGATCTCGGTGTTGAGCTTGGTCAGACCAGCGTTGTAATCGTCGTCGGTCGCGTATTCGGAATAGTCCTTGACGACGATGCGGTAGTCCGGATTGGTCTTGTTGAATTTGACGATCTGGCTGCGGAGATTGTAGTCCAGATACAGACAGGCCAGCGTCAGCTCGGTCTTGGCCGTGACAGCGGCCGCGTCCACGCGGTTGAGGACGAGGATCTGCTGCTGTCTCGGGCCGTCGTCCGAATACTCATAGGTCACAGCGACGATGCGGCCGTCGGACAGGAAGCCGAACTGGTCGCCGTTGATGGTGTTGCTGTCCACATCGCAGGCCATCCAGTCGACGACCTTCTCGACCTCGCCGTTGTCCCTGCGTTCGCCGAAGATGCTGCCATTGTTCGTAAAGAAATAGGTGTAGACATCGTTGCCGGGGAGAATGTTCCACGCGCGGGAGGAAACGGGCGTCTCCCTGCCCCAGTCCTTCGTCTCGGGGTCGAGCTGCCGGAAGACCATCTTGCCGTCGGCGGAGGAGGTCGTCATGCCGACCTCGCTGGCGGACAGCTGGCAGATCTGGCCGTTCAGCTCGTCGCCGGACTTGCTGAACACGAAGCTGCCGTCCGGGCCGTAGACGTTGACGGTCTGATAATCATAGGTATAGACATAGCCCTTGTCGTCGGAGAGGATGGAGTCGATGTAAGTATAGCGCCAGCTGTCCGTGTCGTCCGTTTCTTCATCGGAAACAGGCGTGATGGTGCGCAGCAGCGTGCCGTGCGCGTCAAGCTGGATGAGCTCGGAGACGGAATCGCCCTCCGTGCCGTCGTCTGTGTAGCGGCTCGTCTGCCGGAAGAGCCAGAGCGTACCGTCGGCGCCGGGAGCCATGGTCTGGATGTTGGTGCTGCTGTGGAAGACCTGCATGCTGCCGTCCGGGCTCATGGTCACACCGTCCGGCATGTCCGGGTTTTCTGTGACCGGCTCGGCCACATAATTGTCAAGCTGTACGCACTCGCCGGTGTCGAGGTCAAAGCGGAAAATGACCTCGGCGTACGTGTCGTAGGAGATCTCTTCGCCGTTTTCATCGGTGTAGGTCTCCTTGCCGCCGTCGGGGACGCTGGCGGTAAAGTAGAGCGTGTCGCCGGTAACGCAGCTGGTGCCGATCCACTGAATCTCCTCCGGCAGGTCAAAATACTGTGTCTGATAGGCGAACTGCGTCGAGGTCTTGTCCTCAGTATCGCTCTGTTCTGTCTTTTTCGTATCGTCCGCCGTCTGCGCCTCGTTTTTGCTGCATCCGGCCAGAACACCGAACAGCAGAACGAGCGCAAAGCAGATGGAAAGTATTCGTTTTGTCATAAACGTGACTCCTTTCTGTCTTTTATCCGTGCGGCCACATGGTAACAGAATTTCGCCAAAAAAGAAACCCCTTCTGGGCAGATTTAAGAAAGAATTAAGTAAATCCTCTGTTTTTCATATGTCTTGGAATTCGGGCGGATCCGTGCTATACTGTAGAAAAACCGCAACAGGAGGCGTTTTATGCCCGCGCATATCATTTCCGGCGAGGAGCAGCGCGACCGGATGCTGCACACGCCGATCCCGAAGCTGATCGTATCGCTGTCCATCCCGACGCTGGCGTCCCAGCTCATTTCCGTGTTTTACAATACCGCCGACACCTTTTTCGTCTCCAAGCTGTCGACGAGCGCCTCGGCGGCGGTCGGCGTCGTCTTTTCGCTCATGTCGATCATTCAGGCCTTCGGCTTCGGCATCGGCATGGGCTGCGGGTCGATCGTCAGCCGCAGTCTCGGCAGCCGGGACAACGAGCGCGCCGACCGTACCGCGAGCAGCGCGTTCTTTTTCGCCGCCGCTGTGGGCCTTCTCATCTGTATTGCGGGGCTCTGCACGCTCCGGCCGCTCATGCGGCTGCTGGGCTCGACGGAGACGATCCTCCCCTACTCCGAAAGCTACGCGCGCATCATTCTGCTGGCCGCGCCTGTCATGTGCGCGTCGTTTGTGCTGAGCAACACGCTGCGCTCCGAGGGCGAGGCGACGCTGTCCATGTACGGCATCTGCGCGGGAGGCCTGCTGAACGTTGCGCTCGACCCGCTGTTCATTTTCGTCTTTGACATGGGCATCGCAGGCGCGGCGCTGGCTACGGCGCTCAGCCAGCTGGTCAGCTTCTGCATCCTCGCGTGGCTGTTTCTGCACGGGCGGAGCATCGTGCGCGTCCATCTGCGCTGTGTCAGCAAGCGGCCCGGGCTTTACGGTGAGATTCTGCTCGTCGGCTTTCCGACGATCTGCCGGCAGGGCTTTGCGAGCCTGTCCTCCGCGCTTTTAAACAATGCAGCAGCCGTTTATTCCGACGCGGCGGTCGCCGCGGTGACGATCTCCAACAAGATCTATCTGCTCGTCCGGTCGATCGTCATCGGCATCGGGCAGGGCTTTCAGCCCGTGGCGGGCTATAACTTCGGCGCGGGCGATAAAAAGCGGACGCGGCAGGCGTTCTGGTTCTCCGTGCTGCTCGGGACGGCGGTATGCATCGTCTGCGCAGCCGTCATCGCGGCCTTCCCCGATCAGATCATGCATTTCTTCCGCGACGACGCGGAGGTCACGCGCATCGGACGGCAGGCGCTGCTGTACGCCTGCGCCGTCATGCCGCTGATGGGATACTCAACTTATGTCAACCAATTATATCAGTGCCTCGGCTTCCATCAGGCCGCGACGCTGCTGGCCAGCTGCCGCAACGGGCTGTTATACGTCCCGCTCATTCTTCTGCTGCCGCGCACGCTGGGCCTTGCGGGCGTGGAAATGAGCCAGCCGGGCGCGGATCTGCTCACATTTTTCGTCTCGCTGCCGTTCCAGATCTGGTTCTTCCGGCACAAGCTGCGGTGACCCGCCGTCCCAAAGACAGCTCTTTCAAAGGGAGGCTTTAGGGTTTCATACACCTTTTCCCTCTGCCCGCGTATGCTGGCAGGGGGGATTTTTTATGTGTGTGAAGACCGAGCAGCTTGGGCTGCTGCTGATCGGGGCGGGCGTGGGACTTTTGCTGTCGTTTGCGCTGTGCGGCTGGTTCCTGCGGATCCTGATCGCGGCGATCCTGATCGTGCTGGGGCTTTTGATCCTGAAATAATTTCGGAAACATATCCTTGTCCGGCTCCGCGTATATATATCCCAGAACATATACAAGGAGTTGAGACTATGGAGCTTGCATTTGAACAGAAACAACGATCCTGCCTGCATCGCACGGCGCACCTTTCGCTCGCGCAGGAACAGACGCAGGAGCTCATCATACCCGACAGCCTGCCAGACGCTTCGCGCACGCTCATCTGCTACGCCGAGCCGGAGGTACAGAGCAAGACGAACCGGGAGGGCAGTCTTCTTGTGACGGGGACGCTGCGCGCGAGCTGCCTGTACGCGGACGAGGCGGGCGGGCTGCAGCTGCTGACCTCCGAGCTGCCGTTTACGGTCAAGCTGGAGAGCGCCGAGCTGTGCGAGGAAACGCAGACGCTCGTGCGCTGCTGCGTCCGCAGCGCGGACAGCCGCCTGATCAACTCGCGCAAGGTGCTCCTGCGCGTGACGGTTCTGGTCCAGGCGGACGGGTATGAGCCGCAGACGGAAAGCACGAGCGTCCTCGCAGACCCGCCCGCCTGTCTGCAGCTGAAGACGCAGGTCTATGAGACGAACGCGCCCATCGAGCTCTCCGAGCGTGCGTTTCAGGTCAGCGAGGAGCTGAACCTGCCGGACGGCAGGCCGCAGATCGCGCGGCTGGTCAGCTTCTCGCTCACGCCTGTCGTGCAGGAGCAGGGGCTGGTCGGGAGCAAGGCAGTTTTAAAGGGAAGCACGAATTTGCAAATCACCTATCTGGACGATGAAAACGCGCTGCGGACGCTGAGCTTTTCCGTGCCGTTTTCGCAGTACTGCCAGATGGAGGGCGAGTACGATCAGGACGAGACGCTCGAATCCGCGCTGCTCGTGACCGGGGTGCAGCTGGAACCGGTGACGTCGGAGCAGTCGCAGAAGCTGCTGTTCGGCGCGGGGCTGCTCGCGCAGTGCATGGTCGTGCAGCCGCAGGCGCTGACGCTCTGCGAGGATGCCTATTCGACAAAGGGCGAGTTCCAGCCGCAGTGGGAAACGCAGGAGCGCACGATGCGGCTCGACGCGCAGACGCTGCGCGAGCCTGTCCGCGCGTCGTTCCCGGCGCAGGCGGCCGCCGTGCTCGACTGCCGGGTCTATCCGGACACGCAGGCGCTTGAACGGACGGGCGACGGCGTTACCGTCCACGTCCCGCTGCGCGCGGATATCGTGTATACCAACGCCGACGGCGCGGTGCAGGCCGAGACGTTCCGCACGGAGGTCAGCTGCCATACGGCGCTGAGCGAGGACGGCCTCTGCGAGGCCGTGTGCATGCTCCAGCCGGAGGGCTACGCCTCGGCGGGCAGCGGTGCGGTCGAGCTGCGCTATGACGCGGTCTTTCAGGTGCAGACGTTTTCCCGGCAGACGCTGCAGAATCTGTCCGGCGGAACGCTCGATCTGACGAAGCAGCAGAAAACGCAGCGGCCGTCTGTCGTCATCCGGCGCATGAGCGAAAACGCCGCGCTGTGGGATCTTGCGCGGCAGTACCGGACGACGGCGCAGTCGATCCAGCAGGCCAATCATCTGACGCAGCCGGAGGCGGATGCCGGCCAGCTGCTGCTGATCCCCATGTGAGACGGGAGGCGGGAATATGGAACAACGTTCGATCTACGCGCAGATCGCCGACCGCACGGACGGCACGGTCTATATCGGCGTCGTCGGCCCCGTGCGGACGGGAAAATCCACCTTTATCAAGCGGTTCATGGAGCAGCTCGTGCTGCCGAACATCGAAAACGTCTATGAGCGCGAGCGCGCGACAGACGAGCTGCCGCAGTCCGGCTCCGGCCGGACAATCATGACGGCAGAGCCGAAATTCGTCCCGAACGAGGCCGCCCGCATCAGCCCGGACGGGAAAACGACGCTGCAGGTGCGGCTGATCGACTCCGTGGGGTATATGATCCCCGGTGCCGTCGGCGACACGGAGGACGGCAAGCCCCGCATGGTCACGACGCCCTGGGCCGCCGAAGAGCTTCCCATGGCGCAGGCGGCGGAGCTGGGGACAAAAAAGGTCATGGAGGATCACAGCTCCATCGGCGTGGTCGTCACGACGGACGGGACCATTACGGACATCCCGCGCGAGGATTACCGCGAGGCGGAGGCCCGCGCCATCGCGGACATGCGCAGGACGGGAAAGCCGTTCGTGGTCGTTGTGAACACGCAGGACGCGAAGAAGGGGCAGGCGGACGCGCTGTGCGCCCGCATCCGGGAGGAATACGGCGTGCAGGCGCTGACGATGGACTGCGCGGCAATGCAGACGCAGGACATCACGCGGCTGCTGGAGGCCGTGATGTACGCCTTCCCGGTCGAAGAGCTGCGGTTCTTCCTGCCGAGCTGGGTGCGGGCGCTGCCGGACGATCATCCGGTCAAGGCCGCGCTGTATGACGCGATGCTGAGCCGCGCGGCGCAGCTCACGAGCCTGAGCGAGGCGGAAAGCGTGATGGGCTCGCTGCGGGAGCTTGAGCCGGTCGACGCCTTCCGGGTGCGGGAGGTCGATCTTGGGACGGGCACGGTGACGTGCGAACTGCATCTGCCGGAGACGCTGTTTTATGAGGAGCTGTCCAAACAGGCGGGCGTGGAGATCGCGGACGACGAGGCGCTCATGCAGATGCTGCGGGAGCTTTCGCAGACGAAAAAGCTCTACGACAAGGTGCAGACCGCGCTCGAGCAGGTCAAAGCGACCGGCTACGGCATCGTGATGCCGGGCGCGGAGGAGCTGAAGCTCGAAAAGCCGGAGATCGTGAAGAAAAATGGCAATTACGCCGTCAAGCTGCGCGCAAGCGCACCGTCGATCCACATGATGCGCGCGCAGATCGAGACGGAGATCAGCCCGATGGTCGGCGGCGAGCAGGAATCGCAGCAGCTGATCGACTATCTGCTCGGCGAATACGAGGAGGACACCGACAAGCTCTGGCAGAGCAATATCTTCGGCAAATCGCTCTACGAGCTCGTCTCCGAGGGCGTCACGGCGAAGATTATGCGCATGCCGGACGACGCGCGGCAGAAGCTGACAAAGACGCTCGGCCGCATGATCAACGAAAATACCGGCGGAATGATCTGCATTCTGCTGTAAGCGGCGGCCCGCGCTCTGCCTGACGGCGGAGCGCGGGTCTGTTTTTTGGCGCATGGCTTTCTTTTGGGCGCGCGGCATGATAAAATGGCAGTAAACCAAACGAAGGAGGCGGGCGTATGCTGGAGCTTTTGCACGGGCCGGACAGGACGTCGAATTCCATGGAGCTGCTGGACCGGATCTGCCAGAACGCGGAGGCCGGCGTTTCCGGCCAGATCCTCATCGTCCCGGAGCAGTATTCGCACGAAACGGAGCGCGCGCTCTGCGAGCGCGGCGGCGATACGATCAGCCGCTATGCCGAGGTCCTGAGCTTTACCCGGCTGGCGGCGCGGGTCTTTTCCGTCTGCGGCGGCGTGTGCGAGGAATATCTGGATGAAAACGGACGCATTCTGACGCTCTATCTTGCCGCGCAGCAGGTGCGCGAGCAGCTGAAATTTTATGCCGCCGTGATGACAAGGCCGGACTTTTTAAAGCAGCTCGGCACGCTCATGGAGGAGCTTCTGACCTCCTGCGTCACGCCGGACGCGCTGCACGCGGCCGCCGCGCGGCTCGAAGGGCGGCTGGCGCAGAAGATCACGGAGCTGGCGCTGCTGTACGAAAGCTATCTGTCCGTCTGCAGGACGGGGCGCGGCGACCCCGTCACGCGGCAGATGCGCCTGTGCGAGCTGCTGGACGAGACGGACTTTCTGGACGGGCGGGAGATCTTTCTCGACGGCTTCTCCGACTTTACCGCCTTACAGATGCAGATCATCGGCGCAATTCTTGCGCATGCAAAAAGCGTGCACATTGCCCTTCTCACCTCCGGCGGACAGCACGCCGCCTGCCAGACCGGAAATGAGACGGAAAAGCAGCTCCGGCAGCTGGCCGCCAGGCAGGGCATCGAAGCTGTGCGCCGGAGCGTCCTGCCGCGCGCGCATCGCGCGCCGGACGTGCTGCTGTGGCTGAACGGCCTGTTCTTCGGCGGCAGCGGCGCAGCGGAAGCGCCGCAGAACGTCAGGCTTGTCCACGCGGACTCGCAGCAGGCCGCCTGCGCCTATGCCGCCCGCATGGTGCGAAACGGCGCGCTTTCCGGTCTTCGCTACCGCGATTTTACCATCTGCATGACGGACGAGGCCGCCTACCGGCTTCCCATGCAGACGCTTTTCGCCCGCGCGGGGATCCCGGTCTACTGCGCGTCCGGCGCGCCGGTCGCGCAGAATCCGCTCGTTGCGGCGCTGCTGTCTGCGATGCAGGCCGCTTTGCGGTATGAGCCGGGCCCGGTGCTGGCATTTTTGAAGTCGGAATTCTCGCCGCTCTGCGAATCGGACTGCGATACGCTCGAGCACTACGCCTATTACTGGGGCATCCGCGGCACAGCGTGGGAAAAGCCGTGGCAGATGCACCCGCGCGGGCTCGGCAAGCCCATGACGCCGGAGGACGAGGCTGCGCTGCAGGCGCTGAACGCGCTGCGCGAGCAGGCCATTGCGCCGCTGCGCGCACTCCGCCTGGCGCTGGCGAAGGCGCGGACAGTGGACGAGCAGGTGCGCGCCATCGCCGCGCTTCTGGAAACGCTCGACGCGGCGGGACGGCTTCAGGCGCAGCAGGACGCGCTCGAACAGGCCGGGCAGGCCCAGCGCGCGCAGGAATACGGCCAGCTCTACGAGGCGCTCATTGCCGCGCTTGAGCAGATGGATCAGGTTCTGGGCGCGGCGAGCCTTGAAACGGAGCTGTTCGTCCAGCTGTATGCCATGCTGCTGCAAAATACATCGGTCGGCTCCATCCCCTCCGTCTGCGACGCCGTCCAGCTCACGACGCTCCCCATGCTCCGTCACCGCCGCAGCCGCGTTTTGCTGGTGCTCGGCGCGAACGACGGGCTGCTGCCCGCGTTTTCCGATCCCGGCGGGCTGCTTGCCGATCCGGAGCGGCAGAAGCTCCGCAGTCTCGGCGTGGAGCTCAGCCCGGGGCGCAGCGCGTCGGCCGACCGCGAGATGAGCTGGGTCTGCGCGGCGCTGAGCGCCGCGGAGCAGCGCGTGAGCCTCGTGTCCGACGCGGCGCAGCCGTCGTTTTTGTACAGCCGCACGGCCGCGCTGTTTCCGGCCCTGCAGCCGCTCCGCGCGGAGGACTTTTCCTTCCTGCCGGACTGTGCCGCGGCCGCAGGCGCGGCTTTGCGGCAGGGCGTGCTGCCGGACTGGCTGCCGGAGGCGGTACGGAGGGAAGCGCGGGCACTCTCGCGGCGCTGCGCGTATTCCTTCGAGGCCATGCGCCCGGAGGCGGTGCGCGCGCTCTACGGCGGGACGCTCCCGCTCTCCGCGTCGAAGATCGACCGGTTCGCGGGCTGCCGCTATGCGTTTTTCCTGCAATACGGCCTGTGCGCCGCGCCGTGGAAGCAGGCGGAGTTCGACGCGCCGCTGTTCGGCTCGTTCGTACACGACGTGCTTGAGCATGTCGTGCGCGAGGCGCAGGCGCGGGGCGGCTTTGCCGCCATGACGGACGGCGAGATCTCCGCGCTGGCCGAGCGCTGCATGGATAGCTGCATGGCGACGTATCTTCCGCAGGGCGAGGCCGCCGCGAGCCGCGAGCGCTATCTCTCCGACCGCAACCGGCAGGAAGCTGCCGCCGTTGTGATGGATGTGGCGCGCGAGCTGCGACTGTCGCAGTTTTCCCCCGCGGCGGAGGAGCTGCGCTTTGCACAAAACGGCCCGCTGCCGCCGATCGAATACCGCGCGAAGCGCGGCTCGGGGCTGCTGATCGGCCAGATCGACCGCGTGGACACCTATGAGGCGGACGGAAGAAGCTACTTCCGCATCATCGATTACAAGACCGGCCACAAGGATTTCGATTACGCGGAGCTGCTCTACGGGAAGAATCTGCAGATGCTTTTATATCTGTTCGCGCTGGAATCGTATCAGAAGCAGACGGGCCGGCCCATGCAGCCGGCGGGCGTGCTCTATGTCCCGGGCCGGTGCGACATGGTCAAGCTCAAGCCGGGCGAGGATCCCGCGCATGCCGACGACGAACGGCGGAAGGATCTGCGCCGCAAGGGACTGCTCCTGAACGACGAAGCGATCCTGCGCGCGATGGAGGCCTATGAGACAGAGCCGCAGTATCTGCCCGTTGAGCAGGGCAAGGATGGACTGGCCGGCGATCTCGCCTCTCCCGCGCAGCTGGCAGAGCTTGAACGCTTTGTGAACGGGCAGGTCGAGGCGATGATCGACGAGATCCTGTCCGGCGCGGCCGCGCCGAACCCCATCGTCCGCGGCCCAAAGGATTCGGAATGCAACTACTGTGATTTTTCATCGGCGTGCCACAAGGACGTCTGCGGCGTGACCCCGCGCCGGTTCGCCGCCGTCACGTCGAAGGAATTCTGGGAGGAGCTTGAAAGGAGGCTGGAGCATGGCTGAGATCCGCGCAACGCCGCAGCAAAGGGCTGCGGCAGAGGACCGGGGCGGCGCGCTGCTCGTTGCGGCGGCGGCGGGCTCCGGAAAAACGAAGGTTCTGGTCGACCGGCTGATGGGCTATCTGACCGATCCCACAGATCCCGCCGATCTTGACGACTTCCTCATTATTACCTATACCCGGGCAGCCGCGTCCGAGCTGCGCGGCAAGATCGCCGCGCGCATCGCGGACGCGCTGGCCGCCGCGCCGGACGACCGGCATTTGCAGCGGCAGCTCACGCACGTCTATCTCGCGCAGATCTCCACGGTACACAGCTTCTGTCAGACCGTCCTGCGGCAGTACGCGGCGGAGGCGGAGCTGCCCGCCGATTTCCGCGTAGCGGACGAGCAGCAGGCGGCTGCGCTGCGCGCGCAGGTGCTGCGCGACGTGCTTTCCGAGCTCTATGCGAAGCTCGACGACGAGCCGGACTTTGCCGCCATGATCGACACGCTCGGCTACGGGCGCGACGACCGGGATCTGCTGAAGCTCGCCGAGTCCAGCTACAACGTGATGCGCTGCAAGGTCGATCCCGAAGCGTGGATGGCGGACTGCCTGCGCGCGTATGCGCTGCCGGAGGGCATCGCGGCCGAGCAGACGATCTGGGGCGCGTATTATATCAGGGCGCGCGCAAGCGCGCTCGAACGGGCCGACGTCATGCTCGCGCAGGCAGAGGCGCTCTGCCGGGGAAACGCGGCAATGGAGGAAAAATGCGTGCCCCTGCTGCAGCAGAACCGCGAACTTGTCCGGACGCTTCTGTCCGAAACGACCTGGGACGGCTGCGTGCAGGCCGGTATTCCGTTCTTCGGCAGCATGCGGATGCCGAAGGGCGCGGAAAACACGGAGCAGATCAAGACGCTGCGCGACGAGGCAAAGCAGCGGTTCAAGACCATCCAGAGCTATTTTTACGCGCCGTCGGAGCAGATCGTGGAGGATCTGCGCGAAACCGTCCCGGCGCTGCGGGGGCTTCTGATGCTGCTGCGGCGCTTTGACGAGCGCTTCACGCAGGAGAAGCGCCGCCGTCATCTGCTCGATTTTTCCGATCTGGAGCACTGCATGCTCGATCTTCTGACGAAAAAGGGCTCCGGCAAGCCGACGGAGGCCGCCAGAAGCCTTTCGCAGAGCTACCGTGAGATCCTGGTCGACGAATATCAGGACTCCAACGCCGTGCAGGAGCGCATTTTTCAGGCTGTCAGCCGCGGCGGGCAAAATCTGTTCATGGTCGGCGACGTGAAGCAGTCGATCTACCGGTTCCGGCTGGCGGATCCGTCGATCTTCCTTTCCAAATACGACGCCTATCCCCTGCTCGGCACGCAGGCTCCCGGCCAGCCGCGCAAGCTGCTGCTGTCGCAGAATTTCCGCTCGCGGCCCGAGATTTTGGAGGCGGTCAACGACGTTTTTTCGCTCGTGATGAGAAAGGAGGCCGGAGGGCTGGATTACACGCAGGACGAGGCGCTCGTCCCCGGCGCGCAGTTTCCGGACTCGCCCGGCCCGAAGGTCGAGCTGCACTGCCTGAATTATCTTGCGTCGGACGAGGAAAGCGGCGACAAGACGGGCGCGGAGGCGGAATTTGTCGCCGCGCGCATCGAGCGGCTCCTGCACGAGGCTTCTGTCACGGAAAACGGCGCGCTGCGCCCGGCAAAGCCGTCTGACATCGTGATCCTGATGCGTTCGCCCGGCATGATCGCCGGGGTCTATCAGGCGGCGCTGCAAAAGCGCGGCATTGCCTGCGACGCAGGCGCGGACGACGATCTGATGCAGACGGCGGAGATTGAGATTCTGTTCCAGCTCCTGCAGATCATTGACAATCCGCACCGGGATATCCCGCTGGCCGCGGCCATGGCAAGTCCCGTTTTCGGGTTTTCCCCGGAGGAGCTGGCGCGTCTGCGCGCGCAGACGCGGGACGCGGATCTCTACGGCTGCCTGTGCGCCTGCCGGGAGCCGGACGAGAAGCTGCGCGCGTTTTTATCCTGGCTTTCCCGCATGCGCGAGGAGAGCCGCAGAACGCCGCTGCCGGAATTTCTGAATACCGTCGTGCAGTCTTCCGGCCTGGAAGCGGTCTTTACCGCGCTGCCGGACAGCGAGCGGCGGCAAAGCAGTCTGGCGGCGTTTGCGGCGTTCGTGACGTCCGGCGCACAGGCGGAGCTCCGGAGCCTTTCCGAGCTCGTGCAGCTGCTGACGCAGCTGCAGCAGCGCGGCGCGAAGCTGCCCGCGCAGGACGCGCCCGCGCGGGCGGACGCCGTGCGCATTCTGACGATCCACAAATCGAAGGGGCTGGAATTCCCCATCGTCATTCTGGCGGATCTTGCGAAGAAAATGAACATGAAGGACAACAACCCTGCTGTTCTGACGGATGAAGAGCTGCTGATCGGCAGCAACGTCGTCGACCTTGCGAGCCGGTCGTATTACCACGGGCTCGCGCGCAGGGCCATCATCGACCGCAAGACGGCGCAGAACGTCTCCGAGGAGATGCGCGTTCTGTATGTCGCCATGACCCGCGCGAAGGAGCGGCTCATCATGACCAGCTGCGCGGCAAAGTACGCCTTGCGGCTGAAAAAGCTGCTGCCGCGGCTGTCCGACCCGCTGGGGCCGTGGGTGAGCGCGGCGGTGCGGCAGCCGGACGAATGGATTTTGCTTGCAGCGCTGTGCCGCACGGAATCCGGCGCGCTGTTTGCCGAGTGCGGCCCTTGCGCGTACAGCCGGGTGCGCAGATATCCCTGGCTGGTCACGCTGCAGGACGTCTCCCCCGCCGCCCCCGCCGCACGCGGGACGAAGGCGGAAGCGGCGCCGTGCGCGGCGCAGCCGCTCGACCGCGAACAGGTTTTGCAGAGCGCCGGCTTCCGCTATGCGCACGAGGCGGCGACGAGACTCCCGGCCAAGCTGACGGCCACGCAGCTCAAGGGGCGCGGGCTCGATCTGGAAGCGGCGGAAGAAGCGCCCGCCCAGCCGGGGCCGGCCAGAAGGCCGTGGCGCACGCCGCAGTTTCTACAGGACAGACCGCTGACGGGCCGCGAAAAAGGAAGCGCGACGCATCTTTTCATGCAGTTCGTCCGGTATGAAGCCTGCACGACGCGCGAGGGCATCCGGCAGGAGCTTGCGCGGCTGCAGGCGGAAAAATTCCTGACGCCCCGGCAGTGTGAGGCGGTAGACGCGGAAAAAATTCTGGCGCTGTTTTCCTCTGGGCTCGGAAAGCAGATCCTGGGGGCGAAGGATCTGCGCCGCGAATTCAAATTCTCCATTCTGACCGACGCCGCCGCGTATGACCCGGCGGCTGCCGGAGAGCAGGTCCTGCTGCAGGGCGTCGTCGACTGCTTCTGGCAGGAGGCGGACGGGATCGTCATTCTCGATTTCAAGACGGACTATCTTAACAGCGATCTGGAGCTGAAGGCCGCGCGCTACGCGCCGCAGCTGCGCGCGTATGCAAAAGCGCTTTCGCGCATTTACGGGCTCCCGGTCAAAAAAACCATCCTCTACTTCTTCTCCGCCGGCCGCGCCGTGGAGATCGATCCGGAATAACAAAAAATCCCGCTGCTTTTCAAAGCAGCGGGATCTTTTCTGGAAGTTATTTGCCGGATCTGAGCTCTTTCATGCAGTTTGCGCAGATGTTCTTGCCTCTGTAGTTCTCGACATTTCTGCCGTCGCCGCAGAAGATGCAGGTCGGCTCGTACTTTTTGAGAATAATGGATTCGCCATCGACATAGATTTCGATAGCGTCCTTCTCCGCGATGTCAAGCGTGCGGCGCAGCTCGATGGGCAGAACGATCCTGCCGAGCTCGTCGACCTTTCTGACGATACCTGTTGATTTCATTGTAAACAACCCCCTTATTTCTTTCATGCACATAGATCTAGCTGTCAAATGCTGCATGGACATCTGGCAGCGCTCCCTCAAGCTTCTTTATTCTACCATCCAATTATGTACAAATTTTGAACAAAACATCTTTTTCTTGTCGGAGAGCGAAATATGTTGTTGAATTTTCTTTGGTTTGGTCTGATTTTGCTTGCGGTTGCTTCCGATGTGCTGACCGGAGCACCGTTTGTCTCCGGCATGGCCGGGCTGAGCGGCGCGCGGGCGGGGCTTGATCTGGCGCTGACGCTGGCCGGGCCGGTCTGTCTGTGGTCGGGGCTGTCGCAGGCAATGGAGCGTGCGGGGCTGACGGAAAAGCTGTGCGCGGCGCTGCGGCCCGTGCTACGGCGGCTGTTTCCGGTATGCGCGGCGGACAGCGACGGCTTCTGGAATCTGTGCGGCAATCTGAGCGCGAATCTGCTGGGGCTCGGAAACGCGGCGACGCCGCTCGGCATCCGGGCTGTGCAGCGCATGCAGGCGCTGTCCGGCGGAAGCAAGGCGTCGGACGAGATGTGTCTGCTGGTCGTGATGAATACGGCGTCTTTGCAGCTGATCCCGTCGACGGTCGCGGCTGTTCGCGCGCAGCTCGGCGCGGCGCATGCGTTCGATATCCTGCCAGCCGTGTGGCTGGCGTCGGCGTGCTCGGTCGGGGCGGGGATCCTGGCGGCGAAAGGCTTGAAGCGATGCTGGAAAACCTGACGGAGCTGCTGCTGCCCGCGCTTTTGCTGCTGGCGGGCGCGGCGGGGATCGCGAAAAGGCAGGACGTCTACGGCGGGATGCTGGCAGGGGCGCAGGACGGGCTGCAGCTGATGCTCTCGCTGGCGCCGACGCTGATCCTGATGCTGACAGCGGTCACAATGCTGCGGAAAAGCGGCTTTTTTGCGCTGCTCACACCCGTTTTCGCGCCGGTCTTCCGGCTGCTCGGCATGCCGCCGGAGGTCGCGCCGCTGGTGCTCATCCGGCCGCTCAGCGGCAGCGCGGCGCTGGCCGTCGGGACGGAGCTGATGCGGCAGTACGGCGTCGACTCTGTCATCGGGCGGACGGCGGCAGTCATGCTCGGCTCGTCGGAGACGACGTTTTACACCATCAGCGTCTATTTCGGCGCGGCAGGCGTCAAAAAGACGCGCTACGCGCTGCCCGCGGCGCTGATCGCCGATCTGACGGGCTTCTGCATGGCGGCGCTGAGCGTGCGGGTGTTTTTCCGGTAGCGGGACTGCGCAGGCAAACAGAAACCGGCTGCACCCAAGGCTCCCCTTTCAGGGGAGCTGGCGCGAAGCGCCTGAGAGGTTGCGATAGGCAGCCGCGAAAAGTGAAAGCCTAATGCGAATCCGTATGCACCGTCAAATTCCATTGTAGGTGTCGATGCCCACATCGACCCGTTGGGAAATTTCGAATTTTCCAAAAATTTTCGTAAAAAGCGGTGCACCCTGCGAGCGGACAGAGTCGTCCGTCCCTACATGGTTCGTGTGATTAGAACCTCATTGTAGGGGCCGACAGACTCTGTCCGCCCGAAAATTGTAACGAATTCGCCGTAGATTACCGTAAAATCGGTACAATCTGCGCGGGCCGATGTGGGCATCGGCCCCTACAATCACTGTGCAGATTTGCGGCTGTCTGCCGGGCGGAGCAGAGCCCCGCCCCTACCGGATGCGTCTGTTTTACACCGGTTTTTTGTGCAATTGAAAAACGCTCCGTGCGTCTGCACGGAGCGTTTTCTGTCTTATGAACCGGGAAGGGATCAATAGAACTTCTTTCTGTTCTTGCGAGCAGCTTCAGACTTCTGCTTACGCTTCAGGCTGGGGCTGACATAGTGCTCTCTCTTCTTGACCTCGGCGATGACGCCGGCCTTGGCGCAGCTGCGCTTGAACCGCTTGAGAGCATTCTCCAGGGACTCGCCTTCCTTGACGCGAACTTCAGACATTGTTTTCCCTCCCTCCGATGCAGCCGGCTATTTCCAGGCTGCTTTCAGGGCCAACATAATTGGCTTGATTATTATAGTGAACAAGCCGAATCTTGTCAAGTATTTTTTTCGACCATTCGGCAAAATTCAGGTAATGATCACTTTACGATCAGATTGACCAGCTTATTCTTGACGAGGATGACCTTGACGATGGCCTTGCCGTCGATGGCGCGGGCGACCTTTTCGTTCTGCTTCGCCGCTTCAACAACGGCCTCCTGCTCGGAATCGACAGGGACGTTGATCGTGCCCTTGAGCTTGCCGAGCACCTGCACAGCCATTTCGACGTGCGACGCGACGGTCTTGCTTTCGTCGTATTCCGGCCACGGCTGCTGCATGGCCATCGTGCCGGTCTTTGCGGCCTCGCCGGTCAGCTCCCACATCTCCTCGACCATATGCGGCGCGAAGGGGCTGAGCATGAGCATGAGCATCTTCAGATCGCCCTTTGTCAGACCGTTGGCATAGAACTCGTTGACCATGGTCATGAGGGCGGCGATGGCGGTGTTCATCTTGAGCTCGTCGATGTCCTGCGTGACCTTGCGGATGGTCTTGTGGATGATGGCCTCGTTCTTTTCGCTGAGACTTTCAGAATCCGACGCCATATCCATGAGGTTCCAGCAGCGGTCGAGGAAGCGCTTCGAGCCCTTGACGGCCTCGTCGGACCAGGTAGCGACCTTTTCAAAGTCGCCGATGAACATGATATACAGGCGCATGGTGTCCGCGCCGTAGGCCTTGACGACGTCGTCGGGGTTGACGACGTTGCCGAGGGACTTGGACATCTTGACAGCCGGGCGCAGGGCCTGATTGCCGTACTTTTCGATGAGGGCCTGCTTTTCTTCCTCCGTGGAGACGTTGCCGACGTAATGCGGGTTCTGGCCGAGGATCATGCCGTGGCTGGTGCGCTTGGCATACGGCTCTTTCGTGTGGACGACGCCGATATCATAGAGGAACTTGTGCCAGAAGCGGGAATACAGGAGATGCAGCGTCGTGTGCTCCATGCCGCCGTTGTACCAGTCGACGGGGCCCCAGTACTGCTCCGCTTCCTTGGAAACAGGCGCATTCGCATCATGCGGGTCCATATAGCGCAGGAAGTACCAGCTGGAGCCTGCCCACTGCGGCATGGTGTCCGTCTCGCGCTTGGCCGGGCCGCCGCAGCACGGGCAGGTGGTGTTGACCCAGTCGGTCATCTTGGACAGGGGGCTCTCGCCGTCGTCGGTGGGCTCGTAGCTGTCGACCTGCGGCAGAACGACCGGCAGCTGATCCTCGGGGACCGGCACCCAGCCGCACTTTTCGCAGGAGATCATCGGGATGGGCTCACCCCAGTAGCGCTGGCGGGAGAAGACCCAGTCGCGCAGCTTGTAATTGACCTTTTCATGGCCCCAGCCCTGGTCGATGGCATACTGCTTCATGGCGGGGATGGCCTCTTTGACGGTCATGCCGTTGAGGAAGCCGGAGTTGACCATGATGCCGGTATCGTCCTTGAGCGTGAACGCGCTTCTGGTGATATCGCCGCCCTTGACGACCTCGACAATGGGAAGGCCGAATTTCGTGGCGAAGTCCCAGTCTCTCTGGTCGTGGCCGGGAACGCCCATGACGATGCCGGTGCCGTAGCTCATGAGGACGTAGTCAGAGACGAACATCGGCACGGCCTTGCCGGTGGCCGGGTTCGTGACCTCGATGCCCTCGAGGCGGACGCCGGTCTTGTCCTTGTTCAGCTCGCCGCGCTCAAAGTCGGACTTGCGGGCGGCAGCCTCTTTGTATGCCTCGACATCGGCCCAGTTGGCGATGCGGTCCTTCCACTTGTTCAGCAGCGGGTGCTCCGGCGAGATAACAGTATAGGTCACGCCGAAGAGCGTGTCGACGCGGGTGGTGTAGACGGTGATATCGTCTTCGGTATTGGTCTTGAAGGTCACTTCCGTACCGGTGGAGCGGCCGATCCAGTTTTTCTGCTGGGTCTTGACGCGCTCGATATAGTCAAGGCCGTCCAGATCGTCGATGAGGCGGTCGGCGTATTTCGTGATGCGCAGCATCCACTGGCTCTTTTCTTTGCGGATGACCGGCGCGCCGCAGCGCTCGCACACGCCCTCGACGACCTCTTCGTTGGCAAGCACGCACTTGCAGCTCGTACACCAGTTGACGGGCATGGTGGTCTTGTAGGCCAGGCCGTGCTTGTACATCTGCAGGAAGATCCACTGCGTCCAGCGGTAGTAATTCGGGTCGGTCGTGTCGACGACGCGGTCCCAGTCGAAGCCGTAGCCGAGCATCTTGAGCTGGCGGGTGAAGTTTTCAATGTTCCGTTTGGTGACGATAGCGGGGTGGATGTGGTTTTTGATGGCGAAGTTTTCCGTCGGCAGGCCGAAGGCGTCGAAGCCGATGGGGTTCAGGACGTTATAGCCCTGCATGCGCTTTTTGCGGCAGATGATATCCATGGCCGTGAACGGGCGCGGATGGCCGACGTGAAGACCGGCGGCGGAGGGGTACGGGAATTCGATCAGGCCGTAGAATTTGGGCCTTTTGTCGCCGGTGACGGCGGCATAGGGCTTCTCCTGCTCCCATTTCTCCTGCCATTTCTTCTCGATGGCTGCAAAATCGTATTTCATAACAAGCTCCTTTGTCTCGTGATTTTTCATGATAAAACGCCCCTGACCATGCGGTCAGGGGCGTTCGATTACGCGGTACCACCCTGATTCGGCTGTGTTTTGCAAAACAGCCCTCAAGCGGCCTTTAACGCGGCCACGCGTCCGCCCTTACGAAGCTCGGGGCGGCGGCTCCGGGGTGAGAGACGTCCGGTTGATCCTCCCGGCTCGCACCGACCGCCGGGTCTCTGAAAAAATCGCGCGGGTCATTCCCCTTCTCTGCCTTTTACCGGGTCATTGTACGTTTTTTTGCGCCGTTTGTCAAGCGTTTTCGCCCAGAACGGCGGACAGATTGACCTGATGGCCGTCCTGCCAGAGGCGTTCGAGGTCATAGAATTTTCTGGCCTCGGCGGTAAAGACGTGTACGACGAGGCTGCCGAAGTCCATGAGTACCCACGTGCCGCCGCGGTGGCCCTCCCGGGAGAGCATGGGCTCGCCCGCCTCGTCCATGGCCTCTTCGACTGCGTCGCAGAGGGTCTTGACGTGGGTGGAGCTGGTGGCGGTGCAGATTAGAAAAAAGTCGGCGAGGGTCGAAATGTCGGTGATGCCGATGAGGCGGATATCCTCACCCATTTTGGCGTCGAGCGCCTTTGCCGCAAGCGCGGCCACTTCTTTTGCACTGAGCATGGTTTTTATGTTCCTTTCTGATCTGTATCGGGTTCCTCCCAGAGCGTACCGTCCGGGAAGGGGTCTTCTATGGGGTCGGGATCTGCGGGCTCCTGCGGCGCCTCCGGGTCTTCCGGTTCCCGGGGGGTGTCCTGCGGCTCGTCTGTCTGTTCCGGCTCTTCCGGTGCTTCCGGCTCCGGATCGGGCTGCTTCTGATAGGCATACGCCTGCTCGGGCGTGACGACGTTCAGACTGCCGGAGGCGATCGGCGCGTCGTAGGGATTAAAGGCGGCGTTGACGATCTCCAGAAGCCGGCCGGCATAGAGGGGATAATAGGACGCGCCGTTGATCATCGCGCCCTCGCCCTCTGCGGTGTAGGACTGCATGGAATCGAAATCGCAGGCGAGCAGCTCCTTGCCGAACCAGACCATATTGCCGGTCGTGAGGTTCGTGACGACGTATTCGGCAAAAATGTCCGCAAATTCCCTGATCTTCGTCAGACTGCTGACGGACAGACACTGCTTGGCCAGCGCCTTTAAAAACTGCTGCTGCACCTGGGTGCGCTGGATATCCTGCGAGGCATAGCCCTTGCGGAAGCGGACGAGGCCCATAGCCTGCTCGCCGTTCAGATGCTGCATGCCCTTCTGCAGGTGGATATACAGGTTCTGCGAGGCATCTTCATAGTTCATATCCTGCGGCACGTCGAAATCGACGCCGCCGACAAGGTCGACGGTCTTTTTGAATGCCTCCAGATCGACGAGCACATAGCCGTCGACCGGGAAACCGAGCAGACTCTGCAAACGCGCGGCAAGGCGCTGCATGCCGTCTGCGCCGCCGCCCGCGTAGACGGAGTTGATCTTCATGAGGCCCCCGTTTCCGGTCTCGACGGGCGTGTCGCGCGGGATGGACAGAAGGGCGACGGTGTGGTCGTTCGCGTCCAGATGGGCGATGATGATGGTATCGGTGCGGGTGCCGTCGCCGTCGGTGCCGCAGATGAGGATGTTATAGACGCCGTCGCGCAGAGCCTTGGGCTGCTCGGCGGGGACATCCTCGTCTTCCTCGGGCGGCTTTTCCGGTTCTTCCTCCTGCGGCGTCACATGGACGACGGAGGGCTCTGGCGTTTCAGGCCCGGCTGCGGGCGGCTCCGGTGCAGAGACTGCCGGACGCTCCACCGGCTTTACGAGCAGCTTCCACGCCGCAAACGCACTGCCGGAGAGCAGCAGCACAACGGCCGCGATCAGGATCGCCGTGCGCGCGCCGCGCGGAAGGGTGCTTTTTTTCGCATGCGCCGCGCGGCGGCGATTGCCAAATAGTTTCATTCAGGGTTCCTTTCGGGTGTGAAGGAGCCAGTCTCTTGCCGCGAGGGAATCTGTGCAGGCAGGCTGGCCCTTTTGGGCAAGCTGCTCCAGCGTCATGTCGATGCCGAGCAGGACGCCCTCGTCCAGATCGCGCCAGACGGCCTCCCGCAGCCGGTCGACGCCCGGAAAATCGCGGTTCGGCTCCATATAGTCCGCAATGTAGATGATCTTTTCCAGCAGGGTCATGTTCGCCCGGCCGGTCGTATGATAGTCGATGGCGGAGACGACGGCGGCGTTTTCGCCGAAGATGCGTTTGGCTGCTGCCGCGCCAGTCTTGGCGTGGAGCAGCTTCGTCTGCGCGTATTCAAACGGCGATACGGGAAGCTGCCAGTGATCGACCAGCTTCTGCTGCTGTGCCGGGGAAAGCGCCTTGGTGATATCGTGCAGGATCCCGGCCCGGGCGGCGTCCGTCTCGTCCGCGCCGTATTTTCTTGCCAGCAGCACGGCGGTATCGGACACGCCCTGCGCGTGGGCGCGGCGCTTTTCCTTGTGAAGAGACAGGCTGACGCGGCGCAGGTCTTCAAACGGCAGCGCGCGATATTCACCGCCCACGCCGTAGAGCTGCTCCCGCTCGATCATGGACAGCACGTCCGGGTGCAGCGCCTCGTCCGCGATGCCGAAGAACAGAAGGCGTCTCGCCTCAGTCGACGAGAGCTCCAGACAGTCGTTCTGCAAAATGATCGGGCAGACACCGAACGCAGCCTGCATGGCGTCTTTCTGCGCCTGCAGCTGCCCGGAAAGCGCTTCGTCCGCGTGGACGCGGGCCATGCAGACGGGCACGGCCAGCTTTGCGATCGTTTCCGGCTCGCGCCACTGGAAAAAGGAGAGGAACATGTCCGTTCCCATGAGCAGATACAGCTCGTCCTGCGCATAGCTTTCCCGAAGCGTGCGCAGCGTATCCACGGTATAGCTCGGGCCGGGACGGTCGAGCTCGATGCGGCTGACCTCCATGCCGGGCTCCCCCGCAGCGGCAAGCTCTGTGAGCGCGAGGCGCGTTTCGCCGTCCGGCGAGCCCTCGGCCACGGCCTTGTGCGGCGGGATGGCCGCCGGGATCAGCAGAATTTTGTCCAGTCCCAGCAGCTGCCGCGCATTGCGCGCGGCAAACACATGCCCCAGATGCGGCGGGTTGAAGCTGCCGCCGTAAATGCCGATCCTTGCCATGCCGCGTCCCTCCCCTGTCGGTTCTCTCTTACTGTTCTTCCTTCTGCTGGCGGCTGCGCTCAATGGCGGCGGAGACCGCTTTGTCGTGGAAATACTGCTTGCGCTGTTTGCGCTGCTGCTCGGCGGCCTGCTTGCGGGCGCGGAGGCCGGCCTTGACGGGGTTAAATTTGCCGGAGACCTTTTTGGCCGGCTTTTTCGCGGCAGCCTTTTTCTTCTCCTGCTCCACCTTTTCGGACTTGCGCCAGATCACGAATTTCGTGCCGACGCAGGCGATGCCCTCGGCGCCCAGCGCCTGGCAGATGGCGTCGGAGGCCTCGCGGGCCGTGAGGCCGGAGGTTTCGAGGACGCGGCCCTTGACGAGCTCGTGGCTGTCGAGCAGAATAACGGCCTCGTCCAGCAGCGTGTCGGAAATGCCGCCCTTGCCGACGATGAGCGTCACGTCCAGCGTATTGGCCTGCGCGCGGAATTCGGCGCGCTCTTTACTTGTCATCATGTTCAAATTCCTCCCGATAGATTCTGCAGAATGCCTGGAGCGCCCGCGCGCGGTGGGAAATGGCGTTTTTTTCTTCGGGCGCAAGCTCGGCGTAGGTCTTGTTCAGCTCCGGCAGGAAAAATACCGGGTCGTAGCCGAAGCCGCCCGTGCCCCTGGACTCGAACAGGATCTGTCCGGGGCACTCGCCGCGCGCGACGATCTTCCGGCCGTCCGGCCAGAGGCAGGTGATGACGCAGACGAATTTCGCCGTGCGCCGCTCTGCCGGAACATTCTTCAGATTTTCGAGCAGATAGCCGATGCGCTCCGCGTCGGAGCTTTTATGGCCGTAGCGGGCGGAATAGACGCCCGGCGCGCCGTCCAGCGCGTCGACCATGAGGCCGGAATCATCGGCCAGAACAGGCAGGCCGCTGGCCTTCATGACGGCGTCCGCCTTCAAAAACGAATTTTCCTCAAACGTTGTGCCGGTCTCGTCGACGTCTACATGCAGGCCGTATTCCGATTCGAGCGCGATCTCAAAGCCGAGCTGGGACAAAATTGCGGAAAGCTCGACCAGCTTATGCCGGTTCTGGCTGGCCAGGATCACCTTCATAGCAGCGCCTCCGCAAAGCTCTTCGCGTCGAAGGGCATGAGATCGTCGATCTGCTCGCCGACGCCGATGAATTTGACCGGGATACGCAGCGCCTGCGCGACCGCGATAACCACGCCGCCCTTGGCCGTGCCGTCGAGCTTGGTCAGGACGATGCCGGTGACGCCCGCGCACTCCTGGAACTGCTTTGCCTGCAGGAGGCCGTTCTGGCCGGTCGTGCCGTCGAGGACGAGAAGGACCTCCTTGCTGGCCCCGGGCAGCTCGCGGTCGAGGATGCGGGAGATCTTATTGAGCTCGTTCATGAGGTTCTGCTTGTTATGCAGGCGGCCCGCGGTGTCGCAGATGATGACGTCGCTGCCGCGCGCTCTTGCCGCCGCGATGGCGTCAAAGACGACGGACGCGGGATCCGCGCCCTCATGCTGGCGGATGATGTCGCAGTGCGCGCGCTCCGACCAGATCTCGAGCTGATCGGCGGCCGCAGCGCGGAAGGTATCGCCCGCGCACAGGAGGACCTTTTTGCCCTGATCGTGCAGCTGATGTGCCAGCTTGCCGATGGTGGTCGTCTTGCCGACGCCGTTGACGCCGATGACGAGAATGACCGACGGCTTCGTGTCCAGCTTCAGTGCAGGATCGCCGACGTTCAGCATGTCGGCGAGAATGCCGCGCAGGGCCAGCTTGGCCTCGTCGACGGTCTTGATATGCTGCTCTCGCGCGGTCTGGCGCAGACGGTCCATGACAGCCTCCGTCGTGTCCATGCCGAGGTCGGAGACGATGAGGCTCTCCTCGAGATCGTCGTAGAAGTCGTCGTCAAGCTCGCTGGCCGTGAAGACGCTGCTGATGGAGCTGGCCGTCTTGCTCAGCCCCTGCTTGAGTTTTTCAAAAAATCCCATGTATGTTGATATCCTTTCTGGATGATATTGCGGGGGATGCCTCAGTCCAAAGCCGCCTCTTGCCGCGCCCCGCGCGGTAAGGGGAGGCGGCATTTTCAAAGAAAATGCCGAGGGGATCTGCTGCAAATTTCAGAGTACCCTGAAATTTGTAACGTTCGAATCCCCTCAGGCCCTTCGGGCCAGCTCCCCTTGTGCCCAAGGGGAGCCTTTGTAGGGGCCGATGCCCACA
>CAKUEH010000030.1 GCA_934646185.1 uncultured Oscillospiraceae bacterium | reverse complement strand
TCGAAAGGCTGAGCGCCTACCGCGCCTCGCTCACCGACAGCTACGACCTCGATATGTTCTCCCGCATCGTCGCCTATTTGCTCGGCGACCGTGATGGCCTGACCGACGCGGGCCGCGCCGCACAGGCGCGTTTCCGCGCAATGTTTGGATAAACGTCTGGAAGAATGGCAAATTTGCGAATTCTTTCGAGAAACTGTAGCTAAATTGTCCATAAAAAAGCAAAGGGTTGTAGCGATTTTTATTTCGCTACAGCCCCGGTTTTGATAATGGTCACATATATTATTGCAATACTGCATTGGCTTTTACAAGGGCATCTTCCTGAACCATCAGCTTAAGGTCACCGATGAGGAGCTGGCCTCCTACGGTCTGGACGACCCCGAGCTGACCGTCCGCGTGGATTATACCGACGACGGGACTTCCGATACCTTCGTTCTGCACATCAGCCGCGCTCCGGAGGAGCGGAAAGAAGCTGCCGACAGCGGCTCGGAGGCGGATACCGCAGACATCACAGACTATACCCGCATCGGCGATTTCAAAATTATCTACCGGCTCTCCGGCAGCAGCTATGAAACGCTGATAGCCGCAGACTATGATGACCTGCGGAATCAGGAAATTTCCCCCGGCGATTTCGGCGAGGTGAACAGCATCGAGGCAACGCTGGAAAATGTGACATACACGATTGCTTCGCAAAAGGACGGCAAGGCTCTACAGTGTCTCTACCAGGATGAAAAATCGAAATCGATGATCTGCAGAAGGCGTTGGAGGCATTGACCGCCGAGGAGTTTACCTCCGAAAAGGCCACCGGTCAACTGGAGGCCAGCTTGACGCTGCATCTGGGCAACGAGGGTCATCCCGAAGTTATGATCTCTCTGTACCGCTATAATGGCTCCAGTTGTCTCGCCGCCATAGATGGCAAAAGCGCTGCCTATGTACTGCGCAGCGAAGTGGTCGAGCTGATGGAAGCCGTCCGCGCGATCGTGCTGAATTAAGGCCCATTGCATCATCCAAAATAGAAAGATAGCGGAGAATCTTTCAATTTCTTCGCTATCTTTTCTTGTCAGGTAGATTCAATTCGGATATTTTAAATCATCTACTTCCCATGCTACAGTGTATCAACCTTTACAGCAGTCAGTTTCTGCTGTATACTATAAAGTAGTATGACTGAGCAAGCTTATCCCAGAGAGGCCAAAATGAGAGAGGGTGTACATCACATGAATGGCAATATTACTAGTATATGCACAAACTACAGCGGAAATAAGACCTATGGTTTTATTTTGGGTGAAGATGGCCGGAATTATTTTTTTCATAGGAGCTGTCTTATCAACTGTTCTATAACTCGTCTTCAGGAAGGCGACCCTGTTGAGTTCACGCCAGAGTCCAATCAGCGCGAACCAGACAAGTTGCGTGCCGCAACTGTTCGCAAACGAACCACATCCTCTCCTACAGCGGTCCAGTACGCCAATCCAGGAATACACCGGGACGTGGAATTAGAAAAATTCAACCAGGATGAGCAGACAATCATTCGGATTTTAGCAAAAGCCCTATACATTACCAATGGTGGCAGGGAGATACTTGTAGGCAGCTGTCGTTATCGCTATGTCCTAGTCAAGCCGACGGAGGACTATGTGGTGAACTTCAACCTCCAGCGCGAAATTCCCGTAATCTTTTCTGACTATGAGTCACTAGAACCCCGTTGTCTGGATGTGGCAGCCCATGTAGCAAAGGATATCACTTCTTCCTTACGGTTGGATCGAAGCTGCCAAATCGTGGTTAGTCGGGACAGCAATGTCGAGGAAAAGCTTGGGGAACTGCTCCGGGACAGCAACCTCAGCTCTGTGGTTATCCCCTTTTCATACAGAGAGTTTGTGTCCGGCGAAATGTCTACAGCCCACATCCTTGGTCGTTTTCGCAAGTATCTTTTTGATGCCGACTTATTCACCACCTCGCAGCCTATTGTTAACGATGTCTTTTTCTTCGGACGCCGGGACTATGCCTTAGACGTAGCCACAAAATGCAAGAGTTCGTCCAACTTGTGCGGCATTTTTGGCCTACGACGGAGCGGAAAAACCTCCATGCTGTACGCTATCCAGCGGCAGTTGGAGAACGCGGGCTGTCCGGTAGTATTCATTCCTTGCCAGGAAGAAATGGAGACTCTGGACTGGAAAGGCGCCTTGTATCGGGTGACCGAGGACATTAGGTGTGTCCTTGGCCTTGATCCTGCCATTCTGACCTCTGATGCAGAATATGAAGCAGATGGTGCCAATGTCTTCGGCGAAGATATGAACACCCTGCTCCAAGGCTGTTCAACCCCTGTTGTGTTAATGTTTGATGAAATCGAAGCCATTACCTTTGGAGTAGGGGAAACGACAAGTCCTTGGTATGATGGCAACAGCTTTGTTCACTTTTGGAATATTTTGCGGGGGTATTGCACCCGGCCCGGGTCAAATCTTTCCATTGTCGTGGCGGGTACCAACCCCATGATTAACGAGATCCCCGTCATCGGTAAGGATAGAATCGCAAACCCCATGTTCCAGCAGCTTTCAGCATCTAACCAAGGCAGCTATCTTAAGCCTTTTGACATTCCCAGCGCTAAAACTATGATTGACACCTTGGGCGGATACATGGGGATCAAGTTTAACAACTCAATCCCCGGTAGGCTGGTGGATGATTGCGGCGGACATCCCTACTTGATTCGGCTACTTTGTGGTCAGATTTACAAATACGTCCGTGAAAACAAGCTCTCACGTCCCTTCGAAGTGTCTAAGGCGGTTTATGAAGCAGCTAGAGCTGAATTTGAAAAGAGCAATGATGCGGAAAGTTTTTATTTGATGATTCTAGAAATTCTCCAGACCTCGTATCCCAGGGAGTACGATACCCTTAAGATTCTTGCTATAGATGGTGACGGACAGCTTTCCCGCGTTTTAGACAACGCCCAGATTGTTCATCTCATCGGTTATGGACTCATTGAAAAAAACGGAGAACGTTTCGCCATTCGCTACGATACAGTAAAACGGTTCCTGCAGGGTAAGTATATATTCGAGCGAACGGGTCTGAACTTTAAAGATCAAGCTCTGGAAATCAACACTAGGATGAACGACTGTGAGCTACGCCTGCGCGCACTGGTGCGCCGCACTTTAAATGCACACAAAAAATCAATCAATCCAAAGCAGGCCTTTTTGGACGCCATGGCAGCCCACCCGTCCGTGACCGAGAATCAGAAGAGAATCGCCGCAGGTTTGGAATATAAGGATTTGTTTGACCCTACGGTGAATCACGGCTGTTACTTCTTGGTGCTGGTTCTTATCATCGAGCAAAATTACGATGCTATATTTTCAGCTATATTCGACCAGAATAAAAACACAGTAATTGAAATTCTGAAGGGGCGTTTCAACCGATACCGCCAGATACCAGCTCATCCCATAGATGAGGATGCAAAAAACTGGAGTGATCAGGAGTTCAATCAATTCAGAGTAGATATGAACTGGCTGGAGAATATCTTGTCCGATAACGAGTAACCGCACTTCCGTTCTTCCTTACATTATAGCAAAAGAGTTTGAAAAAATATAACTCAAAACAAACCTCGCTTTTCGAGCTTTTAATCGAAGAGCGAGGTTTATTTATATGGAGAACACATTTTCTCGGTATAAGTAATCAAAGTTTTCTTCTATTTCATGTAACAGCCTCCAGCATCCCGCTAAATCACTTTGAAATCGTTGGTGTACCATGATGGTAGGAATGGTCCATCAGGAGATACAGCTTTCCAGCAAAATCGTTGCCGCAGATACGATACATATCCAGGAGGTTGGCTCTGTCCATACCTATCAGGAGATCGTATTTTTCGTAGTCGGCATTGGTGAGCTGCCGCGCCGCGTGACCATTGCGGGATAGTCTTGGATGATGTTGGCGATGTACTCGCGGGTAGTCTGGCCCAGCCGTTCCTTCTACCCGCCGACCCGCTCGTGGATAGCGATTGGGATTTGAGCGCATAAGTTTTTTTGTGGTTGCCATTCTCGGGTATCTCCTTCGTTTTTGTAACGCAAGCATGCCCGAAAGGTTCAGTGAAAGCTATTACCAACACCACCAAAGAGTGATAGACAAACGAAGCGAAAGCAACATAAGCACCAATGAGACGAAAAAGGCCGCCGTTCTCTCCCACATGGGGAGCCGAACGGCGACCTGTTTCCTTATTCTTTATTCTTTTTTAAGCCTCGGTGTTCGAGTCACACCAGTCCATAAAAACGACCGGCTGCATCTCTGAAATGTCGCCTCTCGCGTGGAAAAACTGATTTTTTGAAAAAATCGCTTTTTTCTAACTTTTTATCGCAGAAAACGGCATTAAATGTTCGAAAACACCGCACTTTTGTGTGGCGTTTTCAGCGTTGCATCTTTCATCAACACATTTTGTCAGGTGGCTTCAATTTTGATATCTTGCTACATCCGTTTCCGCCATCAGTCGATCAAAGTCACTCTGATAATTCTTGTCCTGAATGACGCGCTACTTTTCAAATTCACTTTCCGCAAACGCCTTGGCTATGGCTGCTGTGGCTTTTCCCTTGTCCTGCAAAATCTCAGCATCGTTGAATTGCAGAAATGCGTCCAGCTTAGATGCCCAGTCTTCCATCGTCATAGGAATATGACGTTTGGCCTGCCCCGTCGCATACGAGGCACAGCTACCATGGCTTCCAGTATACACCCGTTGCTCCGCCGCTGTTGCCATCGCTAACCGCATCCTGTGTAAGGATGAAAGCACTGCCCAAGACTGCAAGAAACTTCTCTCCGGCAGGCGCTCGAAAGAACCCGCCGCACGCGCTGCCGCAGACCATCGGTATCAATATGCAAACGCTCACGCCCATCAACGACGTGCTCTTGCTCTTCAACGATCCGATCAACAAACTGAGCAAGCTAATCATCTGAGCGGCTTCCATAATTGGAACCGCCGCCCGCCCCTAAGAGCAAGCGGCAGTTTTTTACATACAGCGCAGTGCAACAGTTACTTTTCGTTGCTGCACTTCTGTCTTCTGCGATAGAAAAGGTAATACAGCAACAACATGACAGCCGTCGATGTCCAAGCAATCGGATAGCAGTAGTAGATATATTCAACGCGATACGCCACGTGCATCGCCAGTGCCAGATAAATCTGCCTAACGCCTATCATTCCCAGCAGCGACAGCAGCATCGGCACCCGCGCATTGCCGTAACCGCGCAAGGCTCCGATCAGTATCTCCCGTACAGTCATTGCAATATATGTTGGTATGATCACATGCATCATATCTGTGCCGACATGGATCACACGTTCCGTTCGGTTAAAGATTGCAACACACGGTTCAGTAAAGGCATACAGTACACTGCCAATAACCGCAACCGTCAGCAGCGATAGCGCGAGTGCCTTCGCCGTTCCTTCCCTGCACCGCCTGCAGTTGCCTGCACCCACATTCTGCCCCACGAACGTCGTTACCGCTAAGCCAAATGCCTTGCACGGCATGGCAACAAATTTATCCAGCCGCTGCGCAATGCCAATGCCTGCAATTGCGCCCGGATCAAAGGCGTTGATATACCGCCAGACAAACATATTTGACAGAAATACGAGCGAGCTCTGCAATCCCGACGGGAAGCCTATTGAAAACATCTCCGCAACCGCTTTCCAATTCGTTCGGATCTCTCCGACTGAAATGCGGAAATCCGCGCTCATATGTCGTATCCTTCGATACGCTAGCACAGCGGAAATACTCTGCGCAAACACTGTGGCAAGCGCCACTCCCGCAACGCCCATGTCCAACCCGACCAGCATCAGGTCAAATACAATATTCACGCAGCACGACACCACAAGAATGAGGAATGGTGAGCGCGTATCTCCGATCGCGCGCAGTATCCCCGCCGCAATATTATAGATAACCATGAACATCAAGCCCGCCATATAAATGCGAAGATAGCGCACCGCTTCTGTAAACAATGCGTCATCCACATTCGTCGCCGCCAGCAGCAGCGGCGCACAAAGCACGCCGGCCACGGAGAGCAGCACACCGAGAACAAGCGCTGCCGTAAAACAAGTTCTCATGCGGAGCTGCGTTTTTCTCCAGTCTCCGCTGCCGAATGCACGCGCTGTAACCACGGACGCGCCGAGGGACATACCGTTGAAGAAGCCGACTATAAGCTGCGCGGGCGTTTCGCACACACTGACCGCTGCAAGCGCATGATCGCCGACAAGATTTCCTACCACGAACGCGTCCACACTATTATAAAAATTTTGAAAGAGCTCACCCATCACGATCGGGATTGAAAAAAGAATCAATTGCTTAAAAACACTGCCCTGCGTTAAATCGCCTTTATTCATGCTTGCTCTACAATCCTCGCCTCTGATTCTCTTTCTGCAAAACGGGCCGCCGTCAGGTTAAATTAAAATAGCTGATATTTCTAACCAGATCGACAAAAAGATGGTCCAGCGCGGAAAGGCGGCGCTGCTTTTTGTATCCCAGTACCAGCTTTGCCTCCGTCATGTTATTCAGCGGTACCACCTCGACCCGGTCAAGCGTCTCCGGCGACAATCTTCTTCTCCAATAGGAAAAAGTTACCTCCGGATAGATGCTTATACCGATACCATCAAGCGACAGAGAAAACAAGGTATCGCTCTGCTCGCTTTCCATCAATATCTTCGGCAGAAAATTGAGCGAGCTGACATAACGATTGAACATGAATCGCAGATTATTTTCCGCCGAAGGCAGAATAAACGGATACTTCGTCAAGGCATTGATCGAATACTTCGTGTCAAACTTCTCGTCCGGTGCAAGATTGTTCGTTTTGCGGAAATCGTCTACCATCGGCTTCGGAATCACCAACACGAGCGAATCCTGCCGCAGGGTGATCGACTGTACCATGGGGGAGTGAGTTGGTGAAAGGCCGATGTAAAAGTCCGTTTCCTCGTTCAGAACGTCCTGCTCCATGACCGTTGAACTCATCTTCTCGACGACTCTCAACTGCACGTTCGGACAGCGCTCCCCCATCTTTTCAATAATTTCCGGAAGAAAAATGCGACTACGCCCATAGGATATTCCCAAGCGTATCTCACCGCTCTCCTCGCGTGAGGTTTTGATTAACTCGTTCTGAAATTCCTGATGCAGCCGGAATATCTCAGTCGCCGTATGGTAAAGGCTCGTTCCTGCCGCTGTTGGCAGCAGAGTCGGCTTTCTGGTAAAAAGCGGCGTACCGACCTCATCCTCCAACTTTTTGATCTGACTACTCACCGCCTGCTGCGACAAATACAACCGCTTTGCGGCTTTGGTAAAACTCAACTCCTCCATCACAATCACAAAGTGGTATAAACTATTGAAGTCCATAAGGGTATCCTCCTCTTTCGGATCATATGGGTATTATACTATAATCCGTACCCTATGCACAACCATTTTAGCCGTATCATTGACCACAGCGGATCGCGAACAAAGCGCGATCTGCTGTGGCCGTTTTAGAGGAAACTATTGTAATCTCAGATATTGCTGCGAATACCGTCGCAAAGCTGCTTGCAGGCATTATAGTAGATTGCCTGCGGCAAATCAGTATGAAAATGCGTGATCGCAGGATGATTCTTATAAAGCTTAATGTCCTCGGGCCGCACGACCTGCGCGGAAAGCTGCTTGCCATACTTCACGCAGATGTCGGCGACATCCAGAACCGCGTCAATGACCTTTGGATGAAACACCTCGCCCGGAACGCCGATCGTAACAGACAGATCCACCTGTCCGACGGAAACACAATCAATACCGTCCACAGCAATGATCTCCTCCATGTGCGCGATTCCCTCCGGACCTTCGATCAGTGCCGAAATGGAAGTCTCGGCATTTGCTCTGGCCCAACAGCCGCTGCGGTTCGTGCCATAGCCATTTCCTCTTACGAACGGGCAGGCACCGCGATGCCCATCCGGAGGATATTTACACCATTCCACAATTTTTCTGGCATCTTCAGCGCTTTTGACATCAGGAACCTTGATGCAGGACGCGCCCATATCTAGCGCCTTTTTCATATACTCTTCCTGCACGCCAGGCACACGAACAACCGTCGCCATGCCGCAGGCCTCGCAGGTATAGATCATCGGCATGATCTCAGAAAGTGTCATGCGCTCGTGCTCAAGATCCAGCATCAGAAAATCGTATCCCGCCATCTTCATCGTCTCAATAACGAAATCGCATCCGCCCATCATGTACGCGCCGATGAACTTTTCGCCGTTTTTGCCTCGTTCAAGCAGATCCTTGAATGTAACTTTCATTGTTTTTCCTCCCGTTTTCACACATGCCAGTGAATCTCAACATACTTATAGCATATCTCATCCAGATATTTAAGAATCAGAGATTCCGGTGTATTGAAAGCCTTGGGACCTTCCGGAGAAAGAGAATTGGAGTGGGTCAGCACCATATGCACGACATTCTGATTCGCACCGTGCTTTTTTGCCAGATACGCGCCGGAAACAGGATGCGTAAACAGGTCGCCGTAATGCGTATGCACCACTTTACCGTCCACATAATCCATCTCCAGCAGCTTGCCGACATCGTGCAGCAGCGCACCCACCAGAAGATCCTCCCGGTTGCACTTGCCTACCTCAGCAAACATTGGCTCGATACTCTTGTACAGACTAGCGCACGCAACCGTCACATGACGGGTGTGTGTCATCAGGTTTTCCGGGCAGCCCTTGCGCATGACAGTAGATATGCCGGAGTTTTCAAGACCTTTTTCTCCCCAGTTCTGCGCATTGATTGCCTCCTGCCAAACATTAAGGACCAGTTCCTTGTCCTCTTCATTCTCCAGGAGATCCAGTTCTGGCATCAGCCATTTGCAAACTTCTTCTCTATTCATAATGAAATTCCTTTCTTTTACCGGCCTCCGGAGACCGCATAAATCTCACCTGTAACATAACGTGCTTCCTCCGAAGCCAGAAATGCAATCATCGGAACAACATCTTCTGTCACAGACATGCGTCCGATCGGATACTTTCTGCGCACTTCGTCCTCGCTCCAACTCGGTGTTTCAAGCAGCAGTGGAGATATCATCGTTCCCGGCAGCACCGCGTTGACAGTCACGCCGTCCTTAGCAACCTCGTTCGACAGCGAATGTGTATAGGAATTGATTGCCCCCTTCATCGCGGAGTAATGCGCAGAGTTGGGTGCTCCACCGGTCTTGGACCCCAGCGAGGAGATGTTGATAATTCTGCCGTACTTCTGTGCGATCATCTGTGGGAGCAGCGCGCGGTTGATATGAACCATACTCATAACGTTCAGCTTAAATGCTGCATCCCACACGGCATCCGTACTCTCAACAAACGGAATTCGTTTAATAACTCCTCCAACCACATTGACAATGATGTCAACGCGGCCAAACACCTTGATTGCTTCATCCGCAACACGCTTCGCATCTTCTTCTCTGGTTAGGTCTGCTTGAACAGCAATCACCCTTCGTCCCATTTTCTCGATCTCAGCCTTGTTCTCCATGGCGTGCGTCTCCTCCTGAAAGTACGCCATGACAATATCAGCGCCCTGTTGTGCCAGCATGATGGCTGTTGTCTTCCCCAAGCCTCTTTCGCTTCCCGTAACAAGTGCCACCTTGCCTGTCAAATCATACATTGTCCCACCTCCACGCGCTCATTTAACGATCCACATATAAAACTCTGGGAAAAATGCCACGATTAGGATCAGCACAATGCCGAACGCAAAGAACCACCGGCATTTTTTGAACACGCTCATGACCGGTTGCTTGGAATAGGTCGTACAGACAAACACATCCATGCCGAATGGTGGCGTGAACAGGCCGTAGGAGAGCGTGAAAACGGTCAGCGCACCAAATGCAAGGGAGCTGATACCGAACATTTCCGCTACAGGGACGAGAATCGGAGCAGTCAAGACGATGATGGGAATCGTTTCCATCAGCATGCCAAGAATGACCAGGATCAGTATGTTGAAGAGCAGGAACGTAGTTTTCGTCATGCCCCCAGAGGTGGCAAAACGCTGGATCGTCGCACTGACCTTCTCGATGGAAAGCATATAGCTGAAGAATGTCGCTACGCCGAGCAACAGCTCCACCATGCCAGTCGTGATCGCTGAACTGACGAGCGCCTCCTTGAACTGCTTCATCGTCAGTTCTTTATATACAAACTTACAGATAATGAAAGAGTAAACAATTGCAATGACCGCAGCTTCTGTCGGTGTGAAGACACCGCAGTAAATGCCGCCAAGAATAATAACCGGTGCCAGCAGACCGAGAAATGCATCCCAAATGGTCAGGAGAACGCCCTTGACCGTCAGCTTCTCCGCCTTCTCCAGTTGAATGTCCTCGCTGCAGATTTCAACACGGGCCGCGATGCAATAGAACACGCAGGCAACCACACCAACCACGCCACAGACCATAAACATATTTCCCACCGACGTGTTCGTCGATGTGCCATAAATGATCGCAGCAATGCTGGGTGGAATCAGGATGCCAAGCGTACCGCCCACCGCACCGATTGCCGCGGCAAAGGGCTTGGAATAGTTTTTCTTGACCATCTCAGGGTACATCATACCCCCGATTGCAGTCGTCGTTGCGACTGCGGAACCGGAGATTGCTCCAAACAGCGCCGATGCGACCATCGTCACATAAGCCATGCCGCCCTTTGAGCGACGGCCGACCAGAATATCCGCCAGATTGACAAGTCGGCGGGCAATTCCACCCTTGAGCATAATATCGCCGGAAATAATAAAGAACGGAACCGCCAACACGGTAAACGAATCAACGGCACCAAGTGTCTTCTGTGCAAAGATTTGAATAGGGAGAACATCGCCGATCAACAGCGCCGCCATCCCCCCCAAGCCAATACAATAGGCAATAGGGACGGAGAGGATCATCAGGCCGAAAAACACGACCAGCAAAACAATCAAAGCAGTTGACATCTTTTCTCCCTCCTCTTACAGTTTGTCCTGCAGGCCAAAGAGCTGCAATGTAGCATAGAAAATCGCAATTACCGCAAACACGGGAACTGCCAGATAAATAACCCCGTACGATAACGGCAGAGAGGGTGTGATCTGGTTCCACTGCAAAATTACTTTCAGAATACCAGAGTAGCCCAGCAATGCCGCAAAGATGATTGTGACCACACCTACAAATTTCTGTAGCCAGACCTGCCCCTTGCGCGAGAGCGCATTGAGCAGAATATCCACACGGACATGCGAATACTTTTTCACGCCCCAGCCCGCAGCCGTAAACACAAACCACACCATACTGTAGCGACAGACCGCCTCCGTCCAACTCAGGGGATCATTAAACACAAAACGCATAACGACCTGCAAAAATGCGGCCACAATCATTATGCAGCCAAAAATTAAGGCGCACCACTCGCAGAACTGCGAGATCGCCTTATCGATAATCCGTAGTAGTTTCATCAGGTAGTCACCTCTCTAAATGTCTTAGGTGGACACAGGGCAGCTTCGCAGCACGCGAAGCTGCCCTGTGAATTGCGGAATCAACGAGACCTCTTTATTTGCGGCCGAGGAGTTCCAGAACAGATTTCAGCGTCTCCTGGTCGCTGTAGTTGTCATAAACGCTTTGAACAGCCTGCTGGAACGGAGCCAAATCGGGGTGCGTGATGTTGGTCTTGTATTCTGCGACTAGTTTGTCTTCGGTCTCCGTGTTGCGCTTATTCGCCTCAATACGCTCGTCAGCGACCGCATCCTTGGCGGCGCGCAGGATCGCATCCTGATATTCCTCAGGCAGAGATTCCAGCCAAGTTTGATTCACAGCGATGAAGATTGGGTCATAAAGATAATTGACATACGCAAAGTTCTGGCAGACTTCGCCGAACTGGGAATCGTAACCAGTACCGATGGGCGGCTCAGCGCCGTCGATCACGCCAGTCTGCAGGGACGAGTAAACCTCACTCCAACTCATCGGCAACGGGGACGCTCCGAGCGCTCTCCAAGTGCTCAGATAGAGTTCGGATTCGGGAACGCGGATTTTCAGGCCCTTGAGATCGTCCACACTGTTGATTGCCTTTTTCGTGGTAAACAACTGACGGAAACCAGACTCAAACGCGCCAAGGATCTGAACGTCGATCTCGTTAAATCTGCTGCAGATATCAGCGCCAAGCTCGCTATCAAGAACCATCTGTGCCTGCTCAACGCTCTCATACATAAACGGGAGAGAGAACACGTCCGTACCGGAAACCCACTGCGTGGAAACCATAGAACCAGGCAGAGAAAACTGGATCGTACCTTCGCTGGTCATTTCAGTAAGCTGCTTCTCGTCGCCAAGCTCACCATTGCTGTAAACGGTAATCACAACGCCGCCGTTGGTGTATTCCTCTACCAAATCGGCAAACTTCAACGCACCATACTGCCACAATGTGCTGTTAGCGCAGTGATGGCCAAGGATGGCCTCGATCGGCTGCGTATCAGTGTTGGTCGTCTGCCCGTCGTCTTTGATGGTCTCGCCTTTGCTGCCGCAAGCGGCAAGGAACATGCTGCAGAACATCGCCATGCAGAGCATCAGTGCTAACGCTTTCTTCTTCATGTTTTCCTCCATAGTCTTTATTTTTGAACTGAACTGCTTCCGTCCGGCGAAAGCAGAGGCTCACTTATTTTTTGCCAAATCACATGCGATTTCTGCAATATGTTCCGGCGTAATACCGTGGTTTTCATACAATTCCTTAGGATCAGCCGATTCGCCAAACATATCCTGTACGCCTATCATACGCATCAGTGTCGGGCAGCTCTTTGCCAGTGTTTCAGCTACAGCGCTGCCGAGGCCGCCAATCACATTGTGATCCTCTACGGTAACCACCGCGCGCGTTCTTGCCGCGACTTCGCAAATCGTCTTTTCATCGATTGGTTTTATCGTCTGGACATCGACCACCGTTGCCTTTATACCGCACTCCTTTAGCAGCTCGGCTGCCTTGAGCGCCCGCCACACCGTTATGCCGGAGGCAACCAGCGCAACATCGTTTCCATATTCGCACAGCACATCCGCCTGATCAAACCGAAACCGGTAGTTTTCGTCGTGAATGACCAGTGCCTCACTTCGGTGCAGGCGAACATAGAGCGGCCCTGTGAAATCGAGCGAATATCGCGCCATTGCGCGGGCGGCAATACCGTCCGCCGGCTGGAGGATCGTCATGTTGGCCATACTGCGCATGATACCGACATCCTCCAAGGCGATATGCGTGCCGCCGTCTTTCCCGACCTGCAGACCCGTATGCGTACCGAGCAGCACGACATCCTGCTTTGGATAGCAGATAAACTGCCGAATCTGTTCACAGGCACGCATCGTCAGGAATACCGCAAACGTTGGTACATAGACCTTGTTTCCACAGCTTGCCATCCCCGCCGCAGCATCAAGCAGCGCCTGCTCGGCAATGCCGAAGTTGTATGCGCGTCCGGGATAGAGCTTGTCAAAATTCTCCAGTCCACAGGATTGCGTGTCCGGGTTGCAGACCACAAAGTTGCTATGCGTTTGTGCAAGTCGGATCAGTTCCTCTCCGAATTCAAACCGGCTCGCCTTCAAGTCAACACACCTCCCCCATGATCTCCGCGATCGCCGTTACTGCCTGCTCGTCGCTCGGCGGAGTAGAGTGCCATTGCACCTGCCCCTCCATAAACGAAACACCCTTTCCCTTTACGGTGTCGGCAATGATCGCATACGGCAGTTCCGTTTTCCCTGCCTTTTCCAAGGCGGCCACGACCTGCTCCATATCGTTTCCATTGATCTCCGCGACTTCCCAGCCAAAAGCTCGGTATTTTTCGGCAAGATCTCCCAGCGCTACCACATCCTCTGTCGGACCGGTCAGCTGCAAATGGTTTCGGTCGACAATTGCAATCAAGCCGCTGACCTTATGGTGCGCAGCAATCATAGCCGCCTCCCACACAGCGCCTTCCTGCTGCTCACCGTCTCCCATCAGAACAAATACACGGTAATTCTGTCCATGGGTACGGGCAGACAGCGCCATCCCAAGGCCGATTGCCAGTCCATTGCCAAGAGAACCGCTCGACATATCCACCCCAGGCGTTTTTCTCATATCAGGGTGTCCTTGAAGCTTTGAGTGGTATCTGCGAAGCGTGTCCAGTTCCTTTCTTCCGAAAAAGCCACGAGCGCACAGCGCCGCGTACAGGATTGGGCAACAGTGTCCCTTGGAAAGGATGAATCTGTCACGGTCTGGCCATTTTGGATTTTTCGAATCCACACTCAATTCACTGAAATAAAGTGCGGTCACAATTTCGGCCGCTGACAGTGAGCCTCCCGGATGTCCAGCCCCCGCCGCGTTGATCATGTGGATCACATCTCTGCGCAGTTCTCTCGCCCGCTGTTCAAGCTCTGTGATCTTTGTCTTTTTGACCTCCATACTTCAGTCCCCCTTCTATCTATTGATTTATAAGGAGCACCTTACCGCATTTCCTCCCAACAGCCGTTTGAAAGGCTTGCGCGTAATCTGCAAGCGGGTATTTGTGCGTTGCTATTTTGCTTAGATTGATCCGTTTCGCTTCCAACAGGTCAAATGCAAGATTCCATGTTTCGTATATTTTTCTGCCATAACACCCCTGAAGTGTGACCTCCCTGTTAATCAGATCCCGCACAACATCGATCTCCAGCTTTTGCGAAGGCATACCGGTAAAAATATAACGTCCGCCCTTAGCCATACACCGAAATCCCGTCTGGATTGCGGGAATGCTGCCCGTAATCTCGCAGATCGCGCGCACACCGACACCGCCGGTCAACGCCCTGACCTGTTCCGGTACATCTCCATCCGCCGGATCGATCACTTCGTCCGCACCAACACTTTTTGCAAAGCGCAGACGGTATGGATCGATGTCTGTCGCCAACACCTTTGCTGCGCCCATCGCCCTTGCCGTCATTACAGCCATCAGCCCCAGCGGACCGCATCCCTGAATCAGTACAAACTTCCCCGCAACTTCTGCATCGGACACCGCCCGAACCGAAACACCGAAGGGCTCCATCAGCGCCCCCTCAATATGGCTCAGGCTGTCAGGAACATGAATCAGGCACTTCTCCGGAACAGTTGTATACTCCGAAAAACATCCCGCCTTTCTCCTGCTGAACAGCTGCAGATTATCGCAAATGTGGCCCATACCCCGTCTGCACTTGTCACAGTGTCCGCACGGGATATGCGTTTCCGCGCAGACCCTGTCTCCGATCCTGACGCTTCTGACGCCATCCCCGACCTCTTCCACCGTTCCGCAGAACTCATGCCCCATCGGCATCGGCAGAATATCCTCATACAGTTTTTTTGCCCACTGATTCCATGCGTATATGTGCAGATCGCTGCCGCATATGGATGCCGCCGCGATCCTCACAAGCACTTCTCCCTCCCGCGGGTGTCTGATGGGAAGTTCCTGCAACGCAAGTCCATTCTTTTCAGGACATATCTTTACAACAGCTTTCATCTTCTCTCACTCATTTCCAGCTCGCAGCGTTTTGGCAATATTCACAAATAAGTATCGGATTGTTTTCCTTTGCTTTTGTAATTTTATACTACCCCCATGAAGGCAAATAATCAAACAGCAACTCTTTGTCTTTTCACAAACGTTTATTTGTGTGGAAGACCCGCTTCTCACGGCTCTTGCGCCCTATCTCTTTTTTCAGCTCCAGAATTCCCATTGGTCCGCATGTCCGGCTTCGCAGACTGCTACAAACTCTTTCGTCATCTGGTACGTCGGCATATGCTCCGAGCAGCTTCTGCCCGAAACCGTCAGCGCGGCAGATGCCGCTGCGTACTTCATCGCCTCACTCAGGCAGGCGCCACGAACAAGGCGGCTGCAAAAAGTACCACTGTATGAATCCCCCGCACCCTGCAGAGAGATCACGCGGCTCGGAAACATCCCCTGATGATGCTTTTCCCCTTCAGCCGTGTATCCCGTGGCGCCATCCTCTCCGCGCTTTATCACTACGAGCTGCACACCGTTGTCCATGCAAAGTCTCGCGGATGCATCATCATCCTCATTTTCCGGCAGGATCAGCTTTTCAACGATCGACATTTCTTCGCGGGTAGCGATCAGGATGTCACTTTTTTGAAGTGCCAGCCAATAGTTCAGCGATGCATCAGCCTCGCTCTTCCATGATTGTGCGCGGTAATCGGGGTCAAATGCGACCAGTGTTCCATTTCGCCTCGCATATTCGATTGCAAGAAATACCGCTTCTCGCGCTGGCGAATTGCACAAAGACGTCCCTGAAAAAAGCAGGATCCTCGCACCAGCAATGTATGTCTCGTCCATCTCGTCCATGGAAATGTACAGATCTGCTGCGTCGGAACGATAGAGGTTGCTCCGCTTGTTGTTTGGGCCCAGCAGCTCCGCAATGGAAAGGCCGGTATGCACACTGCCGTCTTTGCAAACCGCAATATGCGAGACGTCAATACCCTTTCCCGCCATATAGCTGCGCAGATAATCTCCAAGGATATCATTCCCTACTTTTCCGATATACCCTACTCGGATCCCCTGCTGCGCCATAGCTACAGCCGTATTGGCCGGCGAACCGCCGAGGAACTTTGTATATACATGATTCTGTGTGGTCGGTCCGTAGGTATCTGGAACAAAATCTACGCTCGCCCGCCCCATCGCAATTACGTCAAGTGCAATGTTCTCTTTAAGCTTCAGCATTTTTTCCCCTTTCAAACCAGAGTCGTCCCAGCCATATCACTTGCGATCTCCATTGCTTCGTCAACATTCGCACCGTTGTGGATGATTTGAACCAGCCCTTTGAGTACCGCTGCAGGATACTCATGCTGCCAGATATTACGCCCATAGGTGATACCATGGCACCCCGCCTGAATTCCCTGCCATGTCATATCAAAGCACTCACGAAGAGTTCTGCAGCGCGGCCCCCCTGAAATCACGACCTTGCACGGTGCGCCAAACTCAACAATTTTTGCAAATGAGTCCTTGTCTCCCGTCCAGTATGTTTTGATAATGTCGATGCCAAGTTCGCGCGCAACACGCACCGCATACCCGACCTGCTCGACCGTGTGCCGCTGCTCATCGGCGATCAATGCGCCGCTTGGGTAGGCATGTGCGACCGTCACCATACCGCAGCGGTCTGCCTCTCCGACCATCTGCGCTGCCATGCGTATCGTATCCTGTTCCTTGGCGTCGCACAGTGTCAAACCGATTGAAACGGCGTCCGCGCCAAGCGCGAGTGCGTCTGCAACCGTAGCCACCGCAAGCTCGTCCGGTCCAAAAAACCGCGTGCGGTTGGTCAGTTTCAAAATCAACGCCGCCTTTCCCGCATACAGCTCCGCCATGCGCAGCGCGGCTCCTCGATGCATCGTAAACGAATCCGGTCCCTCCGGCAAAAGCGTCTGTACGATTTTTTTCAGATCTTCGATCCCCTCCCTCGGTCCCATAGTAATTCCCTGATTGATGGCGACCATCGCCGCGCGACCATCCTCACGGAAGATTCGGTTCATTCTCGTCGTCTTTCCGACCGCAGAAAATGATGTCTGCATACCAACTTCTCCTTTTCTTTACAAGCTCTTTTCTTATTTCTCTCCCGCCACAACGCACATTGTCTTCATAACATCCGCCGGATTATTGTCAATGTACTCCATCGCTTCCTGCATATGGTCAAGGTCGAATCTTTTCGCCACAAACCCTTCTGTGTACAACTCATTCCGGTAGAGCATATCAATCGCGCGTTCAAAATGTTTTCGTACATACATGAAGTGTCCGATCATGGAGATCTCTCTGCGCTGGATCCGCGTCACATCAAAGCTGACGGGCTCTTTGTAGCTCCCGGTTATCACGATCTCCGAACGTGGGCGAGCGGCCTCTATCATATCCGCGAACCCTCTGCCGGATGCTGCCGCATCAATAATGATATCTGCCATTTCCGGTCCAAAGCTGGTCAGGATTGCGTCCTTCAGCGGTGTTTCCTTTGTGTTCACGCAGTGAGGAATGCCGCAGCGCTTTGCATAGGCCAGTTTTTTGTCAATGATATCAGTAACCATAACATCCTTCGCGCCCGAATGCAGCGCCACCTGCGCGATCAGATTCCCAATCGTACCCGCGCCCAGCACGCACACTCTTGTTCCTCTGCAGTCAACGCGATCCACAGATGCGACCGCCACCGCAACCGGTTCAACAAGAGCTAACTTCTCAAAAGACATATCCTGTGGGCAGCGATGCAGTAAATAGCTGTCGACCGCCGCATATTCCCGGAAAAACACCGACGTAACCTTGAGCCTTTCGCACACATTGAAGTATCCGCCCAGACACGCGGGACAATGCCCACAGTACTTTTGCGGCTCTACAGTGACCCGCTCACCGACTGCATATCCCTTCACATTTTTGCCAACCTCGACAATAACGCCAGAGACCTCGTGGCCGAAATCCAGCGGGAACTTATTCCTCGTCGGATGTTTTCCGTGATATGTATGGGAATCAGAACCGCAGATACCAACACACATAACCTTCAGCAGCACCTGATCCTCATTGATTACGGGCATCGGTTCCTCACAGGACGCAATTTGAAACGGCGCGGCAATATAATCCTTCTTCATTGTTCTCTCCTTATCTTCCTGCAAAAGCAAGATCATCTTTCATCAGTTCTCTGTTCTTTTCATACAGGCTGCAAAATATCCGATATCCTTCATCATACAATTCCCCTACTCCCGGGTTCGGAACATAAACCTTCTCAATCCGTTTTTCTCTGTTCCGCGGCGGCTGCAGGCCGTTTGCGCGCATGGCAAGAAAAGCATCTCCCATACAGGCAGCGTCAAAATCGGATCGCTGAACCTGTATTGGCATCTTGAGTACGTCTGCCTTTATCTGCGCCCAAAGACTGCTCTTATAACCGCCCCCCGTTCCCAGCAGGTACTCCGATGTCATCAGCTTCGGGTCAAAGGTGTCTCGTATTGTGCGCAGACCGTACGCAGCTCCCTCAAGGATTGCACGGAGCAAATCTTGCTTTTCCGCCATCAAGCGCAGGCCAAAGAACATGCCGCATGCGCCGGAATCCCAAAGCGGGGCGCGCTCGCCCGTCAAATACGGCAGAAAAATCACGCCTCTTGCGCCCGCGGGCGACTGCGCAGCCATGGCATCATATACCGTGTAGGCGTTTTCCCCGATATATCGGTCGATCTTATCCCTGTACCAGCGCAATGCACCGCCGGTGGCGGACATGCTTCCCTTCTGATTCCACCGATCTTCCATGGCTCCCCGCGATAAATTCAGCCTTGCGTTTATTCTCGGCCGATCCATGACCAGCCCAATCCCGGAGGACTGCCCGGACATTTCAAAAAGTCCGCCGACCTCGTCATGCCCCAGGCCAAGCGCAGCCGCCGCCGCATCTGTACAGCCCGCCACGACTGGTATTCCCACCGGAAGCGCCAACTCTTCTGCCGCTTTCTCCGTCAACTCTCCCACGATCTCCTGTGGCCGGTATATCCGGGGCAGTTTATCCCTGTCGATGTCAAGTTTTTCCATTAGTTTCGTGTTCCATCGGTCATGAAACACGTCATATACTTGCAAATGCGTCAGGTGTGTCGTATCGATGCTCATTTCATGGGTCATGCAATACACAATCCATCCATTCGCCTGAAGAAAACACGCTGCACTACATTCCTGCTCCGGCAGGTTTTTCCGCAGCCACAAATATTTAGGCAGAAAATAATATGGATCCACTCTGTTCCCGCAGGTACTTCGTATCTCCTGCGCAAACGGCTGCAGCACCTTGTCGCAGACATCCTGAGAGCGCCTGTCCATCCAGATCAGCGCACGTCCCGTCGGTATACCCCGCGCATCAATTCCAAGGCATGTCGGCGCCTGACTGGAAACGCTGATACCGCGCACGCGGCAGCCTTTCGCCCCATTACCGCTCACAAGCTCCCTGACAGCCGCCGCTGTTGCTTCCCACCAGCCCTGCGCGGACTGCTCCGCCCAGTTCGGGTGCGGTTGATATACCGCATATTCCCTGCTCAACTGACCAACAGGAGTCCCTTCCTCATCAATCAACGCTGCTTTCACACCGGTCGTTCCAAGGTCAATCCCTAAAAAGAGGTCATGCCCAAACATGCGGCGCCCTCCGTCCTTCCATGTAGGCTTTAATGTCTTCAAACACGATTTTGGACTGCTGTGCCTGAATGTCATATGAGGCTCCGCCGATATGCGGTGTTACCACCACATTCTCCATATGAATGAACGGATGATTCTCCGGAATTGGCTCAACGGCAATGGTATCCATCGCGGCACCAGCAATTCTTTTCTCCTCAAGTGCGTGAATAAGATCGTCCTCATTCACCAGAACGCCCCTTGCCGTATTGATCAGAAACGACTCCTGCTTCATTTTCCCGATTGTCTCCGTATTGATGATCCCTGTTGTTTCCGGTGTTACCTTGCAATGCAGGCTCACAAAATCACTCGTTCGCAACAACGTGTCCAAATCAACATAAGTCACATGATCCATCTCGACCCTGCTGTATGGGTCAAATGCCTGCACCTTCATATCAAAGCCCAGCGCCCGCCTAGCCACGCGGTAGCCAACCTGACCCATCCCGATAAGGCCGAGCGTCTTTCCCTCCAGCTCATATCCCATGAACATCTTTTTGCTAAGCTTTCCCGCCTTGAACCATTTCACATGATTCCAGTCCTGATTTCGGATATAGTGGCTGGAAAGTGAAATATTTCTTGAAATGTCTATCATCAACCCAAGCGTCAGATCCGCCACCGCATTGGCATTGCGTCCCGGTGCATTGCACACCGTCACACGGGGATACCGGCGCACGACCTCTTTATCAAAGTTCTCCATACCGCCGCGGGTACAGGAAATGAAACGCAGCGACGGAAGATTCTCAAAAACATATTCCGTTACAGGCTCATAACAGATCACCATCATCTCGCAGTCTTTCGCCCGCTCCACCAGTTGTTCAGGGGTCAGGATCTTCCCTGTCGGCCCCCATCCGTCAAATACGACCTCTGCTCTTTCTTTCAGGTAGTCGATCACCTCGTCTTCAAGCTGCGCAGACACAAATACTTTCATGCAAGTTCCTTTCCTCCCCCTGTTTGCGGCATCTTGCAAGCAGGGGCATGTCTATTTTCCCGCCGCCTTCTGTTCAGGGGCAGCGCCTGCTCATTTTAAAAGTTGCTGAATCCTTTCCTCGTTCAGCGCACCGAACCCTCGCAGCCACAGATGAATGCGGCTCGCGTCTATCATATCCTCGCAGTGCAGATATGCCGTTCGTACATCCTTTCCTCCCGCGATGATCCCATGCCGCTTGAGAAAAACGCAGTCATTTTTCTCAAACAGCATCATCGTATTGACCGCAAGTTCCGGCGAACCCGCTGGGAAATACTCTTCGACCGGCGGACGCTTGATTTTCTTTACATGCCCGGGAACATAGCACGGAAGCAGCTCGTCCTCATCCAGCAGAAGCGTTGCCGCAATACAATCCACCGGGTGCAGATGTATGATTGCGTTCAAATCCGGTCTCGCCTGGTAGATTGCAAGGTGCATCGGCAGCTCCTTGGACGGTTTTCCTCCGTTTACCGATAAAACCTCTCCCGTTTTCAGGCGGACCCGCACCAGTGTGTCGGCCATCACTTCATCGAGCGCTATGCCCGTCGGCGTAATATATACCTCACCGCCAAACCTGACGGAGGAATTACCACCGCTGCCACCGACATAGCCCTTCTCATACGCCTTTTTGGTGTACTCCGCCAGTTTTTCAATTTCTTCTCTCATACTGCACCTCTCCGTCTTTTCGACCTTCACGATTTTCCCCCTGAAAAAATTATAATTATTCCAAAAATAAACTGCAAGGTCTCAGAACCGCCTTTATCCGCCGTTTCCACAATGATTCTGCGTATGTACACAAGCAACTCTTTATCTGCCCGCGGAAGGCCATTTCTTTCTACCCGTTTTTGCATGTTTCGTCTTCCGCCCACTTCACGTTTTCGCCGACACGCATTTTTCGTTTTTATGCACATACAAAAGCTGTGCTACAACAGTTTGTTGTGGCATTCTATGCAAATTCAAGTGCTTTGCCGCATTGACTATCCCCTCTGCCTATGCTATGGTTTTCTCACTCCTTATGTTTCTGCATAGCAGAACAGCGCAGGGCTTGTCCTACACTTATTTTGAATATTTATAGGCAGGAGAGTACTATGTTCAGTTGTGACACTTTCACCGTCGACCATTCTCCACGGTCAATCTTCGGCATTGACTCCCATAAGCACACCGGCGCTGTGCTCCAGCGCTACGGCTGTCGAAAGGCTCTTGTCGTATTCGACCCGATGATCGGGCAGTTGGGCATCGCCGACAAGGTGATCACCAGCATAGCATCCTGCGGCATTGAAACCATCTGCTTCGGCACGGTCAAGCCCGAGCCGGATTCCGACACGCTCAACCGCGCCGGTGAGTTGGGGCGCTCCCACTGCGTCGACTGCGTGGTCGGTATCGGCGGAGGCAGCTCTCTCGATACGGCCAAGGGCGCCAATCTGCTGCTTTCCAATCCCGGCCCTATTGAAGACTACATCGGTGTAAACCGCGGAAAGCGAGATATCATTAAAAAACATCCGCTGATTCTGCTCCCCACTACCGCAGGGACAAGCGCTGAACTTACTCCCGTATTTGTCGTAAGCGAATCGTCCACAGGGAAAAAAACCGGTGCCAGCAATCGTGGTGATGTCGCCATTATTGACCCCTCTTTTGAATTCTGCATCCCACCACAGGCGACTGCCGCCACCGGTCTTGACATGCTTGCGCATGTGACCGAATCTCTAATCAACCCGAAGCGGCACTGGCTGACGGAACTGCTGGATGAACAGGTCATTTCGCTGGTATTTCGCTATCTGCCTCGTGCCTATGAGGATGGTTCCGATATCGAATCCCGTTGTCAGTTGGCCTATGCATGTATGCTTGCAGGTTACGCCATGTCTGACAAGGGGACATACATAGGGCATGCCGTAGCCGATCGCATCACCAATCAGGTTCATTGCGCGCACAGCGTCGCATGTGCGCCCGCCATCCTTGTTGCTTTGCGCTACGCCGTGCTTGCCTGTCCCGAGAAGCTTCGCCCCGTCGCCCGCGCCATCGGCTTGGATCTTTCCCTTGATGACACCGCCCTCGCAGACACGGTGCTGGAGTCCTACCGCACCCTCATCCGGAAGCTGAACCTAAACAATCTGCGCAGTTCCGGAATCGACAGCAATCATCTCCGTTTCATTGCTGCCGATCTTCCGCACGATAACCGATGGAACCGCACTCCTGCACCTGACGCAGCCCTTGCACGGCAGGCACTTGAAATGGAATGGAGTATCGGATAACCGTCCGTCCAATACACCAAAGGAGGAAAGGGGCGCCCGTAAGGGCGCCCCTTTCCCCCTAAATCAAATTCATCCACGATAGAAGCAATATCCAGAAAAACATTGTAATACAGCACAGAAGCGTTGTGGCGACGACCAGCTCTGCAGTAAATGCTTCATCGCTGTCGTACGCCTGCGCCATGGTATAGGCTGTTGTCGCCAGCGGTGAGCCCGCACAGATGAGGATCACACCAAGTTCACTTCCTCGAAAGCCAAGCGGGATCGCCGCCAGCAGTGAAATAGCCGGAACCACGATCAGCCGAACAGCGCTTCCCGCCAGTAGCTCTTTGCAATCTGTTCTGATCGTCGACAACTCCAGTGATGCGCCAAGAGCAATAATTGCCACCGGAGCGTTACATTCCCCAATGCTTTCAATCGTATCGGTCAGCAACGCCGGCAAGCGAACCTCCAGCGCCAGCAGCACCGCACTGGATAGCGACGCAAGCACGAGCGGGTTTCTGAAAATGCTTTTCAGCGTACCCCACAACCGCACCTTCTCCCCCCTGCAAACGTCAAGGCCCGCCACCGCCAGGATATTATAGATCGGTCCCAAAAAGGTCAGCGCAATCCCTAATATCGCCATACCCTCTTCCCCGCAAAGGTTCTGTATCAGCGCCATACCGGAAACAGCGAGATTAGAGCGATAGAAATTCTGCAACCAGGCTCCTTTATGCCGCCGCTCCATACCTGCGGCGGTCGTCAGCATATAAGCTGCCGCAAATGTGACCACCGCTTCCGCGATAACAAACAAATTAACACCAAGAAAAAATGTTTTGCCAAAATCCGCCGTATATATACTATAGAACAACCTTGCAGGCAGCAGAATACAAAAGCAAAACCTATTCAGTTGCGAAAAAAAGCTCTCCGAAAAGCATTGTGTCCTTCTCAGGATATTCCCTACTGCCATCATTAGGAAGATCGGCACAGTACACCTTGCAGGAATCAGCAAGTTCTCCATATGTTCCTCTTTCGATCATCTGAGTATTTTCTCGCTTATTTTATCATTCTCATTCCTAATCGTAAATGTTTTCCTCCTTTCTTCGCACAAATGTTTCTGGTATACGTACAAGCATTTGTAGTTTTCAGGAATTTCTTCATCAAATGCATTGCACTTTATCCTGCATTCCATATCCTCGCATCTTTTCAATCCGGATCCCAAGCAGCAGATATGACAAGCTGAGAAAGGTATAAAAATGCTCCGTCGGTCTCGTGATCGGCGGAGCTGCTTTTTACTCGATTTTAGGGGTAAAAAATTCTGTTTGGGGTAAACGTATGGGTAAAGGCATTTTGTAAAAAGTAAGAATTCAACTTTTTATAGCAAAAACAGTGCGATGCAAAAGAAAAAGCAAGGGAAAACGCAATGTCTTCTCTTGCTTCTCTTGTCGTGTGTCGACAGAAAAGATGCAAAACCTTCTGTTGCTTTAGAAAAAGGTAGAGAAAAGTGAAGCGCCCCATCGTACATTGAAAAATCTGACGCCATGCCAGATGGAAGAGAGCTTCTGTACGGCTGTTAAATGAGACATCCGTGTTCGAATCGCCTAATTTGCTCGTTTTCTATTACGTTTTGAGACGGTTTGTATTTTTATGTCTCGCATCCGCTTCGACATGCCAACCCTCGAAAACCCTGTCATACCAAGGCTTTCAGAGTATACAACAACCCCACCAAATTTGCAAGTCTCATTGACTTGTTCGAATTGGGTAGGGTCATTCAATGGTATGCCCGACTGGATTCGAACCAGCGGCCTTCAGAGTCGGAGTCTGACGCTCTATCCAACTGAGCTACGGGCACATATTGGGTTGTGGGTTTCTGCAATAGTCGTCAAATAGTAGTCAACGACCGCTCATTTTTTCTCTGCCGTTCCCGCAAACGCAGGTGCGGCAAGGCTTTGCGCCATATCTCAACTGGAGCCGCCTGAAATGTCGGAGTCCAACGCTCTATCCAACTGAGCTACGGGCACATATTTCCTTCAACGCTCCATAGTATAGCAAACTTCCACGAAACTGTAAAGCAAAATTTGGCAGAAAAAAGATCGTTAAAAAAATTGACAACTTTTCCTTCATCCTCTACAATAGAGACAATCTATAAATTTGAAAAAAGAGACAGAGCATGAAAAAAGAGAAGATCTCCGACGCCGTGATCCGGCGTCTTCCCCGCTACTACCGTTACCTCGACGAGCTGCACGCCAAGGGCATCGTGCGCATCTCCTCCGGCTCGCTCGGCAAGCGTATGGGCATCACCGCCTCGCAGATCCGGCAGGATCTGAGCTGCTTCGGCGAGTTCGGCCAGCAGGGCTACGGCTACAACATCATGGAGCTGCGCGCCGAGATCGGCCACATCCTCGGCGTGGACGACAAGCGCCGCCTCATCGTCGTCGGCGCGGGCCACCTCGGTCACGCGCTGCTGCAGAACTTTGACTTCGACCAGGGCGGCTTCCTCTTCGACACCGCCTTCGACGTCTCCCCCGCCGTCATCGGCACCACGGTGAACGGCGTCACCATTCGCGGGATGGACGAGCTGGACGCTTACTGCACCGCCAATCACCCCTCCGTCGCGGTGCTGACAGTGCCCAAGTGCGTCGCGCAGGAGGTCGCTGACCGCCTCATCGCCCTCGGTGTACAGGGCATCTGGAACTTCACCAACGTCGAGCTCAGCGGCAACGTTTTCTTTGAAAACGTCCACTTTGCCGACAGCCTGCTCACGCTCAGCTACCGCATCACCAAGCATTTTTCCCCCGGAGTAAAGGAGCCGAAATGAAAAAACGCACCTTCCTTCTCGCTCTCGTCCTGACCGCGCTCGTGTTTGTCGGCTACGCCGTCGCCGCGGGCGGCGACGCGAGCGATCCTCTCGTCTCGCTGGACTTTCTGAACGGCACGTTCCGCCGACAGGCGGAGGAAAGGATCGACGAGGCCGTTACCAAGGCGGACGCCGGCGCGCTCGACGACGCCAAGGCCCGCTGGAATGCCGCGGTCGCGGCGGCGGAGGCCGCTGTCGGCTCCGACTACGCCGCCGTCTTTACCGAGACGCGCGTCAAGCAGGACGACATTCTCTCCGGCGTCACGGGCTTGCAGGTCATCCCTCTCGCCGGTGAGCTGACCGTTTCCTTTTCCGCCGGCACGGTCGTGGACGTGACCGACGGCAGAGAGCTTACGAGCGGCAGCACCATTCCCATCAACCACCGCTGCCTCGTCGCCGAGGACACCACGGCGCTGTTCACCTGCACGTCCAAGACCGCCGTGCTCAGCTACTGCGGCAGCTATCACTTCGCCCTTTCCGACAAGCCGGACCGCAACGCGATGGCCGAGGCGCTCCAGTCGCTCTCCCTCTTCCGCGGCACGGGCAGCGGCATCGGCAGCGGCTATGAGCTGGAAAAGACTCCCACCCGCGCCGAGGCTCTCATCATGCTCATCCGTATGCTCGGTGAGGAAAAGGCCGCGCTGGCCTGTACGGCCTCCCAGCCCTTCATCGACGTGCCGGATTGGTGCGCCCCCTACGTCGCCTACGCCTATGAAAGGGGCTACAGCAACGGCGTGGGAACGGACAGTCTCGGCCATTCCTACTTCGGCACGCAGCAGACGGCCTCCGCCGCCATGTATGTGGAGTTCATGCTCCGCGCGCTCGGCTACAGCTCCACCGCCACCACCAATATTTCCGATGCGCTCGACCGCGCCGTGACCGCAGGCGTCCTGACTGCCGGCGAGCGCACGGCGCTCCAGTCCTCCGACTTCCTGCGCGCGGACGTCGCTTACCTCTCCTACTACGCGCTCTCCGTCCGCACAAGCGGCGGCGCCGCGCTGAGCCGGAAGCTCATCGACGCGGGCGTGTTCACCGATGCAGACTACCGTGCCGCGCAGGCGATGGTCACAACAGGCCGCCTTGCCTGACACCCTTTTGCACGAGGCGCATACTATGGATTGAGACCGCCACGGCGGCGGCTCTATCTTCATGGGAGGTTGCTTTTATGTGCAATAACGGTTTTGGCGGCGGCGGGTGCTGCTGGATCATCATTATCATTCTGCTCCTGATCTGCTGCTGCGGCTGCGGCGGCGGGTGCGGCAACGGCTGTGGCTGCAACAATGGCTGCGGCTGCAACAACGGCTGCGGCTGCTGAGCATCGACACAAGCTACACAAAGAGGACTGCGCTCACGCGCAGTCCCCTTTTTATCAATATACGGTGATCCTATCCTAAAACGCCCAGATGCTCGAGCAAAATCTTCACGCCGATCAGGATAAGAATGATACCGCCGGTCAGCTCTGCGCGGCTCTTGTAGCGCGAGCCGAAGAGATTGCCGACCCAAACGCCCACGAGCGTGAGCACAAAGGTCGTGCAGCCGATGAGCGTGACGGCGGGCGCGATGTGCACGCCGAGGAAGGCGAACGAGACGCCGACGGCCAGCGCGTCGATGCTCGTGGCGACCGCCAGCGTGAAGAGCTCGCGATAGCGGATGCTCCCGCAGTGCTTGGTCTCCTCTTCCTCCTGCTCGCGGCTCTCGCGGATCATATTGCCGCCGATGAAGGCGAGCAGCACAAAGGCGATCCAATGATCCCAGCGCTCGATGTAGCTCGCGAACCGGCTGCCGAGCAGATAGCCCATGAGCGGCATGAGCGCCTGAAAGCCGCCGAAGAACAACGCCAGCAGCAGCGCGTCGCGCTTGTTGATCCTCTCCATGCCGAGGCCCTTGCAGATGGCCACGGCAAAAGCGTCCATCGAAAGACCGATGCCGATCAGGAACAGTTCAAAAAATCCCATGGATTGTCCTCCGCACATAAAAAAATCAGGTACGTCGCCGCACCCGAAAACAAGACGCAGGTACGGCAAAACCATACTTGAGTCTCGGTGTTTAAGACAAGCCAGGCCTTTCGGCCAGTCTGTTGACTTGCCACGCTCTCGCGCCATCTACTCCCTCAAAGTCTGCACAGTATAACACAAGGCAAGGGAAAAAGTCAAGGCAGGCCACGCCTCTTTTACAGCACTTTTACCGCTTTGCTGTTTTTTCGCAACTTCTCCGTCATTTTCTTGCCGTTAAATGACGGAAATCCGTCAAATACCCTCTTGCTAAATCTGCGGCAGTATGCTAAACTAAAGGTAATTTTAGGAAAGGACCTCCTGTTCTTATGGAATTTTTATCGAATAAGCCGCTTCTGATCACCGATACCATCCTGCGTGACGCGCATCAGTCGCAGGCGGCCACGCGCATGACGCTGGAGGATATGCTCCCCGCCTGCGAGGTGCTCGACTCCATCGGCTACTATTCCCTCGAGTGCTGGGGCGGCGCGACCTTCGACAGCTGCCTGCGCTTCCTGAACGAGGACCCATGGGAGCGCCTGCGGCAGCTGCGCGCGCACCTGCCGCACACGAAGCTGCAGATGCTCTTCCGCGGTCAGAACATTCTCGGCTACAAGCACTATGCCGACGACGTGGTGGACGAGTTCTGCGCCAAGAGCATTGAAAACGGCATCGACATCATCCGCATTTTCGACGCGCTCAACGACGTGCGCAATCTGGAGCAGGCCATCAAGTCCACCAAGAAATACGGTGGACAGGTCGAGGCGACTCTTTCCTATACCATTTCTCCCATCCACAACGAGGACTATTTTGTCAAGCTCGGCCGCGAGCTGGAGGAGATGGGCGCGGACGCCCTGTGCATCAAGGACATGGCGAACCTCCTGCTGCCGATGGACGCCTACTCCCTCGTCAAGCGCCTGAAGGAGACCGTCAGCATTCCCATCCACCTGCACACCCACAACACCAGCGGCACGGGCGACATGGTCTATCTCATGGCGGCGATGGCCGGCGTGGACATCGTGGATACCGCGCTCTCCCCGCTCGCCAACGGCACCTCCCAGCCCGCGACGGAATCCCTCGTCGCCACGCTCAAGGGTACCGTGCGCGACACGGGTCTGGACCTCGGCAAGATGAGCGAGGCCGCCGTCCACTTCCGTAAGGTCGCCGAGCGCCTCAAGGCAAGCGGCGCGCTCGATCCCAAGGTGCTCAACGTCGACACCAACACCCTGCTCTATCAGGTGCCCGGCGGTATGCTCTCCAACCTCATTTCCCAGCTCAAGCAGGCAGGCAAGGAGGACAAGTATTACGACGTGCTCGCCGAGATCCCCCGCGTGCGTGAGGACTTCGGCTATCCCCCGCTGGTCACGCCGTCGAGCCAGATCGTCGGCACGCAGGCCGTGATGAACATTATCTT